>DATBGH010000027.1:0-1542 GCA_036558085.1 Hyphomicrobiaceae bacterium
CGCTACCCAGAAACTGAGGTTGCAACTTGTAGCATGTCATGCTGCCGCCCGCACATCGACCTGGAAGCCCAAGGCGCGGATGCGTCGCGCGAGGCGATCAGCGATGGCTTTGGGGTCGGCCTCGCGTTGGCTCAGATAGGCCGCTCCCAAGTCGGCATGCTCGGTGCGTTGGCGCAGCATGTGATAGATCGCGGTCAGCATCGAAGCGGCCACGGCGATGATGGCCTTCTGGTCGCCGATGCGCGCCTTGAGCCGCCGATACTGGGCGCCGTAGTAGCTGCCCCGCTTGCGCGCCGCAGCCCGCGCGCACTGCACCAGCACCGGCTTGAGCCAGGCGCCGCCCTTCTTGACGCGCCGCGAGCGCTTCTTGCCGGCACTCTCGTCGAGCCGCGGCACGATCCGGCCCCAGCTCAGGAGATGGCCGGCAGTCGGGAAGACGCTCATGTCCGCGCCGATCTCGGCGATGATGGCCGCCGCCGCCACCTCCTTGATGCCGGGGATGCCGGTCAACAGTTGGACGAGGGCGCGAAAGGGCGCGATCTGCACCTCGATGCGCTGATCGAGCTCGGCGATCTTGGCCTCGATCTCATCGAGCATCCGCAGATGCCAGCCGAGCAGATAGCGATGGTGCCCGCTCAGGCGGCCCGAGAGCGCCTCAATCAGCGCTCCGCGCCCGCACTGCAGCCGCGGACTGGCGAGCTCGGCAAGCTTGCCGGCATCGCTTTCGCCGGCCGCCATCGCCGCCAGCATGCGACGCCCGCTCACCCCCATCGGATCGCTCAGAACCGACGACAGCTTGATGTTGGCGTCCTGCAGGACCTTCTCGATGCGATGCTGGTGACGAACCGCCTCGCCCACCGCCTGCCGCCGCGTCCTGGTCAGGTCGCGCAGCTCCCGGATCGGCTGCGGCGGCACGAAGCTCGACGCAATCAGGCCGTGCGCCAGCAGATCGGCGATCCAGGTCGCGTCATTCACGTCGCTCTTGCGGCCCGGCACGTTGCGCACGTGCTGCGCATTGGCCAGGATCAGCGTGAAATCGCCTTCCAGAATGTGCCACACCGGCTTCCAGTAGACCCCGGTCGCCTCCATCGCCACGTGCGTGACCTTGAGGCTCTTGAGCCACTCGGCCAGCGCCGTCAGCTCCCGCGTCGTGGTGCCGAACCGGCGCACCTCGTGCACCACCTTGCGACCCACCAACACCCTGGCGCAGGCCACCACCTCCAGCTTGTGGATGTCCAGGCCAGCGCAGCGTCGATGCAGAACTTTCATCGCCACCTCCTCAACAGCCGAGATCCATGCCACCGGCGCGAGGACCTGGAAAAAACGAAGTCTACCCGACGTGCTCTGGGCAACACTCATAGGTGCTCGACAAGTCCTCAGGCCAAACTTGACCACGGGCTCGCAACACCAAGCGAAACCGACCTTTGTGCCGGCGGCAACGCCATGCTAGCCCAACCGCAGGCACTCCGCTCGTCGGGGGGGCCCGTTTCATGAAGCATATGTGCGCGCTCCGCGCGCATGGGAACTTGACCCAACCTACAC
>DATBGH010000028.1:0-12410 GCA_036558085.1 Hyphomicrobiaceae bacterium
CTTGGCACGCTCGCTAACGCCCTGCGGATGCTCATTGACAAGATTTCTTTGATACCAGCGGTTCTCCCAGCCCGTGATGGCGTTGCAGACCGATGCCGCGTTGGCGATTGTGGCCTCGAGCCTCTCAAGGAGTGGCGTGTCGGTGCGCCGGAGCACCTCAATGCCGGCACGCTCGATGCCTTCGAGCAGGGCCCCGAACGCCGATTTGCTGTTGGCATCGAGCTGCGCCCAGCCTGCGGTTTCCAGCAGGATTAGCCGGCTTGGCTTTTGTGCTGGTGGGGCTTGGCACGGGCCATAGAGGCCAGGACAGCCGCGGTCCCCACCGGCGCGTTCGGCGATCTCGATGGCCACCTGCCACACGTCCTCGATCGAACCCGCATGCACGCCGTGCGTGCTCATGCTTGTGGCCTGGCGCTCGCCGCGATTGATGGCACCTTGGGTGGGTTTGAGGGCGACATTTCCACAGAAGGCGGCTGGACGAATGATCGAGCCGCCGACCTGCGTCCCGATGGCCGCCGGGATCATCCGCGCAGCCACTGCTGCCGCGGAGCCCGATGACGAGCCACCGGCGGTGCGGGCTGGATCAAAGGGGTTGGTTGTTGCCGGCGGATGCGATCCGCCGAGCTCGGCGGTCGCGGTCTTGCCAAGGATGATGGCGCCCGCTTGGCGCAGCGCCCAGACGGCGGCGTTGTCGCGTTTGGGAAAATGACCCCCAAAAGCATCGCAGCCCATCTGCGTGGGCATGTCGCTGGTCTCAAGCAGATCCTTGATGCCGATCGGCATGCCATCGATGGGCGAGAGCGGCCGCCCGGCCTTCCAGCGCGCGCTGCTGGCGTCCGCTGCCGTGCGGGCACCGGGCTCGTTCAGGGCGACGAAGGCTTTGACGACGGGCTCGCGCTCGCGAACCATCTCAAGACACCGCTCGAGATAGGCGCGCGGCGTGTCGGTTTTGTCGCGAAAACGCTGAGCCGCGTCGTGAAAGCTGAGTGCCTTGAACGTGCGGGGGTCGTAGCGGGATGAGCTCCGGGACATGCGCGCAACCTCCAAAAATGGAATGGCCAACCTAGCAGCCGGCGGCCTCCGACGTCATCCAATCCGTGGGCAATCCGTGGGCAATCCGTGGGCGATCCGTGGGCCAATCCTGGGGGGAATCCGCGGGCTATCCGCGAGGTGCGCTCCCCTGCCGCTGAGGTTGCGCCCCCGGCTGGACTTGGCCCCGCATCTTCAGGGGCAGCTCACCGCGCCTTGGGGCTCCGAGCCCCCGCGCATGCCCGCGTTGCGCATCTGGATCACCTTCACGCCCAGATCCGGCGGGCGGCCTCGACGATGCGGCCGAGCTTGGCGCGCTGGTCGGCTGGCGTGATGGCGTTGCCGGCGGCGGTGGAGGCAAAACCGCACTGTGGCCCGAGCCCCAAGCGATTGAGATCAATGAACTTCGCCGCTTCGCCCGTGCGCCGCTCAAGATCCTCCAGGGTTTCCAATGCCGGCGTCTTGGTGCTGATGAGGCCGAGCACCACGCCCTTATCCCTCGGCACAAAGCGCAAGGGCTTGAAGTCGCCAGCGCGAGGGCTGTCATACTCCAGCAGGAAATGCGTAACGCGGGTGTTGGCAAAGAAGCGTTCTGCGACCGATTCGTAGCCACCCTCAGAGAGATAGCGGCCGCGGAAATTGCCACGGCACATGTGCACGCCAATGGCCACGTCGGGTGCGACGCCGGCGACACAATCGTTGATGGCCGCGATGTAGAGATCGACCAACCCATCGGGCTGCAGCCCGGAGCTTGCGATCTTGGCGCGGATGGCCGGGTCGCACAGCATGGCCACGGCCACCTCGTCGAGCTGAATGTAGCGGCAGCCAGCGTTGACGAGATCGGCGATCTCCGCGCGGTAGATGCGAGCCAGGTCGGCAAAGAAGTTGGCGGCATCGGCATACACGCTTCGATCGGCGAAGTCGCCGCAGCGGTAGAAATGCATGGTGGACGGGGCCGGCATGGTGATCTTGGCGGTGACCTTGCTCACCTGGCTCAGGAACGCGAACTCATCGGCCGCCAACGGTTGGTCGCGTGTCACCTTCGCGGTGGCGTAGGTGGCCGTGAAATCGACTTCCTCACCCTCATCGTTGCGGAATTTGAACTGGGCCGGCTTGATCGCAAAACCCCGGCAACGCTCGACAAAGCGGCCCCAATAGGAACTGCGGCGAAACTCGCCGTCGGTCACGACCTCAAGGCCCACCTCTTCCTGCAGGCGCACCACGTCGCGAATGGCCTTGTGCAGGATTTCGGTGAACTGGGCGGCGGCGAGTTTGCCCTGCGCCAGATGACGGAAGGCTGCGCGCAACTCCTGCGGCCGCAGCAGGCTGCCGACGTGGTCGGCGCGGAATGGGGGTCTCTTCACCATTTCACCCATGCGAGGGGGGGTCCTTGTGTAGTAGCCGCTTTTCGATAGACGCATAGATTCTATAGCAGTATAGAGCAAGCCAGAGCGAAGTTTGGGCTTTGGCCGGCGATGACCACCCATGTTCCGCGTGCGCGGCTCGTTCGCAACAGCAAGCCGCTGCGACGCGCGGAGGAGATCATCGATGCGGCCGCGCGCGTGTTCGCCGAGCGCGGCTACCACGGCACCTCCACCCAGGCCATCGCCGATGTGCTCGGCATGCGCCAGGCCAGCCTCTATTACTACTTCACGTCGAAGGAGGCGGCGCTGGAAGCGGTGTGTCTGCGCGGCACCGACGGGTTCGTGGAGGCGGCCGAGGCGGTGGTGAAAAGCAAAGGTGCTCCGCTCGACAAGCTCGCGCGCTTGATCGCGGCGCATCTGGCTCCCATCGAGACGCGCCAGGACTACGTCAAGGTCTTCATCAACGAGCGGCGCTACCTGCCGGACGCCAGTCGCCGCCGCTTAGGGCGCAAGACGAGGGCGATCGAGCGCTCCTTCGAGCATGTGATCCGCGCCGGCATCGCCGACGGAAGCATCGTGCGCGGCACCGACGCGCGGCTCGCCATGCTGGCTGTGCTTGGCATGTGCAACGCCGTGATCAACTGGCGTGCCTCCGACCAGGGCAAGGACATGGGGCGCATCGCGGCTCAATTTGCCAAGCTGATTGCCAATGGGCTTGCCGCAAATGCGGGCGATGCGGGAGGCCAAGGTCGACGCCATGCGTGAAGCCCTCCGGCCACGCTCCGCCGACGAGTTGCGCACGACGACGGCGCCGGCGCTGTTGCTGGAGCGGGCGCAGCACTCACCGCAAGAGGTGGCGTTCCGCTCCAAGGCCCTCGGGCTCTATCGCCAGCGCACGTGGGCACAGTATGCCCAGATGGTGGCGCATACGGCCAAGGCGTTTGCGGCCCACGGCCTCAAGGCGGGCGAGCGCATCGCCATCATGGCGGATGTCTGCGAGGAGTGGCTGGTCTGCGATCTCGCCGCGCAGGCGCTGGGCGCCATCGTCTACGGCATCTATCCGACCGCGTCGGCGGAGGAGGTCGAATATCAGATGCGCGATGGCGGTGCGGTGCTCTTCATCGCCGAGGACCAAGAGTACCTCGATCGCATCCGCCCATGCCTCGACCGGCTACCGGCGCTGCGCGCCATCGTGGTGATCGATGAACGGGCGCTCTTCGCGCTGGCGCACGAGAAGCTCGTTGGCTACGCCGCGCTTTGCACGGCCGGTCGGGATGGAGACCTTGCCTGGCTCTCCGGAGAGGTGGCCAAGCTGCGGCCGGAACAGCCAGCCTTCATCGTCTACACCTCGGGCACCACAGGTCATCCAAAGGGGGCGGTGATCACACACGGCAAGCATCTGGCCGCCACCTCTTCCCTCCTGGCACAATACCCCACGCTGCTCGAGCGAGAACATCGCACGGTTGCCTACCTGCCCCTCTGCCACGTGCTCGGCCGCGACATCGCGATCACGCTGCCGTTGATCGCGCGCCTCGTGCCCCACATCGGCGAGACGGCCGAGGACCTGGCGGAAACGCTGTTTGAGACGGCGCCGACCGTGCTCTTCACCGTGCCGCGTCTGTTGCAGAAACTCGCCGCTCACATGCTGGTGCAGGCGGGTTGGACCTCCCCCCTAAAGCGCGTTGCCCTAAACTGCGCCATGGCGTTCGCGCGCGGCCACGTCAAGCGACGCTGGGCCGGTTCGACGAGCGCCCTGGCGGCGGCCAGCTACGCCCTCTGGAGCGCCGCCGTGTTCCACCCCATCCGCAACAAGATCGGTTTCGCCGCACTGGGGCTCGTGATCTGTGGCGGTGCACCGCTGCCGCCGGAGACCATGGCCGTCTGGCACATGCTGGGTGTCAATGTCTGCGAGATCTACGGTCAAACCGAGACGGCCGGCGGCATCATCGCGGGACAGCAAGGGCCCTTCCCGCGGCCTGGCGATGTCGGTCGCGTGGTCGGGGGGTTGGAGGTGCGGCTCGGAAACGACGGGGAGATTCTGGTGCGCTCGCCCGATCTCTTCGAGGGCTATTGGAACAAGCCCGAAGCCTCGTTGGCGGTGCTCGGCACCGACGGCTGGATGCACACCGGCGACATCGGCGAATGGCGCGACGGCTGCCTGCGCCTCGTCGATCGAGCGCGCGATTTCCTGGTCACCTCGGGCGGCAAGACCATTTCGCCGTCGTTCATCGAAAACACATTGCGCGCGAGCCCCTATCTCGCCGAGGTCATCGTCTTTGGGCACGGCCGAAAATATCTGACTGCGCTCATCGAGATCGATTTCGAAACGGTGGCCGATTGGGCACGCAGCAACGAGGTGGCCTATACAGGTTTTACATCGCTTGCTGGACACCCCAAGGTGCACGCCCTGATCGGCCGCGAGATCGACAAGTTAAATCAACAGCTCGCGCGTGCCGAGCAGGTCAAGGCGTTCCGCATTTTGCCCAAGGCGCTCGACCCAGAAGAGGAAGGGGAGCCCATTACGCCGACGCGCAAGGTCAAGCGTCAGGCCATGCATGAGCGCTACCGACACCTTCTGGAGGAGATGTACGACGACCGGGAAGAAAAGCTGCTGGCGGAGAGTGCGGGAAAGGCGCTGGCCTGATGCGCCGGTCGGGGGTTGTGCGCGCTTGAAGCGCCTAGCGTTGGGAGGAAACGATGCTTTCGAAACTGGCTGCGAGCGCCGCCGTGGCGGTGCTCATGCATTGGCCGGCCTGGGCCGAGGATGCCTACACCATCGGCCTGACGGGCGCCCTCACCGGTCCACCGGCCAGCACCTATGCTCCGGCGGTGGAAGCGCTGCGCGTCTATCTTGAGCGCGTCAATGCGGCCGGCGGCATCAATGGCAAGAAGGTCAACCTCATCTTGCAGGACGATTCGGCCGAGCCCGGCAAGGCCACCGCCAACGCCAAGAAGCTGATCGCTCAAGACAACGTCATCCTCATGATGAACGCCTCGCTCTCGTCCACCTACGCGCCGGTGGTGGCGGAGGCCAAACGGGCCGGCGTACCGGTTCTGTTTGCGAGCTCGGTGTGTCCAAAGGACGTCTACCCGCCGGCCGACCCCTTGCAGTTCTGCACCACCGCGTTCGCGGCCAATTACGACAGCCGCGCCACACTGGCCTTCATCAAGGAGACGGCCAAGGAACCCGTGAAGATCGGCTTCTCCGCGATGGCCATCCCACTCTCGCGCGGCGAGATGGATTTTGCCGAACAACAGGCGCCCGGGCTCGGCATGACCGTGGTCGACAAGGAGATCATACCACCGCCCACCCCGGACTACACGCCGTTTGCCACCAAGCTCAAGGATGCCGGCGCCAACTGGGTATTTTCCTGGGCGCCCTGGGTCACCCAGGTGCGTACCCTGGAAGCTCTCCGCCGCCTCGGCTGGCAGGGCGAGTACGTTGCCTGGGCGCACATTGAGGCCGAGGGCGAACTGGCGCGCCTCAAGGATGGCAAGTTCTACGTCATTGGCGCCAACGCGCTCTTCCAGGACGGACTGCCGATCCACAAGGAGATCGCCGAGGCCACGAAAGCGGCGGGTGTGCAGTATCCAGCACAGCAAATGGCGGAGGGCTGGATTGCCGGCATGGTGGTGGAGGCGGCGCTGAAGGCTGCGGGCTGGCCGGCAAGCGCCGACAAGCTCGCCGCTGCCATGGCCAACCTCACGGTGGATACCAAGGGGCTGCGCGGTGGCCCCATCGCATGGACCAAGGACAACCATTTCCGCACGCGCCAATACTATCGCGTGTACGCCTGGGATGAGGCCAAGGGCGCGATCCTCAGGGTGAAGGACTGGACGGCGTTCGATGTAAAGTAGCTGGGGTGATGGTGGCCGCCCCTTGCCTTTGCGCGGCGCGTGAGGAGCCCTGTAAGGGGGCATGCGCCTTTGGTGATGCGGCTCACGTGATGCGCCTCAGGTGTGCAGCTCAAGTGAAGCAGATCGGTGGGGCTCCGCAAGTGCGGGGATCGTGCGGTTCTCGCGCAAGTCCGAGCGATCGGCGATGGAGAGGCCCTTGCAGCTTGCGGTCAACATCGCGGTGCTAACCGCCATCTATGCCCTCATCGCATGCGGGTATGTGCTCATCTACCGTGTGAGCCGGGTGCTGAACCTCGCCCACGGCGAGCTCATGATGCTCGGTGCCTATCTGCTGCTGGTGACGGCCTCGCAGTTTGGCGGCCACTGGGCGGCGGCGATCGCAGCCGCACTGGGCTTGAGCGGGTTCGTCGGCGTCATGGTCTACCTCTTCTTGATGCGCAAGATGACGGGGGAAATGGTGCTGGCGGCGGTGCTCACCACGGTGGCACTCGGCATTCTATTGCGCGGCGCCACCGTGCTCATCTGGTCGGCGCAGCAGCACTATCCCGCGCAGCGGCTCAACATCACCAACTCTGCCATTGCGCTTCCCGGGGGAGCGCGAATGTCGCTGTGCGCGGCATTGTTGGTGGCCACCATGATCTTCGTCTACGGCAGCCTCTTCATCTTCCTGCGCTTCGGCCGCTGGGGCGTGCGCATGCGCGCGGCGGGGCAGAAGCCGCTGCTGGCGGCGCAGCGCGGCATCAATCTGCACATCATCTACGCGATGGCCTGGGGACTTTCGACCCTGATTGGCGCCATGGCCGGCATGTTGATCGCGATGGACCAGGGCCTCGACCAGACCATGGCCACCATCGGACTGAAGGCATTCCCCGCTGCACTGGTAGGCGGGCTCGACAGCCTGCTCGGCGCACTTGTCGGTGCACTGATCGTGGCCGCGGCCGAGGTATTGCTCATCCACTACGTCGACCCGCTGCTGTCGGAAGTCGTGCCGTTTGCAGTGCTGATCGCGGTGCTGGTGGTGTGGCCGTGGGGGTTGTTTGGCACGCGCGAGGAGCTCGACCGTGTCTAGGCAGCCTCGTGCCAGCGGCCACTTCCGAACCGGGTACGCGCAGGACCTCAAGCTGGTCCAGACGCCGCGTGAGCGATGGGCGTTGGTGGCATTGCTGGCGGTGCTGGCAGCCTTGCCGTTCCTGGCATCGGCGTTCCTCATCGATCTCGCCAACCAGGTGTTCCTGGCCTCCATCGGCGCGCTCGCGCTCATGCTGCTTACGGGCTTTGCGGGGCAGGTATCGCTAGGGCATGCCGGGTTGATGGCAGCGGGCGCTTTCACCGTTGGCATTCTGGCCAAGGAGATCGGAGCACCGTTCTGGATCACGTTGCCGGCAGCGGCACTGGTCGGCAGCCTGCTCGGTTTGCTTTTCGGGCTACCCTCTCTGCGGCTGCGCGGCCTCTACCTGGCGGTAAGCACGCTGGCCCTGCACTTTCTCGTCATCTATTGCGGTGGGGAGTACGAGGCCAGGCGAGGTTACTCGACGGGGATCGTCATCGATCCGCCTTCGATCGGCGGCCATGCCCTCACCAGTGGGCGTGCGTGGTACTTCGTGCTGGGACTGGCCGCGACCGGTACGCTCTTGCTGTGCGTCAATCTCCTGCGCAGCGGCACCGGCCGAGCGTGGGCGGCGATCCGGGCCAACGAAACGGTGGCGGAAGCGCTCGGCATTGAGGTGGCGGCCCATAAGCTGCTGGCGTTTGTCCTCTCCTCGCTCATCACCGCCGTGACCGGCGCGCTCTTTGCCTACTACCGCGGCTTTGTGTCGGTGGAGGCCTTCTCACTGTTCCTGTCGATCCAATACGTGGCAATGATCATCATCGGCGGTATGAGCTCGCTTTTGGGCGCCCTCCTCGGCGCGCTGTTTGTCACGCTCTTTCCCTACGGCATCGAAGCGTTGCTCGGTGCGCTGCCGGGTGCACAGCGCTACGCCGGCTTGCTGTTTGCCGTGAACTACACCGCGTTCGGCCTGGTGATGATCCTGTTCCTTGTGCTGGAGCCGTTGGGTCTCGTCGGCATCTGGCGGCGTATCGAGACCTACTTCGTCTTGTGGCCGTTCAAATACCGTCCGCTGGCGGGACGACCGCGATGAGCGAGGCTCTCCTAAAGGTAGAGAAGCTGGAGGTGGTCTATCGGCGCGCCATCACGGCCGTGCAGGGCGTCTCGCTCGTCGTGCCGCAGGGGCAAATCATCGGCGTTCTCGGCACCAACGGCGCCGGCAAAACCACGCTGCTGCGCGCCATCTCGGGCTTTCATGGCATCGATGATGCGCGCGTCAGCGACGGCAGCATCTCATTTAAGGGGATGCGCATCGACAACGGCGAGCCGCACCGCATCGCTCGCGCCGGGATTGCGCTCGTGCCGGAGCGTGAGAAGGTCTTTCCCAATCTCACGGTTGCCGAGAACCTGATGGTGCCGGCGGGACCGCGTGCGAACGCGGCCGAGCGGCGACGGTGGGAGGCTAAGGTCGTCGAGTTCTTCCCGAAACTTGGCGAGCTGCGTTTGCGCCTGGCTGGATTGTTGTCAGGTGGGGAGCGGCAGATGCTCGCGATCGCCTCCGCGCTCGTGTGCCGGCCCGTGCTCTTGCTCATCGATGAGCTGTCCTTGGGCCTCTCGCCGGTGGCGGTGGACGACCTCATGGGCCGGCTTATCGAGATCAAGCGCGAGCTCGGTATCACGGTGGTGTTGGTCGAACAGAGCGCGGCAGTGGCGCTGGAAATCGTCGACTATGCCTATGTCCTGGAGAACGGTCGCACCGTGCTCGACGGCGATGCGGCGAGGTTGAAGAGCCACGCCGACATCCAGGAATTCTACCTGGGCCGTACCAGCGGCGGCACCCGCCGCAGCTATCGGGAGGTGAAGCAGTACCGCCGCAGCCGGAGGTGGTATGGCTGAGCTCGAGGTAGAAGACCTGAGCCTGCGCTTCGGCGGTCTCACCGTGTTGGAGCGCCTATCGTTCAAGGTTGGCGTTGCGGAGCTCTTCGCGCTGATCGGGCCCAACGGCGCGGGCAAAACCAGTGCCTTCAACTGCATCAACCGCATCTACCGGGGTGACGGCCGCATCCGTTTCCGCGGGCGGGACATTTCGAGCCTCACTTCCTGCGCGGTGGCAAGGCTTGGGCTTGGCCGTACGTTCCAGCACGTTGAATTGTTCGGGCACATGAGCGTTCTCGACAACATCATGGTGGGACGGCATCCCCGGCTCACCACCAATCCCCTGCAGCGCATGCTGTTTTTGCCCGTCGTGCGCCGCGAAGAGGTCGTGCATCGGGAGGCGGTGGAGCGCATCATCGAATTCGTGGAGCTGGAGCGCGTGCGGCACGTTCCCGCTGGCGCGCTGCCATTTGGCGTTCAGAAGATCGTTGGGCTCGCCCGCGCGCTGGCGCTGGAGCCGTCGCTGCTCTTGCTCGACGAGCCCTCGGCCGGCCTCACCCGCGACGAGCGGGACGACTTGGCGCGGTTCATTCTGCGCATCAAACACGACCTCAAGCTGCCCATGATTTGGATCGAGCACGACATGCAGATGGTGGCAGACCTCGCCGACCGGGTGCATGTTCTAAATTACGGCAGGACGCTGGCGTCGGGTGCACCGGACGCGGTGTTGCAGGATCCGGCTGTCATTGCCGCCTATTTAGGGACGGCACGGGCTCGGTGAAGCACCGGAAATGCACAGCACAGTCCGCGCGCATTCCTCTCTTGTTCGGGCTTCTCTGGTTGCGGGGCTTCTCTGGTTGCGGGGCAGTCGCGCAAGACGGCAACCGGCCCTTCTGGCCCGAAGTGCCAAGCAATTCTCACGTACGTTCACTGCGAAGGGAAATGGGAGCCCATCAACACCGGCAATACCAACGCCCGGTTTCTCTTGTACGCGCTGTGCGCCTTATGCCTCGGCCCGCACACCGTTCAAGATGTCCCAGGCGGCGTTGATCTGTTTCAGGCGACTCTCGCGCGATTGGCGGTCGGCCTCATCTTTTGCGTGGTCGGGATGCCAGCTCAAGCGCAGCCCGTCGACGATCCTCTTGATGGCAACCTGAGTCGCATCCGGTGTCACACCCATGCCCAGAACGGTCAGAGCCTCGGCGCGGTTGCGGGGGATCCAAGTGGGGCCACGCAGGAACGTCGAGGCGTAAACCGGCGTTGAAGGCGGGCCCGCGTTGGGTTCAACGTTGGCGTTGATCGTGACAGCGTTCTGCGCGGGCGTCAGGGACGCGGATGCGAATTCCCGCGATGCCGCTCCGGCCCGGGAGGCGCGCTCATGTTTGCGCAGCCACGCGAACGTCCCTGCCGTGAACGCAGCGATCATGGCCAACCCCGCCAGCATCGCAACGGGTGTCCCTGCCATGCTGATGAGGCTCACCTCGATCGATTGAGCGGAAGCGGTGTCGTTGCGAGCTGGCGCCGGCGGCAGTTGCTCGGCAGCCTGTTTGAGCGCCGGTGCGCCGAACTTTGCTGCGCCGTCTTCGGCAGTGGGCGGCAGCTCCTTGGGTGAGAGTTCCTTGGGCGGCAGCTCCTTGGGCGGTGGCGGTGGTGCAGCTTCCTGGGGCGGCTCTGCCCGGTTGATGATGGTTGGATGCTCCGCCGTTCCCGGCGGCGCCGGGGCTGCCGGTGCGGCCGCCAGCGCCGGAGGCGGCGCCTTCGAAGTTTGCTCCGGCGGCGCAGTCGGCCGCTTGGCAATCTCCTTTGCCGCGTCGTGCGGTGGCGGCGGACGCGATGGCACCGCATGCGCCGGCGGCACGGCCGACGCCACCTGTGGGGCGCCCCCGCTGCGGGGGGCGCCAGTTGCAACGAAAATGCCTCCCGTGCCAAGCATCGGGGCAAAACCCGCGGGCATGTCGACGACCGCGGGCGGTAGGGTGCCCCGGCGCTCGGCGCAATAGCGCGCGAACTCTCGCGCCCGCCAGCGATCCTCGTAGAGGCCAGTTCGCCCACATGGATCGCCCGGCGGCATGTTCCACCACGGTCCCATCCGCACGCGCACCTGACCGTCCTCGATCCAGGCGCGCGGATTGCGCGGTCCATCGGCCGCAACCGCAACCGACGCCCACGACACGCGCGTGCCCCCACACTCAAGCTCGAAGCGATGCACCATCCACTGTTTGCAGGTGTCCGGATGAACGGGTGAACACGCTGAGAAGGTGCGCTGTTCGCGCGGACCCAGGATCCGGTAGCCTTCGTCCGAGGAGGGCGTCAGAACGGGCCGCCCGGCAATCATCGAGCACCGGAACGGCATGACGAGCATCTCTTCGGCGTATGCGGCGGTGGCGCAGATGGAGACAACGGCGCCGAGAAACCCGTAAATCGGAGTGCGCCAGATGGCGGACATGCGTTTCGCCCCGTCACTGCATGCACATGCAGAATCGTTAGTTTATCGCCAAATTGTGTTCGACCTTGGCGGCTTTGTGGCAGACCTGTTGATTTGGCCGGGGGCTGCGGCATCAGGGCCGCTCCGCACGAGCCGCCAGCCCCCAGACAAAGGGCGTGGGCTTGGGGTCCACCGCTCGCCAATGCCCGGGTTTGGCGCCCAATCCTCCTGGGGCGCCCATCGTTGGCGTCGCCCGCGCCTTGCTGGTCGCCTCGTTCGACCGGGCGCAACGACAGCGCCGAGCGCGCGCCCCGCAATGAACTCTGTTAATTCCCACAACCTGCTGCGTAAAAGCTCCCTGGAGGTGCATGCACCCAGCGAGACATCCGCTGGCGCCCGGTGGCGTTGCCTAGCGCGATGGACGACAACGCCGGGGGCAACTCCCATCGGGGCGCTGGTAGGGCCGCGCCGATCGATGCTACCGGCCACGATCGGTGTGCTTCTTGTCGATGCTTGCGCCGGCCTTGCGCAAGATGTCGGCCATAACGTCGTGGGCACGGCGATCAAGCTCTCTGCGGCCGCTCTCGCCGATCGACTTGCCGATCTTCATGGCATCACGATAGGCAAGGTCTTCCGGGATCGCGCCTTCGAGCACGGAAAAGCCGAAGCTCTCCAGATAGGCGCGTGCCCCCTTTTCTTCCCGCCGCGAGAGGGTTCGGCAGAGCGCAAAGGCCAAGCGCTCGCGCGGGATCGAAACCCGCTCCATGGCAAGGAACAGCAGCACCGAGATGTGCAGATCATCGCTGCTGGG
>DATBGH010000029.1:0-9430 GCA_036558085.1 Hyphomicrobiaceae bacterium
GGTGGCATTGACGCGATCGGTGAAGGTCTTCATGGCGCGCCGCGTGGCGGGCGTCCACACCCCGTTGAGCTCACCCTCATAGCAGCCAACCCGGCGCAGCTCCTTTTGCAGCTCGCGGGCGAGGCTGTCGCGATCCCTGGGAATCGTCGCCACCCGCGCCACCCCGGCCTCTTGGGAACGCGGTGCAAGCGTGACGATCACAGGCGCCGAATTAGGGGGGCCTGCCTCGGGGCGCGGCACGGCGGCTCGCCGCAGCACCGGTTGGGCGCGTGGCACCGCCACCGGCTCGGCGACCTTTGCCTCCGCGGTGGTGATCTTTCCTTCCTCCGCCCGCCTCGCTGCGCCTTGGCCCATCAGGGCGACCTCGGGGGACATTGCGAACGCTGCAAGCCCTAACCCGCCCAAGATGAGCACGACGCCAGCCGTTTTACTCATGGGAGCTCCTGAACGCCAACGCCGTCACGCCCGAGCCACGCTGCGCTTTCGTCCTGCCGTCCACACGGGGGTCTCGGGTTCGGCTTAGAGTTTCTCGGCTTGGAGTTTCTTGGAGTTTCATTGTCCAAGGCAAGGGCTTACGGCCCAATCGCATTGTACAAGGCAGGACCTTGCACCGATCGAGAGGGCGTCACCTCGCCAACCCTTGGCGACCGCCACGAGCCAATGGGGCGGCATTGTGCTCCCGATCACAGCATCCGGGCAAATGGATTCGCCGCCGCGGTCTATGCCGCCTGTGGGTCGAGGGGGCGTGGGATGGGTGCAGGCGGTGCAAAAGCCTGGCATCCCCGTGGACAATGCGTGGATGGTCGGTGCACCCCGCAGCCGGCGCCAAGTGCCCCAATTGCGGCTCTCGCGTGGCGGCGGATTGGGTCAAAATGCTGGGTCAGGCGCATACGCAACTGAATCTATTAACAAAAAGCTACGAATCGCGTAGCGTAAGGATCCGAGGGGGTTGCGTCAGCATATGCTGCGTCGTGCGTGTTCGGGTCTCGGGGCTTGTGCATAAGGCGATGCCCACGCAGGCGTGGCCACTGTGCAAAACTCGATCACCCCGCAGCTTCTGCCACAGGCTGGATGGCTTTGAGCGCGTGCGATCGCTGTCGCCGGCGCGGGGGGTTGCTCCGTGTCGCGCGGGCAGTGGGGCGTGCCCAAGGGTGCGCAGGTTGGATTTCCGGGCCAGTGGTTTTCGATTTCGACGCGCCGCCTCGCCGCGTGCACTCGGCCACCGACCGTGGTCCGATAAAAACAAAGGGGGCGTCAATGGCAAGGCATGCCTTGGGCGTGTTGGGGGTGGTCGCAGCGGGCATTCTGCTCGCCGTGTCCGCTGCCATGAACTACCGCTTCGGATTCAGTCTCGGAAAGACGGCCTTGGATGGGCAGATCTATGGGGCGGCATCGGCAGCCGCTGACTGCTTCAAGGCGCTCGTGCCGTTCTTCTTTTTCGCGGCCATCCGCAACCGTATGTGGTCCCAGGCGCTGGCAGCCGGGCTGGTGTGGGCCGTCGTCACGGGCTACTCCATGACCTCGGCGCTGGGCCATGCCGCGCTCAACCGCCTCGACACCACCGGTCAGCGCGCCGTGCAAGCCGCCCACTACAAGGATTTGCGCGCCGACTCCAAACGCGCCGAGGAGCAGTTGACTTGGATCCCAGCGCATCGGCCTGCCGAGACCGTTGCCGCAGAGCTCAACGTGCTGAAGGCGCAGCGACAGTGGCTGCTCACCCATGAATGCGCGGAAATTTCGGGCAAGGCCGCCCGCGAGTTCTGCCAGCAGTTCCACAAGCTCAACGCGGAGTTCGCCTCCGCTCAGGAATCGCAGAAGCTTGAGTCGCGTATCGCCGACAACGAAGCCAAGCTCGCCAATACCACGGGCGGCACGGTCATGGCCGAGGCCGACCCGCAGGCGAGCGTCCTTGCCAAGATAACCGGGCTTGCTGTCGACAAAGTGCAGACCGCGCTCACCATCTTCGTTGCCTTGTTGATTGAGATCGGGTCGGGCTTTGGCATGTACGTGGCGTTCGCCCACTGGCGCATCCATGACCGTGTGGCAACGCGGCAGTCTGAGACTGCGCTCGCGGCCGGCGCCGCGCCAGGCGCTAAATCGCTGCCGCCGGCCGAAATGGTTGGCTGTGAGATCGAGGCGGCGGCGATGCGGTCCACCGCGGGGGAAACTGAGGAGCAGGTTGCCGGCGGGCCGCCGATGGCGCGCCGGTTCGGCGCCAACGACAACCGCGTTGCCCGCGGCGTACCCGACAGCGACGTGCAACGCTTCTATCGAGAAAGGGTCGTCGCTGCCACGGAAGGCTCAAGCCTCACGTCGACGGAACTCTACGAGGAGTATTGCCGCTGGTGCGAGCACAACGACAAGGAACCCTTCGCGCATCCCAGGGTCACCCGTGAGATCGGCGAGTTGGGCGTGAAAAAGGAGCGGATCGGCAAGCGCACGCGCTACTTCGGCATCGCGCTGCGGTCGGAGGCGGCACGCGAGGAGGACGGCACCGACGCAAAGGCGCCAACGTCCCTATCAAGGGCAGCTTAGGCCGCGAAGAGAATGGCGACAAAAAAGGGCCGCCTCGTGCGGCCCTTTCGATTTTGGCGGGGCCCCAAACGCGGAGAGATGCAGCCAATGCAAGCGGGCAGCGAACGTGCACGGGGGAAATGGGCAGATGGCCATGGTGGCGGTATGCTGGCGCAAGTTGCCCAGCCAGGAGATCCCCGATGCCCTTACCGTCACCGGCCGCCGTCGGCGCGGCGCTCACCGAGGTCGACACGCCGGCATTGCTGGTCGATCTCGACGCCTTCGAGCGCAACCTCTCGCGCATGGCCGAGTTTGCACGCAAGGCCGGCGTTAGGTTGCGACCCCACTCCAAGACACACAAGTCGCCGATCATCGCCGCCAAACAGGTGGCGCTCGGGGCGGTGGGTGTGTGCTGCCAGAAGGTGTCCGAGGCGGAGGTGATGGTCAACGGCGGCATCGCCGACGTGCTCGTCACCAACGAGGTGGCGGGTAGCGCCAAGGTTGATCGTCTCGCACGACTTGCCCGCCGCGCGAGAATAGCGGTGTGCGTCGACGATCCCGATGGCGTGACCGAGCTCGAGGCGGCGGCGGCCAAGGCGGATGCGCGGCTCCATGTGCTGGTTGAGATCGATGTGGGCGGACGTCGCTGCGGCGTTTCGCCAGGTGCACCCGCGGCGCGCCTGGCCGAGCGCATCGCGGGCTCACCTCACCTGGGCTTTGCCGGGTTGCAAGCCTATTACGGCTCGGCGCAGCACGTACGCGAGGCGCGCGAACGGCAGGCGCGCGTGGCACAGGCCGTCGAGCATGTAAGTGCGACGCAGGCTGCCCTCCGGGCGATCGGACTGCAGGCGGAGTGCGTCACCGGCGCCGGCACGGGCACCTACGAGAACGAGGCGGCGAGCGGGATCTACACCGAGCTGCAGGCCGGTTCCTACATCTTCATGGATGCCGACTATGCCCGCAACATGGGCGCCAATGGTAAGCCCGTGGCAACGTTCGAACACGCGCTGTTCGTCTATGCCACCGTCATGAGCGCGCCGGTGCCCGAGCGGCTGGTCGTCGATGCGGGGCTTAAAGCGTTCGCTGTCGACAGCGGCATGCCCGTGCCCTGGCGTCTGCCTGGCGCCCTCTATCACCGTCCCTCAGATGAACACGGCGTCATCGACGCCGCCGCCTCGCACGTGCGGCCGAGCCGAGGGGACAAGCTTCTGCTCGTACCCGGCCACTGCGATCCCACCGTCAATCTGCACGACTGGTACGTCGGCGTGCGCGGTCTTGGGGGGGCCAAGGCCAGCGTCGAGTGCCTCTGGCCGGTCGCAGCACGGGGGGCACTGTTCTGATTTCGTTCGGCAGACCGCCCAGGAGAGGCGCAAATACGATTAACATTGGCATTGCCAAGCCGCTTGCGCCACCCGATATGGTGGGCATTCACGCACCCAGGAGGGATGCCATGAACGCCGATGAACGCCAGCTCATCACCCAGCTTTTCGAGCGCATGCGCAATTACGGCGCGCCTGAGAAGGATCGCGAGGCCGAGGCGCTGATCAACCAGCTTGTGCGCGCCAATCCGGACGGCATCTACATGCTCGTGCAGTCCGTGCTCGTCCAGGAACAGGCGCTGGAGGCCGCCAACACGCGGCTCCAGGACCTCGAGGAGCAGGTGCGCAGCATGGAGGAAGGTGACAGATCGCGCGGGGCTCGCTCGGGCGGCTTCCTCAGCGGCTATTGGGGCAGCCGCAACACCCCCGACCCCCGTTCGAGCGTTCCCCAGGTCGGCTCACGCGCCACGCCCACAGCCTATGGCAGCCGTGACGAGGGCCGTGCCGCGCCCTGGTCCCAAGGCCAGCCTCCGCCACAAGCTTCCCCGGCCCAACCGGCGGCCTCTGGCGGTTTTATGCGCTCGGCGCTCGCGACCGCCGCGGGCGTTGCAGGCGGCGTCCTGGTAGCGGACAGCATCCGCAATATGCTGGGTGGCGGAGCCCATGCCGGCACACGCCCCGATAGCTACGAAGAAGAGACCTATGTCGACGACCGCGACAACGATCCGGGCAGTGAGCAGGCCGGCTACGAGGACGACGGCAACGATCCGGCTTTCGATTCCGGTGACGATGGCGGCGAGATGGACGTGTAAGTGACGCCGGCGCGCTGGCCGGGGTGGCGCCAAGGACCGCCTTGCAACCGCCCGTTGCACCACATGAGCCTGGTTGGGCTCGCCGGCGACGGGCACGGTTCTAGGCGGCCCGCCCGCTGGTGCAAGATACCTCCGTCATATCGGCAATTTTGAGCGCGAAGGCGTAGTCGAGCGCCAGTTCCTTCAGCGCTTCGAAGCGACCCGACGCGCCGCCGTGGCCTGCCTCCATGTTGGTCTTGAGCAGGATGAGGTTCTGGCTGGTATTGAGGTGGCGCAGGCGTGCGATCCACTTGGCCGGTTCCCAATAGGTCACGCGCGGGTCGGTGAGCCCCGCGTAGGCGAAAATGTGCGGGTAGGCCTTGGCAGCGACGTTGTCATAGGGCGAGTAGGAGCGGATGATTTGAAAATCCGCCTTGGACTCGATGGGATTTCCCCATTCCGGCCATTCCGGCGGCGTGAGCGGGAGATCGGGGTCGAGCATGGTGTTGAGGACATCGACGAAGGGCACATCGGCGATGATGCCGAGGAAGAGGTCGGGGGCCATGTTGGCGACCACGCCCATGAGCATTCCGCCGGCCGAGCCTCCATTGGCGACGATGCGGCCGCGTCGCGTGTAACCCTCTGCCACGAGAAACTCGCCCGCAGCGAGGAAATCGGTGAAGGTATTGACCTTCTTCTCCCGCTTGCCTTCGGTGTACCAACGGTAGCCCTTGTCCTTGCCACCGCGGATGTGGGCGATGGCAAAGATGAAGCCGCGGTCGACGAGCGACAGCCGGCTCGTGGAGAACGCCGCAGGAATGGAAATGCCATAGGCGCCGTAGCCGTAGAGGAACAGCGGCGCCGAGCCGTCAAGCGGGGTGTCCTTCTTGTAGAGGAGGGATATCGGCACGGTTTCGCCGTCCGGCGCCGGCGCCAACAGGCGGCGCGTGACATAATGGGCCGGATCGTGGCCGCTCGGCACCTCCTGGGTCTTGCGCAGAATGCGCGTGCGCGCCTCCATGTCGTAGTCGAAGACCTGGGCCGGCGTCGTCATGGACGAATAGGTGAAGCGGACCGTTGTCGTGTCGAACTCGAAGCCCGCCGACATGCCGAGCGAGTAGGCCTCTTCGGCGAAGGCGATGGCGTGCTCGGCACCGTCGGCGAAGCGCCGCACCACCACGCGCGGCAACCCGTCCTCGCGCTCAAGGCGGGCCAGGTGGTCCTTGTAGGCGACGGTTTCCAAAATCAGCCGGCCCGGCTTGTGGGGCACGATCTCGCGCCAGTTGGCCTGCTCGGGTGCCGAGACGGGCGCCTCGCAAATGCGAAAGTCCTCCGCACCGCCGGAGTTGGTGGTGATGATCAAGCGGTCGCCCTGATGCTCGATGGCGTACTCGTGGCCGTGCACACGGGCCACGACGAGGCGCGGATCGCTCTGGGGTCGATCGGCCTCGATCAGATAGACCTCGCTGGTCTGGTGATCGTGTGCCTCAATGGTGATGTAGCGCGACGATTGGGTTTGCCCGACGCCAACGTAAAAGCCGATGTCCTTCTCCTGATAGATCAGAACATCGGATTTGCCGGGCGTTCCCAGGCGGTGGCGATAGACGAACAAGGGACGCTGGTTGGCGTCGAGCCGGACGTAGAACAGCGTTTTGCTGTCGGCTCCCCAGATGATGGCGCTGCGAGTGTCCGGCATGGCCTCGCGCAGGTCCTTGCCGGTGGCGAGGTCGCGGATCTTGATGGTGAAGAGCTCGGACCCCTTCCGGTCGACGGCGTAGGCAAGGTAGCGATGGTCGGGGCTGTGGGCGGTGGCGCCCAACTGCCAATAGGCTTTGCCCTCGGCTTCCTTGTTGCCGTCGAGCAAAATCTCCTCCGCGCCGCCACCGCGGGGCCTGCGGCACAGTCGTGGATATTGGCCGCCGATCACATAGCTGACGTAGTACTCGTAGGGCCCGTCTGGTGCGGGCACGGAGCTATCGTCCTCCTTAAGCCGCGCCTTCATTTCCGCAAAGAGCCCATCCTGAAGGAGAGCCGTGTCGGCAAGAGCCGTTTCCGTGTAGGCGTTTTCGGCCTCGAGATAGTCGCGGATGGAGCGATCGAGCACGCCTGGATCGCGCATCACGTCCTGCCAATTGCCGGCCCGCAGCCAGGCATATTCATCCACCAGCTCGATGCCATGGTGGGCGGAAAACGTCGGCCGGCGCGGCGCGATGGGCGCCAGCTGGCGTGTGAGTGGACGATTGAGACCATGCATGTGAATGAACCCTCTCGAATAAGAGCGCGCGCTTTGCGCTTTGATCTCGGCGCCGACGCGCAATCTGAGATCTTGGCTCGAGCAGCTTGGATGTGAGACGTCAGGTACCGCCGGGCCTGAATTGCAGCGCAGCACCGTTGACGCCGTCCCTGCGCCGCGCGGTGGTGCCGAGATCGTCCGGGAAGGTGCGGGCCGGTAAGACGTAGGTTAGGTGGCGAGCGGTGCGACGTGATCGCGCCTCGATGGGCCGCGCAAGACGGCGGTCCTCATGCGTGGTCGGTGCAGCGACAGCCAACAGCGTGGCCAAGCTCGACCAGCCGGTGCCCAAGGCGTAGTGCGCATCCAAGGCCCCCATCGCATCCGCGGCAAACAGCGAACCCAGGTGGGTCTTTGCGATCTTGCCGCTCTGCTTTGCGCAAGCACTGTCAGTCATGGGAAGGCCTTCAGGTGTCGGGCCGGTGTCGTAGGGGGCCCCGGCGGCTCCATTATGACGGCATCGGTCGGTGGGTCGAGAGGCGAATCCCTTCAAGTCTTCGTGTGGCACTGAACCTGTGCACTGAGGGCTTGAAAGCGAGACAGTTGGAGGTCTTGCCAGTGTAGGGCAACTTCCCTGCGACAAATGCACCGACTAAAGCGTGCGTGGGCAGAGACGAGATCAAATACTTAGCATTGCATACCGATCACATGTGCGATTTTTCTTGGAGGCCTAAGCAGTGATGCTGTACTCTATTGGTCGCTCCATTGTATATGTCTGATCGATGGAAGCGTTCGCACGGGGAACCGCGGGTACCGTGTACTGCCGTTGCTGCCACCTGGCTGGCCATCCCGCGGATATGTCCATCCTGATGGAGAGACATTATGGACGAAGCCAGTAAAACTGATCTGGTGGGGCTCACGGCCGAAATCATATCGGCTTATGTCAGCAACAACACGGTCGTTGCGGCCGATCTTCCTGCGATCATTGGAGACGTGCACGAGGCTCTGAGCAAAGCCTCACAGCGCATTGGGCAGACGGAGCGCGAAGAACTGCGCCCGGCAGTTGCGCTCAAGAAATCGGTGACCCCCGACTACATCGTATGTCTGGAGGATGGAAAGAAGTTCAAGTCTTTGAAGCGGCACCTGCGCACGCACTACAATCTTTCGCCCGAGGAGTACCGCGAAAAGTGGAATCTGCCGCACGATTACCCGATGGTGGCGCCAAACTACGCCGCAGCACGGTCGCAGCTTGCCAAACAGATGGGCCTTGGCACCCGGCGCGAGAAATAAGGCCACGTGCGTAGCTCGCAACCCCCGGACAAATATCGGATTTTGGGCTTGCGTGAGGCTCCGCGCCAGGCTCCTGGGGGCTCTTGCGGGGCGGCGGAGAGGGCCGGGCTGCCCTCAAGGCTTGTACTTTGATAAGAGCACAACTTTAGCGGGTTGCAGTTCCGCGGTTTGCCGCTCCATTTTCTCCCGGCCCAACTTGGCTGACATGTGCGTCCTCCGGGCCCGATCCTCAAATGAGGCCTGTGAGGTCGCCCAACACATGGTCGGGTCTGAGATCGGGGTATTCGTCCGCCGCTCCCGTCCGGTTGATCCACACGCACCTAAACCCGAACGCCTTGGCTCCCGCGATATCCCAGCGATTGGACGATTGAAAGGAGATGTCCTGCGGGCGGCAGTCAAAACGGTCGGTGGCGAGACGATAGACTTCTGGTGCTGGTTTGAAGATGCCGGCTGCGCGCACCGACAGCACCGCCTCGACGTTTTGCGCGAGGTTGGCGGCGCGCACCGCATCCTCGAGCATGTCCGGGTCACCGTTCGACAGAATTGCCACGCGCGCACCTTGCGCCTTCAATGCGGCGAGGACGCCTGCGACCTCCGGATAGGCTTCCATCGTCCGGTAGGCGGCCAAGAGGCCCTGGCGGACGCCTTCAGCAATGCTGACGCCGACCGAAGCGAGGGCATGGTCGAGGCTTCTCTGCGCGAGGTCCCAAAACGTCACCGGCCGCCGGCTCAGTGCGTGAACCCAGGAGTATTCAAGATGCTTTGCGCGCCAGACCTGGGAGAGCTGCTGCCACGCGGGTCCGATCGCCTCCTTATGCCGCAGAGCTGCCGCCTGCACGTCAAAGAGCGTGCCATAGGCATCAAACACATAATGGGTTGCAGCCGAAGGGTCGGACATCGAAGGCTCGCTCAGCTAAGGACACTTTCAAAAATAACTGAATCTGTCGCGATGTCGGCTGCGACGGAGTGACTCGGGGTGTGTGGATTCACTTCGGGCGTCCGGTGCGGTAGCGCGCGGTTATGTTTTGCCATGTCACGCAGAACTGGCGGGGCCGGCTACTCGAAAGCCGATTGGCTGTCGTCGAGTTGATCGGTGCGACGAAAACCAAGACGGGCCTCACGGTGCAATGCGTTCTCGACAAGCGCACCTACGAAAAAGGCATCAGGATCAGCAACGCCCAGATGCGCACCCTCGCCATCGACGCCGACATATTCCATCCCGAATGGAACTATGCGATCAAACCGAGGCGACCGACGCCCACGTAGCGGTTATTGTTGGAAGTGTC
>DATBGH010000030.1:0-271661 GCA_036558085.1 Hyphomicrobiaceae bacterium
GCCAAGCGGCCTGGCAAGAACGCAGCCGGCGAGCCCGTCGCCAAGCTCCACCCTGACGGCGCCGGCCTCTTCCTCAAAGTCACTCCCGCCGGCAAGTCGTGGATCCTGCGCTTCACCTCGCCCGTCGATCTCGACAAGAAGGGTAAGCCCCAGCCAAAGCAGATAGGCCTCGGGGGCCTACCCGGAGGTGTCGCTCAAAGAGGCTCGCCAGCGGCGTGACAAGGCGCGGCGGCTCGTCAATGCCAAGAGGGATCCGCTCCTTGAGCGCCCTGCGGAGCGCGAGGCCCTTGGCTCGCCCGCATTCGAGGCCGCCAACAAAAAATTCGCCGAGGGCAAGATCGATGCGGAGAATGGATCCGCGAGCGCGATGCGGCCATCGCCACCAAGCGAGTGAGCCGGGGCATGACGTTCGCGGCCGCCACCGAGCAGTACATCCAGAAGCAGATCGAGCAGGGCGAGTGGAAGGAGCGCGGCTATGCCGACAGCGCCTATCAGTGGCGCTCGACGCTCCGGAAGTATGCCTGCCCGGTGCTCGGCGAGATGCCGGTGGCCAAGATCACCGTCGATGACGTGCTGCGCGCGCTGCAGCCGATCTGGAATGTCAAGATGGAAACGGCGAACCGCACGCGCGGGCGGATCCACGCCGTGATCGACCACGCCTATGCGACGGAGCGGCTTGACCAGCTGCGCAACCCGGCCGCGTGGGAGGGCAGGCTCAAGGCCTCGCTGCCGAACCCGCAGATGCGCAAGCGCGGTCGCCATGCTTCGGTGCAGTTTGTCGAGGTGCCGGCGCTGATGGCGGAGCTGCGCGAGATCGCCTCGTTCGAATCCTGGGCGCTGCAGCTGGTCATCCTCACCGCGTGCCGCGCGGACGAGGTGTGCGGCTCGCGGCACAATGAGTACGATCTCGACGGCAAGCTCGGCTATGGCGCGATCCTCACGGTCCCGCCGGCTCGCGTGAAGGGTCGCGTGAATAAGGCGGCCGATCACGTCGTGCCGCTCGGGCCGCGCGCAGTCGAGCTCGTGCGCGAGGTGCAAAGCCTGCGTATGAGCGAGCACCTGTTCCCTGCCCTGACGCATCGCGGGCAGCGCCACAAGTCGCGATCGCTTGGCCTACACGGGCCGCTGCGCTTGCTCAAGCGTCTGCGGCCAGGGATGACGGTGCATGGGTTCCGCGCATCATTCCGGCAGTGGGCGCGCAAGCAGGAGGTCGAGCCGTTGCTCGCCGAGGAATGCCTCAGCCACGAGACGCGCAATGCGGTGGCTCGGGCTTACGACCGGGCGACATCGATCGACACGGTCGATGCGCGACGCGTGCCGATGGAGGCTTGGCAGGCGTTCGCGACTACGCCGCCGGCCGCGAACGTAGTCTCCTTGCCAACGAAACGGAAACCGGCGGCCGATGCCGCATGATGCAGAGAGAGGGCTCGGCGCTGCCGGGCCCTTCGTCTTTGTCGAAACTTATCTCGCGCAGGATGAAGTGCGGTCGTCGACGCATCCGTAGGAGGCGCTGGGGCGCTGCTGATCGATGTACTCGTGCATCTCTGCTGAATTGCCGAGCCTCGTTCTCGGAGAGCATCTCCGAGGCCAGAAAACTGAGAGCGCCAAGTCCTCGACTTTGGCGAAGGCTGAAGTGCCCCGATAAGCAGACCAGCGAAGCGATTGATGCCCCGCGTGGGTGCCGCGCGGAGTTTCTGCCTCCTTGCACCATTCCGCTTAGTTGCGCATAAACCCCTCGACCTCGCTTTCGGCCCAGGCGAGCGTCGTTTCCAACGGTTCCCCTTGCAGGTGACGCACTGTCATCTTCGTCATAAGGCCTTGCACATATATTTGCCTGGCGATCCTGGGCGGTGAAGGGGCCGCCGCAATCGAAAGGATCTGATGATTGTAGGGGTTTGGATAGTGGTAAAGAGTCCCCTTGGGTGGCCCTTCCTCAGCCCAGGTCTTTAGCGTCGTAAGGTTGGCAAACGACGGCAGGTCATAGCCGCTACTGGCGGCCACCAATTTTTCGATCGCGACGGGCTGCGACAAGTGCACCAGCAGGCTCTTGGCCGCCGACTTGTTCTTGCTGAAGCTCCAAATACCCCAAAAGAAGGGCAGGAACGGCGCGAATCGTCCTTTTGGGCCCGAGGGCATCCCGTGCGTCCATAATTTCTCTGCAATTTCTGGCGCATCGCGCTTCGCCACAGCCCAGGCGCTCGGCGGGTTCATGATCAACGCACCCCGCCCCGAGATTAGCCACTTGTTATTTGAGGCGTCGTCCCAACTGGGCGTGTCCGGCGGGAAGAATTGTGCACACCTCTTATAATAATCGAGCGCTTGACGCACCGCGTCACTCTTGACCGTGATCTTCTCATTCGCATCGACGAGTGCGGCACCAAAGGAGTGGAAGATGGCACCGGCTGTGTCCACCGAATCGCTCGTCGTGCCGAGGCCAATGCCGAAGGCAAATCCCGCCTTGTGGCACGCCTCCGCAGCCTTGATGAATGTGTCGAGTGTCCAGTTCTCGGCCCTGGGTGGGTTGCCGGCCGGATACATCTCCTGCACATCGATGCCCGCGTACTGCTTCATGAGGTCAATGCGCGAGCAGGGTCCCTTAATCTGACTCCCGATGGTTGCAGGAACAGCCAGCCAACGATTTTGTGCCCGCCCCAGATAGGTGACCGTGCCATTCACGGAGCCGTTTTGCTTGATGAGCGGCTCCATGATGTCGTCGACAGGTTCGAGGCTGTTCGCGTAATCATGGGGCGACCAAGTCCCCATCGCCATGATGTCGTGACCGGATTTGGCTTGCGCCTCCATTGAGGCGGTCAACAAGAGCTTGTTGCCCTGGCCAGTAATATAATCGATTTGGACCTCGACTTTTTCCTTCGCCGCCCATTCGTTGACGAGTGCTTCAGAGGTCTTGTTGGCGGCTGGTACCCAATGGTCCCACAGCCCAATCGATAACTTTCCGGCGGCGTGTGCGCTCCTAACAAACGGAGTTGCGAGGATTGTCGCAGACGCAGCTGCCGATGTCGCCACGAACCGGCGACGGGTAAATGTAGATCTCTTCATCCGTGTTTTCCTCCCTTTATTGTCAGGACGACGCGCTGACCTGGTAGGGGGAGTGACCACATGAGTTCACGCCGAGCCGCCGTGCTGAGATCATCAGGCTGCACCTGACATTCTACAGTTTGCAAATCAATTCCTCCAACGCAGCAAGCGCCGGCACTTGTTGAAATCGTTGGTGTCCGGGAATTCGACTGTCAACCCCAAGCCATTGTTAGCTGCGTTCGCTGGGCACGCAACTGTGAGGCGGTTGACGTGTCGGTTTTCGTGCGTAGTTCCACGTCGCGTTGCGTAGTTGTAGAGTCTTAAACATTAATTCTGTTGTGTACTGCGTTCGTCCCGCTCCGGCCCCTTGCGCCCGTCAAATTGTTTTGCTCTACGGCGCCTCCCTCAGTGAACACCACTGGTGTTCGCTCTCAGCCATCAGACGGAATGCACCACGGCGCTCCTCGCGAGACGCCGCCAATCTGGAGTCCTGCAGGTCAAGATCGCACTCAAGACCTTGAAGGAGGCGCCTACAACCAACTGACGTGCTGCGCGTTCAACCATGAACAGGGAGCGGGATCCAATGAACACCACCGACAAGAAACTCGCTGAGCTGGAGCAGGCACTACTGGGCGCGGTTTGCGCACTCCAGTGTTACGGCGATCTGCTTAAGCGAGGCACCACGCGCGATCAGCGGCAATTCGCTGCCGCACGCACGCTCTGCGACATCGACCTCTGGCTGGCGCGTGCCAGCCGTGCCGCCGCGAGCATGAACATCGAGGCGACCTTGGCGAATGACGCTCAACTCCAACCGCTGGCGACCATGCTGCTGCAGCAGGACGAGAGGAGGGTGAAGCACTGACGCAACTGCGTGCCTACGTACTCTCGCCAGAAGGGGAACACATCATGCTGTCCAAGACCATCGACACCCACCGGAACTACATGGAGCTGCTGCGCGTCCTCGATCGTCGCGCGGCGTCGCCGATCGCCGCGAAGCCGTACACGGGCGAGCTCTCCGTGCTCGGTGCGCCGAACCATCAGAAGTGGCGCAACCATCCCGACATCCTGCGGCGCGCGCTGCAGAGCGGCTACGACGAGCTGACCGTACCGGTGTGCTACCTCGGGCTCGCGTGGTTCGTCGCCGGCTGCCCGATCGATAAGCCGTACACGCTGGAGCAGATCAGCGAGGAGCTCGTCGGGATCCCGTGGCGCATCGGGGCGTCGCTGCTGTGCATGAACGACAGCTGCATCGCCGGGTGGGGCGACATGGCGTCGGCGACCCGCGCGTGGATGCTGGCGCATCAGACGATGCCGGGCGGGATCACCGCGCGCGCGCTGATGGGCGACATCAGCAAGCGCATGATCGCGCTGGGCGCCACGGTCAAGAACCAGCGCTGGGTCGAGAAGTGCATGGCTTCCGCGAACCTGGACGACGCGAGCGCGGCCGACATGCAGGACATGATCCTCGACGTGCAGGGCTCGGTGCTCGCGTACGAGCTGCTGGCGAAGGCTGCGTAGAGGTTTGGCGAGGCGGCCAGTGCGGGCCGCTCTCGCCATCCACACTTGGGGAGGAACCGATGCCTCAAGCTCTCATCCGCGAAGACCACGTGAAGCCGATCGGCGACGCGTACGAGCAAGCCCAAGCTGCCGGCGTGGAGCGAGCTCCCGATGTCGATGCGCGAGGTCTCCTCATCGACGTCTACTTTGCCGGCGTGATCAACGCCCACAGCGCGTTCCCAGCGTGGTCAAGTGCGTGAACGGCAACCAATCGCGATAGCTCCTGGGGCACGGGTCATCCCAGAGCGGCCGGCGCTGACGCGCCCATGCTGCAGAGAAGCCCTAGAGACTTGAGGCCTCCGCGTGTGTTGGCGTCGGAGGCCTTCGCGCGTTTGGAGCAGCCATCCGAAGACGAGCTCGGCGCCGTGGCCCGCGCGACTCACGGCGAGCTCTGAGCGCCCGCCCAGCGCATTTTCCATCTTCCGTACACCCGGCCGAAGCAGGTAAGGCGAGTCGCATGTGAGTGGCGTCCCGACACAAGCGACGCCGCCATCATGCCATCCGCCACCGAGCTCCTCGCCGCTGTCGCCGCTGCTGGCAACGCAGTCGTTGACTGCGACGACCGCGCCGCGCGCCGCGCTCTGATCATGTGCCTTCTCGTTCCGCTGGTGTCCTTTTACGCCGGCCTCATCGCAGCAGAGGAAGTCAACGATGTCGAAGCCTAAGCAGAAGACCGAGGCGCCGAGCGAGCTGTTCATGCCGCAGCAGCGGGACGTGAAGTTGTTCGAGAGCACGACGCGGATGTGGTCGGTCGTCGCCAGCGCGCGGGATCTGACGATGGACGCGATCATGTCGCCCGCGTTCCTGTGCCGTCGCATCGAGGCGGCCGGGCAAGGGTTCGGTGCCGGCGTCGGCGGCGTGAACCCCGGTGATCTCCTCATCTGCCACGACACCGATCTTCGGAGCGTGTGGGGGATGTTCCTGATCACGTCGGTGAACTACGCGGGCCGCACTGCGCAGCCGCTGGGGTGACAGGGGGTTTGTTTCGCGCTAGGGCTCGCGCCCATGAGCAGGCAACCCGCTACGGACCGCACAGTGCCCTACACACAGTCCATCGATGGGTGCCTGGAGGCGGCCATCGGCCAGTTTGGTCTGACCGCGACCGAGCTCGGACGATGGCTGGACCTTCTGGCCCCGGCGCTTGTCGCCTTACAGGAGGACTATCGCTCGCGCCGGCTGCCACATCTTCGCATTGCCGAGGAGACGGCGGACGTGACCGCGGCGCAAACGGCGCTGGCCAGACTGTCCGAGGACGCGCAGACCATCGTCTTCTTCGGCATCGGCGGCTCCAGTTTGGGCGGCCAGGCCCTGGCTCAACTCGGTGGCTGGAACATTCCCGGCATGGCGGACGCGGCGCAGCGACGCCGCCCGCGCACGCGCTTTTACGACAACCTCGATCCGGTCACGTTGCAGTCAGCGCTTGGCTCCTTTGATCTTGCTGTCACACGCTTCGTCTTGACCTCCAAGTCAGGCGGAACGCCGGAGACGCTGGTGCAGGCCCTCGCGGCGCTGGCGGCCGCGAAAGATGCGGGCCTCGCTGCGCGACTGCCAGAGCTGTTCCTCGGCATCACCGAGCCTGCCAGCGCCGGCCAAGCCAACGGGCTGCGCAACCTGTTGGCCGCGCATGCCATTCCGATCCTCGACCACCCTCCAGGCATCGGCGGGCGCTACTCGGTGCTCACGAATGTCGGTCTGTTGCCGGCGATGGCGCGCGGCCTCGACGCACTGGCCGTGCGCGCCGGTGCCCGCACTGTGGTGTCAGCGTTAATGGCCGCCAAGTCGCCACGCGAGTTTGCGCCTGCCCTGGGCGCTGCGATCGCGGTCGGCATGGCCCGCGAGCGGGACGTCCGCGCCCAGGTCATGATGCCCTACGCCGACCGTCTCGGCCGCCTCGGACACTGGTTTGCACAGCTGTGGGCCGAGAGCTTGGGCAAGAACGGTCAGGGCACTGCACCCATCGCCGCGCTGGGCCCCGTCGACCAGCACAGCCTGCTGCAGCTCTTCTTGGATGGACCGCGCGACTATCTCGTAAGCGTGGTGCGCGCCCCGGCCAAGGGGCTCGGACCGCGCATATCGCCGGCGCTGGCTACCGCCGCCGGCCTCGGCTACCTGGCCGGCCGTGCGGCAGGAGACCTGGTGGCGGCGCAGGCAGCAGCCATGCCCGACGCCCTCAGGCGCGCCGGCCGTCCGGTCCGCGTCTTCGATCTGGCCGGCCTTGACGAGCCAAGCGTTGGGGCGCTGATGATGCATTTCATGCTGGAAACGATTCTCGCTGCCCGGCTCATGGGCGTCGACCCTTTCGATCAACCGGCCGTGGAGCTGGCCAAGGTAATTGCCCGTGAGCGCATCGCTGCGCTCGGCTGACTGTGTGCAGTTTTCTTGCGTGCTGCCCAAGGAGGCACCAATTGCCCGTCCGCCAGTTGAGCCCCGAGACGATCAACCGCATTGCTGCCGGCGAGGTGATCGAACGACCTGCCAGCGTCGTCAAGGAACTCGTCGAGAACGCGCTCGACGCCGGCGCACAGCAAATCGAGGTGGTGGCCGTCGCCGGTGGGCTTTCCCTCGTTCGCGTCAGCGACGACGGCGAGGGCATGGACGCAGGGGACCTGACACTGGCGGTGGAGCGACACGCCACCTCTAAGCTTGATGACGAGGACCTCTTCAATATCAGCACGCTGGGCTTTCGCGGCGAGGCACTTCCCTCCATCGGCGCCATCGCTCGGCTGTCCATCAAGTCGCGCCATCGCCAAGCCAGCACCGGGTATGAGATCATCGTCGATCGCGGCGCTAGAGAGACGGTCCGGCCGGCGGCACTCAACGCTGGCACCTGCGTGGAGGTGCGCGAGCTCTTCTCGGCGACGCCGGCACGACTGAAATTCCTCAAGTCCGAACGCGCCGAGAACACGGCGATTTCGGAGGTGGTGAAGCGGCTCGCCATGGCGCACCCAACGGTTGCCTTCACCCTCACCACGGGCGAGCGCACCGGGCTCAGGTTGCAAGCCCAGCCGCTGGGTCCCGACGGCCACCTTGCGCGCCTTGCCCGCATCATGGGTCGCGACTTCCTCGCCGATGCGCTGCCGGTCGATGTCGCGCGCGAGGCTGCGCGCGTGATGGGCTTTGCGGGGCTGCCCACGCTGCACCGGCCTGATCCCGGCCAGCAGTACCTGTTCGTCAACGACCGACCCGTGAAGGATCGGCTGCTGATCGGTGCGGTGCGCTCCGCCTACGGCGACCTGTTGCCCAAGGCGCGCTACCCGCTGCTTGCGCTGTTCGTCACGCTCCGGCCCAGTGAGGTCGACGTGAACGTCCACCCGAGCAAGGCCGAAGTGCGCTTCCGTAATACCGGGGCCGTTCGCACCCTCGTGGCCGGCGCCCTGCGCCAGGCGCTTGAGGCCGCCGGCCATCGCGCCTCGGCGAGCGGTGCAGCAACGCTGCAAGCGCTGGCGCACGCAAGCGGCACCTGGTCGCGACCGCAAGCGCCCGAAGCCGCGGCTTCTCCCAATCAGCCCCGGCCAAGTGGCCCGCCGCTTGGTGGAGCGCCCCACCCACAGACGAGCGGTGCCACCGTGAACCTTGCCGCGGATTGGCAGGCGCCGCTTGCCGGCATTGCCGTTCCCAGCGCCGACGCGCGCACCGGCGCCGCGCCGGCCCCGGAGGAGCTCCTCGATCGCCCGCTGGGGGCGGCGCGCACGCAGCTGCACGAGACCTACATCGTAGCGCAGACACGCTCATCGGTAGTGATTGTCGACCAGCACGCCGCCCACGAGCGCCTGGTGTATGAGCGTCTCAAGGCCGCGCTCGCCAACGGCGGCGTACCAGGCCAAGTGTTGCTGATCCCGGAGGTGGTCGAGCTCGATGAGGATGCCGCGGCCGCCCTCATCGAGGCGTCCGGCGCATTGGCCCGCCTCGGGCTGATGCTCGAGCCCTTCGGACCCGGCGCGGTGATGGCCCGCGAAGTGCCCGCCCTGCTGGGTGACACCGATGTCAAAGGTCTGGTGCGCGACCTGGCGCGCGAGGCGCAAAACGACGCAGGCGGCACTCTCCTCCAAGAGCGCCTGGCCGCGGTCTGCTCCACCCTGGCTTGCCACGGCAGCGTGCGTGCCGGTCGTCGGCTCACTGCCGAGGAAATGAACGCGCTTCTGCGCGCGATGGAGGCGACACCCCACTCCGGCCAGTGCAACCACGGCCGCCCTACGTACGTCGAACTCAAGCTCGCCGACATCGAGCGCCTGTTCGGCAGACGCTAGTGTGCCTGCCAATGGTGTGCCAAGCGCTCGCGGCGGGCCGGCCGCGCCAAGCCGAGGCCCGGAGCAGGGATGAGCAGGGACTGATGGCTGCTCCTCAGTTTGCAAGCCTCATCGCCGCCGCAGCGGGCGCAGCCAACTTGGTCCATGCGACCATGCGCGGATCTTGCCGGCTCACGGGCTCACGTTTTGCGCTGCCCCACCGATCCTTGGGTCGTGCCAAATCGTCCTGCGCACGGCCGCGAATTTTGTTGCACTATGCCGACGCTGCGCTCGCAAACCCGCTCGGGCCAAGGCACCATGGCCGCACCGACCATCAATATCGATGCCTACGGCGACGCGCTGATCGTGCTCGCCACCGCCGGCATCGTCGTTCCTATCGTTGCGCGGTGGCGCGTGAGCCCAGTGCTCGGCTACCTCGCAGCCGGGGCGCTGCTCGGACCCTATGGCCTCGGCTCCTTGCAAACTGCCGCCCCGTTTCTCTACTGGGTCACCATCACAGACGCTCAGCGCGTCGCCGGCATCGCTGAGCTCGGCGTCGTGTTCTTGATGTTCCTTATCGGCCTTGAGCTCTCCTTCCAGCGCCTGCTCACCATGCGTCGCCTGGTGTTCGGATTGGGCATGCTCCAAGTTGTCGTGACCGCGGCCGTCATCGCCGGCATCGCCGTGCTGTTCGGCAACGGCGGAGCGCCATCCCTGATCGTGGGCCTCTCCCTTGCGCTCTCCTCCACGGCCATAGTCCTTGAGGTGCTGTCCCGGCAAGGACGGCTGATGACGAGCACTGGCCGGACGGGCTTTGCCATCCTGCTGGCGCAGGATCTCGCGGTCGTGCCGCTGTTGCTCCTAGTCTCAATCTTGGGTGGGCGCTCGGGTGGCTCGGCGCTGACCGGCCTCGTCCTGGCGCTCGCCCATGCAGCCCTGGCGGTGGGCCTCATCGGCATCACCGGCCAGCTGCTGCTGCGCCCGCTGTTCCGCCTGGTCGCGTCAACCGGCGCTAGCGAGCTGTTCGTGGCGGCCACACTGTTCGTTGTCATCGCCACCGGCGTGATTGCCGGGCTCGCCGGACTGTCGATGGCGCTTGGTGCCTTCATCGCCGGGTTGCTGCTGGCCGAGACGGAATTTCGCAAAGCCATCGAGGCAACCATCGACCCATTCAAGGGGCTCCTGCTCGGTCTCTTCTTCTTCACTGTCGGTATGGGGATCGACATCCGCGAACTCGGCCGCGACCCGGTCTGGCTGCTGGCCTCAGTGGTGGGACTGATCGCCATTAAGGCTGGCTGCGTCACGGCCCTGGCGCGGCTTTTTCGCGTGCCTCTACCCGCCGCCATCGAGACGGGTCTGCTCATGGGCCCCGCCGGCGAATTCGCCTTCGTTGCCCTCGGCCTGGCGACCTTGCTCGGCATCATCGGCAAACCGGCCGCAAACTTTATGCTGGCCGTTAGCTCCTTCACGATGGCGATGATCCCGCTGCTGGCGATGGCCGCGCACCGCATCACCAATCGGCTCGAGCGGCACCGGCCGATCGACCCGGAGCTGACGGTCCCGCCGCCGACGACCCTCAGCCGGCACGCCATCGTCATCGGTCACGGCCGCGTCGGACAGATCGTCTGTGCCATGCTTGAGCGTCATCACTTCCCATTCATTGCCTGCGACAGCGATCCGGCGGCCGTCGCCCAGTATCGCCGGCGCGGCCGGCAGGTTTATTACGGCGACGCCACGAACCTCACCTTCCTGCAAAGCTGCGGGCTCGCGCAGGCAGCGGCCGTGATCGTCACCATTCACACGCAGGCCGCCATCGACGAGATCGTGCAGGCCGCACGCTCGCTGCGGCCGGATCTGCTCATTGTGTCGCGAGCGCGCGATGCGGTGCACGCCCGCCACCTCTACGCGGTCGGCGTCACCGATGCCGTACCGGAAACCATCGAGGCAAGCTTGCAGCTCTCTGAGGCCGCACTCGTGGGCCTCGGCTTGCCGACTGGCCCGGTCATCGCCTCAATCCACGAGAAACGCGACGAATTTCGCCGCGAGCTGCAGGAGGCCGCCGGGCGCGCTGGGCTTGCGCAGACGCGCTCAATTCGGGCAAAGACCATGCGTGGCGCCTCCTAATGGGCGCTTGCGATTTGCACGAATACGCCAGCGCGAGCCCGCTGGATCCTCCTTCAGCGGCTCCCTTTCGTGCCGGCATCGGCGCCGGCTGCATACGCCCTCCTTAGCCTTTGGCCACGTCGGCAACCTGGCCCTGGGTCAGGCGGATCAAATCGGCCGGGGCAATGCGAAAGACGGCATTCGGTGTGCCACCCGCCGCCCACACGTAAGGGAGGCGTTGTAGATCCCGGTCGATCAATACGACGGGCCTGCTGGTGTGGCCAACGGGCGGTACCCCGCCGATTGCGAAGCCGGTGCGGTCGCGCACGAAATCGGCGTCCGCCCGGCTGATGCGCTGCCCCAGCAGCGCCTGCACCTTCTTCTCGTCAACCCGATTGACGCCCGATGCGATGACCAACACCGCCCTGCCTTCGGCCGACTTGAAGATCAGCGCCTTGGCGATCTCGGCCACCGTGCAGCCGATGGCGGCGGCCGCCTCCTGCGACGTGCGGGTGCTGGTCTCGAACTCCAGCACCTGAAAGTCTGGTCCCAGCACCGCCTGAACCTTGCGGGCGCTGGGCGCCGTGGCAGGTTTCATGGCGCCAGCCGCTTCAGGCACAAGCCGCTGTCGCCTGGATCAGCACCGCAGTGGCCCTGCTCAAGCGAGGCTTGCAGCTGGTCGGCTTGCCTAGGGCCCATGCGCTAGCTCCTCAGGCTCGGTTTGAGTGAGACGCCACGCGGACACGCGCCGGCGCAGATTCCAGGCTTTCCAGCCGAGACAACGGGCAGCTCAGAGCGACCGCGCCACCAGCTCCTTCATGATTTCCGTGGTTCCGGCATAGATGCGGTGCACGCGGGCGTCGGCAAAGGCGCGCGCGATCGGATACTCAAGCATGTAGCCGTAGCCGCCGAACATCTGCAAGCAGGTGTCGAGCACCTTGTTGTCGAGCTCAGAGAGCCACCATTTGCTCATGGCAGCCGTGGCGGCATCGAGTTCGCCCGCCAGGAATAACTCCAGGCAGTGGTTGAGGAACACGCGTGCAACCGTGACCTCGGTCTTCACCTCGGCGAGCTTGAAGCGCGTGTTCTGGAACTCGGCGATCGGCTTGCCGAAGGCGCGTCTGTCGCGCGTGTAATCGATCGTCCAGGTCAGCGCCGCTTCCATGATGGCGACCGAACCGATGGCGACCAAGAGCCGCTCGCGGGGCAATTGGGTCATCAGATACCCAAATCCGCCCCCCTCCTCCCCCAACACATTACAGGCCGGCACGCGCACCTGATCGAAGAAGAGCTCTGCTGTATCCTGCGCGTTCTGACCAATTTTCTTTAGGTTGCGCCCGCGCCTGAACCCCGGTCGGTCGCTTTCCACCAGGACCAGAGTTACCCCTTTGGCGCCGACTGACGTGTCGGTCTTGGCGACGACGACAATGAGGTCCGCCATGCCGCCATTGGTGATGAAGGTCTTTTGACCATTCACCACGAGCTCATTGCCCCTGCGCAAAGAGGTGGTACGTACCGCCTGTAGATCGCTGCCAGTGCCGGGCTCGGTCATGGCGATGGCGGTGATCACCTCACCCTTGGCCATCCCCGGCAGCCATCTGCGCTTCTGCGCCTCACTGCCGTAGTTCAAAATGTAGGGTGCAACGATGTCGGAGTGGAGCCGAAACCCCGGAGCCGTGAAGACGCGCTTGGCCATCTCCTCAATCATCACCGCGCTGTAGAGGAAATCGGCACCGGCGCCGCCGTACTCTTCTGGGACGTCCGTGAGCAGGAGCCGGGCCTCTCCCGCCTTGCGCCACACCGCGCGACTGACCTGCCCGTCCTTCTCCCAGCGCTCGTAGTGGGGTGCAATCTCGCGCTCAATGAAGGCAGCAACAGTTTTGCGGAAAAGCTCGTGCTCCTCCTGGTAGATGGTGCGCGGGCTCGCCACGGCGTGTTCTCCCTGGGTCGTTATACAATCCTGCCCCTGACCCTAATCGACACAACCACATGAGGCTACCGCCGCGCCGGTCACCATCCCGTCCACCCCCCGCGATCAAGTCCATCACTGATGCGCCACGCGCCGTGTGTGCGAGGCCACGCGCGCCCGCCGCCCCGTCGTATGGCTGGCACGCACGCTGCGCGCGGCGGAACGGCGTACCTTAGCCCGCATCACCACGCGGTGGACCCGTGCCGCCACCTGGGCAATACGCTCCGCCTGCGGGCCAGCGAGCGGCACAATGCCCACCATGGCGTCCTCGCAGATGTCGAAGGCGGTTGGCGCACCGTTGTCCGGAGGGGCTGCGACCTCCTCGCTGCCATCACTCGCGCGGATGAGATAGCGCCTATCACAGACACTTACCCGCGGTGGCAGGTGCGTGCGCTCGAAGGCATCGTAGGCCTCCTTGAGGTTGAGCCAGAACGCAAACCACGGGCTGTTCACCTGTGCCGCCAGGTTGGTTTGGCTCATGCGGAAAGGGAACACCTCGACGTCGATCCGGTCCTGCCCCTCGCGCAGGGCCCGCTCGCTCAAAGCATAAATTTCGTCCATCACCGGGTCGGTCATGGCGAAACACCCCGTCGAGCTGCAGCCCCCATGCACGAGGATGTAGGAACCTGTGCGGGCGAGCGAGCGGTCAAAAGTGTTGGGATAGCCGATGTCAAAGGAGCGCGGGCGCCGTCCCTTGGGATAGAGCTGCTTGAGGCCGACGCTGTAGAGCCCCTCCGGCGCCTGCCTGTCTCCCTCGCGCAGTTTGGGCCCTAGCCCCCCCGCCCAAAAGCAGATGCGATAGGTGTTGAAATGCTCGAAGCGACCCTCACGCGCAATCCACAGCTCGAGCTCGGATTCCTGCTTGAAGATGCGAATCATCACCGGACTGCCGGCCGTGAGGCCCTTCTCGGCGAGCCGCCGTTCGCGGTCGGCGGGCGAGAAGGGCGCGGCGGGAGACGGCTCAGCCCCCGGCCCGCTTGGGACGGCGGGCTCGGTCGGGGCCACCGAAGGTGCCGTGAACATGCCGGTCCCAACCCCGACGTCCGGCGCCACGGCACCCGTGGGCTCAGTCGCCATGCTTCCAAGCACCGCAAGACCAATGGAGGGAACGGTTCTCCAAGAACGCAAACAGCGCGCGCGCATGTCGTTCATCACCTCGTGAGTGGGATGTGGCATGCCCCCCAGGGCGCGCCCGTTAGGCAAGGTCGGGTTTTGCACCCGCCCGGATTGAGGTTCGGAGGCCGAACCGTCAAGGCTCAGCCCTTATAGCCAGTTAGGTCAATGCAACTATTGGCAATTTCATGGCGGCCAGCTTGGCTATCGGCGGATTGGGCCACAATGTAGCGTCCATCGCAGACCCCGATGATCGGTGGCACATGCGTGGCCTCGAAGGCTGCATATCCCCGCTCCAGCTCCTGCCAGAAGGCCCCCCAGCGCTGAGTTTGCCGACCGGCTAGGTTCTCGGGCGTCATCCGGAATGGGAAGACGTGCACCTGAAAGCTTGCCTGACCACCGTTCAATGCGGCCGTAATCAGGCGCCAGATTTCATCGACCACGGGATCGGTCATGGCAAAGCAGCCGACCGATGCACACCCGCCATGCACCATCAGCAGCGAGCCCGTGCGGGCGTGAGCGCGATCGAACGCATTGGGAAAGCCAAGGTCGAAGGCGCGATGCCAGCGGCTTGCCGCATTGAGCGCCTTGGCTGTCACCGTGTAAAAGCCTTCCGGCGCCTGGCGGTCGCCTTCCTGCAGCTTGGGGCCGAGGTCTCCCGACCAACGACAAATCGGATAGATCGCAAGGCGTTCGAAGTGATCTGCGCGTTGCAACCACAGCTCGAGCTCGAATTCGCGCTTGAAAATGCGCACGAACACTGGGGCGCCGAACTTGAGACCTTGAGCACTCAATCGCCCAGAGAGGTTGGCAAGGTCTGGCGTACCGGGCAGCGGCTGCCCCGCCGCCGCGTACGCCAGCCGACGCGCGCGCTCAAGCTCGATTGCAATGGGCTCGATGGCATCGCGCCCCCAGTCGATCAGCCGGTGGCCTACCAGCGCCACAACCGCAAGGCTGGCCGCGACCACCGCGGCGACGCGCCGGATGCGGCCCCACCCTGGTCCCACCCAACCGCCGGCGCGTTCGTTGTCGCTCACCGGACCGGCGCGAAGTTCATGCCCGGCAGGCTCGGCGCGTCGCCGGACCCGCCCGCGCCCGCCGAGCCGGTCGACAAGAGCCCCGAGCGGGGTGCCTCGTCGGCGCTCGCCAGACTGCGCATTTTTGCGCCAGGCACGACAATGCGCTGGTCGGCAAACTGCTCACCGGGCCGCGCCTTGAACGGATCAGGCCTGGGCTTGAGCAGCGCCGGGCAGGCCGCTTCCGGATCGAGCTGCGAGAGATCGCCGTTCCGCAGCGCAACATTGACCACGTAGTGGCGACCGCACACGCCAACATTGGGCAGTTTGCGCGTCAGCTCAAAATAATCATAGCCCTCCTTGATGGTCAGCCAGAACGGATAGGCCTCGTGGCCGGCGAAACGCGCCATGTTCTCCTGGGTCATGCGAAACGGGAATGCATGCACGGGAATGGTGTCGTTCCCGCCGATGAAGGACTCCCGCGCGATGGCGTAGATTTCCTCAATCAGCACATCCGTCATCGCGTAGCAGCCCGCCGACTTGCAACCGCCATGGATCATGAGGGCATCGCCGCTGCGCTTCCACGACCGATCGAATGTGTTGGGGTAGCCGAGGTTCATGGCCAGGTGATACTTGGAATCGGGGTTCATCTGTTCGCGTTGGATAGCGTAGAACCCCTCCGGTGCCTGGCGGTCCCCGTATCTCACCTTGGGCCCAAGATCCCCCGACCAGTTGCAGATCGGATAGGTCTTAAAGTGATAGTAGCGCCCATCATCGCGCTGTTTCCAGAGCTCTAGCTCAGACTCTTCCTTGAAGATGCGGATGAGGATCGGTGCCTGCGGATCCATGCCCTTCTTGCCCAGCAGCATCATCGTGTCCTGAGGCAGGGGGCGAAGGTGCGGTGCGACCTCGATTTGATTGGCGCAGGACGCAAGCGCAAACGCTGCCGCCACTAGACCGGCGCAGCCGAGGCATTGCAGCAGGGTCCCGAGGATGATGCGACTCATACACTGTGCCCCAGGTGTGACGCCGATCATCAGTGATTCGTAAAGGTTAACATTGCCTTAACGCCGTAGAAACCCCTTGCTGATGCGGCCCGGTGCGCCTGTTGCACAGGCGCCTCAAAGTGGCGCACGGCGCCGTCCGCTAGGCATTGGCCATCCGCCCGTTTATTGCGCAATGCGAATGGCTTAGCATCAGCTTCGAACCCTGCCAACGCCGGGAAGGCTCAGGCGAGCTGAAAACGCTCGAACCGGTGCAGCTCTTCCTCGATAAGACGCTTGTGGCGGCGCGCCGACCCCCGCCCGACCCAGGTCCATTGTTGGATTGCAAGCTTGCGGGCGCTGCGGTCCGCCTTGAGATCGATGGCGGCCACCACCTGATCGCCGATCAGCACCGGTAGGGCGAGATAGCCAAAGACCCGCTTTTCCTTCGGCAGGTAGGCTTCGAAGCGATGCTCGTAGTCGAAAAACAGCGCCAGGCGCCTGCGTTGAATGATGAGCGGATCAAAGGGGGAGAGGATGTGTACAGGTTCTTCAACCGCCTCGGCATTTATCTCAAGGTCTGCGGGCCGGGCCCAATGTTCCGGCGTGCCAGCCGCCTCGAGGGCTACCGGCACGAGTTCCCCGCGCCGCACGCGAGCTTCGATCAACTGCCGTATCGCTGGCTTGCGCGGGGCGTCCTGATGACAGACGGAATCGACACTGATGAGCCCTTGCGCGCGTAACCCGCGCTCGAGCAGATAGTGGACGAACTGGCGCTCCGAGGCCGGCCGCGGCCGCTCTTTCCAACCGAAATGGCGATCCATGAGCTCGTAGCTCTTGAGCATCCCCGAGCGCGCGCTGATGGTGACGAGCCCCTGGTAGAAGGCCACCTGCAGCGCACGCTTTGAGGGCTTGCGGCTGGCCCAGGGGTGCACCTTCTCCACCAGTACGTCATCGTCGATATCGCGAATGGTAAGCGGACCACCCTTCCTGACGAGGGCCACGACCTTGCGCACGTCCCGCCTCGTCACCGCGCCGAACCAGCGGCTGGGGCGATAGCGCCGCATGGCGCCGATGAAGAATGAGATGTCCCGCGCGGGCACGTACGACAGCGCGTGCGTCCAGTATTCGAACACCGTCTTGTCGACGCTCTGGGCTTGATTGAGATCGGTACGCTGATAGCTGGGAATGCGCGTGAAGAGAATGTGATGATGGCAGCGCTCGATCACATTGATCGTGTCGATCTGCACGTACCCCAAGTGCTCCACCGCAGCGCGCGTGGCCTGGGGACCCTCACCGAACGGCGCGGCGGTCTCAAGCCGTTGTGCCCGCAGCCAGATGCCCCTGGCGCGAGCCTTGGAGAGCACGTAAGTCTGGCTGCCAATCGGGCGCATCAACGCGGTCGCATGTCCTGCACTGGATGCGGTGGAACAGCCTTGCCAAAGCCGATCAGAGATTGCGCCCAATAGCCAAGAACTTCTCGTGGCGTTGCCGGCGGATCGCCTCGGGCGTCATGCCGGCGAACTCGCGCAGGGCGCTGGCGACGGCTTCATCCGTCCTCTTGAAGATGGCGGCTGTGTCGCGATGGGCCCCGCCCACCGGCTCGGTGATGATGACATCGATAACCCCCAGGGTTCTGAGATCTTGCGCAGTGACCTTCATGTTGGTGGCCGCGTCGATGGCACGCGCCGCGTCGCGCCACAGGATCGACGCCGCCGCCTCCGGCGAGGCCACCGTATAGATGGCGTGCTCCAGCATGAGCACGCGGTTGGCCGTAGCGATCGCCACCGCTCCCCCCGAGCCGCCCTCGCCGATGACGACCGACACGAGCGGCACGCCGAGCGAGAGGCATCGGTCGGTCGAACGGGCGATGGCCTCGGCCTGGCCGCGCTCCTCGGCCCCGATCCCTGGGTAGGCGCCGGCTGTATCGACGAGGGTCAGCACCGGCAGGCCGAATTTGTCGGCGATATCCATCAGCCGCACGGCCTTCCGGTATCCCTCAGGCCGCGCCATGCCGAAGTTGTGCTTGATGCGGCTCTCGGTGTCGGAACCTTTCTCGTTTCCAATCACCACTACGGCACGGTCATGGAACCGCCCGAGCCCGCCCATGATGGCGGCATCTTCGGCAAAGTAGCGGTCGCCGGCGAGCGGCGTGAAGTCCTGGATCAGTGCACGCACGTAGTCGAGGCAGTGTGGCCGGTCGGGATGGCGCGCCACCTGCGTCTTCTGCCAGGGCGTGAGCTTGGCATACGTGTCGGCAAGGGTCTGCTGGGCCTTCTGCTCGAGTTTGGTTACCTCCTCGGCAATGGCTGCGGAACCCTCATCGACGTTAATCGCCCGAAGTTCGGCGACCTTGCTTTCGAGCTCGGCGATCGGCTTCTCGAAGTCGAGATAGGTGCGCACGGTTGCGGGACGGTCCATGGCTGCGTGCTGCCTTGCCTCCGGGTCAATGGCTTGGATGCCCGACACTTCCCGCCCACACTGCGGGTGTCAAGGCGCTCAATGCGCCGCCGGGCCATGCCGACCAGCCTCAGCGCCGCCTCGCCAGCGGATGGTGCTCAAGGACGAGCCTCTTCAGCCGCTCCTCCAGGACGTGAGTGTAGATCTGAGTGGTCGAGATGTCCGCATGGCCCAGCAGCTGCTGGACGGAACGCAAATCTGCGCCGCGATCGAGCAAATGGCTGGCAAAAGCGTGCCGCAGCACGTGTGGAGAGACGCGCTCGGCCTCGATGCCAGCTTCGCGGGCCAGCCCCTTCAGCTCCTGCGCCAAGCGCTGGCGCGTGAGATGGCCCTGGGCGCCGCGCGAGGCAAACAGCCACTTGCCGGCCATCATGCCTATGGCGTCGCCGCCGCCCCGTCCGACACTGTTGAGATAGCTCTCCAGAGCGGTGCGCGCCGAGGGCGTCAGGGGCACGATGCGTTCGCGCCCGCCTTTACCCTTGACCGTGAGGATGCGGCCATCGTCGGCAAGCACCGAGCGCGGCAGGGTGATGAGCTCCGTGACGCGCAGACCGGTGGCATAGAGGGTTTCAAGTAGCGCGTGGAGCCGCAGCGCCCGCACGCGATCGCGCCCATGCGCGGTCAGCGTGCGCCTCTGCGCCACCGCAATCAGACGATCGACCTCGGCGACGGAGAGGGTCTTGGGCAGGGGTCGTCCCTGCTTGGGACCATTAATGCCCAAGGTCGGGTCCTCAGCGACCAGCCCCTCGCCAACCAGGAATTTGAACAACTGGCGGATGGCGGAGAGCCGGCGCGCCCGCGATCTGGCCGCCAACCCCGCCTCCGATCGCGCGCGCAGGTAGGCACCGATCTCGGCCGGCTCCAATCGCACCAGCTCGCTGCCGCGCCCCTTAAGGAAACTGAGGAAATCTTCCAGGTCGCGGCGGTAGGCCTGCAACGTGTTGGCGGCGGCGCCGCGCTCTGCCGCCAGCATCTCGAGAAACCCCTCCAGATGGCTTTGCTGCCGGTTCGCGATCGTCATGCCTGCGGCGCCTCTCAGTTGGCGGCCATGCGCGGCCACGCCGCCACCAGGGCCTCGAGCGCCAGCTGGCGGGCATCCGCCTCGAGCCCCACGCGCCGTAGCGCCCGCAGGCCATCGCCGAGCGCCAAAAGGTTGGCAGTCTCCGGCCCCCCCTGCCCCAGCGCGCGCATAACAAGCAGGATGGCGCGGGCTGCGTCTCCGCGCTGGGCTGCCTGCGCCAGATCGCCCAACACACCGCTCTGCGGCAGATGTCCGCTCGCCGGCTGCGGCGCGCGGTTTGCCGCCTCCCACAAGCCGATCGGCACGTCGATGTCGAGCGCATCGAGCACCGTGGCAAGCCTCTGCAATGTTTCTCCGGCGAGCCGACCGGCTTGCGCCAGTTCCACGATCGGTGCCAACGATGCCAGCCGCCCGCCGCGACGCTTGGGATCGGCCAAGTCGATCAGCGCCAGCCAGTGCTTGAGATTGGCGACCTCGGCCCAGCGGCGTGCCAGGTCAAGCCGGCCGGCGATGAGCTCGGTTTCGAGTGCCGTCTCGGCAAACCAGAAGGCATCGGGGGTGATCGGCAGATCGGCGATCAAGGGTGCCAGCACACGTGCCATCTGTAGATGCGCACCCCGCCTGCGCGCATCTTCAAGCATGGCGCGCAGGAAGCGCGCCCGTTGCGGTCCCGGGCGCGCCGCTTCGATGGCCTGGAAGTAGAGCGCGTGCCGAAGCCCTGCGTCGCTGGTGGTCGCGCCAGCATCGACGCGGCCGGCGCCGGTGAACGATGTGCGCCGATAGATCTGGGCCACCGCCACCGGCGCCAATGCATTGAGGCCCAGTGCCGCCTCGGCCGCGGCAATCTTAACGGGCGCGCTGAGCTCAGGGTCGGCAGCGAGCGCCGATAGCAGAGCTGGCTCGGCTCGGTCGAAGACTTGCGCCGCATTGACCGGCCCCAACAGCTGCAGGAATCGATAGTCGAGGAGCAACACGCGCGCCGGCAAGGTGAGCTTGGGCTTCCTCCCTTCGGCAAATCCACCCAGCACGGCCAATGGCAGCTCCGCCTGGACGCCTTCCTCGCGTGCCAGATCAGCAGCGAGCGCCGCCGCTTGTGCGTCCCCGCCAGCCGCAGCGCAGTAGCCCGACAACAGCTGCATCTCGCCCTTGAGCCGGCCAGGCAGCCCGGAGGTCGGAGCAGCCAACGCCGCAATCCCCCGGCAGCCGATCTCGCGCCGACCGAGCCCGATGTCGCGCCGCGCGCGCAGCATCTGCACGACCGGACCTGACGCACCGGCCTGGCTCAACACCGCCTCCATGTCGGACAGGAGTCCGGAACGATAGAGCGCCTCAAGCCGCACCGCCACGAAGTGCTCCTCGGTGGGCGAACCGGCCGGCGGCGCCGCCGAGGCGAGCAGAACACGCCGCCACAACTGGTGCACGGCCGGCGATCGCGGCGGCAGGTCGAGGCCCGCTAAAAGCTCTTCAACCGCTTTGAGATTGAGCCCGCGCCACAGCTCGAGTGGCAGGCCTGAGCCATCCGGGGCCATGATCGGTGCTAGCTCACTGCGCTCAACGGAGCCACCGCGCGGCACGAGCCAAGGTGCCGTCGGCGGCGCCATGGGCTCGGGTGGCACCGGCGCCAGCGGCCCGGCTGCCGATTGAGGAGCTGGCGGCTCGCCGGCGCGCGAGCCCTGCTCAGAATTGGCCTTGAAGGGGTTCCAACTGTCTTCAGCGATTGCCGGCGACGAGCTCAAACCGGCCGCAAGACCCAGCAGGGCCCCGCTCAGCGCGGCGAAGTGTCGGACGACGCGCATGGGCTTTCGACCGCCGGCCGGGGCACACGCATCGCCGGTCAGCGACGCACCTTGACCCCTGGTACGGGCGTGGCCGTCTCCTTCGGTACGGGCTCGAAAAATGCCTGCATGGCGTACAATCCGCCATAGATCACCGCGCCCACGATCCCCGCTACCACGAGAAATCGGAAGAGGCTTGGCATATGGCGAAGTTGCTCCTTGGCCTGTATGGTCGAAACTCAAGGTGACGCCATTATGTCGCACGTTATGGGATCGGGCGCGCATGCCGAAATGCCTCACCCAGGTCACGCAAGGCCTTGCCATGGCAAGGAAACTGGCGAGCGATGTTTGAGCCGTTGCGGCGGCAGGCAAAGGGGAGACACGCGCCACAGATGATCCGATTCGGCGCACGAGGCAAAAGCGAAGGGGCGCAGGCGGAAGCCATCCGGAGCATCCGCGCGCACCTTGGCGCGCGCTCGATCGTGCTCGTGGGCATGCCCGGCAGCGGCAAGTCGGCGGTGGGACGCCGCCTGGCCGCGCGCCTCGATCTGCTGTTCCTTGACGCCGATGAAGAGATTGAGCGCGCGGCCGGCAAGCCCATCACCGACATCTTCAAGGATCACGGCGAGCCATACTTCCGCGAGGGCGAGCGCAAGGTCATTGCGCGCCTACTCCGCAGCGGCCCGCAAGTGTTGGCAACCGGCGGCGGCGCCTACATGGTGTCGGAAACCCGCGACTGCATCCGCCACGCCGGGATCTCCGTGTGGCTCAAAGCAGAGCTTGCGTTGCTGCTGCGCCGCGTGCTGAGGCGAAACAACCGACCTTTGCTCGCAAAGGACCCCGAGGGGGCCATGCGCCAGCTGATGGAAACGCGTTATCCCATCTACGCCAAGGCCGATATCACCGTTGAGAGCCACGACCTACCGCACGATGCCATCGTGGCTGAGATCATCGCCGCGCTGGCGCGCAGCTCGCTCTTGGGCGCGGATGCCAAGACCGCAATCGATGAGACAGGGGCCGTTGCCTCTGCTGCAAAGCATGTTGCCACTCCCCGTTGATCCACCGCGGGCATCGCCCTGAGGCCATGGCAGCTGACCCCATGACGATCGTAACCATTCCCGTCGCGCTCGGCGAACGCTCCTATGATGTGCTCGTGGGTCCGGGCGTGGTGTCGCGCGCGGCCGACCTCATCAGACCGCGCGTGGCGGTCCGCAGATGCTTCATCGTCACCGACGCCACGGTCGCCCAGCAACATCTTTCCCCGCTCGAGGCGAGCCTGCGCACGGCCAACCTTTACGCCGGCACCGAGGTCCTTCCCCCCGGAGAGACGACGAAGAGCTTCGATGTCCTGGGCGGCCTCTGCGAGCGGTTGCTCGCGATCGGGCTCGAGCGCGGTGATGCGGTTATTGCGCTCGGTGGCGGCGTCATCGGCGACCTCGCGGGCTTTGCTGCCAGCATCGTGCGCCGCGGCCTGCCGCTCGTGCAGATGCCCACGACGCTGCTGGCGCAGGTGGATTCCTCAGTCGGCGGCAAAACCGCCGTCAACAGCCCCCGCGGCAAGAATCTGCTTGGTACCTTCCATCAACCCCGCCTTGTGCTGGCCGACACGAATGTCCTTTCCACCTTGCCGCTGCGCCAGTTTCGCGCGGGCTACGTGGAGGCCGCCAAGTTCGGTCTCCTAGGCGACGCTCAGTACTTTACCTGGCTGGAGCAGAACCGGCAGGCTCTCTTCGCCCAGGACGCCGCGGCACTGACCCATGCCATTGCCATCGCCGTGGCCGGCAAGGCCGCCATCGTTGCCCGCGACGAGAGGGAGACGGGCGAACGCATGCTGCTCAATCTCGGCCACACGTTCGGCCATGCGCTCGAGGCCTGGTCGGGCTTCTCCGAGCGACTGCTCCACGGCGAGGCCGTGGCCATCGGCATCTGCCTCGCGTTTCGGCTGTCCGAGGAGCTGGGCTATATCGGCGCCAACAGCGTTGCCCGCGTGGAGGCGCACTTTGCCGCTTTCGGCCTGCCCACCTCGATCGCCGATGTTCCGGGGACAGAGCGGCTGGAACCCGAAACCCTGCTTGGCATCATGGGCCAGGACAAAAAAGTACGGGCGGGAAGATTGACCTTAATCTTGCTGCGCGCCATCGGCGAGGCCTTCCTCACGCGTGATGTTTCAGCGCCAATCGTGCGCGATTTCCTCTCCCGCCAACTCGCCCGCAGCTGACACTGGAACCGCGCTGCGTGCTATCAGTTGCCGAGGGTGAAAGACCGGCCGCCGCGTTCCCAATCGCGTCGGGTGGTCCGCCCCGCCTCCCTTGCAGCGAACCATGAGAGAACCATGACGCTCGATGTCGGTCTCATCCTGGCGGCCATTGCCGCGCTGTTGGTGCTATCGGCGTTTTTCAATGCCAGCGAGACGGCGCTCACCGCCGCCTCGCGCGCGCGCATGCACGCGCTGGAGCAAGAGGGCAATTCCAGGGCCCACCTCGTCAATCGGCTGCTGCGGCAGCCCGCCAAGATGATCGGCGCCGTGTTGCTGGGCAACACGTTGGTTGACATTCTCGCCGCTTCGCTCGCCTCTGGCATCGCCGTGGTGATGGTCGGTCCCGCCGGCGTTGCCTATGCGACAGCGATCATGACGCTGCTCATCGTCATCTTCTCCGCCGTGCTGCCCAAGACCTACGCCCTGGCCTTTGCCGACGCCGTCGCCCTGTTCGTTGCGCCGATCATGCGCGTGATCATCGCGCTGTTAAGCCCGTTCACGACCGCCATTCAGTTCGTCGTTCGGCTGATCCTCAAGCTGACGCCCACCCGACGCGATGACGCCGCCAACATCCTGGCGGCGCACGAGGAGATCCGGGGTACCATCCAGCTTAAGACCATCGGCGGCGCCGTCGCCAAAGGCGATGCGGCCATGCTCGGCGGCGTGCTCGATCTGAGGAGCCTGCAGGTCCTCGACATCATGGTCCACCGCACCAAGATGCAAACCATCGACATCGACGATGCGCCGGAGAAGGTGGTGGAGGAGGTGCTGAAGAGCCAGCACACGCGCATCCCGCTATGGAAGGACGAACCCGACAACATCGTGGGCGTCGTGCATACCAAGGACCTGCTGGTCGCCCTCTCGCGCGTGAGCTGGGACGTATCCAAACTCGACGTCGCGAGCCTTGCCGCACAGCCCTGGTTCGTGCCCGACGCCACCAGCGTCGCCGACCAGCTCAACGAATTTCTCAAGCGCAAGGCACAGCTGGCGCTCGTGGTGGACGAATACGGCGAGGTGCAGGGCCTGATCACGCTCGAGGACATCCTGGAGGAAATCGTCGGTCAGATCGCCGATGAGCACGACGCCCAGGACGTGGCCATCCGCGTGCAAGCCGATGGCTCGGTGAACGTCGACGGCACGGTGGCGGTACGCGATCTTAACCGCCAGATGGACTGGTCGCTGCCGGACGAAGAGGCCACCACAATCGCTGGTCTCGTCATTCACGAGGCGCAGACCATCCCCGAGCCAGGCCAAGCCTTCACCTTCTACGGCTACCGTTTCGAGATTTTGCGCAAAAGCCGCAACAAGATCACGGCCATTCGCGTCCGCCCGATCGGAGCCGCCGACAAAGGCGTGCGCCCGAGCCACGCCGGCGGCATCGCTGGCGCAGGTTGACAGCACTGTCGGCGCGCACCCCTGGGCGCGGCATATTCATTCATCGTTCATGTGACCGGCGCGATCATCCCGACATCGGGGCAATTCAACGACCAAGACCGACGTGCGGCCCGCGCGTGCCGCAAGCTGGCGGCGACCGCGGGAGCTGGATCTGCGCCGATAGGGTGCTAGCAAAATTTCGAGGGAGCTCAGAATGAACCGTAAGATGTTCCTCACCTTGGCAGGCGCCGCCGTGGGCGCTTTCATGGCTTGCAGCTCGGCGCAAGCGGCCCCTGCCGCGACGATGGGTTCGCTGGACGCCCTGAAGACGCTTGGTGTTGGCCAGAGCCAGGTCGAACAAGCCCGCTGCTGGCGCCGTTGCTGGCGGCGCGGGGGCTATTGGCATTGCCGCCGATGGTGCCGCCGCTGGTGGTGGTAATCGCCGGGCAATTGTCTTTCACCCAGGCACACTCGAGCCCCGCGCGCTTCATCGCAGTGCAGGCGCAGCGGGGCGGTCTTTTCGTTTGGGCACACGTTTCTCACATCGCTCGATTGTAATTGCCCGTTCGGGGCTCCATAATTGGTTCGGGAGGTTGGCGGTGGACGTATCCCTCGCCAACCGGGTCAGGTCCGGAAGGAAGCAGCCCTAACGAGCCCGATGCGGGTCGCTCGTCCAGCCTCCCACCTTGCTTACGACGCGCCCGGGCGGGAGCCCGTGGCCACCAGACGGTTCGATCGGTGGCGTCTTCGGGGTATCGCGCCTGTGCATCAGCGGGCGTCAGCAAAGGGCCTTGAGGGTAAGCGGGCCTTGAGGGTAAGCGGGCCTGGGGCTAAGCGGGCCTGGGGCTAAGCGGGCCTGCGTATAAGCGGCCTCTGGATGAACGCCAGCTTTGCGGCCGGGCGATGTGGCCGGCTCTCCTACAGGTGTGACATTGCGGTAAGATGCCAAGGAAGAAAGCAGCAGCCGAACCCGGCACAAGCGACGGCAAGGCGGCCCTCAAGGCAGCCCCTTACGTGGTGCTCGCCCGCAAGTATCGCCCCTCCTCTTTCGCGCGGCTTATCGGCCAGGACGCAATGGTGACGACGCTCAGGAATGCGTTCGCCACCGACCGCATCGCTCAGGGCTATATGCTGACGGGCGTGCGCGGCGTTGGCAAAACCACGACGGCGCGCATCCTCTCGCGCGCGCTTAATTACGAGCGCGAGGGCGTCGACAAACCGACCTTCGAGATGCCCGAATTCGGCAGGCATTGCGCCGAGATCATGGAGGGGCGGCACCCCGACGTGCTGGAAATGGACGCCGCCTCCAACACCGGTGTCGACAACATCCGCGAGATCATCGAGAGCGCGCGCTACAAGCCTCTTTTGGCGCGCTATAAGGTCTATCTCATCGACGAGGTGCACATGCTGTCCAAGGGCGCCTTCAATGCGCTCTTGAAGACGCTGGAGGAGCCGCCGGCGCATGTCAAATTCATCTTCGCTACCACCGAAGTCCGTAAGGTCCCCCTCACAGTACTGTCGCGCTGCCAGCGCTTCGACCTGCGGCGGGTTGAGTCAGTTCTGTTGATCGACCATTTTCGCACAATCGTGGCCAATGAGGGCGGCACGGCCGAGGATGAGGCCTTGGCCGCCATCGCCCGCGCGGCCGAAGGATCGGTGCGCGATGGTCTGTCGCTCCTCGACCAAGCGCTCGCCATGAGCGCGGGCAAGGTCACCCTGGAGCGCGTGCGCGACATGCTGGGGCTCGCAGACCGGGGCCGCATTTTCGATCTCCTCGAGCAGCTGTTCTCGGGCGCCACCTCCACCGCGCTCGCAACGTTCGCTACCCTCCACCGCGACGGTGCAGAGCCGGGCCAGATCCTTGCCGACCTCGCCGAGGCCGTGCACAGCGCCACACGCGTCAAGGTGCTGGGCATCGAGGGGGCCGGGACGGATCTTTCAGCGGAGGAGCGCCGGCGCGCCGCAGCACTGGCCACCGGCCTGTCGGTGGCCATCCTGACGCGCGCCTGGCAGATGTTGGTCAAGGGGCTAGAGGAGCTCTCCCGCGCACCCAATCCGGCGGCTGCCGCCGAGATGGTGCTCATTCGGTTGGCCTACACCGCCGACTTGCCCGCCCCCGCCGACATCATCGGCGCCCTCGGCGGCGGTGCGCCACGCGGCCTTGCCAAATCGGCGCACAGCCCCGCTACCTCCCAACCCACAGGGGCGGCGACCGACACCTCCTCCGCGGCCGATACCGATGATACCGCGAGCCAGGAGGACATGGGCCCTCCCGATGCCGTCGCTGGCGCCGGCACTGTGCCGATCGTGCGAACATTCAGCGATGTCATCGCGCTCGTCGGGGCGCAGCGTGAGGCCAAGCTCAAGGTGCACCTGGAGGAGCATGTGAGCCTGGTGCGCTTCGATCCTGGCGGCTGCATCGAGCTGCATCTTCTGTCAGGGGCACCGAAGGAACTCGCCAACGAACTGCGCGAGAAACTCAACAGCTGGACGGATCGGCGCTGGATGGTGGCGCTGAGCAAGACCGCCGGCGCCGTACCTATCGGACAGGCGCAGCGCGAGCGCGAGGCCGCCGAGATCCGCGAAATCGCCAAGCATCCAGCGGTGGCGGCGGTCCTCAAGCAGTTTCCCGACGCCCACGTGACTAGCGTGCGGCCCCTTCCGACCACTTCCACCGATGAGACGGGTACTGGGTAAGCGAGTTTGATGCGGCGCGCTGCGCGCAAGCCCTGACACCCCCACCGTCGAGCGCATGCCCAGCCTCAAGGGGTTTGAAACTGAGAAGTGCAGCTAGCGCCTGTGCGCAGCATACGCCCGCCACCCGCCGTGGCTGGAGATGTTCCTGGCTCCGCGGACGCCCTCACCCTCGCACAGAAAGCCCTTGGGACGCGTGCCGTCGGCGAGGAGCAACGTGCCGATGCCAAGCGGCGCTGCGACGCGGGCGACAAGGCGGCCGAAGGCCTCGGTAGGAAGTGCCCACACCTCGGTGGCAATGGCGTGGCCCCTGCCTGAGGGAACGCGCACCATCCCGGGCCGGTCGGGCGGCCCCCCCGGCAGCGCATAGAGCTCGTAACAGGGCTTGGTATCGATCGCCCGCAGGAAGACACCCCCGGCCTCAAGCAGTTCGTGGTCGAGGGCCATGCCCGAAAGGTGTGCGCCCACGACCGCGATCTCTACCATATCTGCCGGCGCCTCGGTTGGCAGGGGTAATGCCGGTGGTAGGGGGTGACCCGTGGCGCCGATCGTTGCGCCGTGCCCAGCATGAAAGCGGCGCGCAAGGCTTGCCAGCGCCGCGTCGCGGCCCCGCAGTCCAATCAGCGTGATGCCCGCCGCTCGGCCATCCCTGCGCATGGGGCCGGGCACTGCAATCGCGGCAAGATCGAGCAAATTGACAAATTGGTGTAGGTGCCGAGCTTCGAGTTGGGGCCAAGCGGACCGGCCTCGACCTCACGCAAGGTCGGTGCAAAGGGTGCGGTCGGTACCGCCAGCGCATGGATGTCGCGCCAAAGCGGCTGGATCGCCGCCCGCAGCGCCGCAAGGCGATAGAGGCCAGCAAACGCGTCAGCGGCGGAGAACGCCTTCGCCGTTTCGATAATGCGACGCGTGACGGGGTGCACTTCACAGGCGTGTTTGACAAGGAACCCGCGCAGCACAGCATAGCGTTCAGCCAGCCAAGGCCCCTCGTAAAGCAGCGCCGCCACCTCGTTGAACGGAGCCATGTTGATCTCGACCAAGTCTGCGCCGAGGTCCTCCAACAGCTTAAGGCTGGCGTGCCAGGCGGCCCTGGCCGCCCTGTCCCCGAAAAATTTCTGGTCGGCAGTCCGCGGAATGCCGATCGCAGGATGGGGCGGCACGCGTCCCATGCGACCAAGGGCCATCGGTCGTGAGAAGGGATCGTCCTCGTCGTTGCCAGCGATGACTTCGTAGACGGCCCAGGCATCGTCTACCGTGCCCGCAAACACGCACACGCAATCAAGCGTGCTGCAGGCGGGCACCACGCCCTTGTTCGAAACCGCACCCAGCGACGGCTTGAGGCCGACGATGTTGTTGAGGCCCGCTGGCACACGCCCTGACCCCGCTGTGTCGGTCCCGAGCGCGAATGACACGAGACCCAACGCGACGGCGACGGCCGACCCCGAGCTCGATCCCCCCGGCACAATCGACGGATCAAAGACGCTCTTCGGAACCGGGTAGGGTGTGCGGACACCGGCAAGCCCGGTGGCAAACTGGTCGAGGTTGGTCTTGCCGATCAGCAGCGCACCGGCCGCCAGCGCCCGTTTCACTGCGGTGGCACTTGTCTTTGGCGTATAGGCGAAAGCCGGGCGGGCGGCCGTGGTCGGAACGCCAGCGGTGTCGATGTTGTCCTTGACGGCGAAGGGAACCCCCCACAGCGGCTTGGCGACGGGATCAAACCGCCCAAGCTTGTGCACCGCTTTGCGTAGGGCCGTGCGATCGATAAGGGTAATGAAGATGCCGGGATCATTGGCGCGCTCGACGGCGCCCAGCACGCGTTCGACGATCTCGACGGGATCAAGCCCCCTGGCGTAGGCCCGGTGCAAACCGCGGATGTCCTGCGGGACGTAGGGCTGAGTGGCGATGCCGCGCATCAGGTTCCAACGGGCCCCACGCCGCGCGCGCCAATAACGCTGACGTGCGCAGCAACGATGCGCCAGCCCTCCGCGGATCGCACCCAGGTCTGCATCTGGCGCCCGACCTTGCCGGTAAGATTTGAGCGATGAAACAAGGTTGAGGCTACTGCAAAGTCACGACCATATGTGGTGATCACTGTCCGGCTGCGCTGGCGCTCAAGCCCGATGGGCGAGCGCGCGGCACGAAACGCCGCGATCTCCTGGTGGCCGTAGAGATTCTCTTGGATCCCGTAGCGAATGGTGCGCTCATCTCTGTGGAAGAGGGTATTGAGGGTGTTCACGTCATTGGTGATGAGCGCCTTCTCGTAGCGCTCGAACGCCTCGCGCACCTCGGCAACGACCTCGGGCAGATCGATGTGCATGGGCCCCCTCCTAATCGGCCGGCAGCGGCGCCGCCACGGTCTGGCTCTCCTCCAGGACATGCGCGATGCGCAGCGCCACATCCTCGCGCCATGGCGCGGTTACGATCTGAACGCCGATGGGCAGTGGCGAAAGTGGAACAGGCACGGCCACCACCGGCAGGCCGACGAAAGAGATCGGCTGCGTAAAGATGCCAATGTTGGGTCGCAGCGGGACCTCGGCACCCTCAAGTTGCATCGTCTGCTGACCGATGCGCGGGGCCGGGAATGGCGTGGCCGGCGCCAGGATGGCGTCCACGCCCTCGAACAGCTTCAGCACCTGTGCCTGATACCAACGCCGGAATTTCTGCGCCTTCACGACCAGCGCAGCAGGCACGAAGGCCCCTGCTAGCAACCGGTCGCGCACGGCGGGATCGAAGTCGTGGGCGCGGGTGCGCAACCGGGGCAGATGCAGTGAGGCCCCTTCGCTGGCGGTGATGAGGAACGCGGCCGCCCGCGCCCGCGCAGCTTCCGGGAACTCGATTTCGCGCGCCACGTTGAGCGCCTGAGCAACGCGCGCTACGGCAGCCAGAGCCTCAGGCCCGGCGCCGCGCCTGAAATGGCCGGCCGCCACGGCCACGCGCAGGCCCTCTATGCCCTGCCCAAGGCGCGTGAGCGTCGGCTCAGCGACACGCCGGACACAGACGGGATCATCGGGGTCGTGGCCCTGCATGGCATCATAGGAGAGCGCCAGATCGCGCGCGGAGCCTGCCAAAGGCCCGACGTGGTCAAGGCTCGCCACAAAGGGGAAGGTTCCCGCCCGCGACAGGCGGCCGTACGTCGGCTTGAGGCCGAAGACACCGCAGAACGAAGACGGCACACGGATCGACCCGTTGGTGTCCGAACCAAGAGCCAGCGGGACGAGGCCACCAGCTATCGCAGCACCAGAGCCGCCTGAAGAACCCCCCGTCATGCGGGTCACATCGTGCGGATTGCGGGAGGGCCCGAAGTGGGCGTTCTCGCCGGTGAAATCGTAGGCGTACTCGCCCATGTTGAGCGCACCGACCAGCACACCACCGGCGCTTTCCAGGCGCCGCACCAGCGTGGCATCGGCGGCGGCGGGCGGCCGGTCCCGGTTGATCTTGGAACCCGCCAGCGTTGCAAGACCCGCCACGTCGAATAGGTTTTTGACGGCGAACGGCACGCCGGCCAGCACCCCAAGCGGACGGCCCGCAGCGCGCTCGGCATCGATGGCACGCGCCCGCACCATCGCCCGTTCACCAGTCACGGCCGTAAAGGCGTTGAGGGTCCTGTCGCGCTCGCCGATGCGCCGCAAGGTGGCCTCGACGACATGCGTGGCGCTGACCTTGCCCCTCGCAACAGCATCTGCGATCTCAGCTGCTGATGCCGCGACCTGCATGGCGTCATGCCTCGAACACCGCAGCCGGCTCGGCCTCGTCGGGCAGCTGGAACTCCCCCACCATCTCTGCCAACGAAAATGTGACTGCCAGATTGGCCTTGATCGCAGGCTTCCACTCCGGCTCGATCGACACAGCAAGCATCGCAGCGCTCGCTTCGATGAGTGCGTCGAGTGCGTCTTCCTTCACGTCGCCCCTCTTAGCTTGGACGCGGCCATCCTTCATCAAGGTGCTTCAAGCTATCGCTTTCCGCCGAGATGACAATAACCTCTCAAGAGAAGCGCGAAGCGGTGCAGGAGGCCCACCGCCAGTCCCGCCCGCCGCGCCAGCTCGGCACAACGCCTGCACCCCCGCGCACCCGCGAACGTTGCCCAGTGACGTTCGCCCCGGGGGGAGGGTTGCCATCGACGAGCCATGCGGGCGACTTCCCACTTTGGCCGCGCGCAAAGTTAGGGGAAGATGCACGCACCACGCCCGCGCCGGGCGCCATGAAACGCCAGGGGAGGCCCCGTTTGGCTCAAGAGATCCGCATCGAGTTCACCCGCTTTTCCGCCTTCTATTCTCCGCTCATCGCCACCTTTGCCGGCGGTTTCCTGCAACAGGAGGGTTTGGCGCCCAAGCATTCCGTTTCCGCCCCCGGCAAATCCGCCGTCGCCAGTCTCGCCGACGGCTCGGTCCATGTCGGCCAATCGGCGCCATCGCAGGCGTTCGGTCCGCTCGAGCAAGGCCAGCGACCACGCGCTGTACACTTCGCCCAAATCAATGAGAGGGACGGCTTCTTTCTGGCGGGACGTCACCCCGACAAGGCCTTCAGTTGGTCACGTCTCAAGGGCAAGAAGATCATCGTCGATCACGGCGGTCAGCCCATGGCGATGTTCAAATACGCGTGCTTCAAGAAGGGCATCGACGTCAAAGATCTCGACCTCATCGATGCTGGCTCGACGCCGAACATGATCGCAGCCTTTCGCAAGGGCGAGGGCGACTATGTTCATCTGCAGGGTCCAGGGCCACAGCAGTTGGAGCACGACGGTGTCGGTCATATCGTTGCGGCCCTCGCCGATGCCAGCGGCGCTTGCGCCTTTTCCAGCCTGGCCGCGACGCGCGAATGGCTGGCCAGCGATATGGCCATCGCGTTCATGCGCGCCTATCGCCAGGCGCGGGCATGGCTTCTCGCTACGCCCGCCGCCGAGGTCGCCAAAGCCCAGGCACCCCTCTTCAGGGACATTGACCTCGCCGTGCTGACAGACACGATCGCCACCTACCAGAAACTCGGCAATTGGACGCCACACGTGGAGATCACCAAGCCAGCTTTCGAGGTGGCCCTTGACGTTTTCCAGCATGCCGGCCTCATCACCAAGCGCCACGCCTACTCAGACGTGGTGGCTCCGCCGCCGACGTGACCGTCTAGCGTGCGGCATCGACCACGGGCGGCGCGCCTACCAGGGAGTAAAGGTAATGCAAGAAACGATCGGCTGGATTGGCGTCGGCAGCATGGGGCACCGCATGAGCCGGCATCTGGGCAACGCCGGCTATCCACTCCTAGTAGCTGATGCAGCGACCACCGAGCGTGCGCCGAAGGGCGCCAGCATTGCCCAGACCAACACGGAAGTGGCGGCGCGCACCGCCACCATCTTTCTCTCGCTCCCCGACGGCGCAGTCGCGCAAACCGTGGCGCGCGAGCTTGCCGCCGCTCCCAATCGCAAAGCCAAGACCGTGATCGACACGTCCACCATCGGCATTGAGGCCGCAGAGGCGTGCTCCGCCTTGCTTGCCGCGAGTGGCATCGAATACATCGATGCCCCAGTCTCTGGCGGCACTTCCGGGGCCGACAAGGCAACCATCGCCATCATGGTGGCCTGTGCGCGGGCCTCTTTTGAACGCGTCGAGCCGCTGCTGCGCCTCATGGGCAAGCCGTTCTATGTCGGCCCGAAGCCGGGGCAGGGACAGGCCGTCAAAGTGCTCAATAATTTCTTATCCGCAACGGCGCTTGCCGCTACCAGCGAGGCCATCGCCTTCGGCACCCAACAAGGCATCGACATGAAGATCATTCTCGACATCGTCAATGCCTCCTCGGGCCGCAATTCGGCAACCGAGGATAAGTTTCTCAACCGTATCCTGCAGGGACGTTACGATGCCGGCTTCACGGCCAAGCTGCAGCTCAAAGATATCCGCCTCTACCTGGCGGCCGCCCGCGCCGCCGGCATCAGCGATGCAATCGCCGGTGCGGTTGTGGACCAGTGGCAGCGCATGGAGGCGGCCATGCCAGGGGCCGACATCACTGACATGTATCGCTACACGCGCCAGCGCGGAGAGCCCGAAGGCAACTGAGAGCGGTCCCTGGACGCGGCGCCTTGCCTGGCCACAGCTTTGTCAAGAAGGACTTGAGAGGCGCGCCTGCTGGCTTGTCGTCAGCATTTGCTGATGCACCGATCGAAAGGTGGAGATCTTGCGGGCGAGAGCTTGCGTTTTGCTATTCAAGCACAAACCGCGTCAGGACCGGCGTTGGTCAGACAAACAGGACAGCGGTTAGCCTTGCTGTAGGGCGTGCCGCTTGGTCAGCAGACGACTACCGGCCCTGATATGCCGGCGTCCGCACCACCAAGCCATCGAGAGCCTCCGTCACCTTGATCTGGCAAGACAGCCGCGAGTTTGGGCGCACGTCGAAGGCAAAGTCGAGTTGGTCCTCCTCCTCTTCGCTGCGCGCACCGGTCTTCTCAAGCCAAGCCTCGTCCACATAGACCATACAGGTCGCGCAGCTGCATGCTCCCCCGCATTCGGCGACGATGCCGGTCACACTGCCCTTGAGCGCGCTCTCCATCACGGTGGAGCCGACATCCGCTTCGACAGTATGCGTTGTTCCGTCGTGCTCGATGTAAGTGATCTTTGGCATGCTGTTGGGTCTATCCTGCAGTCTGCTGAGGCTGCGGCACTATATTGCCTAGCACGCAGATGACCAGTGGGGGCGACAGGTTGCCCAGGCTTCTGCAGTCAAATGATCGCAATCGTGCCACATCCCCGCATAGCCTCACGCCTCCTCGCCGCTAGCCTGGGCCCGCGCGAGCTTGCCGCGCCAGTCCTTGCGCAGAAGTGCGACGGCCGCCAGAGCCAATAGTCCCGCGCACAGGGCAAGCAGCGTCACGGCAATGGGCCGCTGGAAAAAGATCAGCCAATCGCCGCCCGACATCACCAAGGACTGGCGCAGGCTGAGCTCGAAAGTAGGCGCGATGACGAGGCCAAGCACCAGCGGGGCGGGATCGAAGTCAAACTTGCGCAGGAAGTAACCCACCACACCCATGATCAGCATGATCCACACATCGACGATGGAGTGGCCCACCTCGTAAACGCCAATGATGCAGAACATTACGATGAGGGGATAAAGGTAAGCGTAAGGAATGCGCAGCACGCTCACGAACAGGCCAACGAGAGGCAGATTGAGGGCAAGCAGCATCAGGTTCCCGACGTACATGGAGGCGATGAACCCCCAGAACACGTCTGGATGCTCGCTCACGAGCTGCGGTCCCGGCGGGATGCCGTGGATTAAGAGCGCCGCCATCAGGACGGCCGTGACGGGCCCGGTCGGCAGACCGAGCGCCAACATCGGCACGAAGGCGCCGGTCGAGGCCGAATTATTGGCCGACTCAGGGCCCGCAACGCCCGCCACAGCACCATGGCCAAACGCCTCAGGTGTGCGCGACACGCGCTTCTCCACGGCGTAGGAGAGGACGCTCGCGATGATGTGCGCAGAACCGGGCACGATGCCGACGAAGAACCCCAGCACCGAGCCACGCGCGATCGGCCATGCGGAGAGGCGCCATTCGGTGGAATTTGGAAGCAGCTCGCGCAGCCGCGGGGAAACCACCTTCTTGATGACAGTACCACTGGGAGTGGAGAGGATTTCGCCGAGCCCAAACAGACCGACAGCCACCGGCACGATACCAATGCCGTCGCCCAGCTCCTTGATGTCGAAGCTGTAGCGAAAATGTCCGCTCATCACGTCAATGCCGATGCAGCCAAGCAGCAACCCCGCTGCGGCCATCAATAGTGTACGCACCAGCGAGGTGGACGACATGTAGGAGAGCAACACGAGGCCGAGCACCAACAATGCCGTGTATTCGGGCGGCCCAAAGCGAAGCGCCAAGCTCGCCAGCGGTGGTGCGACCAGCGTCAACATGACCACGCCGAAGGTGCCAGCGACGAAGGAACCCACTGCAGCAATCGAGAGCGCCGCCCCGGCGCGACCCTTCTGCGCCATGGCGTAGCCGTCGATGCAGGTCATGACCGATGCTGCCTCACCCGGGATCCGCATCAGTATTGAAGTCGTGGAGCCGCCATACTGCGAGCCATAATAGATGCCCGCGAGCATGACTATGGCCTTGGTGGCATCGAGCCCGAACGTAACCGGCAGCAGAATGGAAATCCCGGCCAGTGGCCCAATGCCCGGAAGGATGCCAACAAGCGTGCCCACGATGCAGCCAAGGAAAGCATAAAGCAGCACGTCGGGCCGGAACGCGACCGAGAAACCGAGAGCAAGACTGTCGAGAGTGGCTTCCAGCTTATCCTCGCGGTCGCAGTGCTCAGAACCAAAGGAGGCCTTGCGGCAGTGGAGATTTCAACGCCATGCGGAAAAGGCCGTACGCAAACGCTGTCACGCCCACGCTAAAGAGCGCAGCGGGGACGATGGGCTTGCGCTCGACCACGAACGTTAACCCAAACAACAGCAGCGACATGGTGATGAAAAAGCCGAGCCAGGTGTAGACAGCGACACATGCTGCGGTGATTGCGACGAGGCGGAGCGCGTGCGGGAAGTCGTCCCAGGCAATGGTGTCAAGCGCCGGGCTGCCGCGGGCACGTGCCAGCAGAACGAGACCGAACACCAACATCGCTCCGATGACAAGCTTCGGCATCATGCCGGCCCCCGGTGAGGCCAGCGTGCCGAAGGGAAGATCATCGCTCATCGACAAGACGAGCGCGCCGACGAGGATGAAGGTTGCGCCCCCGACGTGATCTCTGCGTAAGTTCACGAGAGCCGCGCTCACACTTTACCGATCTGGCGCACAGCGTCTTCCACGCGCCTGGCATCGGCATCCCAAAAGGCCTTGAACTCGGCTTGATCAAGGTAAGCCACGTCCTGCCCGATGTTCTTCATGGCTTGGCGAAACTCCTCGGTGGCGGCTGCCTTGCCGATCTCCTGGCGCAGCCGGACCACAATCGGCTCGGGCATACCCTTGGGCGCGAACATGCCGACCCAGAGGTAGAACTCAACGTCGTAGCCCTGCTCCTTCATGGTCGGCACATCAGGTAAAGCCGTGGCGCGTTGCGCGCCCAGACAGGCAAGCGCGCGGGCTTTCCCGGCCCGAATCTGACCCATTGCCGCAGCTATTGCCGAGCACGCCATCTGCGCGTTGTTGCCGATCAGTGCGGTCAGCGCTGGGCCGCCGCCATTGGTGGGCAGGTGTTTCATCTGCAGACCCGCCGCGCGCAGGAACAAAGCGGTTGGCAGATGAAGCGCACCGTGCAGTCCCGACGAGCTGTAGATCAGCTGGTTGGGTCGTTGCCTAACATCGGCAACCAATTGAGCAAGATCCTTATAGGGCTGTTGGTCGTTGACGAGCAGTACCATGGGGTCGGCGATGAGGCGCGCCAGCGGGATGAAGTCCTCGCGCGTGAACTTGATGGGGCGGCCGTAGAGCTTGTCGACCTCGGCAAATCCCGAGATTGACACGATGTGGACGAGCAGCGTGTAGCCGTCGGGCTTGGCGCTGGCCGCAAATTGCGCCCCTACCTGGCCGGCCGCACCCGCCTTGGTCTCGATCACCACCGGCTGCTTGAGAGCGGGCTCGAGCACGGCCGCCAGCGGGCGTGCCACCACGTCGGCAGCACCACCCGGCGGAAACGGGTTGATGATGGTGATGGCACGGGTCGGATAGGCCTCTTGCGCCCATGCCTGGGGGCCCGACGGCAGCCAACCTTCTCGGGCTAGGACAGCGACGGCGGCCGAGCCGACGACGAAGCTGCGGCGGTCCATGCATTCCTCCCGCTCGGGGCCTTGTTGCCGGCCCACTCGTGATCGGCACCCGCTCGGCCCACCCGTGAGGCGATCGGACCTAGCGTCCTTTCAATGCGTCGGAGCCAGGCGCGCGCCACCCCATGTTTGCCGGATCGATGGTAGCTAGGGACCATTAGCGGGGTCAACCGCGCCGGCGCCAAAGAGGCTCGCCATCAAATCGAGGCCATCGGCTGCATCGCGCCAGCCGCCGTAGCCCCAACGCTTGCCCATTGACCGCAAGCCCGGCCAGCACGCAGGGCAATTGCCGGGCGCTGCCCATCATCTGCGTTCGGCGTCGCTAGGCTACCGAGGATGCTGGAGCAGGGTTCCGACGCCGGGCACTTGGCGGTCAGCATCGAAGGCGCTGACAACAGCGATGCAACCCACCCGCGCCAGCCGCAATTTGGCCTGACTTTGGCCTGCAACGCCCCGGCAATCAAAGGCGAGGGATCAGCGCTCCTTCGGGTCGAGCGCGTCGCGCAGGCCGTCACCCAAGATGTTGAACGACAGCACGGCGAGAAAGATCGCCAATCCCGGCCACACCGACATCCACGGTGCATTGCTAAGGAAGCGTTGGGCCGTGTTGAGCATCGAGCCCCACGACGGCGCCGGCGGCTGCTGGCCGAGCCCCAGGAACGACAGGCTCGCCTCGGCGATAATGGCCGTGGCAATTGAGATCGTCGCCTGCACGATGAGGGCGGGCAGGATGTTGGGGAGAATGTGCCGCAGCGCGATTCTGACGGGCGGATTGCCGACCGCGCGCGCTGCCTCCACATAGTCCTCCACCTTGACGGACATCACCTGCCCACGCGTCAGGCGTATGAAAATGGGGGTTGCCGTGACGCCGATCGCGATCATGGCATTTTGCAGGGACGGCCCAAGGAACGCTGCGAGCGCAATCGCCAAGATCAGGAACGGAACGGCCAACATGGCATCGGTAATGCGACCGATGAGGGCGTCGATCCATCGGCCGCCGTAGCCGGCGAGCAAGCCAATGGGCACGCCAAAGGTGAGCGCGATCGAAATCGACACGACCCCGGCCAGCAACGACGCACGCGCGCCGTAGATCACGCGCGAGAGCAGATCGCGTCCCGACTCGTCGGTGCCGAACCAATGCTGCACCGACGGCGGTTTGCGGATCGCCGTCCAGCTCTGTTGCGCCGGATCGTAAGGCGCAATCAGCGGCGCCAACAGCGCCACCAATACCAGCACAACGATGATCACGAGACCGAGTACCGCGCTCTTGCGCCGGACGAGGCGTCGCCACGCTCGCGCACCGGGGCTCTCTTCGCCAACCCCGACCGCCAGCGCCTCCGACACCGCCATGGCCTAGCTCCTGAGCCGCGGGTTGATCAGCACGTAGGCGATGTCGGCCAGCAAGTTTAGCAAGATGTAGGTGGTCGCCGTGATCAGCGTCACACCCTGCACCACCTGGTAGTCACGATTGAAAACGCTGTCGACAATCAGCTTGCCGAACCCCGGTATGGAGAACACCTGCTCGGTGAGCACGGCGCCCGATAGCAGCGTGCCAAGCTCGAGCGCCCCGAGCGTCACCACCGGCGTAAGCGCATTGCGCATAGCATGCTTCAGCACGACGATGCGCTCGGCGAGCCCCTTGGCACGCGCCGTGCGCACGTAGTCGCTGCTCATGGCCTGCAGCATCGCACTACGCGTGTGGCGCATGAGCACGGCGGCAAACGAATTGCCGAGTACAAAGGCCGGCAAAACGGTCGTCTGCAGCGACAACCAGAAATCCTCAAATGGCCCGACATAACCCGAGGCCGGCAGCCAACCCAGGTGCACCGCGAACAGGAAGATGAGCAGGATGCCTAGCCAAAAGTTGGGTGTCGAGATCCCCCACAGCGCGACCACGTTGACGGCATAGTCAATGGCCGTGTCCTTCTTGACCGCCGAGATGATGCCGGCGGACACGCCGATCGTGAGCGAAAAGACGATCGCCATCAGCGCCAGCTGTAACGTGACAGGGAATTTCTGCGCGATCAGCATGAGCACCGGCTCTTTGAGCCGCATGGATTCACCCAGATCGCCCGAGAGCACGCCTGCGACCCAGTAAACGTACTGCACATAGACCGGTCTATCGAGCCGGTATTCCCTGCGGATCTGCTCGAGCACCGCGGGATCGCGCTCCTCGCCGGCCATGGCGAGCGCCGGATCTCCGGGCAGCAGTTGCTGCAACGAGAAGATGATCACCGACACAAAGAACAAGGTCGGGATCAGCTGCAGCAAACGCCTGGTCAGGAAGGGCACCATGCCGGCTCACGCCCTATCGCGGGATGACGAGGTGGCCAACCCGCCTGGTGAATGCCGGCGCCGGCACCTCGGGGACACGCCGGTGCCGGGTTGGTCTTGCCATCGCGTGGGGGCAACCCTTTGCGCCATGACGGGCGGCCGCATGGGCTAGCCTCAAGGCTGCAATGTGGCGCCCACCACCCGAACCAGTCCGTCGCCAAGTTGCGTATAGCCCTCGAGCTTGACCGTATGGGCGATGATCACCAGCGGGTGGTAGAGGTAGATGATGGATCCTTCTGTGAGAGCCTTCTCGGCAATCTTCCCGTAGATGGCCTTGCGCTCCTCGAATTTTGAGACCTTGCGGGCCTCTTCGAGCCAACCGTCGACGTCCTTGTTACAGTAATGCCCGTTGTTTTGCGGCGCCCCGCATTTCAAGAAGATGTAGCTGTTGCCGTCGGGATCGATCCGCCCGCTCCAACCGATGAGGAAGGCCTGAAAGCGGCCCTGCTCGGCTTCGGTGAGCGAGGTGGCAAATTCGGTAACGCGGATCTTCAGATCGAAACCTGCCTCGCCCGCCATCGCCTGCAACACTTCTGCCACCTGGCGCGCCTCGGGATTGTTCGTCACCATGAAGTCGACCGTCACGGGCGTCCTCACGCCAGCGTCGGCGAGTAGCTTTTTGGCCTTGGCCACATCGCGGCCGGGGACCGGAAGCTTTTCCTGATAGTAGGGGTTCTTCGGGCTCACCCACTGGTTGCCGGGCAAGACCTCGCCGTTGAACACGACGTCGGAGATGGCCTTGCGGTCGATGGAGGCCTCCAGCGCCTGGCGTACGCGTGGATCCTTGCTAAACGGGCCGCTCTTGCCCGCCTCGCCGTTGCCAAGGTTGAGCGTGAGCCCCTGGTAGCCGATGTTAATTTGTGTTGCCACCTTGAGCTTTGGATCGGCGCGGATCTCCTTAAGGTCGGTTGCAAGCGCACGCTCGATGAGATCGAGGCTGCCCGACTTCAAGTTGGCGAGCCGCACCGTCGATTCCACGATCGGCCGGAACACGATGCGGTCGATGTGCACATTGGCTGCGTTCCAATAGTCGGCGAATTTCTCGAGCACAATGCGGTCCTGCTGCACGCGCTCGACGAACTTGTATGGGCCCGCGCAGATGGGTTTCAGGCCAAACTTGTCACCCTCTTCCGCAATGGCCTTGGGGCTCATGATCATGCCCGCGCGATCGGCGAGCTGAGCCAGCAGCGGTGAAAAGGGATTCTTCAGGACGAGCCGCACGCTCGAGGGATCGATCACTTCCACCTTGTCCACGGCGGCAAGCTCCGGTTTGCGGAACGAGCCCTGCATCGTCATGTGGCGGTCGAGGCTCGCCTTGACCGCCGCCGCGTCCATCAGCGCACCGTCATGGAATTTCACACCCGATCGCAGCTTGAGCACGATCGTCTTGCCGTCCTCGGACATCTCGCTCGAGACCGCCAGCTGCGGCACGATGTTGAGCTTGTCGTCGATGTCGAACAACTTGTCGCACAGTGACGCGAACACGATGCGTCCGACATAGGTGCGCGCCAAGGTCGGATCGAGCACGTCGGGATCCTCGGCAAGTCCGATGCGCAGCGTCGTTTGTGCCGCGGCCGCGGAGCCGAGCATGAGTAATGCTGCGCTAATTCCTATGAGACGCAACTTTCGCATGGTTGCTCTCTCCGTGCTTGGCATGCCGCCGCTCAAACTTGCCCCTCCGGGCTGCTCTGGGTATCGAATGCCCGGAATAGACGCTGCAGACTGGGTGAAAATTCCGGTGCTGCCACAGGTCCCAAAGGCGCTGAGGAAACAACGTCGGGCCAGCGATGGCAAGCCGTGGCATGCGCATCATCAGCACCGGCCACCAGCTCTGGTCGTGTGCTGCTGCAGATTTCCAGGGCATGAGCGCAGCGCGGATGCAAATGGCACCCCGGCGGCGGAACGAGGGGGCTCGGCGGATCGCCCGGCAGCAGGCGGCGCGCGCGGCGCCCACTGGTGGATGGCACCGGCACCGCCGAAAGCAGTGCCTGGGTATAGGGATGGCGCGGTTCGGCGAAAATGCGTCTCGCCGGAGCGCTCTCCACGATGCGCCCGAGATACATCACCGCAACGCGAGTGGCGATGTGTCTCACCACAGCGAGGTCATGGCTGATGAAGATGTAGGCAAGGCCCAGCCGCTGCTGCAGGTCCTTAAGCAGGTTCAGGATCTGGCTGCGGATCGAAACGTCGAGGGCGGAGACTGGCTCGTCGCACACGATGAGTTTGGGCTCCACCGCGAGGGCACGCGCGATGGCGATGCGCTGGCGCTGGCCACCGGAGAATTCGTGCGGATATCGCAGGGCGTGCTCGGCCCTCAGCCCAACGGTGCCAAGCAGCTCGGCGACGCGCTGCCGGCGAGCGCCGGCCGACAGGTCGGTGTGCAATAGCAAAGGCTCAGCCAACGTCTCTCCCACCCGCATTCTTGGGTTGAGCGAGCCGAAGGGGTCTTGGAATATGAGCTGGGCGCCGGCGCGCACGCGGCGCAGATCCGAACCGGGGAGGGTCGCGAGATCGCGACCCTCAAACCGCACTTTGCCCGCCGTCGGTTCCATCAGCCGCAATGCCAGCCGGCCGACCGTAGATTTGCCGCACCCCGATTCTCCCACCAGTGCCAGCGTCTCTGCACCAGCCACCTCGAAGGAAATCCCGTCGACGGCCCGAACCAGCCCCAATGGTGCTCCCAACACCGAACGGCGCACGACGAAGTGCTTGCTAACGTTTTCGAGGGCGAGCAGCGGGGTCGCTTTCACGACGCCCTCACCAATCGCGCAGCCCGAACGCTCAATGGACGCGGTGCCGGGGCGACGAACTGGAGCAGCCTGCACTGCCGGCGCCGGCGGCGGGCACAGCTGACCCGGGGCCCGTGCGCACACGGGCCTGAGCGCAGAAACTCGCTTGGTCGGCGATCTGTGCTCATGCGGGCAGCGCCTGCAGCGGCGCTCTCCAGCAGCGCGACAAGCGTCCCGAGCCCACGGCGGCAAGTGGTGGCGGTTCGGCTCGGCAGCGCGCCTCCACGAACGGACACCGCCCGGCAAAGCGGCAGCCCACAAAAGCTCCGGAAAGAACCGGCACGCCTCCAGAAATCGTGGTGAGCCGCTGACGCGTGGCATTGAGCAGCGGAATAGAGCCGAGCAGACCCACCGTATAAGGATGCTGCGGCGCCTCGAACAATTCCTCCGCAGAGGCCAGCTCGACGATCTCGCCCGCATACATGACAGCCACCTCATCACAGGTCTCGGCCACCACGCCGAGGTCGTGCGTTATCAAGATGACAGCCGTCCCGGTCTCCTCGCGCAACTTCGCGAGCAGCTCCAGGATCTGCGCCTGGATGGTGACATCGAGCGCGGTGGTGGGTTCATCGGCGATCAACAGCGCCGGCGCACAGGCAAGCGCCATCGCGATCATGACGCGCTGACGCATGCCGCCCGACAGCTTGTGCGGATACTCATCGACACGCACTTCGGGGGAAGGCATGCGCACGCGTTCCAGCATGCCGATGGCCGCCCGTCGCGCCGCGGATGCGGAAAGGCCACGGTGGCGCTGCAGTGCCTCACCGATTTGGTCGCCGACGGTGAAGCTTGGGTTAAGCGAGGTCATCGGCTCCTGGAAGATCATGGCGAGGCGGTTGCCGCGCAGATCCTGCATTGTCCGCTCCGGCAGTTGCCCAAGATCGCGCCCCTCAAAGAGTACAGCGCCGGAGACCCGCGTGTTTGGCCGCGGCAACAGACGCATGATGGCGAGGGCCGTGACACTCTTGCCGCAGCCCGATTCGCCGACGATGCCCAGGGTGCGGCCGCGGGCCAGGGCGAAGCTCACACCCGCCACGGCCTGCGTGACGAGGCCGCGGTCACCCTCGAAGGCGACGTGCAGGTTCTCGACGGCAAGCAGCGGCGGCGCCGTCACTCGTATCCCTCCGAGATCGAGCGGGTGATTAGCTCCTCAAGCCCATTGCGGTGGGCAAGACCAGAGGGGCTCTGACGGGACGGCATCGAGCGCCGGAAATGCACAAATCGCGCTTGCGCCACTTGGTGCAAGCGTGCGATCTCAACCAAGGGTTCAGCGTGATCGTCCACGCGCAAATCATAGATCGGATAGTCCTCGGCGTCATGGATGAGCAGCGCCGCCGACTGCTTCCCGCGCTTGTCGCCGCCGGCCGCCTCGCCCGCCTGCATCGCCGCGATCAGGCGCCGCGCAAATGCAACGTCGCCTGCCGCTTCGTAAGCCCGAATAGTTTCGGCGAGCACAGCCCGACCCGCCAGCATGTTGCCAGCGACGCAGAACGTTGGGCGGATGACGTGGCCGCACCAGTCGATGCAGTGCGCGCCGGTATGCGCCGCGAAGCGACCCTTCCAGTCCATGACATGCAGCTGGCGGTGGTCTCGACCGCCATCCTGTGTGGTGAGCCGCCCGACGGTCTCCTCCGCACTTAGCCCCGCCTCGAGCCACGCCAGCCCCTGCGGTCCATAGAGCGGATTGAGGAGCGCTTGCGTGGCCACGGCACCCACACCAGTCTTGATATGCGGCACCAGGGCACCCGCGGCGAAAAACCGCGTGACAACGATGATACCCACACGTCCCGTCGCCTCGTCGCGCGCGATGATCGACCAAGTCACGGATCTTGCTCCGGCTGCCTGGGAACTTCGGGTTAGACAACGCCTTCGCAACCGACCGGTCAATCCTTCGAACCGGCGCGGATCGCGCTTTGGCGCTTCGCGGCGGCATGCAAGACCAGTAACACAGCCGATGGACGTAGCGGAAACGGAGAACCCATTTGCGCTCGGCACCGACGCACCCCCCCGCCAGCCTCGGCTCCCCATGACCGCCTACCTCACCCTCAAATTCCTGCATGTGCTGGGCGCAGCAGTGCTTGTTGGCACGGGTGCCGGCATCGCCTTCTTTATGGTCATGGCGCACCGCACGCAGGATGCCGCCACGGTGGCGGGCGTGGCTCGCACCGTCGTCATTGCCGACTTCCTGTTCACGGCCACCGCCGTCGTGGCGCAACCGCTCACAGGCGTGCTTCTGGCCTGGCATCTCGGCTACGCGCTGGGCGAAGGATGGGTCGTCCTATCAATTTTGCTCTACCTCGTCACGGGTGCCTTCTGGTTGCCCGTGGTATGGATGCAGATGCGCATGCGCGACCTCGCCCTTCAAAGCGCACGCAGCGGCGAACCATTGCCCCCCGCCTACCATCGCCTCTTTCGTGTGTGGTTCGCCTTCGGCTTTCCCGCCTTCGCGTCAGTGCTGGCGATCTTCTGGTTGATGATCGCCAAGCCGGCCTTTGGCTGACGGGATCGCCTGAATGTTTGCTGCCGAGGTCGGATTGCCGCCGGCGCGGGGCAGCCTGCGAACCAGGGCCACGCGGCCGCACAGCGATCACACGAGATCACGACCGGTCCTCCTGCCCACCAAAATAGGCTCTATTGGTGCTCCTGACGCCTCCCGAGCGCGGCGCCAGTGCCGGCTGTCGCGATCCCAAGATCCGCGCTAAGATCCGGCGGAATCGGAGCGCGGCCGCAGCTGCGGTCCAACCGCCCGGTCCGCGGTTTCCCGCGCCTGGACCCACGCCCACGCCATGGCCTCGAACTTGGATACCATGTTAGCGACCAAGCGCTCGGCTGTTTGCCTACTCCTGGTTGGCCTCTTGCTGTGGGGCGGCGCTGCCACGCGTCTCCTGGCGCAGGCATCCGGCGCCGCTGCGGCCAGTGCCGATCCGGCCGAACCGCAGGAGATCCCCCGTCGCGTCGCCATTCGCTTTCTCACCGACAGCGACTACCCGCCGTTCAATTACTACGACGAAGACAACGTTCTCACCGGGTTCAACGTCGACATCGCACGGGCGATCTGCCTCGAGCTGGCAGCGGCCTGCGACATCCAGGTACGACCCTGGCCGGAGTTGCTCCCAGCATTGCAGAAGGGCGAAACGGACGCCGTGATCGCCTCGCATGCCATCAGTGCCAACGCCTTGAAATTCGTCGACTTCACCGATCGTTATTATCACACACCCGCGCGTTTTGCGGGCAAACGCAGCGCCGGCCGCATCGACGCCACGCCAGAGGGACTGGAGGGCAAGAAGATCGCTGTTGCCAAGGGAACCGCTCATGAGGCCTATTTGCGCGCGTTCTTCCGCGACAGCTCGATCCGTGCCTTCGAAACCCCGGAATTGGCACGTGACGCGCTCATCACGGGCGCCACCGATCTCCTGTTCGATGACGGCATCTCGCTCGCCTTTTGGCTCAACGGCACCGCGTCCAAGGCCTGCTGCGAGTTCAAGGGGGGGCCGTTTGGTGAGCCGAAGTACTTCGGCGATGGCGTGGCTATCGCCGTCAGCCGCGACGATCCACAGCTCAAGTCCCTCATCAACGCAGCGCTGCGGCGGTTGCGCGAGAGCGGTCGCTACGAGGAGCTGGTTTTGCGTTACTTCCCGCTGCGTGCATTCTGAGGGACCTGCAAATGCTGCCCGGCAAGGACAAGCTCACCATCTGCTTTGCCCATCCCGCCTACCAGATGGCTGCCCGCTTCGCCGCGCGCGGCACCGGCATCGCCCACTCCCAAGCCCGGAACCCCGAGGACTATGCAACGCGCCTGCCCGATGCAGATGTGGTGGTCTCTTCGATGCTGTGGAGGAACGATTTGGTGCCGCGAGCCAATCGGCTGAGGTTCGTTCAGTCGATCAGCGCTGGCATCGATCAATATGACAAGGAGGTATTCCGCGCGCACGGGATCCGGCTTGCCAGCGCAGCCGGTGTCAACGCCCACGCCGTCGCGGAGCATGCGATCGCATTAATCCTCGCCTTGAAGCGCCACCTGCATACCGGACGCGACAATCAGGCGGCAAAGCTGTGGCGAGGCATGATTTCTGACATCGCCGCGCGCGAGGACGAGCTTGGCGGCAAGCGATTGCTGATCGTCGGCCTCGGTCGCATCGGCACGCGCCTCGCAAAGCTTGCGAAGGCTTTCGACCTCGAGGTGGTGGCACTCCGGCGTGATCCCAGCCGCGGCGGAGAGGGCGCCGATGCCGTGCACGGCCATGATCGCCTTCATGAGCTGCTCCCGACCGCCGACATCGTGGCACTCACCTGTCCGCTTACCGCGGAAACCACCAACCTGATCGATGCCAAGGCGCTCGGCCGCATGAAGCCCACGGCGCATCTTGTCAATGTTGCACGCGGCCGTGTGATTGATGAGGATGCGCTTGTGCGCGCTCTGGTCGAGAAGCGCATCGCTGCCGCCGGTCTCGATGTAACGCGCGAAGAGCCGCTTCCCCCCGCCTCGCCGCTTTGGGCGATGCCGAACGTGCTGATCACGCCGCACACCGCCGGGGAAACTCAACGCTACGAAGATGGCGTCATTGACTTGCTTTTGGAAAATCTTGACCGCCTGTGGCGCGGCGAAGCGACGCTCATCAACCAGGTGGTCTAGCTCGTTCCACTGGAAACGCCGATAGGATGGGCCTTCGCGACGCGCCACCCCAGCGCGCCACGTCGTTGGTTCGACCATATCAAACAGCAACGGGGCGAGCCCGATGTCTATGCGATGGCCTTTCGTCTGCCCTGTCGCATCCACGGTACCGGCACCCCAGCTATGACGCTAGCTTCACTCGGCGCGGCAGCCGACAATCAAGGTCGGGTCCAAGGAGCAATCCATGCGCGAGCGCCTGCACTTCCTGTTGCTCAACATCGGCCACTTCCTTGACCACCTGTTCACGCTGATCTTCGCAACGGTGGCGGCGCTGGCGCTTTATCGCGAGTGGGGCCTTGGGTATGCCGACCTGCTCAAATACGCCACGCCGGGTTTCTTCGCCTTTGGCCTATTCGCGCTGCCCGCAGGTTGGCTCGCCGATAAGTGGAGCCGAGAGGGCATGATGGCCACGTTTTTCATCGGCATCGGGCTTGCGTCAATCGCTACCTCGTTCTCGCGCACACCCTTGCAGATCGGGCTCGGCCTGCTCGTCATCGGCGTATTCGCCGCCATATATCATCCCGTCGGCCTCGCCATCGTGGTCGAGAAATGGAAGAACACGGGGATGCGCATCGCCGTCAATGGCGTGTGGGGCAACCTCGGTGTCGCCAGTGCCGCCCTGATCACCGGTTACTTCATCGACCACGGCGGCTGGCGCATCGCCTTCCTCGTACCGGGCATAGTCTCGATCGTGGTCGGCGTGCTCTACGGCGCCCTGACGTGGCGGGAGATCATCACACCCCGCGCAAAGATCATGGTGAGCGCCACGGTGCGCGACACCCCCACGGAGCTGAAGGCGCTGCTCATGCGCGTGTCGGCGATTGTGTTTCTCACCACGGCGGTCTCTAGCATCGTCTTCCAGTCTACCACGTTTGCTCTGCCGAAAGTCTTCGACGAACGCCTTGCCGGTATCAGCGTCTCGCCGACCGCGCTCGGCGGGCTGGCGTTCCTGGTGTTCGCGCTCGGCTCCATGGGACAACTGGTTGCCGGTCACTGCCTCGACCGGTTGGGACCACGCACCGTCTTCATCGCCGCGGCCGCGGCGCAGGTGGTATTTTTCGCCATCATGCCTGGGCTCGCCGACTGGTCCGCGCTGGCGTGCGCCATGGCCTTCATGCTGGCGGCGTTCGGCCAGATCCCAATCAATGACTACATGATCGGGCGCCTGGCCGAGGGAAAGTGGCGGGCGCGCATTTACGGCGTACGCTACGTCGTGAGCTTCACCGTCTTGGCGGCTGCCCTGCCCCTCATCGCCTTCGTCTACGAAAATTGGGGCTTCGATGCGCTCTTTCGCATCCTGGCCGTGTCAGCCGCGATCATCCTCGGTGCGGTTTTGATGCTGCCGCAGCGCCTGCCCAGGGCAGATCCAGTGCCGGCCTGAACCGGTGCTGGCCTGAACCAGTGCTGGCCTGAACCAGTGTTGGCCTGAACCACTGTTGGCCTGGGCCAGTGGGCGCCGATCTCAAACATTTAGCGAGATGGCCTAGCTCAACTCCGGCCGGTCGCACGCTCGACCGCCCGCTTCGCAAAGTCGGCGATGGCGTCGGTAGCTTGGGCAAGGTTGCCGTTGCGGGTGAAGCCTGAGCCACCGCGCGGAGCGAGGTCGTGGTCCCCGTCGGCTGCCCAGTGCACTTGGATCGCGGGCGATAGGCCGTAGCTCATCACTTCCGCGCGTGCGCCGAAGGGATCGCGCTCGCCTTGCACGATGAGCGCCGGGCAGCGCTGAGCCATGAGGTGCGCCGTGCGCAGCTCTTCCGGCTTCTTCGGCGGATGAAACGGGTAGCCAAGGCAGGCGAGACCAAGGATGCGCTGCTCCAGGTAAAGCTCTTCGGCGACGAGGCTGGCGACGCGACCGCCCATCGACTTGCCGCCGATGATGAGCGGCACACCCGCCGGCAACGCCACCACGGCAGCACGATATTCATCCCTCAGGCGCTCGGCCCTTGGGGGCGGCTTTCGTGCGCCCTGCCCGCGCCCCGCCATGTAAGCAAATTCGAACCGGTAGGTGGCGACGCCCCGCTCCGCCAACAGCGCGGCAATCGCCGTGAGAAATGGCGTCTCCCTGCCCGCACCGGCGCCGTGCGCGCAAAGAAAGCGCACGGCCGCATCTGCGGGACCCGTGATCAAGAACTGAGCGATCGGCTGCCTCACTTGCCTCCAAGACCGTGCCACGCTCACCGCTCAGATGTGGCCGGTGTGGCCCCGCGCCTGGCTGGGACCTGCCCGCAACACGCGCAAGAGACAACCCCGACGATCACACCTCATCCTCGCCAAGCGGTGGCAGCGGATCGTCACCACCATCATCTCCGGCATCAAGCGGTAGCTCGTCAGGCATCAACGCGGCGAGGTCGGTAGGCTCGGGAACCGTAAAGTTGGGTGGCAAATTGCTGTCCAGGAGGCCTGCACCCTTGAGTTCCGCAAGCCCTGGAAGATCCTTGATGGCATCAAGGCCAAAGTGATCGAGGAACTGCTCGGTGGTACCATAGGTGATTGGCCTTCCCGGAGCGCGACGACGGCCGCGCGGACGGATCCAACCGATCTCCATCAGCACGTCGAACGTCCCGGCCGAAGCCACAACGCCGCGGATCTCCTCGATCTCGGCCCGCGTAACGGGCTGATGATAGGCGATGATGGCCAGCGTCTCCATCGCCGCTTTCGACAGTCGGCGCTGCTCGACAGCGTTGCGCTCCAAGAGGTAGGAGAGATCCTCCGCCGTGCGAAATGCCCACTTGCCCGCCACCTTGACAAGATTGATGCCGCGGCTTGCGTAAAAGCCCTTCAGCTCCTCGAGCAAGGCGGCGACGTCATCCTCGGCTCCCAAGTGCCTGCGCAGAAACTGCTCCGCCAAAGGTTCTGACGCGGCGAAAAGCAGCGCCTCAAGGATGCGTAGCTGGTTGCGGCGGTCTGCTGAGGGTAGCCGACCGACGTTAGGCGGCAGCCCGCGCCAGCCCTCGTGCGCCAGCACTTCGCTCGCATCCACTGCGGGCTCACCGTCGGCGGCCTCCTCCGGCTCGGTCCTGTTCGGGACCACGGTGAGCTTCGGCGGAACCATCTCTGTTCCCTTCTTTTTCTGCAGTCTCCAGCTCCGACGCTCACCTCAACCGATGCGCTGCCATGCCGCGCCATCCTCGCGCTTGCGCACAAAAATGGGTGCAAAGGGTTCCGCCTGCGATATTTCGACCAAGCCTTCCCGTGCCATTTCCAGTGTGGCCCCGAACGAGCTTGCCACCGCGGTGCGCGCAATGTCGGGGCTCGTCAAGTACTGCTCGAAATACTGCGACAGGGCCAGCCACTCTCCGGTCCATTCCCCGATCATCGCCTCGAGCCGTTGCCGAGCCTCCTTGATGGACCACACCGTCCGCTTGTGCACGACGTGCACGCGTTTAGCCGTACGGCGCCGCTGATCAGCGTAGGCCTTGAGCAGATCGTAGATGGCGGCTGTATACTGCCGCACGCGGATGGTGCGCATGCCCTCAGGCATCCCACGCGCGAAAATGTCGCGACCCAGCCGTTTTCGGGTCATCAGGCTCGCGGCGGCATTGCGCATTGCTTCCAACCGCTTGAGCCGGAATGCCAACCGCGCGGCCAGCTCTTCGCCGCTCGGCTGACCTTCAATCGCCGTCTCGCGCGGAAGCAGCAAGCGCGACTTGAGGTAGGCGAGCCAAGCGGCCATCACCAGGTAGTCGGCGGCAAGCTCGAGCCGCAGCCTGCGCGCCTCGGCGATGAACAAAAGGTACTGATCAGCGAGCGCCAGCACCGAGATCTTGGCCAGATCGACTTTCTGCGTGCGCGCCAACGCCAGCAGCACATCGAGCGGTCCCTCGAAGCCGTCGAGGCTCACCACCAGGGCATCCTCCGTGCCCACCGCCTCCTCGGCGGCCTCCCAAGCCTCAAACTCCGCCGGCGAGACCTGTGGCGTCACCGGGTCGGGTGGCGTTTCGGGCGTGGAAGCATCAGCTTCGGGCATGCGATTCCCATCTCAAACAGCGGTGGAAAACCTGTGCATCAGATTACACTGATTCAGGCTGCCAAGTGCAGCACCTCGGCGAGGCACGCCTCTGCCTCGGCAATGGCAAAGGGCTGCTGTTGCCCCAACACGGCGCGCGCTCGTTCGAAGCGCTGCAACGCCCGCCCCGCAAGCGTGGGCGCAACGCTGGCCACGGCCTCAGCCTCATCCAAGCCGCCGTTGCACGCCAACACCACATCACAGCCGGCGGCGATCACGGCCGCGGCCTTGTCGGCAACGCTGCCGCTCAACGCCTTCATGGCGAGGTCATCGCTCATGAGCAGGCCATCAAAGCCAATGCTGCCGCGGATGACTTCCTGCGTCACTCGCTTTGAGATGCTGGCCGGCACGTCCGCATCGTAGGCGGTGAAAACCACGTGCGCGCTCATGGCTGCGGGCAACGCTGCAAGCTTCCGGAACGGCACGAAATCGACCCTCTCCAATGCCTCACGGGGTGCGCTGACGATGGGCAAGTCGAAATGGCTGTCGGCCGTGGCGCGTCCGTGCCCCGGGATGTGCTTCATGACGGGCAGCACGCCGCCTGCCATCAGCCCCTCGGCCACCGCTGCGCCAAGCGCTGCCACCTCCTCGGCGCCCCCGCCATAGGCGCGGTCGCCAATCACGGCGTGGCTGCCGGGCGCCGGCACATCGATGAGCGGTGCACAGTTGGTGTTGATGCCGACGGCACGCAGGTCGGCCGCCGTCAACCGGGCCGACGCGCGCGCTGCGTGGGCTGCTCGTCCCAGATCGCTCGCAAAGGCCCTCATGTACGCAGCGGCGGGCGGCAGTGCCCGCCATTGCGGCGGCCGCAGCCGCTGCACCCGACCCCCTTCCTGGTCGACGAGAACGAGAATCTCTTCACCCACTGCGTCACTGGCCGCCTGCGTCAGACGACGCAGCTGGTCGGGGTCGACGGCGTTGCGTGCAAACACGATCACCCCACAAGGGCGCGCCGCGCGCAGTAGCGCTGCCTCGCGCGGGCTGAGCTCAGGTCCCTCGAGGCCGGTGATGAAGGCGGAGAGCATGCAAGCGTCACCCTTGCGGCCTTGAGGTTCGTAGCAAGGACATTTGCGCTCGAGCGCAGCGGCCGCGCCAGCTGCGGCGAGCCCGGCCGCAATCTTGCGTCGCGTTGCCCCGAACGTGCGATGCGGCATGCCGACCCAACAAGGCCAGTCGTTGCGGCTCAGTAGGCCGTCACCCAGCAGCCGCTGTAGCCGGCAGCCTTGAGCTGAATGCACAGGCTTGAGGCGGCCTCCCGCGAGCCCGGCGGTCCCACCACCAGCCGATACCACACGCCCTTCTCTCCGAGGTTGGCCTCCTGCACGTCCGGCGTGCGGCTGGATAGCACCTCGCCATATTTCTCCTGCATGTTGGCGAAGATCTTGAGGGCGTCCATCCGGCTCTTTTGCGAAGACAACACCGCCACGTAGCCGGCGCCAGACGCCGTGGGCGTGGTTGCCGCCGCCGAGGCCTCCCTCGTCTTCGGCACCGGGCTCTTCGACGCCGCTGGTTTTGTTACGGGAGCCTTCTTCACAGGTGCCACCGGCTCCGCCTCAGCTGGCGGTGGCATGTTCGCCGCAGAAGCAATCCGCACCGGCGGCTGTGGCGCAGGTCTTGCCGGCGCTGCCACAACAGGCGGCGGGACTTGCGCACGTTGCGCGGACGGCGGCTGTTGCGACCGGGGGGGACCAATGTTGTCGATGGTCACACCGGGAGGCAGCGCCATCGCCGGCGCGGCCGCCGCGGGCGGCGGCGCAGTCGTCACCACCTGCACCGGCGGTGGCCCACCATTGGGTGCGATGGGAATGAGCCTGACCTTGCGCGGTGCATTGGGATCGTCGCCGACGCGGTCATCCTGGGCGTCGCTCGAACCTGGCTGCCCGGCGGGAGCGCCTTGTGGTCCGGTATCGTCACCTAGCCTATTCAGCAGCTTCTTGTCGGTATGCGGAAAGCCTCTGCCGTCAGCAAATTCGGGCTTGGACTTGACCGGACCCTGCGTGTCCTTGATGAGCGGAGCAGGTCCCGACCGCGCGGGAAAAAGCGTCTTGTAGGCATAGGCCATGCCCCCGCCCAAGCCGATGGCTCCCACCAGCGCGATGACAATCATGAGCCCGCGACGGCCGCGACGGGGTTCCTCCTCGTCCTCTAACATGTTCTCGTCGAACTCGGCATCGGGTTCACCATAGCCGTGCGGAGCTGCAGCAAAGGGCGGTGGATCAAACTGGCCGTTATCCGTGCCGTACCCCTGTCCTGGCCCTGCCATGTAATTGCCGAGATCGAAGCCGCGTGCATCGCCTTGCTGACCCCAAGGCGGTCCGCCAGACGCCGGTTGCTGGGCAGAGGCGGGCGGGTAGCCGTACGGCGGCGGTTCGGCGCCTTGCGGCGGGTAGCCAAAGTTGGCACCACCTTCGCTAGCCGGCGGAAAGCGGTTGAAGGGCAGGTGCTGCGCTGCCTGTGCGCCAAAGCCGGCGCTGCCGTCTCCCTCTGCAGCCCCCTGCGGAAACAGGTATCCCGGTTGCTGCTGAGCGCGCTGGCCCGGTGCCTCGCCATAAGGCGGCGGCCAATGCGGCGAGGGTTGTGTCACTGGTTGCGTCGGCAGGTCGTCCGACTGCGGACGGCGTGCAGCCGCCGCCCTCATTCCCCCCTGCCCGATCGGACCGCTCCGAGACATGTCCGAAATCCCCTATCTCGTACCCCGAGCACGCTCCGTCGAATCGCGACTTTATCGCATCTCCTCGGGGGCGTGTACGCCAAGAATCGCCAGGCCCACGGCCAAAACCTGTGCATTGGCGCGGACGAGCGCAAGGCGTGCCGCTGTCAGTTTCCCGTCATCAGCCTGGATAAAGCGCAAATGTGGCGATTCATTGCCTTTCGTCCATTGCGTGTGGAAAGCTGAAGACAAATCATAGAGATAGAAGGCAAGCCGATGCGGCTCATGGGCACGCGCAGCGCCCTCAACGAGGTGCGGAAAGGCGGCGAGTGCCTTGATGAGCTCGATCTCACCTGGATCGTGTAAGCGCGATAGGTCCGCGCCTGTGACCTCGGGTGCCTCCTCGCTCAAATTAGGAAACACATCGCGCACGTTGCGGAACACGGATTTGGCCCGGGCGTGCGCATATTGCACATAGAACACGGGATTGTCCTTGGATTGCTCGACCACTTTGGCGAGATCGAAATCAAGGGGCGCGTCGTTCTTGCGGTAGAGCATCATGAAGCGCACGGGATCGCGCCCGACCTCGTCGACCACTTCGCGCAGGGTCACAAACGTGCCCGCACGCTTGGACATGCGCACTGGCTCGCTGGCGCGAAACAGGCGCACCAGCTGGCACACCTTGATGTCGAGATCGGCCTTGCCGTCCGACAGGGCTGCAACGGCCGCCTTGACGCGCGTCAGATAGCCGGCATGGTCGGCACCGAACACATTGATCAGATGGCGAAAACCGCGGGATAGCTTGTTGTGATGGTAGGCCATGTCGGCGGCGAAGTAGGTATAGCTGCCATCGGATTTCATCAGCGGGCGATCGACATCATCGCCGAACGCGGTCGACCTAAAGAGCGTCTGCTCGCGGTCCTCCCAATCGCCGTCATCGTGACCCTTGGGCCTCTCCAATCGTCCCTGGAATACCAGACCCTTCCGGCGCAACTCGGTGATCGTTTCGGAGACCTCGTCGTTGCCTTGGGTGAGCGAACGCTCGGAAAACATCACGTCGTGTCTGATATTGAGCGCGGCGAGATCTTCTTTGATCATGGCCAACATCGCTGCCACTGCCGCCTCGCGCAGCAAGGGCAGTCGGCGCTCTTGGGGAAGGTTGAGCAGCGAGGGCCCGTACTCCCGGGCTAGGGCGCTGCCGACAGGGCGCAGATAATCGCCAGGATAAAGACCTGCAGGGATCTCTCCAATATCCTCGCCCAGCGCCTCGCGGTAGCGCAGGAACGCCGAGCGGGCGAGCGCGTCCACCTGCGCTCCAGCGTCGTTGACATAATATTCGCGCGTCACCTCGTAGCCGACGAATGCCAGCAGATTGGCGAGCGCATCGCCGAATACGGCACCCCGGCCATGGCCGACGTGCATTGGGCCCGTCGGATTGGCCGACACGAACTCGATGTTGACCTTCTCACGCCGGCCGATGTCAGCCCGGGCATAGGCACCTTTTTCTTGCAAGATGGCAGATACGATCCGCTGCCAGAACGCCGGGCGGAAGGTGAGGTTGAGAAAGCCAGCCCCCGCCACATCGAGCTTTGCCAAGTCGGGATCGGCTCGAAGCTTGTCCGCGGCGAGCTCGGCGATGGTGCGCGGCTTCATGCTGGCCCGCCTGGCCAGCACCAACGCCGCGTTGCACGCAAGATCGCCGTGGGCCGCATCACGAGGGGGCAGCACTTCGATGCTGCTAAGGTCGAGCCCAGGTGGCAGCGCGCCTTCCGCCTGGAGCGCCTTGAACGCGTCAAGTATGCGGCCGTGCACGAGCGCGTAGACGTTCATTGATATCGCAATCTCCGTCGAACCGGTCGCGGGAGCTAGCGCAAGTCTGGGGTAGCGTCAAACAGGCGGCGATGCTCGCCCAGGGCATACCGATCCGTCATGCCGGCCACAAAATCGGCAACCACAGCAGCGCGTTCACTTGGCCCATCGGCCTCGGCGGCCGCGCGCCACGATCCCGGCAGCGCTCCAGGATCGCCCATGTAGTGCTCAAACAGGTCGCGCACCACCCGCTCGGCATCGGCCATCACTGCCATCACGCGCGGATGCCGATAGACATTGGCGAACAGGAAATTTTTGAGGCCCTGGGCCTCGGCACTGCGCTCCTCTGAATGGGCGATCACCGCCCCGGATGCGGCGCGCACGCCCGCAAGGCTTTGTTCGGCAAGTCCAGCCAGGCGCTCCTGGGACTCGCTCACCGCATCCTCGATCAGCGCCGAGATGATCCGTCGGTTGACCTCATAGATGGCGCGCTGCGTGTCGAGCCCCGCCCGCGGGAGAGCCGCCACGAAGCTCCCGACCAGCGGCACGGCGGCGAGATCGTCCAGTCGAATGAGCCTGGCCCTTAAGCCGTCGTCGAGATCATGGGCGTTGTAGGCAATATCATCGGCGAGCGCCGCGCACTGGGCCTCCGCCGGCGCCTGCTGCTCCAGGTGAAGCCATGGGCTGAGGCCAGTCGCCTCGATTTCGCGCTGCAGCACGCTGATGGACCCACCATCCCTCACGACTGGGCCGTTATGCTTGGCCAAGCCTTCGAGCGTCTCGTAGCACAAATTAAGCCCATCAAAGCTTGCATACTTGCGCTCGAGCCGTGTCACCACCCTGAGGCTTTGTGCATTGTGATCAAAGCCACCAAAGGATGCGGTTGCCGCCGCCAAGGCCCGCTCGCCAGCATGGCCAAAGGGCGGATGGCCCAAATCGTGGGCCAGGGCCAGTGCCTCGGCTAAATCCTCGTCGAGCCCAAGCATGCGGGCCATGGCCCGGGCGATCTGCGCCACCTCCAGGCTATGTGTGAGGCGTGTTCGATAATGATCCCCCTCATGGAATACGAATACCTGGGTCTTGTAGGTGAGGCGTCGGAAGGCGGTGGCGTGCACGATGCGGTCGCGGTCACGTTGAAATGGTGTGCGCATGGGGCAAGCGGGCTCGCCGTGGAGCCTGCCGGCGCTGGCCTCGGCCACCGCTGCGTAGGCTGCGAGCGGCCGTCCGTGCCGCGATTGGACTTCGCGGGCGCCGAGCGGCGGCGTTTGGCTGCCAGTTGCCATTGAAAACACCGGGTTTGACAAGATGGGCCGCGATCCTATGTTTGCCCGTAGGCATCGCATCGCCGGCCCGACGTTAACCCAAAGCCACCGCGCGTGCGGGCACAGCGAAACCGACAATGGCGGCCCTGAGCCAGTCAGCATGAGCCAATGACCCAATGAGCGTGAGCCAATGACCATGAGCCAGTCAGCACAAGAAGCCGAGCCGGCTGCGGTGAGCGTATCAGAGCGGGCTGCCAAGCGCATCGCCGAGATCGCCGCGGGCGAACCCGGTACCCCCCTACTGCGCGTCAGTGTGGAGGGCGGCGGCTGCTCCGGCTTTTCCTACAAGTTTGACCTCGTAGCCGCCTCCGAACCGGACGATCTGGTGATCGAACGCGCCGGTGCGCACGTATTGGTCGATCCCGTGTCGCTGCAATATCTCGCCGGTTCTGAGATCGACTTTGTCGACGAGCTCATTGGCTCCTCCTTCAAAATCCACAATCCCAACGCCACCGCTTCGTGCGGCTGCGGCACGAGCTTTTCCATCTGACCACCGCCCGCTACAGGCTGATTTTGCGCGCTAAAATGGCTGCCCGGGGGCTGTGGTTCGAGCGCTTTCGCCGCTAATTGCGACCTTGAGCGATCCGGCAGCACTGTCTTGGTGATGGCCGGTCCTTGAGGGCGCAGGCAGCCGGCTTGCGACGTCGTCGATCGCTTGCCACAGCAACGCCACGGATCGCCCCAACTTGCGCCTCAAGTTGTGGTGCACAGTAAAGCCTGCGGTTGGGCGACTCACGGGAAAATGGGCGCCAGCCGCGGGGGATTTATCGTCGGCGGCGGCGCCAGCCAGGTGTTGCCACGGGGAACGGCGACAGGGAACAGCACAGCCTTCGCCGCGCGTGCTTCGCGTTAGCAGGCCGTTAACGTTAAACCCCTAATCTAAAGAGATTTCCCGAATGCGCGGGCGGGTACGCGCCACGGGGAGTAGGGAAAATTGAGGTGTTGGCCCATGCAGCGCAGTGTTGCGGCAATCCTAGCCTTCGCATTCGTCTCGGCACCCTTTCATCTGGCAAGCGCGGCCACGCTACCCGAGATCAGGACGAGCCCCAGAAACTTGGTGCCGGAATGCGCCACGCCCGGCCGACTGATGGAGTACCTAAGGAGCCGCAACCCTGACCTTCATCCGCGCTTCGACAGCGTGGCCGGCGAATACATGCGCCAGGGCGAGACGCTCGGCGTGCGCTGGGATTTTGCCTTCTATCAGATGATCCTGGAGACCGGTTCGCTGAGCTACCGGCGCGGCAATCGCTCCGGCGATGTCAGGGCAGCGCAGAACAACTTTGCAGGCCTCGGAGCCACCGGGGGCGGAGAGTCAGGGGAGAGCTTTAAAGACGTACCGACCGGCGTGCGCGCGCACCTGGAACATCTCCTCCTCTATTCTGGCGAGAAACTCGACAACCCCGTCGCCGACCGCACCCGCAAGGTGCAGGAGTGGGGTGTACTGACCAAATGGCAGTCCCACTTCACGCGACCCATCACGTTCGCCGACCTCGCGCAACAGTGGGCACCCGGCTCGACCAGCTACGCGCGCATGCTCGACGGCATCGCCGAACGCTTCGTGGAGTTTTGTGAGAAGCCCGATCCGCGGCCCGAACTCGCCGCTGCGGTCCGCCGCGAGCTCAGATTGGCCGAGGTCAGGTCGCAGCACCCATCGGGCGAGCAACTCGCCAAGCGCGCCATCGAGACCGGCAAGGCCGAGGAGAGCGATCAGCGCGCAGGGCTGGGCGTGCAAGATGCCAACAAAGAGCCACCGATGGCCTTCAAGGTTCTCAATGCTCCTTCCGCCGAGGCCGACAAGCTCGTCGCCGACAATCCAGCTACCGAAGCCACAGCCAGAAGCGGTCTTGATGCTACCCGCAACGAGACAGCGAAGCTGAAGCCATCGACAGGTGCCCTGTTCCCCTCATCCAGATCCGCCGAGAAGCCCGCTGCTGACAAGCCGGTCGCCGAGAAACCGCAATTCAAAGTGGCGTCAGCCGGCGGCGCCGCCAAGGCGCTTGTCGAGACTGCCCCGGCTTCGAGCGCTGGTCAGAAGTGCCGTGTTTGGACGGCAAGCTACGGCGGACAAAGGGCGCTCATCATCCGCTCGATCGTCGACAAGGTGGTCAATTACACCGTGCTCGACGTCAATGAGGGTGCAGAAAAGCGCGAGGCCGACGCCTTCATCGCTGCCTACGCGAAGGAAGGTGCCATCGCCGGTGAATTTCCGAGCCAGGCCCAGGCCCTCGACAAGGCCTTCGAGCTTTGCCCGGAGGGCTAAGGAACGGGCGCGAGGACAGCCCAGCCATGTCGCCAGGCCCTTTGCCAACGGCGCGGCTGTTGAGTGCCCTCCTCGCAGTCGTCGTCAGCGGTGTGCTGCCGGCGGCGGCGCGGGAGCCGGTGTTGCCTGACATCCGGCTTTCTGCGGGCGCGACGGTACCAGCCTGCGTTACCCCAAGACGGCTCATGCATCACGTCTTGGAGCGCACCTCCAACCTTCGCCCTGCCTTCCGCGACATCGCGCGCTATTACAAGCAGCACGGCGAGGCTCTGCGGGTGCGCTGGGATTATGCATTTTTTCAGATGCTGCTCGAGACCAACTATCTGTCGTACCGAACCGGCGACGGTCGATGGGGCGACGTCGATCCCAGGCAGAACAATTTTGCCGGCATCGGCACGACCGGCGGCGGCGTGCCGGGCGACAGCTTCCCCGATGTGTCGACCGGTGTTTTAGCTCAGATGCAGCATCTCATCGCCTATTCCGGCGAACGCGTAAGGAGCCCACTTGCCCCGCGCACGCGCGAAAAGCAAGACGACATCATCGAGCGATCACTGGCGTTGGGGCGCCCGGTGCGCTTTGACGATCTGACCAACCGCTGGGCCGCCGATCGCAACTACGCAACGTCCATCGAATGGGTGGCAGAACGCTATCGGCGTGCGAACTGCACGCCATCGGGTCAACCGCTCCATGCTACCGCCGACGACGCCGCGGAGGCACGCCAAACGCAACTTGCAACACCCGCCGCGCCCTCGATCGGGTCCGCGCCGCAGACTGCACCCGTACCCGCCGCGCCGCATCCACCGGCCTGTGACGTCTACAGCGCCAGCTACGGCGGCCAGGTGGCGTTGCTCATCCGTTCGGTGTCCGGTGCCTTGGTCAATTACACCGTGCTGCAGGTCAACGCGGATCTCGAACAGCCGCAGGCGGATGCCTTCATAGCCGCTCACGCCCCCAACGGTCGCACCATTGCCCGCTTTCCCTCACCTGCGCCCGCCTTCGTGCGCGCCTTTGAGCTATGTCCCAGCCGATCCGGGGATGCCGGGGCGCCATGAGCCCGCGAGTGATGAAAGGCCCGGCCAGCGAACCTTGCCGCCCTCAGGGCTGAGCTAATGGCGAAAGGCGAGGCTCGATGCGCTTGACGCGCGTGCACCTGATCCCTCATCTGCGCTCTTGGGAGCACTCACACCATGGCCAGGCGAAACCCATGCGCAAGTTAGCGACCAAGTTGGCAGCGGCCTTGGTGATGCTCGCGTGCGGGGTCGCTGCCGTCGAGGCGGCCGAACAGAGCCAACCATCCTCTGTCAACGCCAACTGCCAGAACACCGGCAGTTTCGATCGCTGGCTCGCAGGCTTCCGTCAGGAGGCTGCGGCAAACGGCATCTCGCGCGCCACCATCGCCGCAGCGCTGGACGGGATGACAATGGATCCCGGCATTATCGCCCGTGACCGCAAACAAAGCTTTTTCGCGCAAAGCTTTACCTCGTTTGCAGCGAAATTGATCTCGCCAAACCGCTTGCAGTCCGGCGCAGCCAAGCTCAAACAGCATCGCGACCTGTTTGCCAAAGTCGAGCAGGAGTACGGCGTTCCCGGACCTGTCATCGCTGCCTTTTGGGCGCTCGAGAGCGACTTTGGCGGCGACATCGGCAACTTGCCCGTGCTTCGCTCGCTTGCCACCCTCGCCTACGATTGCCGCCGTCCGGACATGTTCCGCACCGAGCTGATGGACGCCCTGCGCATCATCGATCGTGGCGACTTGCGCCCGGCAGAAATGGTCGGCTCTTGGGCCGGCGAGCTCGGCCAGACGCAGTTCCTGCCCTCGCACTATTTCAAGTACGCCGTCGATTATGATGGCGACGGACACCGCAATCTGCTGCGCAGCGTGCCAGATGTAGTGGCTTCGACCGCCAACTTGCTCACCTCCCTCGGCTGGCAACGCGGCCAGCCCTGGCTGCAGGAAGCCCACGTCCCCCCCAACTTGCCCTGGCAGGAAGCCGACCTAGCCGTGCAGCACCCCCGCTCCAAATGGGCAGCCTGGGGTGTGCGCGCGGCCGACGGCAAAACATTGCCTACCGACAGCCTACCGGCGTCTCTGGTGTTGCCGATGGGACGATTTGGACCGGCGTTCCTGGCATTCGACAATTTTCAGGTCTATCTCAAGTGGAACCAGTCCCTCAATTACTGTCTGACCGCCGCGCATCTGGCGGCGCGTTTTGGCGGCGCCCCGCCGTTCGGCCGCGGCACCGCCGAGGTGCCGGAATGGTCCTTGCAACAGATGAAAGAACTGCAGCAGCTGTTGGCACGGCGGGGCTTCGCGGCCGGTGAGGCCGACGGCAAGCTCGGGGCCGCCACGCGCGCGGGCGTCAAAGCCGCGCAAATGAAGTTCGGGCTGCCCGCGGATTCCTATCCCACACAAGAGTTGGTGGAGCGTCTGCGCTCCGCAAGATAGCCTACCGGCACAGCGGCCGCCGCCCCGTAGCATCGTACGTACGGCGCTTGGGGTCGCACCTCCTTGGCTCTCTTTGGCTATGACCACCAAACCGCCCTTGACCGTTGCTGCGACTATCGAAACGTGGCCCATCGCCGGCCAATTCACCATCGCGCGCGGCGCCAAGCGTGAGGCTGTCGTGGTGATTGCAACCGTGACCGACGGCAACGTGACCGGGCGGGGCGAGTGCGTGCCCTACGCGCGCTATGGCGAGACCGTAGCGGGCGTCCACGCGGCGGTCCTTGCCATGCATGGCAAGCTCTCGGATCGGGCGAGCCTCTTGCGACAGATGCCGCCGGGTGCCGCTCGCAACGCGCTCGATTGCGCAGTGTGGGACTATGAAGCCAAATGCGCCGGCACGTCGGCGGCTCGCCTCGCCGGCCTCACGTTGCGGCCGGTCACCACGGCCTACACGATCAGCCTCGATGAACCAGAGGTAATGGCAGCAAAGGCGGCCGCGGCTGCGCGCACCATGCCGCTCCTCAAACTCAAACTCGCCGGCAAGGGAGATGCCGAGCGTCTGCGCCAAGTCCGAAGCGCGTGTCCTGGCACGCGCCTGATCGCCGACGCCAACGAATCCTGGACGTCGGACCTGCTGCCCTCTCTCATGGCGGTGGCTGCCGAGACCAGCATCGAACTCGTGGAGCAGCCCCTGCCAGCTGGTGCCGATCTGGCGCTCGCGGGCTGGCGCGCAGTGCCCGTGTGCGCCGACGAGTCGATCCACCACCGCGCCGATCTTGACGGTCTCGTCGGCCGCTACGATGCCATCAACATCAAGCTCGACAAGGCCGGCGGTCTCACGGAGGCGCTGGCGCTGGCGACCCAAGCACGCCAGCGCAGCCTGAAAATTTTGGTCGGCTGCATGGTATCGACGTCCCTTGCCATGGCACCGGCGATGTTTCTGGCGCAGAACGCCGACTGGGTGGACCTCGACGGTCCACTCCTTCTCGCCAGCGATCGCAAGCCGGCGTTGTGCTACGAAGGCGCGCTTGTGCATCCGGCTGACCCACAGCTGTGGGGTTAATGGCAACGACGGCCGTCGGCGATTAGCCCCCTATGATGCATCACCCCTCGCCTTCGCCAACGCCAGGCTCGCCAGCAACGCCGCCGCCGCCACCAACGCCATCGCCCAATACACCCGACCGGCACATGCCGCATAAACCGGGCCGACCATCAGCGTAACGCCTCCGGTCGCGATCCCGCCAGTGATCGAGGCATAGAGCGCTTGCGCCGTCCCAGCCTGCGCCTCGGGTACGCCGCGGCCGATGTAGTGAATGGCACCGATGTGCGTGGCGCCGAAGGTCAACGCGTGCAGGATCTGCAGCGGCAGCAGCACAAACAGCGCAGGATCCAGACCCATGATGAGCCAGCGGAGCAGCGCCGCGCCGGCGCCGAGCACGATCAGCCGCACGGCGCCAATGCGGCGCACGACGGCGCCCGAATAGGCAAACAGCGCGACCTCGGCCACGATCGAGACCGCCCACAGCATTCCGGACCAGGCAGTGGATAGGCCGAGCGCTCGCCAATGCAGCGTGCCGAAGGTGTAGAATGCGGCATGCGAGGCCTGGGTAAGGCCGGCGCCGATCAGCAACAGCAAGAAAGCGCGCGAGCGCAACAATCCCGTAGCGTCCCGAATGGCTTGGCGTGCTGGCCTCGCAGCCTTCGAGCGCCCCTCGATCGCGGGACGCACCAGGCCGTGCGTCGCAGCAGCGGTCAGGGCCGCCCCGGCGGTCAGCAGCCAAATCGCGGACGCTCCGCCCAGACGCGCCACCACCCAGCCACCAACGAAGCTCGCGGCAATAAAACTCAGCGAACCCCACAACCGCATGCGCCCGTAATCGAGGCCGGCGTACTTCACCCCACGCATGGCGACTGCCTCCGTCAGCGGCAGAATGCTGGTCCAAGCCAGCGAGGCCACGATTGTCCAGGCCAAGATCGGCCAAAAGCTGCGCGATTGCGCCATCGCGACGAACCCCACGAGCCCGACCCAAGCCAAGCCGATCAGGAATTTGCGATGGTCGCCGACGCGGTCGGCGGCGAAGGCGATGGCGGGCGTCACCGCGACGCGCACGATGAGTGGCGTCCCCGTGATTGCGGCGATTTCGCTGGCCCCAAGACCGGCCCAGTCGAGCCAAACGGGCAGGTAGGGCAACTGAGTGCCGATGATGACCGAAAGCGCCGCAAACAGCAGCGACACACGCGCGGCCAAGGAGCGCTGCTCGCGCTCGCCAGCCGTTTCGCTCATGCCATGTCGCTCATGCCGCCTGACGCCGCTCTTGAATGATCTCGGCGAACAGCTCCGGATCGACATTGCCGCCCGACAGCACCGCCCCCACCGTCTTGCCTCGCAGCTCGACCTTGCCGGCAAGGATGGCAGCGAGCGACACCGCGCCACCCGGCTCGACGACGAGCTTTAGTTCTTCGAAGGCAAAGCGCACCGCCGCCTTGGCCTCCTCGTCCGTCACGGCAAGGCCGCCGGCCAGATTGCGTCTTGCCACCGCGAACGTAAGCTCGCCGGGCGTCGCCGCCAACAGGGCGTCGCAAATCGAGCCGGACAATGCCGCGTTTCGCTGGTGTGCGCCGCTCTCAAGCGAGCGCGCCAGGTCATCGAACTCGGCCGGCTCCACCGAATAGATCAGGGTCGATGGGCTCTTCTCCTTGACCGCAATGGAGACACCGCTGATGAGCCCACCACCGGAGGCACCGACAAGCACCACGTCGAGTGCCGCGCCGATGGCCTCGGCCTGCTCCATCATCTCAAGCCCCGCCGTACCTTGGCCCGCGATCACATCTGGATCATCGAACGGATGCACCAGCGCCGCGCGCCGGGCGGCGCACAGCTCGCGCGCTATGGCGTCGCGGTCCTCGTTCAAACGGTCATAGGCCACGACCTCTGCGCCGAAGGCGCGCGTGCGCTCGATCTTGAGCCGTGGCGCGTCGGCCGGCATGACGATCGCCGACCTGAGGCCCAAGAGCGATGCCGCCGCAGCCACGCCCTGCGCGTGGTTGCCGGACGAACACGCCACCACCCCCCCTGGAAAGATCGCCTTATCCACCTGCGCCACCTTGTTATAGGCGCCGCGGAACTTGAAAGCGCCAACCCGCTGCAGGTTCTCCGCCTTGAGCAGCACGCGCCCGCCAACTCTCGCATTGAGCGCGGGATGCTCGATCAGCGGCGTCCGACACGCGAGCGATCCGAGCCGGCGGCGCGCGGCCAACAGATCGGCAAAGGTGGGAAGCTGCGTTGCCATGGAGGACCTCTGAACCCCTCGTGCCGTCCGGGCGTCCACAAGCGCTACCTGGCAGCGGCCTGTCAAGCAAGCTGTCAGCCGGTTGACCGGGGGCTCCCGCGCAGCGGGCGCGCCTCATTCTGCGCCCGCAACGAGCGGATCGCCGGCGGCAGCGGGCCAATCAACATCTGCAGTTGGGTCCCACCGCCGCATACCATGCGGCCGACGTCATTGGCCTGACCTCGCAGGATCGATGTGGCAGGCTAAAGTCGCAGGCCTGCTCGCCCACGATACGACCGGACCGACGCCGTTGGAGGAGGATCTCGCAATGCTATTCATGGTGATCGAGCGGTTCAAGGATAAGGACCCCAAGCCTATCGGCGAGCGGTTCAAGCGCTTGGGACGCATGCTGCCCGATGGCGTGAGCTATCATGCGAGCTGGATCGATCCCATCGAGGCACGCTGTTTCCAGCTCATGGCGGCCGACGGTATCGACGAATTAGAGCGATGGGCCGCCCGTTGGGCGGACCTTGTCGATTTCGAAATCGTGCCGGTGCTGAGCTCGCAGCAGTATTGGGCCCAACAGGAGTTACAAAAAAACCGGCCCGGCTAGGCCGGACCGGTCTTCATTGGAGCTAAGCCCGGTGTCCTTGCAACACGGACCCTCGCTCTCCCCCGTCGGAGCCGCACAGCCTGCGAACCTGCGCTGGTGCCAGTCAGCGTCACGGCATCGCCTGGGGCGGCTCGTCCCCCTCACGCCTTGCATCGTCACAAATCATTTTCGTGGGATCAATGGGTTGGGAACAAATGATGCGAGGAACGTGTCCAAAACGCCACAGCTGCCGATGCGCGGGCAGCGCGGGCCAGGCGGTGCGCAGGACGCCGCCTGCCCACCCCCTGAAGGCCAAGCGAGGCGCGCTCCCTCTCACGCTGGCGGTGCCGCCTTGCGGATCGCGAACAAGTGGTCGACAGGTCCCCGGCCGTGGCCGATGCGCAGGTTGCGCCCCTCGCTGAGCGCCAACCACACAAATTGCTTCGCGCGCGCGACGGCCTCACGCAACCCCACCCCGTTCGCCAGCAGAGCAACGATGGCAGCCGACAGCGTACACCCCGTACCGTGCGTGTTGCGCGCGACGATCCTGGGGTGCACGAAGCGCTGCACACCTGCCCCATCGCACAGAACGTCAACAGCCTCCTCGCCGCTCCCATGGCCGCCTTTGAGCAGCACGGCCCTGCACCCAAAGTCGAGCAGCGCTCGTGCCTGGGCAACTGCCTGGGCCTCAGTCTCCGCCACCTCTACACCGAGCAGCCGAGCGGCCTCGGGCAGGTTTGGTGTGACCAGGAAGGCCTTGGGCAACAATTGGCGCGTCAGCGCATCGACGGCATCAGGCTTAAGCAGCACGTGGCCGCTGGTTGCCACCATCACTGGGTCGACTACGATTGGCGGGTCAACTTCGCCGCGGAGCCGATCAGCCACCTCCCTGACGATCGCTGCATTCGCGAGCATCCCCGTCTTGATGGCGCCAACTTCCAAATCGGAGAGCACCGCCTCCATTTGCGCAACCACAAAGCGCGCCGGCACCGCGTCGATGGCCACAACCCCGCGCGTATTCTGCGCGGTGAGCGCAGTGAGCACCGACGCACCATAGACGCCGAAGGCGGAAAACGTCTTGAGGTCGGCCTGGATGCCAGCCCCACCAGAGCTATCGGAACCAGCAATGGTGAGCGCGATGGGAGTGGGAGTGGTCGCTGTCCGGGGTGCCGCTGTCATTTTGCACCCTCCTTGAGGATCTCGGTCTGCAACCGCTCAGGTGTAACGGCCTCCTCGATGCGTGCCAGGAAAGGTACATTGTCAATGAGCCATTGGCCGAACCAGTTGAGTGACCCCGTCAGCATGAGTACACCGGTCAGCACGAGCAGCACGCCCATCACCATTTCCACGTGCCGCAGATGTCGCCGGAAGCGCTGCAGGAAGGCGATGAAGGGCCCGATCGCGGCGGCGGCAAGCACGAATGGCACGCCAAGCCCCAACGAGTAGACGAGGAGCAGGCGAACTCCGGCACCGAGGCTGCCCTCGTTGGCGGCCAGCGTCAGCACCGTGGCCAGCACCGGCCCGATGCACGGCGTCCAGCCGAAGGCGAAGGCGAGCCCCATCACAAAGGCGCCCACGAGGCTCGCACCTTCCGTGCGCGCTTGGAAGCGCGCCTGGCGGTAGAGCAGAGGCACGCGCAGCAGCCCCAGGAAATGCAAGCCGAAACCGATGATCACGGTCCCGGCAACGATTGCCAACCCGCTCTTGTGCTCCTGCACCCATTGGCCGAGTGCCGACGCACCGGCGCCCAGGGCGACAAACACCGCAGTAAAGCCGAGCACGAACAAGAGGGACGCGAGCACCACGCGCCGCCACAGGTGGTCGGCCATCCTGCCCTCATCCGTCATCTGCTCGATGGTCGTGCCGCTGAGATAGCCTAGATACGGCGGCACCAGCGGCAGTACGCACGGTGACAGGAAGCTCACCAGCCCCGCCAGCGCCACGCCGAGATGAATGTAGACCTGGGTAAGCATACCAAGCGCTCGAGGCCCAAAGTTTGCTGCGTTTTGTGCCGCGCCGTTTTTCCGAGTGCAGTGCCGGGGTCAACCGGCGCGCACGATCTTGACCGATTTGCGTGGCTGCGGCGAGAGCACCTGGCGCTCCTTCAGATAGGAGCCCACGATCTCCCAGATGGCCGGGCCCTCAGTCCCTTGGTTGACCGAGGCCCAACCTGCCACGACATATTGTTTTTCCGCTTCGATTGGCGCGCCTGACCCCAAGAGATGCAAGTTGTCGATGCGCGAACCGATGGGGTGATCGACATTGATGGTATAGCCCATGCCGCCAACCCGCACCATGTCGCCGCCTTGCTGGTAGTAGGGGTCGGGGTTGAACAAATTGTCGGCCACATCCTCGAGGATCAGCTTGATCATCTCACCTTTCATGGTCGAGCGATAAACAGCCGGGTACGTAATCGCGGTCGCGTTGTAGACGTCCTCCCAAGTTACCGCCTGGCCGGGAATCAACGTGCCTCCCCAACGAAAGCCCGGAGACAGCGCAATCTCAGCGTCGCGTTCCGTCATGAGTGCATCACAGATAAGGTCGTCCAACGTGCCCCCAAAGGTGCCGCGGCGAAAGAGCAGGCCCTCAGTGCGGGCAAGTTCCGTGCCCAGCATGGCCTCGTCGGCTTCCCGAATGCCGGCGATCAGCGCGGCGACTTCTGGATCTGGATTAATGGCGTCAGCCAAGACCGGGATCAGCCCGTAGGAAACGTCGCGCACGCGTCCGTTTTCCACCTCCACGTCGAGCCGAGACAGAAACTTGCCGTGCGACCCGGAGGCGACGAGAAGCGTGCTTCCGATGCGCATGGGTTGGGGCAAGGCATCGTGGGTGTGGGCCGTGAGGATGATGTCGATACCCTCGACCCGGGAGGCCAGCTTGGCGTCCACGTCAAAGCCGTTGTGGGAGAGGAGCACCACGACCTGAGCGCCCTGCCGGCGCGCTTGGGCTACGGATCGTCGCACATCGGCTTCGCGAATGCCGAACGACCAGTTTGGGATCATCCAGCGCGGATTGGCGATCGGTGTGTAGGGGAAGGCCTGCCCGATCACCGCCACGGCGATGCCGCCGCGCTCGAACAGGTGCGTGGAATTGAAGACCGGCTCAGCGAACTCAGTATCGCGCACGTTGCCGGCAAGGAAGATGAGTGACGATGCTCCCGGGCGATCCAATTCACCGAAGAGCTCAACCACCCGATCCGCACCCAGTGTGAATTCCCAATGGCCGGTGGTCGCCTCCACGCCCAATGCTTCCAGGGCGCTCACCATATCTGAACCCCTGGTCGCCAACGCAGTGAACGAGCCCTGCAAGGCATCGCCACCGTCGAGCAGTAGCACGCGCTCCGCGCCACGCTCCGCGCGGATTGCCTTGATGAGCGTTGCCAGGCGATCCAGTCCGCCGACGCGGCCATAGGTTCTGGCCATCGCTTCATAGTCGTCGCAACTCAGCATGTACGCTTCGACCGACGGCTCGCGAATCTGGAAAGCGTTGAGCAATTCCATGCCGGTGATGTGGGGTAACCTGCCGCGCGCCTCACCCACTCCAAGGTTGAGCGACGGCTCACGGTAGTAGAGCGGCTTGAGCTGCCCATGCGTGTCGGTCATGTGCAGGATCGTGAGCTGGCCCTTGGAAGAAAAGCGCAGCAGGTCCTCTTGCCGGATCGCGGCCTGGGCGGCCGCCCGTCGCAAACCTGGGCCCTTGCCCAAACCTGTGATGACCGCCGTGGCGGCGGCAACCTGCAGAAAGCTTCGGCGTGATATCATGTCTCGTCCATTTTAGCGCACACCATGCGCTTGCGGCGGACTTCGCGCCCAAGCCAAAGCTCGCGAACCTTGAGGTTATTGGTTAACAGGGCTTTCCGGTGACATCACGAATGCCACCAGATCCTTAATCTGTTCAACCGTAAGGAACTTGCTAGCCCCCAGGCGCGGCATGTTCGCGCACGCGATGGTGGCCTGCGGGTTGTAGATCCGTTGGTACACCGCCTTTGCCTCGGCCGCAGCAAACTTGCGGTCTTTGCCGTAGGCCAGAAGGCTTGGCCCCAGCGTCCCGAAGCTCAGCTCCGTGGCATCGAGTTGGTGACAGGCGTAGCAGTTGCCCCCGTTTTCCGCGCGCGGCGGGATGTCGGTGAAGCGTCCGCCGTAGCCGCTCTGCGCCAGCACCTGACCCTTCTTCCAATCGCCGATCACATTGCCATCAGCGGGATAGACGATGGCCGCCCGCTCGCGCGCCAGGATGGCATCGGCCACGGCCTTGGGCGGGACGTTGCGATATCGGCTGCACGCTGCCTGCGTCTCGTCCTGGACGAGCCGCGCCAACCACTCGGGGTCCGCCGTGGTCCAGCTTGCCTTGACCGCAGCCTCGACCGAGCTCGCACCCTGCGCCTGTGGGAACAGGAGATACGCAGCCACCGCGCAAGCCGCGAGGGCGCCGACGAGGAGGAGGGGACGGCTCATCGCTTGATCGACGGCGCGGTGATGTCGCCGCCTTTGGCCTGATGGACAAGATACATGGTGAGCGCAATCGTCACATCGGAGCCGTAATCGACGAGCGGCAGCCGCATCTGCCAGTAGCAATCGGCGATGCGGTGCTGCGTGGTCATGACCGTGCCCTGCGAGACGCGATAGGCGGGCCACTCGCCAACCACGCCACGCGCTTCCTCGGGCTTGCTCAAATACGGCAGGGCCTGCAGACGAATGCGCTTGCCCGTTTCTCCATGGCAGGTCGCGCAAGCAAAATCCATGGGTCCCTGACGGCGGAAGAACAGGGCTTCACCCAACGCCAGTGCCTCCTTCTCCTTGGCGTGCTCAAGGTGGGAAGCAAACTTCGCTCCGTTCGACTTTAAGGCGACATAGGTCGCGAGGGCTTCGAGCTCAGTGCCTGCCTGATTGGCCTTGGAATAAGGCCGCTTGGTGATCTCGGCCCTGGCAAAACCCTGCAGCGTCTCCATGCACCACACCAGCCGGGATTCGAGGTCCAGAACCCGATCCGCGTCCTTGAAGTAGCGTGGCAGCTCGGCAAACGCGCCCTCCACCTTGCCTGGACCCTTGCCGAGGTCGCAGCCCTCTAGGGACGCGTTCTTGGGTCCGCGAACCTGCTTCCACAACGCCTCACCCCGGTCAGCTTCCAACAACGCGGGATTGGACCAAGGGTCCGCCTTGAGCATCTGCCGGTATCGGTCGAGCTCCTTTTCTGTGTCATCGATGGCCGCCACCGGCGCAGCGAAGGCGAGCACCAGCAGCAAAGAAGCGACAATCGTCGTACGAGCGGGCATTGGTGTCCGATGGTTGCGCCGCATAAGTGCGAGTTTGTCAACGCTTGTCAATTTGCATCGCGCATGGGAAAGCGCAATTGGCCCCCGCAGCACGGGCGCGGCCCAAGCGTGTTCTCAGGACCCACCCCTCGTCAGCGCGGCAATTCCTGGCAATTCTCGGCCTTCGAGCCACTCCAGGAATGCCCCGCCCGCGGTCGACACGTAGGTGAACGAATTGGTGACGCCCGCGGCATTGAGCGCCGCTAGGGTATCGCCACCACCGGCAACCGAGACAAGCTTTCCGGACTTGGTCAAGCTTGCAGCCTGACGGGCGAGCCCAAACGTGCCTTCGCCGAAAGGAGCCACCTCGAAGGCGCCGAGCGGCCCGTTCCACAACAGCGTCCTGGAACGGCTGAGGATATCTCCATAGTGTGCGACCGTCTTTGGTCCTACGTCGAGGATCATCAGGTCCGAGGGCGTCTCGAGCGTGACGACGACGCGAGCCGACGCGCCGGCTTCCAGTCTGGGGGCGACGACAAAGTCGTGCGGCAGGATCACCTCGCAGTGCCGCTCCTTGGCGGCGTGCATGATTTGAAGCGCAGTTCTCGTTTGGTCCGGCTCCGCCAGCGACTTGCCGATCTCCACCCCCTCTGCCAAGAAAAACGTATTGGCCATGGCGCCGCCGATGATGAGCCGATCGACCTTGGCCGCCAGATGCGTGAGAACGTCAATCTTGCTTGACACCTTGGCCCCGCCAATGACGGCTGCCGTCGGGCGCTCGGGGCGTTCCAGCACGCGCACCAGTGCCTGAGCTTCCTCCATCAGCAGTGGCCCGGCATAGGCGGGCAGCAGGTGCGCTATGGCCTCCGTGGAAGCGTGTGCGCGATGGGCGGCAGAGAAGGCATCGTTGACATAGAGGTCGCCGAGCGCGGCCAGCCGCTTAGCAAACGCGGGATCGTCTTGCTCTTCACCCCGATGGAAACGCAAATTCTCGAGCACGGCGATGCCCCCGGGCGGCAGCCCGGACACCGCGCGCTCAGCCGGCTCGCCGACGCAGTCTTCGGCGAACACGACGGCGTGCGCGAGCAGCTCGCCCAGCTTATCGGCAACGACTTTGAGACTGTAGCGCGGATCGGGTCCATCTTTCGGACGACCGAAATGTGAGATGACGACGAGGCGAGCGCCGCGATTGGCCAGATCTTGCAGTCCCGGTAGCAGCCGCTCGAGCCGGGTCGCATCGCTCACTTCGCCGTCCTTCACAGGCACATTGAGATCGGCGCGAACAATGACCCGCTTGCCCCTAACGTCAAGCCCGGCGGTGGTCTTGAGGCTATCAACATGCATTGCGCTCAGCCCGTCAGCTTGCGTGCGGCCTCGGCGATCTTGGCCGGTGTGATGCCGAAATGCTCATAGAGTTTCGCGGCTGGAGCGGATGCGCCGAAGCTGTCCATGCCGATGAAGAGACCGTCCTCGCCGAGCCAGCGCTCCCACCCTAGCTTCACGGCGGCCTCGACAGCGACGCGCGGCGCCGTGCCCAGCACCGCCCGGCGATAACCAACGGGTTGCGCGCAGAAGAGTTCCCAGCAGGGCATCGATACGACGGCCGCCGCCACGCCCTCCTTGGCGAGGATGGCGCGTGCCTCCATCGCCAAGGCGACCTCCGAACCGGTGGCAAGAATGGTGACGGCGCGTTGGCCACCCAGCGCCTCCTCCAGCACATAGGCACCCTTGGCGCACGCATTCTCCCCTCCGCCCCTGCGCAGTGCCGGTAGCCCCTGCCGCGTAAGCGCTAGGATCGATGGCGTGCGTGAGGCGGTCAGCGCCAGCTCCCAGCATTCCGCCGTTTCGATGGGATCGGCGGGACGGAACACGTAGACGTTGGGAATGGCACGCAGCGCCGCCAAATGCTCGACCGGTTGGTGGGTGGGTCCATCCTCACCCAGGCCGATGGAATCGTGTGTCATCACATAGATGACGCGCTGCCCCATCAACGCGGACAGGCGGATCGCCGGCCGACAATAATCGCTAAACGCCAGAAATGTGCCCCCGTAGGGGATGATGCCGCCATGCAAGGCGAGCCCGTTCATGGCAGCGGCCATGGCGTGCTCGCGCACACCATAGTGGATGTAGTTGCCGCCATAGGCGCTCGGTCCCACGGTCACATGATGTTTGGTGCGTGTACCATTGGAGCCCGTAAGGTCGGCCGAGCCGCCGATCAAATTTGGCAGTGCCGGCAGCACCCTTTCCAGCACCCTCTGCGAGGCCACTCGCGTGGCGATCTTGGGCAGCGTCGCGGCGAATTCATCCTTGATCTCGGCGATGGCCGCGGCGACGGCTTTACCCGCCGTGGTATCGGTCGGGTCTGCGACCCCGAGCAGCACCCGATTGCCGGGATCGAGCTTCGCCGCGCGCCCTTCCCAGGCCGTGCGTGCCTGCGCCCCCCGCGCGCCCGCGGCGCGCCACGCCGCGAGAACCGAAGTCGGAAGCTCAAAGGCTGCGTGCGCCCAGCTCAGGGTTGCGCGCGCACCTTTGATCTCATCGGCGCCAAGCGGCTCGCCATGCGTGGAGGCTTTGCCCTGCTTGGTCGGCGCTCCATAACCGATGAGCGTCTTGCAGGCAATCATTGTCGGTTTGTCGGACCGGCGCGCCCACTCGATGGCGCCCGCGATCGCCTGAGGGTCGTGGCCGTCGATGCGCTGTGCTGCCCAACCGGAGGCTTGGAAGCGTTTAACCTGATCGTCCGAAACGGCAAGGCAAGTCGGCCCATCGATGGAAATCTGGTTATCGTCAAACAGCACGATCAGCTTGTTGAGCTTGAGGTGACCAGCAAGCGAGATCGCCTCCTGGCTGATGCCCTCCATCAGGCAGCCGTCACCGACCAGAGCATACGTGAAGTGATCGATGATTTGGTCACCGAGGCGCGTGTTGACGAGCCGCTCGGCCAGCGCCATGCCCACGGCATTGGCGAGGCCCTGACCCAACGGACCGGTGGTCGTCTCGATGCCGGGAACATGGCCGTGCTCGGGATGACCCGGCGTCTGGGAGCCAAGCTGGCGAAAGCTGGCGATCTCTTGCATTGTCATGCCCGCATGGCCCGTCAAATGCAGGAGGGCATAGAGCAACATCGAGCCGTGGCCAGCGGAAAGGACGAAGCGATCCCGATCCGGCCACGCCGGAGCCGAGGCATCAAACTTAAGAAAGCGGGTGAACAGCACAGTCGCCACGTCGGCCATGCCCATTGGCATGCCGGGATGGCCCGACTTGGCCTTTTCCACCGCATCCATGGCGAGGACGCGAATGGCATTGGCCATGTCCTTGTGCGCCACGGTGTCGTATTCGCTCGCTTGCACCGCCAGCTTCCCCATGTCGGCCTCCCACGAGCGCCCGTCGCCTCCGCGCGCGCAGCATTAGCGGCCCCCGGCGCCGCCGTCCACCGCTGAGGACGCCCTGTCCGCAACTGTGATTGTGCCTCCTTGGCACTTGCGTCCGCTATTGGTCGCCGCGACAGGCGAAGTTGGCAGCCTGATCGGTGCTGCCCGAGCCCAAGTAGCGCGCGACCTGTGGATAGGGGCACAGCGGGCGCGTGCGCTCCAGACGACCATGGTCCACGCGTGCGGCCATCAGCATGGCGGGTGGTTCCCCCCTCTCCACCCAGTCGATCAGTGCCGTCATCGCATCGAACTGGTCCGTGCCAACGCCGCCATGGCAATGGAACATCCCCGGCACCATGAACAGACGAAAGAAATCTGGCGTGTCCACGCCGTTCCTGGCCACGGCCCGTTCAAAGTAGTCGATACCCATCAGCGGTGGCAGTGCCATGTCGGCCCAGCCAAAATACATCAGCAATTTTCCGCCACGGGAGCGGAAGGCCGACAGATCGGGATTGCTGGCGTCGAGCAGTTTGCGCAGCTCGTCAAGGCGGTGCGGATCCGTGTCGAAGTTGAAGTTGCGCGCATCGTAATCGGGCTCGGCTTTTGGGAGCGCGAGATACCTCACGAAGCTCTCGCCAAACTGATAGTGCCGCGACTTTTCACCGGGTCTGGCGATCAGCCAGCCGTTCCAGCCGTTCTCGGGTGCCCTACCGAAGGGCGATTGACTGGCCACCTCGGCTCCGATCGGATAGCCAAAGAGCAGCGGCCTGCCGGCACTCATCACCCCAGCATAGATCTTCTTGATCGCCGCACTCTGCGCGGGGGTGAGGCAGCTCGGCCGGTCCGGGCCAGCCGGGCACTGGGGTAGGTCCCTCGCAGGATCGAAATCGCACTTGCGCGGATCCTCGATCACGCCGTCCTTCACTCCATCTTTGGCGTCGCAGCGCGCATAGGCGGTCTCGCCGACCAGCCGCAGCTTCTCCAGCGGTACGGGCGTGTCTGCCAATACCAAGCCGTTCCAGAGGCTCTGGATGAGCGCGTCCACGAACGCCAGCACGGGAGCGCCGGCGACAATGCCGTCGAAATCGCCGGGGAACCTCTGTGCCGAAATCAATCCCTGTCGGCCGCCGGTGGAACAGCCGTCCCAGTAGGAGTAGGCCGGAAACCGACTGTAATAGGCTGCGGCAATGCGCTTGCCTTCGCCCGCGGTCAGATGCACCGCCCGGAACGCGTAGTCGATGCGCTTCTGTTGACTTGTCGCGAAGGTGGCGAGGGGTTCGGAGGTAGCATCGTGGCCCGTATTGGTGCTCGCGGTAGCAAAGCCATGGAGCAAGGCCGCCGCCCGCAGGCTGGGACGCGAACCCGACGCGGGGGTTTCGCCGGCAAAGCCGCCATTGCCGAACATGTAAAAACGGCGGTTCCACGCCGAGGGCAAATTGACCTCGAAGCGAATCTGCGGAGCGATCAACCCGCTGACGCGGCAATGCTCCGGCACGCCGTCGGCGCCGGCGATGGTCTCGGCAGCGAGAATTGTACTGCTCGCCGTCGACAACGCCAAAAGGTCTGCACAGGCAGCCTGAGGCCTGGCTGTGGCCAAGGCATACCGCGTCGCGGCGTGTTCTGCATCGATGAAGCTGTAGCCGTTCTGAGCGTTGGCCGACGCACTGAGGTGCAGCAGCGTCAAGGCGCTCAAGACCGGCCACAGACGCAGCCGCGCGCGCATTGCCCCTCCTTCGTGACTGCGTGCTCGCCTGTCAGGACACTGATGCACGCGGATCGGCTCCCGGGCAACGCTTCAGAGGCCTTGGACGGGCGGATCATGGCAGGTCCGGTCAAAGCTGCGCAGCTCGCGCTCCTCCATCGCCTGCCTCGAGCCTCTGCGGCGGCTCGATCCTCGAACTTGAACCCTTCCTTCAGTGTGCCAGCGATGCCATCAAACAGCGACTGCCGACCCATGGTTGTGTGTGCCCATCGAGCACCCGCTTGTGTATCATCAGCTCGTGTATCATCAGGCACTTATCATTGAATTCATTATATTTTTTTCCATCGCAATGGGCTTGCCAATGTTCAGGCCCATGTTCAGGCCCATGTTCAGGCCCATGTTCAGACCCGTCTTCAGGCCGCTCGGAGCCGTGCTGGAGCAGCTAACGGCTCGTTGCACGCCGCTGCCCTAAAGAATTGCCCCTCGCAAAACCAGCATTCCACCCGATAGAAGAGCGAGCGACGTTTGGCGACACTGAGGGCTGGATCACGTTTATCGAGACCTCTCCCCCGTCGTCTCGTTCCCTCGTCGTGATCCGTATGGGCCGCCACCCCCTCCCTCGGGGTGCGGCCCTCTCTTTTTCGGAGACCCTTAGGGGTTTGCACCGATGCGGCTCTCCTCACCAGTGGTTAAGCTCACTGGCGACACGTCGGCTGACGGCTAACCCCAATTCTCTCTTCCCTCTGGGCGGCGCCTTCAGCGAGTGTCGATACCTCCGAGTGAGCGAGCCGTCTGCGCAGGCGGCTCGCTTCGATGTCACGGTTAACGACGGGGGAGGACGGGCGCCGCCACAACGACAAAGGGGATGTGCGGGGGGCGGCGCCCTTAGTTCACGACGGCCAATCGCAAACGGGGTCGAGACGCGGGGCCGCCGCCCACCGATCGACCCCCAGGGCATCGTCTGGAAGAAGGTGAACGTCGCCCTACCGATACGGACACGCTGCGACTGGATCGAGTTGAAGTGCCAAGCTGGCGCGAACGCAATCGCGAACGATGGCGATGGTTGAAGGTCGCACCTGGGCATCGGTCCGCTCGACGGCGCAACTTGGGATGGGAAATTAAAGTAATTCTACGGAATTGACAGCAGCCCACATCTCGCGCGCACATCCCGGGATCGCTCCAGGTCGCCGTTCGACCTCTGTCACTGGCATATCTCCCAAGCAGGCAGGAGCTAAGTGGTACGTTGGTTACGACCCGTCGGGATAGCATTGTGAACCGGGAAGAACTCACGCGCTACATTCAAGAGATAGATACCGAGTTGCATCGTATTGCTGAAGAGATGAAGGCGCTGGAGGATCGTGGGGAAGGCGGCCCAATGGTCGCCGCGCTCAAAGAACGGATAGCGGCGGTGCAACGCCGGCAATCGGAAATAGTCGATCAGGCCGAGCGCCTCATGGGGGGACGACAATAGCTGCAATCCATACCAACTAGCGCTCCCAACTCATCATTGTCGCAGCTTTCCCCTAACTACTCTCGACCTCGCATAATGCGACCGTGGATTACTGAGCGGACTTGCCTTGTCGCGCTCGCCGTTCTCGTCGACCCTCCTCAATCGTGAGTCGCTTGCGACTGGGGATGCACGAATGAGCCAAGCGGACGTTGATACTTGGCAAATGGCACAAGTGCAGACGATGCTCGACCTCTTCGCAGAAGCACGTGGGAGGGCCCCAGCATCGAAGGAGGAGCTTGCTCATTTCCTCGACGAAGAACATGCCGCGGGACGCATCCCTGACGGACCTATCCTTCCCACTACCGGAGCACTCTTGAAAATCGCAAAATACGGTCGCCTCACATAGGATTTTGCACGCGGACTTAGAGCGCATGGGCCTTGAGGCGAGCGCGTCAAACACCGCGACCATGCCTTACCGCTCGGGACCGCGGTGCGACTGAATCAAGGTGAAGTCCCCGAGCTGGCGGGAGGCCAATCTGCTTTTTTATGCCGAATGGGCCAGCCGATTGCCTGCAGGCGCTCGATGCGAATAGCAGGGACCTAGCGCGGCCATACCCCGAACAGTTCACAATGGCGTTCTATGAGGGCCTCTCGCTCAAATTGCGAAAGCGGTGCCCCGCCTTCATTGGTTTGGCTCGCCCACATTCGGCGCACAGCGCCGCGGCCGAGGTTCCTGAAACGCTCGACTTGCTGGATGTGGTTGGCGAAGTGGAGAGCCAACCTGTGCCAATGGGTATCAGTTGACTTGTGCACGTTGGTAGCCTTGCCGTTGCAAGCGCCTCCTGAAACGGCACACAATAACGTTGTGTTCCGAACATCGGTTGTCATACGTAGGGGAAAACCTTTAGGGGTTGGCGGTGTCCATGACGCTGGGAGAAAGCACACGCGATTTCGTCTCGGCAAGCATGGTTGCTCATTGCAAAGAAAATCGGAAATTGGACTTTCGCCCTCCACCTAGCGTAAGCTAAGCTCCTCGAGTAGTCCCCCTGTGCGGGAAGGGGCTCTTTGCTTTACGCCTTAGCAGTAGCGAACGCATTGTTGGTGTTCCTTGACTTCGCCATTCGCCACGGCGAAGCAACGTTGCCTTTGCGACTGATGTTCGCACTTGGCTGTGCCGCTTTGCCTCTTCTCGTCGCGCTTATCTTGGCTCGTCTATTTACAAAACCAGACCTGCAGATCTCGACTGAAGGAGTTACGTCCTCCTTCCAAGTGAACCTAGAAATCTTTTGGAGCTTAAGCCTCATGCTGGCAGCGTTGGTGGAACTCTCACCAATGCACCACGCGTGAAGGAGCGATTGGCCCGGCGTAGCGGTCCGCCGCTTCGCCGGTCATCGCCGGTCTTGGAACGCCCGACTGGCGCCGGCCAGGACAATGCACATCCTGCTCCCGTCCTGAGGTTCTCAATGCCATCGAGGAAGAGGCTCCGCGCTTGCTGCGACCACGAACGCGCCGACCCGGAGGAGGGCGTAGACGTCAATCGGGCGACATTGGCTGCAGCAGCTGGGCTGGAAGTTTCTCAAGCCCTCGTTGATGTCACTCCGGCACGCGGGCTCCGACCGGTCAGCAGCGATTGTTTTGGCTCATCAGCGATGCGGATACCGTTCGCCTTTCCGGCCAGGACTTCGACAGCAGGTTGGCGCGTCCCCGGGCGAGCCCCGCTATCCCTTCAGGATTGCGCGAGCGATCGAGGTGGCCCGCGAGATCGTCGGCCGCGCGGTGGATAGGACCTGGCTATTCGCTGCCGATCGAGCTTGAACATCCCCCCAAGGGGCTCGAGCCGAAGTTTATCCACAGGCTGCAACAAGGTGGGCGCAATGTGCCAATTTTGATTTGAAAAAGTCTGGCGCTGCTACCTCTCGGGCGTAGAGTCGCTCATGGGGGCATTTTGCGCAGCGGAGGATCAAGTGCATGCCTGACAAGCCTTCGAATGGGCGGGCTGATGCAGCATTGCCGCCCATGATGTTCCCATTTGGCTTCGAGGCCTTCATGGAGTTGAACCGGCCGGCCCTGCAGGCGATGGCGCAGATGAACGGCAAGGTTTACGACGGCATTGCCACCTGGAACCAGAATTGGGTGGCGTTCCTCAATCGGCGCCTCAAGCAAGACCTTGCGATGCCGGAGCAGCTGGCGGCGTGCAAGTCGGTACAGGAGATGTATGGGGTCTGCGCCGAGTTCTTCCAGCAGGCCTGCTCGCAGTACCAGTCCGAATTTGAGCAATTGAGCAAGCTTGGCAAGTCCCTGGCCGACGACACCATGCAGGCCATTCAGTCGCGCATGGAAGAGACCCACAAGGTGCGCGCGAGCAACTGAAGGCAACAGGTAGACTGCGGTTGGCTCGGGCATGCGCGAAGGAACGGGGCGGGCCGGAGGATACGCCAGCCGTGCGTCTTGCGGCTGCCCGGCTGTTTCGGGAATATTTGGCCCACCGCGGCCAAGCCACCGCGCGCTCCATTGGGTGAGGTTGGCGCGCCGCCCAGCCGGAGTTCGATCAGGCCCAAGTGCTCCGTGGGCGCGACGCTTGCATTGCGTGGAGCCTCCAAGCTCACTCAGCAAGAGTTTGGGGGTTTGACGGCCGATGCCGCTCGTCCTCCCCCGTTATCTCCCACGCATTTCCGGTGGACTGCGCAACGCTCAAGGATGGCCCGTCGGCCGCGGATCAGGCCATCATGCATGGTCCGAGTACCGCGGCTCGCCCGCTCCCGCCACAGGCCGGCGGAGGGCCATCCCATCGCTGCCAGGGAGAGCTGGCACGAGTTTCACCACTTTTGCACGCACGGTTAGGTGGGCCGCCGAGCAGCAAGGAAGGCATCGAGTTCCGTTCGTGTGGGAAGACCAGCGCGAGAGCCCAACCGCGTGCACTTGAGAGCAGCCACCGCCGCAGCCGCGCGCGCGCAGTCGGGTGTGGGTCGTCCTTCAGCGACCATCAAAGCGAAGGCGCCATGGAAGGCATCGCCGGCGCCGGTGGTATCCGTCACACTGACCGGGAATGCGGGCACGTGGCCGCCGGCATCGCGTTCGCGCCAAAGGTATCCCTCCCGTCCTTGCGTCACGCCGGCATGCTTGGCTCCCAGCGTGAGCACATACCCGAGCCGCTCGGCATCGGAACCGCCCGGGGCGAACTCGCGCAACGCCGGGCCACAAAAGATGGCATAGTCGGTGAGCTTGAGAATCCCGCCAAGCGCCTCGCGGGCACCGAGGTCGCCATCGAGAACAGTTGCCACCTTCTCCTTGCGCGCCCGACCGAACACGGCGCGCACACCCTCGAGCCAGCGCACATCGCCCAACACAGCGTTGGCCTCTCTGATGCGCTCAAGCGGCAACCAGCTCGTACCTGACGGCATGCCGGCATCGCGCTGTCCGACGATCAGCCGCTCCCCCTCGTCATCGACGATGACGGCCGAAGTGGACGAGCGCGCCCCGTCGAAGCCCTGTACGTAGCGCACGTCCACGCGCTCAGCCCGCAGGCCGGCGCGGATGGCGCTTCCCGCCGTGTCGTCGCCCGTGCGGCTCCACAGCTCGGCCTTCCCACCGAGGCGCGCGATCGCGACGGCCGCATTAGCGGCCATCCCCCCGCCGACCTCGACGTGCTCAATCGCACGCACTTTCGTGGGCTCCGGCGGAAACGCCTCAATCCGATAAATACGGTCGAGCGCGGCGTGTCCCACACAAATGATGCGCTTCGCCGATGGCATTCCTCTGTCCGGGTCTGCAGGTCCTGATGTTGCTCTTCATCCCGATTGTCGCGAGGGGACGATACCGCGCGAGCGTGTCATGCGCAAAGGCGATACTGCTACTTCAGGCCTGCGCGGCGCAGAGGAGCACACGAGCCCCGGATTGATCCACCCGGCAAAATCCCACGTATCTTTTGCACGATCGCGCGGCGTTCGGCTATGCTTTGCCTTCCTTCACCAGGAGCCGGCTCTTCAATTCGGCCGAGGCGATTGGGGGTCATGGCGGACTTGTTACGTCGCGTCGCGGAGCGGGCGGACACAACCGCTTTCCGTGAGCTTTATCAGACGTATGGACCACGCGTGAAGGCTTACATGATGCGGCGGGGCGCTGATGCTGGGACGGCGGAGGACCTGGCCCATGAAACCCTGTTTACGGTCTGGCGCAGAGCGGCGCTGTACAGGGCCGAGAAGGGCAGTGCGGCAAGCTGGATTTTCGCCATCGCCCGCAATTTGCGCATCGATCGGCTGCGTCGCGAAGTGCCATGGCAGCAGCTGCCGCAGGAGCTCCTCGAAGAGGCCTCGGGCGACGCGCTCCCCGACGCAGCTCTGGCCGAAAAGGAGCGGCACGCGCGCATCAACGCCGCGCTCTCGGGCCTGCCTCCAGAACAACATGAGGTGGTGGTGCTGTCCTATCTAGAGGGCTTGTCGCATGGCGAGATCGCGCAGCGGCTGGGACTGCCGTTGGGTACCGTGAAGTCGCGCATTCGCATGGCCTACCAGAAGGTCCGCGCCGCCCTTGAGGACCTGCGATGAGCATCACGCACCACCTCGACGACGCGACGCTGATGAGTTTCGCTGCCGGTGCCCTCCCGGCGGCACTTTCGGCGGTGGCGGCCGCTCATGTTGCCATGTGCGCACGTTGTCGCAGCGAAGTCGTGGCGCTCGAGTGCGTCGGCGCAGCCCTGCTCTCCGCCCTAACTGACGCGCACATGGAACGCACAGAGCCCGAAACGCCCTCCGCAGCGGACCAGCCCTCGGCGCAGCAACGACGCGAGGCGGCCGCAGCGCCAATCGAGTCGCCAACGCCGCTTGCACGGCTCCTGCCCGGCGGCCTCGATGCCGTGCGATGGCGCCGCCTCGGGTTCGGCATATGGCACCGTCGGCTGGCGATCGAGGGCAGCGGTGCTCTCGGTCTGTTGAGAGTGGCTGCCGGACGGATGGTGCCCGAGCATGGCCACGGCGGCGCCGAGCTGACGCTGGTCCTGCGCGGATCTTTCCACGACACCACCGGCCGGTACCGGACCGGCGATGTGGCCGACCTCGACGCAACCGTCGAGCATGAGCCGGTGGCCGACCGCGGTCCCGACTGCATTTGCCTGGTCGCGAGCGAAACGCCCGCCCGCTTTCGCGGGCTCATCGCCCGCCTCATGCAGCCCTGGCACGGGCTTTGAGGAGACGGTCGCTGCATGACCGCACCCTGGCGCACAGCGTGGATAACGGGGGCCAGCTCCGGTATCGGTCAAGCCTTGACCATTGCCCTCGCGCAGGGGGGCGTGAAGGTCGCCGCGTCGGCACGCTCGGGGGTCAAGCTCACCGAGATCGCCGGCCAGCGTGCGGGCATTACGCCACTGCCCGTCGATGTTACGGTTCTGGCGGCCATGATCGAAGCGTCGCGCAGCATCACCAACACGCTTGGGCCCATCGACCTTGCCGTGTTCAACGCCGGCATCTGGGAGGCGATGTCGGTGCGGAATTTCTCGGCCGCAAAGGCCGCCCGTTGCATGGCCGTCAATTACCAAGGCATCGCCAATGGGATCGAGGCGGTCCTACCCGGCATGCTCGAGCGCGGAAGGGGTCACATCGGTCTGGTCGCCTCCGTTGCTGGCTATCGGGGTCTGGGCCCGACGGCCGCTTATGGGCCCAGCAAGGCCGCCGTCATCAACCTGGCCGAGACGCTAAACACCAACCTGGCCATGCGCGGCATCAAAGTTAGCGTGATCAACCCTGGCTACGTCGACACCCCGATGACGCGTGGCAATCCCTTTGCGATGCCTTTCCTGGTATCGGCCGAGGATGCCGCTCGCCGAATCCTGCGCGGGCTCGAGAAGGGCAAATTTGAGATCGCCTTCCCTTGGCAGCTCGTGCTGCTTATGAAGCTCGCCCGGCTGATGCCCAATGGACTTTTCTTTTGGTACGCGCGCACCGTGTTGGTCGGCCAGCGCAAGCCCACTTGAGTATCGGGCCCACCGTTTGCGATCGAGAAACTTCCGCGGCCACGCGGGACGGGCGGTGGCCATAAAGCCACCCCAGGGCTGATTTCTTTCATTCCACTGCTCGCACAAGGGCCATGCCGCATCGGAACATCGGCGAAAGAAATGAAAACGCGTGCGCCTTGGCCTGCGGCGGCAATAGCCGCGATCGGGATTGGCCTCCGCCAGAGCACAACAGGCTTCTCCGGCCCTGGGCATGCGGGTCTAACAGAAGCGATGGAGCTGGATCATCTCTGGCGCTTAGATAAGCAATCTCTGGAAGGACCAGGCAGGATCGATTGGCTCGGCCACCGTGCCAGTCGTGGCGCGGTCGAGCAGCGCTCGCGACGTGACCCTCATGACAGGCAGGTTCGGCTGGACGTGGCGGAAGCTCCTTGCCGCCTTCAGGGGCGGCTGGGCCACGGGGGAGGTGGGAATTGGACCCCCGCGCATCTATTAAATACGCCCTGTGGGATCACGTCATCCTCGGTGCCGAAAACGACTATGTGCAACTCAATGCCGACCCGCACGCTGACCTCGACCGCGGGGGTCCGCTGGTGCCAATCCATATCAATGCCGGCGTGGACATCCAGGCTCTCTCGGCGCGGCTCTGCCTCAAAAATTCGGCGGCGGATGGCTTAGGCAAAGATCATTGTAGCCAAACCGCTCGCAGGACCCCCTTCTGATGCTCCAAAGTCGCCACAATGGCGGACCTAATGTGCCGGGCGCCCTCTGTCGTCGGTAGCGCCTGACTGTTGCCGCTTTGCAAGGCCCCCGTGTTCCTCGGTCTTGCCCTCAAACCGAGGCTGGTCAGGCGCCACAACCGCCGGTAGATTTGCGCGCCGATTTGGAGCCTGCGAATGCTGAGACGAACTGGCTGCGCGAAGTCGACCATCTTCGCGGCCCTTGTGGTTGCGCTGTTGGGAAGCGCGCCCGCCCTCGCACAGTCGACTGAGAGCCGCGAGAGTGGCCCCGGCTCGCCGCCAACAGCGACAGCTCAGCCCGCCGCACCAGAGAGCGTCGAGCGGGCGACGTCGACGGCGACAAGCGCGCCGCAACCCAGTCTGCCACCGTCAAAGGATGGATCAGCCGCCCCATCCGCCGCGAGCCCGGTCCCGTCCGGCGAGCCCACGACACCGCCAGCGCCCACAGCGTCGGCCAGCACCGTTGCTCAGCCGCCGCCGGGCCCTGAGGCCTCTCCGCCTCCCGCCACCGTCCCGCCTTCCTCGGCCACACCCGCTACCGCCGAGGCGCCGCCCCCCGCGCCGGTTGACCCTGTGCTCGCCGAGGTGCGCCGCCAGCTGGGCGAGCCTGCCAAGGGTAACGTCGATCGTGGCGACCGCGCCCACCTCACCAGCTTCTATGCCGAGCGCACCGAGCCGCCGCTCTGGGTCTCGGCCGGCGGCTTCACGGCTAAAGCCAACCACCTGATGGCGGAGATCCGCAGGGCCGACGACTGGGGCTTGTCGGCATCAGCCTTTGAGCTTCCCCACTTGCCGGCGGGTACGACAGCGCTCGACGCGCTGGCGGCCGCGGAAATCAAGCTCAGCCTTGCCGCCCTCAAGTACGCCCGCCACGCGCGCGGCGGCCGGCTCGATCCGGCGCTCATCAGCAAAAATATCGACGTCAAGCTGACGTTCCGCGATCCCAAGGTTGTGTTGCAGTCGTTGGCCGCCAGCGACGCGCCAGGCAACGTCCTGCGCGATCTCAATCCCAAACACGAGCAATTCCTGAAGCTGCGCCAGGCCCTGCTGAAGGCGCGCGGCGGCCATGTCACGTCTGAGCCGGTGAAAGCCGAATCCCGTGGCGTGCACCTGCCCGACGGGCCGCCCCTCTATCTTGGCAGCGAGCATCCTCACGTGAGCCTGCTGCGTCAGCGGCTCGGGCTGCCACAGCCGCGAGGTGCGGAGGCCGTGTTCGATCTCGAAGTGCAGGCGGCGCTGAGGGCTTTCCAGCAGCAGAACGGCATTCAGCCAACCGGCATCCTGACACCCAGAACGCGCGCCGTGCTCAACAGCGGTGTCAAGCCGGAGCGGCAGGCAATGCCCGCAGGCAGCGACGTGCAGCGCATCATCGTCAATATGGAGCGCTGGCGCTGGCTGCCCGAGCATCTGGGCGACTTGCACGTTGAGGACAATCTGCCGGAGTTCACAACCCGTGTCTTCAAGAAGGGACACGTGATCCACTCCGCCAAGATCGTCGTCGGCAAGATCGATACACCCACCGCGGTGTTTTCGGCCAATATGCGCTTTGTCGTCTTCCATCCCGAGTGGAACGTGCCCGACTCGATCAAGGTGAAGGAGCTGGCGCCTTACCTATCCGGCGGTGGTGGCGGTTTCTTCTTTGGCGGCGGCGACACCTCCATCCTTGACCGCCAGCGGTTGCGCGTCGTCTACAACGGCCACACGATCAATCCCTCGTCCGTCGACTGGGGCCAAGTGGACGTCCGCCGCTTTGCATTTGTCCAGTCGGCGGGGCCCCATAACGTGTTGGGCGTAGTGAAATTCATGTTTCCAAACAAGCACGACATTTACATGCACGACACGCCCCAGCGCGAGCTCTTCGACCAGACGCGACGCACGTTCAGCCACGGCTGCATGCGCGTACAGAACCCGGAGCGTTTGGCCGAGCTGATCCTCGCGGAGGACAAGGGTTGGTCGGCCGACCAGGTGCGCGGCCTCCTGGCCCAGGGCTACAACAATGAGGTGCAGCTCACCCATGAGATCCCCGTGCACGTGACCTACTTCACGGCCGTCGTCGGGGACGGTGGGCAAGTGAGCTACTACGGCGACATTTATGGCTACGACAGTCGCATGTCGGCTGCCCTCGGTGGCAGGCCGTTGCCGCCGGAGGTCGTGGTCAGCAGCGACGAGCCACCGCGCGATCCCCGCCGCACCCGGCCACAAAAGCAGTCGGACTTCTTCTCTGGCCTGTTCGGGAACTGACCCGAGCTCGAGCGCTGGCCAGCCGCGATGGCGATGGGCGCGCTTGCAGTAGAGTTGCGCGCAGGGTGCCCACAGCCGCACCGCGAGGCAAATCCTGTCGCCATTTCACGGCTGATATCAGGCCGCCGGAAAGGCCAATCCCGGCCCTTGATGCTGTCCGCTGCAGAGGTCGGGGCGCTGCTCGACGCAAGGCGGCCCGGTTGGGCCAACACAAGAAGGGGACGCGCAAGCGGCTCCGGTTCACGGGGCCATCCGCAAAACCCGTCCTCATACGTGTCCCGGCGCAAGGTCGTTCGATAAAGCCGATCTGGTCGTCAACCCCCTCGATCTCAAGGCGGTGCCCCCCATCAAGGAAGCCCTAAGCGATCGATGATAACGCCCAGCTCATGGACCGAGCGTCGCGTGGTAGCGACGGGGTCGGAAGACGCATGCGTCTCGACCGTCAACGTCACTGGATTTGCATGGGCGGGCAACGTCGCCGCCAGCAAGCTGGCAATCGGGATGTCTCCCTCACCAAGGGCGACATAGCGCTGTGCCGCATTGGCGTAGTCCTTCAAGTGCAAAATGTCCGTGAACGGCAGCAGCCGCGCCAGGTCGGCGGCCCCGGGCGGCACACCCTTGCGATATGCATTGGCGATGTCGGGCAGCGCCCTGAGCCGTGGGTGGCGGTACGCGCTCACCAGTGCTTCGAGCTCGGCGAACCCTGCGATGTTGCAAACGCCCTCATTCTCGATATGCACCTTCATGTCGAATTTCTCAGCCAGGACTAGCAGCGCATCGATAGGCTCGTGCAAATCCTGGGGGCGGTAGCCGTCGTACGCGAGATAGCTGAAAATGCGCAGGTTGCGGGCGCCGAATAGCTGCGCGGTTTTGAAGGCTTCGGCGTAGACTTCGCCCGGCGCGCGCTCGCCAAGCTCGAAGCCAAATTGGTCCCCCTTGGCTCGGGCCACCTTACCCGGAGGGCTCCACTTCAAAAGCGGTGTGCAAATGCACGACACCGCTAAGCCGGCGGCCCGCACACGCTGCGCCGCAGCGGCGAGCTCGCCGGCCGTCAACCCCAGCACGTTGTGGCCGTCGATGACGCGCAGATCAACCGTCCCGATCCCCTCTGCGCAGGCGAAAGCGAGCGCCTCGTCGAGTGATGGGGACACTTCATCGGTGATGAATGAGATCGTCACATCCGCACGGCGCATGGGGTTTACTCCAGCCGAGCTGCCAGCACGACACTCAAGCGCGGATAGCCCGAGCCATCAAGCCTTGATCGGGCAGGTGGTGGCATTGAGCACGCTGTGGCGCGCAATGCGCACGACGGCGTGCGCCCATCGCCGTCGCCTGCTTGATTAGCTGATCGGCCCTTGCCAGATTGGTCCCACTCTGTTGGCCATCCCACGACAGGAGGAATGCCGCCCATGATCTATGAATTGCGAACCTACACCTTGAAGCAGGGAAGCGTACCGGATGTGGTGAAGGCGGCGAGCACCGTATCGCGCTCCATTCGTGGCGATGATTACGGCAAGCTCGAGGGATATTGGACGAGCGAGATCGGCCCGCTCAACCAGGTCATGCACCTATGGAGCTACCGCGACCTCAATGAGCGGTCTCGGCTCAGAAGTGAACTCGCCAAGAACGCGTCCTGGAGCAGCGAGTACGTGCCGCTCATCCGTCCCCACTTGGTGCGTCAGGACATCCGCCTCCTCAACGCGGTACGCGAGCCCACCGCGCCAGCCCAGAAACCGAATGTCTACGAGCTGCGCTGTTATCGCGCCCGTCCGGGGAGCGCCAAGCCATGGCTCGACCTCTTCACGAGGGCACTGCCAACGCGGGAGAAATATTCCAGGATTGTCGGCCTATGGGCGACCGAGGCCGGACAACCCAACGAGGTCTGCCACATCTGGGCTTACGCGGATCTCAATGCGCGTACAGCCGCACGCGCGGCCGTCGCAAAGGATCCGGCCTGGCAGGACTTTCTCAAAAGCAGCATGGGACTGCTCGACGAAATGCACTCGACGATCATGCTGCCGGCGCCGCATTCGCCATTGCAATAGGCTGCATCGCGCAGGTTGGGCCGGCGTCGACGCTCGACCCAACCACTGCTGCGCACCCCAGGGCAGTCTAGACCGCTTCCTTGAGGTCCTTGGCGGCGCGGAAGGCGACCTTCTTGCTCGCCTTGATCTTGATGGGCTCGCCGGTGGCGGGATTGCGGCCCATACGCGCCGGGCGCTTGCGCACTTGCAGGATACCAAGCCCGCCGATGCGGATGCGAGCCCCGCGCTTGAGGTGCTTGGTGACGGTCGTCACCATATCCTCGAGCATGGACATCACCTGCTTCTTCGGCAGCTCGTGCGACTCTGACAGTGTCTCGGCAAGGTGGCGCAACGTTACAGTCTCGACCTTCGATGTCGTCGAGGAGGTGGCATTGGAGGCCATGAGCGTGTCCCTCTCATTTGTGAGAAAGCAGCGACTAGCATAGATCGGAGCCCGAGAATACCAGCGTTTTCGCCTCATCTGCACAACTTTCCGCTGTTTTGAGGCGGCAAAGCTGAGGGGGGACCCGACCTCCCCCGCATGCCTCCGGTGCTCTTTCGTACCGCTGCCAGCGGGCTTGAAACGGGGCAAACCGGCGTTAACCGTGCCGGCCCAGCCATGGACCCCTGCGACGATCCGACCCCGGATGGCCCCATTCCAGATGCCTCAACTGCCGTCAAGGCCCCGTTCGAGCCGGTCTGATGCGGTGTTGCAATTGCGGGCTTGATGGCCCCATTGACGATGTCGCTGGCGCCGTACCGCCGCAGGTGCCATGACCTGCCAAACGCGTGTCGGATGGGGCGTAGGACGGCAAAGGTAGTTTGACCATGCTACCGGGCGCCAATGGACCCATGTGAACTTGCCCGAGACACTCCCTGCCCACGCCGACCCTGACCTAGCATTTGTATGCTAACGGAATAAGTGCCGGGACCTGTGGCCGTCGCAGGAAGCCGTCCCCTTCGGCGCCGCCGGACGCGCCGTCCTTACTGGCGCAACCATCACTGGCGCTCGCGCAACCTTGACGCGCTCAACCTTGATCTAGCGAGAAAACACGATCGCGCGAACCATCACCCGCGGTTGATGACTGATCCTCAGTACGGTCGACGGCGCAAAGGCGGCAGCGATCGCGCTTTGGCCGGTTCGCCCCACAAGGGCGCGACAACCTGGGGGAAATGCAAATGACCACGAGCAAGAAATCCGCTGTCGGTGCAAGCCAGCCACGTGGCGCCGCAACACCGAACCTAAATTTTGGAGCAATAATAATGCGGCCGCAGGTCGATGAGAGCGCGACCAGCCGTGCTCGTTGACGCAAGGCATCGGATCGACCTTGGCGCCCCAACCCAACTGGAAAGACGTTGGCAAGGTCGCAACTTGCCCCCCTCCACCACTGCGCGGTTTGTGCCGCGGCGTTCCTCGGCCGGGTGCCGCAACCGCACCACCGTTCGGATCCTGCCAACAGCGCAAACGCGTGGAAACCTGCGGCGCGCATGAAGAAGCAGCGCGAGCTCCCGCGCCTCACCTGCGGCAATCCAACAGCACACGGATTGACAGTGTGCTGCGCCCTGATCGCCGCACACAGTTAGGTCGTGCTCAAGCGTCCAAGTTGCCGGCATTGGCTCTGAGCGCTGCCAAGCGCGGGACCTCGCCTAGCAGCGCCGCTGGACCAGATCCTCTTTAGCCCCGCATCGTCCGGCAGGGGCTCGCTAAACGACGTGCAGCGCGCCGCTGGCGCAATGGGCTGCCCGGCGGATAAGGTGGGGCCAGGCCTTGTCACGAGCCCCGCCCGAACCCCAGGAAGTGCCCATGCCCGCGAACGCCAAAGTTGCTACCACAAGCGGCACCGCCAAACGCGCCCGCACCGCCAAGGGATCCGCTGCCAAAAGTCCGTCGGCCAGCAGGAAACCCGCTGTCAGCACCACCGGCCACTGCCAATGCCGGGCCATCGAATACCAGTTCACAGGCGACCCCAAATGGGTGATGCATTGCCATTGCGAGAGCTGCCGGCGGGCGGTATCGTCACCGGTTGCCACCTATATCGGCGTCAGGTTGGAACAATTCAGCTATCTTAAGGGAGAGCCGGCGATTTACGATTCTTCTCCTGGGGTGAAGCGCTACTTTTGCACCAAATGCGGCTCGCCGATGGCCTACGCCGGCGCACGCTGGCCGGGCGAGGTGCACCTCTTCCACGGCACCCTAGCCGATCCGGCGCAATGGCCCCCGACCGCACACGCCCACATCACCGAGCAGGTGCAGTGGTTTGAAATCAGCGATCACCTGCCCCGCTACGCGGCCACCTCCGGCAAAGGCGCCAAGCCAGTGCGCAAAGGGCCCAAGCGCCGAGCATAAGGAATGGCGCGGACGGGTGGTGTCCATCCGGATCGGCGACGGCGCATCAAATGACGCCACAACTGACTGCCTCACGACCCGGAAGAGTGCGATGCTCCATAGGCTTCTGTTCGGTCTCCTGCTCACGGCCGCCTCAACCATGTCCGTGTTCGCACATCATGGCTGGGGCAGCTATGACGCTTCCAAACCCATCACGGTAACCGGGCCAATCGAGACCTCCAAATACGAGAACCCACACGCTACGATCACGGTCAAGGCCGCGGACAAGGTGTGGACAGTGACGCTGGCCCCGATCTCGCGCATGCAAAGCCGTGGCGCGTCGGCTGAGTTTGTCGGCGTCGGCAAGACCGTCTCCGCCTACGGCTATCCCTCGACGGTCGAGAAGGACGAGATGCGAGCCGAGCGCATCAATGTCGATGGCAAGACCGTCGAGATGCGATGATGCCGCACGATGCATTCCTTATCCTCACCGCACTTGAGCAGTCGGGGCTGGCGGCAGCAATCCGCCAATCGATGTGGGCCTACCCCGCCGCTAACGTCGGCCACATCGTGGCGCTCACATTGTTTGCGGGCTCCGTCGCCATTATGGATGCGCGCCTCATGGGTGCATTTGCGGCGACGCCACCGGCCGATGTAGTCCGTCCAGCACGCCGAATGGCGGTGCTGGGATTGCTGCTGATGCTGCTCACGGGCTCCGTGCTGTTCACGGCCGAGGCAAGCCACGTCGGCTCCAATCGGGTGTTCCAGGTCAAAGCCGTATTGATCGTTCTAGGTCTCAGCAATGCAGTTTTCACTGGACGTGCCGTGCAGCCCCTGCTCGACAGCGCGCCGGCGTTCGCCCCTATGCCCAGGTGCGTGCGGCTTTCAGCATCCTTTTCTTTGGGTATCTGGGTCTGCGTTGCAGCGTGCGGGCGGCTCATCGCCTATTTCTAAGGTCGCAAGATCGCTCACGCTTTGCACGCCCACATGCTATGAGGCCGCATGAACCTTGCATCAAAACCCAACGCGGCAGTCACCGTCCGCGACGTGACGTTTGCCAACGATCGGCCGCTCGCCGTCTTCGCCGGTCCATGCCAGATGGAAAGCCGGGCACACGCGCTCGAGATGGCGACGGCGCTCAGAGAAATTGCAGACCGCCTGGGGCTTGGCCTCGTCTACAAGACATCCTTTGACAAGGCAAACCGCACGAGCTTGCACGCCAAGCGCGGCTTGGGGTTCGATGCGGCGCTCAGCGTCTTTGCGGAGATCCGTGAACGGGTTGGGCTGGCGGTCGTCACGGACGTACACGAGGCCCAGCAATGCGCGCGCCTCGCGGAGGTGGTGGACGTCCTGCAGATCCCGGCCTTTCTGTGCCGACAGACCGATCTCCTCGTTGCGGCCGCCAGCACTGGCCGCGTCGTCAAAGTGAAAAAGGGCCAGTTCTTGGCGCCTTGGGACATGGCCAACGTCGTCGCCAAGGTCACAGGCAGCGGCAACGCCAACGTGCTTGTCACGGAACGGGGTGTCACCTTCGGCTACAATACGCTGGTCGTCGACATGCGCTCGCTAGCGATCATGGCCGAGTTGGGCTGCCCCGTGATCTTCGATGCCACGCACGCCGTGCAACAGCCGGGTGGACAGGGTACCGCGTCGGGAGGTGAGCGCCGCTTCGTGCCCGTGCTAGCGCGCGCTGCGGTGGCGGTGGGCGTGGCCGGCGTTTTCATAGAAACCCACCAAGACCCAGACCGCGCCCCCTCTGACGGCCCCACCATGGTCCCGCTCAAGCAATTCGAAGGCCTGATGCGTGACTTGATGGCGATCGACGCGCTGGCCAAGGCTCAACGTTAGGGTGCCTCGGCAATGCCCCCGCCGCGCAGCCCAAAGCTGCAAAGTGCTGCTGGCCAGGCGACTGAGAAGCAATGCCGCTGGGCTCCCCGGCGACGTCGCCGGCCTCTCTAACCGGCACCGGCCACACTGCGGTCGAAGCCCACGTAAACCTCGAACTCTGCGGGGCGTGAACCTTCGGGCACATCGAAACTGATCGTGCGCACGAATGAGAAGTAGCCGATGGGCTTCTCCACGGCCACATCGACATCCACCTTCACTTTATCGGTCACCACCTTTTCGCGCTTGGCGTCCGTAACGAACACATTGAGTGGCAGGGTTACACGGCCGGTGCGACCTTTGGGCCCCAACAGCACGCGCCCCGAGAAGCCATACTTGACGGTGATGCGCCCCGGCTCGATCTGACATTCCCGCGCCGTCTTGGTGATCTCGCCGCGATGCATGACCGCGAGGCCGTCCCCAACCTTGCCCGGTTCGTAGATGGTCACGTAGCCCTCGCGCGACCACACTTGGAAGCGAGGACAGCCGTGCGCCACATCGAGGCCCAGACTGCCGGTGGTGCCGCCGTCGGTTTTGGCCGCGGCCAGCAGCTGATCCTCGCTGACGGTGGCGACCTCGGTCTTGGCCTTCTCTCCGCCGCCAAACCAGCCGCTGCCAATGCCCGTTGTCAGCGAGGACATACTGCAGCCCGCGAGCGCTCCCGCCAGCGCAACGGCCAGGGCGCAGCCGCCCTTGCTCGCTTCGATCCTACGTGTCGATTGCGTCACGACGCCCTTGTCCGAACACTTGCCCGGTCTCTTGCGGACCTTTATTCCCTTCGCCATCGGGCCCTAGCGGCACCAACTGGCCATTGTCCGGCGAATCGACTCTAGCATTCGCCGAGGCTGACGGCCAAGGCAGGTGCCGTAATCCCAAGCAAACACTTGAGCGCCAGTCCCCCCTCGCCATGACCCATCGCACCTCAAGCGCTCCACCCCTTAAAGTCCTGCTCGCAGCTCCCCGCGGCTTTTGCGCCGGCGTCGACCGGGCGATCAAGATCGTCGAATTGGCGCTGCAAAAATTCGGCGCACCGGTCTACGTGCGCCACGAGATCGTCCACAACCGTCACGTGGTGGACACACTCAAGGGCAAAGGCGCCATTTTTGTGGAAGAGCTCGACGAGATCCCCGAAACCGACGCCCCCGTGATCTTCTCGGCGCACGGGGTGCCGCGTTCCGTGCCCGCGGCCGCCAAGGCTCGGCGCCTATTTTACCTCGATGCGACCTGCCCCCTCGTGTCCAAAGTCCACGCCGAAGCCCGCGACCATTACGAAAACGGCCTAGAAATCCTCCTCATCGGCCATGCCGGCCACCCCGAGGTGGTCGGAACGCTGGGCCAGCTGCCCCCGGGCGCAGCAACCCTGATCGAAAAGGTCGAGGACGCGCAGCGGTTCACACCGCGGCATCCTGAACGGCTCGCCTACATCACGCAAACCACCCTGTCGATCGACGACACGGCTGCCATCGTAGCGGTTCTGAAGACACGCTTCCCCGCCATCGCCGGGCCGCGCAAGGAAGACATTTGCTATGCCACCACCAACCGCCAGGAAGCCGTGAAGGCGATTGCCGGGCGCTGCGACAGGCTGCTGGTCGTCGGCGCCCCCAACAGCTCCAATTCGCTGCGGCTGGTGGAAGTGGCCGAGCGCGCGGGCTGCGCGCAAGCCCTGCTCGTGCAAGGCGCAGCCGACCTCCCATGGCACCACCTGGAAGGCATCGCCACGCTCGGCATCACGGCGGGTGCTTCTGCGCCGGAATTGCTCGTCGCTGAGATTATCGATGCTTTGCGCTGCCGGTTTGATGTTGACGTTGAAAACGTGATTACGCGGCAGGAGCGCATCGCCTTTAACGTGCCGCGGGAGCTACGCCAGACAGGCACCGCCTGACGGACCTCTCACCTCCGGGGGCAGCGCATGGCGGTCTACACCCAGGTCTCCGACGACGAACTGACGAGCTTCATTGCCAGCTACGAGGTCGGAGCGTTGCTCTCCTACAAGGGCATCGCTGAAGGCGTCGAGAACACCAACTATCTCGTGCACACCGAGAAGGGTCCTTACTTGCTGACGCTCTACGAGAAGCGGGTGGCCGCGCAGGACCTGCCCTTCTTCTTGGGCCTGATGGAACACTTGGCCAACGCCGGCATCAACTGCCCCACGCCCGTGCACGATGCCCAGGGCCGCGTGTTGCGCACGCTGGCCGGCAAGCCGGCGGCACTCGTGACTTTCCTAGAGGGGGTGTGGATCCGGCGGCCGCAACCGCGCCACTGCGCTGCGCTGGGTCAGGCCATGGCCTCGCTGCATCTGGCGGGGCGCAGCTTCGCGCACACGCGCACCAACGCGCTGGGTGTCGCAGGCTGGCGGCCGCTGTTCCAGCGCTTCCGCTCACGCGCCGACGACGTCGCACCAGGCCTCGCCGCCATCATCGAAGAAGAGCTTGATCACCTGGAGGCGGACTGGCCCGGCCGGTTGCCGCTGGGTATCATCCACGCCGACCTGTTCCCCGACAACGCCTTTTTTCTCGGTGATCAGCTTTCGGGCCTCATCGATTTCTATTTCGCCTGCCAGGACGCGTTGGCCTATGACGTTGCCATTGCCCTCAATGCCTGGTGCTTCGAAAACGACCACGCGTTCAACCTCACGAAGGGCCAAGCCCTGCTCAAAGGATACCAGGCCGTGCGTGCATTGGAGCCCGCGGAGCGTCTGGCCCTACCGCTATTGGCACGCGGGGCAGCGCTGCGCTTCCTGCTTACGCGCGCCTACGACTGGCTGCATACGGATCGCGATGCACTGGTCAACCGCAAGGACCCGCAGGAGTACCTGCGCCGTCTTCAATTCCATCGCCGGATCCAGACGGCCAGCGAGTATGGCTTGGAGGGCACCGCATGACGGGGGCCAAACCGCAGGTGACGGTCTATACCGACGGCGCCTGCTCCGGAAACCCGGGCCCCGGCGGCTGGGGTGCGATCTTGATCTCCGGCCCGCATCGCAAGGAGATCTGCGGCGGTGAGCCGCAGACGACCAACAACCGCATGGAGCTCGCAGCCGCGATCGCCGCGCTCGATGCTCTAAAGAGGCCTTCGCGCGTGGATCTGCACAGCGATTCCGAATACCTGCGCAACGGCATCAGCATGTGGATTGAAGGCTGGAAGCGCAACGGCTGGCGGACGTCGGCACGGCAACCAGTCAAAAACGTGGAGCTGTGGCAGCGGCTCGACGCTGCGCGGCAGCGCCACGAGGTAAAGTGGCACTGGGTGCGCGGCCACGCCGGCCACACCGAAAACGAACGGGCCGATGAACTGGCGCGGGAAGGCATGCGGCCGTTCTTGCAGGCGCGACGTTAGGACCATCGCATCACCGCTTGCCGAAGACCTAAATGATGGCCGGCCCCAGGTACGACCCAGCAAGGCTGTGGCCACAGCCCTGAACCGCGACATTGCGCGATCGAAGCCAGAAGATGGCCGGCACTGAGCGCGATCGTCCGGACCGGGCCAGCCGCAAGCTCGGCGGTCATCACCCTGCGCGGCAAGCTGGTCTCGATAAATGATGAGGTTGGCGGTCGCTTATCCCGGCAGTGCTCTGTCGCGCCTGCCACGCCGCCCATGTGCACGCTGATGTGGGATTTGGCGAACCTGCAGTCGCTATAAAGATGCCGCAGGCGCATAGCAGCACCTGTGATGATTGCGCCGTGCCGACAGGCCGCCGTGGGATGCTGTCAACCGCCAAGAGCGGTGAACCAGACGGTGTGCGGATAGACGAGCAGTGCGCCGCCTGCCAAGGCGAGCCCATAAGGGATGCCGCTGCCGTGCCTGTGCAGCCGCAGCGCCCACGCCTCACCCAGCAGCGCGCGGGGCAATGGCATGGCGCGGACGGAGAAAAACACAATCGCGATCAGACCACCGGCCAACGCGACGCAAAGTATGTAGGCCAACAAATTGTCCGCGCCAATCCACAGTCCGATGGCGGCCATCAATTTGGCGTCGCCACCACCAAACCAACCTGGAAGGAACAGGAGCACGCCCACCACCAGCATCAGAATGCCTGCCGCCAGGTGATCGGCAATGCTCCACGGATCGAGCCCGGCGAACGCCGCCATGGGAAAGAAGCCCAGTACCAGGAGCACCGAAATCGGGTTGGGAATCTTCATGGTGAACAGGTCCATGGCCGCCGCAAAGGCGACCGCGGCGGGCAACACCGTCAGGACGGCGACTTGCATCATACTCAGGACCTGCTGGCTGGCGCTGAGGCGCCGCCCTAATGCTCGCGAGTGGCGTCCTTTTCCTGCGGCCCTGAGCTTAAGAGGAGCCGCGTTAAGCTGCGGTTAAGTGCCGGCCTCGAGCCCCGCACGTGCAGGCCGGTCCCAAGCGCAAGCACCGATTAGCCAATGCGGGGTGCCCAGCAGCGCCGATCTCGTGGCATGCGCTGACACGCAAATCGCCCGCCGCCCAGGTTTGCCTAAGCCTTCCGCCTTGCCAAGTGCGCAAGCCCTCTTGTTCCTCGCAGTCGACGGCGGCGGCGCATGCGGGTCTTTGTCCGCGGCCTGCGCAATGGTCCGGCGAACCGCAGTTGTATTTGCCGAGACTGTCCATTTCCACCTATGCTAGCCAGGAGAAAACAGGGAGCGGGCACGCACCCCAGTATGGCCATGGGACGCCGGTCGACGCACACGCCGCAGCAGCTGCGCGAGCTCATTCTCGATGCGGCGCAAGACATTATCCAGGTCCAGGGACTTGCCGGGCTGTCGGCCCGCGAGATCGCGCGTCGCATCGAGTACTCACCGGGCACCATTTACAACATGTTTGAAAATCTGGACGACGTGGTGCTGCACGTCGAATCCCGTGTGCTCGAAGCCCTCGACCAGCGCCTCTCGGCGCTGCTGCAGGATGGCAATGCTGCCGGTCGAGTGACGCGTCTGGCGCAAAGCTACCTCGCCTTCACGCACGAAAACCCACGCCTCTGGAACCTGCTGTTTGAGCATCACATGCCGACGGGTGCCGATCTTCCACCCTGGTATCAGCAAAAGCTCGAGGGATTGATGGGGCGCGTGGAAGAGGCGTTGGCCCCCTTGTTCCCCCCGGGCCGGGAAACCGACCGGCAGCGCGCCGCCCGCGTGCTGTGGGCGGGCGTACACGGCATCACGTCGCTGTCCACCGCCGACAAGCTGTCGGTGGTGACGAGCGAGTCGGCCAGTCGCCTGATTGACGACCTGGTCGCCACCTATCTCGCGGGTCTTGCCTGCGCGTCCATTGCCCCGCCGGCCGCCACCACGTGGCAGTCCGACCCCTCTTTGAAAGCGTAGGTGCGCTACGCCAGCAAATGCGCGATGGCGTTGGCGTAGAAGGCCAGCAGTGCCGTCTCCTTGGCGTTGGGCCGATAGACAGCGCCCTGCGCGGTCACGAGATGGCGCAACAGCAGCATGCGCAAGCCTACCTCCACGGCATACTCCTGATCGTGCCGGGGGATGTGAACATGTGCACCCGCATTGTTGAGGCGGCGCATGAGAGCATACACCGCCCCCTTGAGCTCCAGGCTGGAAAGCCCTTGCTCGCCGCTCGCCAGCAGCGCGCTTGCCACCAGCGAAACCGGTAGCGCCGGCACCACGCGACCCACCTCACGCACCAGATGCTGCCCGAGCCGCTCGATCTCGGCAAACTTTTGCTCTTCGCTGAGAAGGCGCAAATCGGTGCCCCGCTCGGTGAGGTAGGCCCGCAGCGATATTGGCCGCCCGAAGCTCACGCAGGCATAGCCGTAGCGATGCCATCTTCCTCGCACGCGCAGCCAAAGGCCCTTGCAACTCCACGCTGCAAACACCAACGGATTGAAGGTAAACCGTGCTCGCCGGCCCGAACCAGGTTGCGCCGCGCTGGTGAGCACGCGGTCCTCCAGCACGCGGTCATAGTTGAGCCCGACTGGCACGAACACGATATCGCGTGAACCAGCCGGGTCGAACCCCGACACCATGTAACTGAGCAGTCCCAACTTGGGTGGCCCGAGCCGACCATCGCGCGTGAGCCCGCCCTCGGGAAACACCGCCTGCGTCACACCCGAGGCGGTCGCCAAGTGCACATAGCGCGCCAATACCCGGCGGTAGAGCGGATTGGAGCTGTCGCGGCGCACAAAGTAGCCACCCATGGCGCGGATCAGCCACTGCAACATCCACACGCGCGCCCATTCGCCCACCGCGTAGCTCAAGGCCGAACTCTGTGACACCAGGTACGTGACGAGCACATAATCCATGTTCGAGCGGTGATTGATGACGAACACAACGGCAGCATCGGGCGGCACGCGATAGAGTTCGGCCTCCTCCAAGACGCCGATGCGCACGCGGTAGAGGGCCCTCGACAACCACTTGGCGAGCACTGCACCGATATGGAAGTAGGCATAGGCGGAGAAGGCCGGCACGATCTCCCTCGCGTAGCGCCGCGCCCGCGCGTGCGCGAGGCTCCTTGGTTCTCCTCGTGAGATCGCCTCGTTGTCGACCGCCTTCAGCACTTCAGGATCGAACATCAGCTGCTCGATCAGCTGGCGTCGGCGAGCGAGCTTGAAGGATGGTATGGTAAGCTTGAGCCGTCGGTTGAGCTCGTCGATGGCGCGATTTACGCGCCGCCGCAGCCACCACCGCAGCGCCGGCGCAAACAACCGGTCGATGAGAGCGATGGCGGCAAGCACGCCGAGGACAACGACCAGCCAGAGCGGCATTGCCACCGTCGTCGCCACCTGGCTGCTCCCGCGAAGGTTATTTTTGGTTGGCAGTAAGCCAGATAGCCGAGAAGCGCAACGCGGGCTGAACTGATGCCCACGAGAGGAACTTGCAGGGGCCGGTTGCCGCGCGGTCCGCGCGCCGGTCAGCCCTCGCCGAGCCGGCTCATTTCGGATAGCGCCAATAGATGCCGTGGTCGCCCGTGATGCGCTCGAGCAGCGGCAGCCGGATCTCGGGCGGGCGCGTTCCGGTCCGCAGGACCAATTCTATGTCCTTGAGCAGTCCAGTCTTCTCGGCGTAGCTCGAATGGTTGAGGGAGAGATATTCCGTCGAAAGAGCCGACACATCGATCGTGTCGACACCACCGACGACGATGGGCCCAAGTCCGGCCGGCACGTCGCCTGCACGCGGCACGCCACCGGCAAAGCGGCGCGAAATCCCAAGCGCTATGTCGTTGGACGAGGCATACATGGTGATGCCCTGGCCGACGCCACGGATCTGCGTGGCCAGAAACTCGAAGCTATCGCGATCGACGTCGGGAGCAGCGAGGATGATCTGATTGATGCGGGCCACTTCAGGATTGCTGCGATCGAGACTGCGCAGGACCTGCAATAGCAGCTGGTTGCCCATGCTATGGGCAATGATGCTCACGCTCTTCGCACCCGTTTCATTCAACACCATCTCCAGGAACTGCTTCAGGTAGGGCTCCGCCTGCTGCGCGCTCTCGCGATCGTAAGGATAGCCCGAGATGCCCGCGCCCGACGGCCAGCTGTAAAGGAAAGAAGCGCCATCGTAGTTGAGGTCGTAGGCAATCTGTGCGGTGCGAAAGAGCGCGTCGTCGAAGGCGTTGTTATAGCCGTGGACGAAGATGAGTGCCTGGTTCTCAAAGTTCTTCGAAAGGCTCAAGCGATCACGGATGAGCGCCAGCAGATCCTCCTTGGAAAGCGCCTTCAGGTCTTGAACCGTGAAGTGCTTTTTCGGGTCCTCATCCTGCTGGTAGAGGACCACACTCGTATAGGGGATCCGGATCGTCCACGGCCGCTCCACATTGGGTACCTGATGCGCCTTGGGAACCGTCACGAGAGCCCGGCCGACTTCCAGCCGATGTCCCCTGCTCGGGCCGTAGCCGATGCGCTTTGGCCGATCGAGCCGGTCGCGATCCGTGCCGAAGAACACCGGCACCACGGCCCAGTCGCCCGTCGGGGCCGCGCCTGGACCAGCCGGCGGTGCTGCCGTCGGTGCCACCGAACGCGTCGTCGGGCGCGCAGCTCCCTCGCTCTCGGTACCCTTGGTGATATCCTCCTTGGCGGAGCCAACGCTGGGTGGCATCGGCGGCGGCACCGGCAAACTCACGGGTGGCGGCGGGGATGATGCCGCGGGGGCCGGCGGCGGTGGTGGCGAGGCGGGTTGCGTGGATGGTGACCTGGCCTCCGGCTCGGCCGGCGCCACAGATCGCTTCAGGGCGAAAGTTCTCCGCCTTGGCTCGGCGCCAGTCGGCGCCGGCGGCGGAGCCGAGACACTCTTGGGCGACGGCGCAACAGGCCGCGCCACCGGGGGCGACCCGACCCGAGGGGCTGCATCCTTGGCCAGCATCGGGCGCTTGTAGCCTACGTCGGAATCGGCGGCGGCATGCGCCGTGCCGAACGCGCGAAATAGGCGGCACTGGTTGGTGTTTGCACCGCCAGGGCCACCGCGAACATGCTCAAGGGCCCTGCACGCACGGTCGACCAGGCAACGCCTCTCACACTGCTCATAGCTGAGCCCTCTAAGGCTCGCATAGGCGCTGCCGGTCAGTCGATGATTGGCAACCTTGTCGATCCGCTCCGCGCCACGGCTCTGCGCCGCCATCTCGGCGCCCCCGGCCCACGTGAGCATCGCCACCGCGGCCAGCGTGAGTGGAAATCTGCGCATAGCCTGAGCCCCGCTCCCCGCAAACTGCAATAGATGGTCAGATGTCGCTTGCGACTATGGCCACCAATTGGGGCGTGGCAAAGATTGATTCGCCGCACCGGGAGAAGGCGGGCCAGGCAGTGCGGGGGTCGTTGCGGGCACTGACCGAGCCCGGCCAGCCGCATTGCCGAGCAAGCGCTGGCCCTCAAACGGCGCAGCATGCCGCCGACCGCGCCGCTAATGACGGGCCTGCACGCCGCACTTTTCCATCGGTGGTGCGGTCGTGAGCCAGCCGTCTTTGGTCACGCTCACGACATACCGCCGGCAACCCGGTGCAGCTCCAGCCACGAAGCGCACCTGGAATAGCGCCTGATCTGGCGTGCGCTGGCGCGGCCAGACGAGGACGCCATGGTCCGGTGTCTTCGACACCGCCGTCTCGATGGCGATGCCGGCGTTGCGGTAGTCGGTGGGCGACAGCCGCGCCAGCAGCACGCGCGACAGTTGGGGATGGAGGCCGACAGCCTCGGCGCGCCGTTGGTATGGATCGGTCGGATCGACGATTGGAGGCGGCAGCGGGACGCCGGGCGCCTCGCCCGTGACCTCGCTCGGAACGGGCGCCGCCTCGCCCGCGGCCGCGACCGGAGGAACGGTCGTTACCACCGGCCGTGGCGGGACGTCGAGAAGAGCTGCAGTCGCGTCGGAGACCGGCGGCAGCGGCGCCGGCGCGGAACCGGTCGATGGTCTCGCTAGAGGCCCGGCGCTCGACGGCGCCGTGGCAAGCGCGGCGGATGGGGACTGCTCAAACCACTTGGGGATGCGCCACTCCCAGGACGAGTAGGCCGCGGCGATCTCGCTCAACAGCCACTTTGGCACGGCAGATTGCGCATCCAGGAGCGCCCAACCGCCGCCGAGCACGATCAAGATGACAAGCCCGCGCAAGAGGGCCCTGCCGGGACCGCGTCCCAGCGGCGGACCGATCCTCTCGCCGGGCAGGAACTCGCCATAACCGTAATGCTCGTCGCCGTCGAAAGCGCTGTACTCGGCACGTGCATGTGCGCGCCGCGCGGGAGCTATCATGGCCGACCCTCGTATCTGCGCCGCTTTCCGGCATTGGGTCCCCGCACCTGCCGTAGGGCTCCGCAAATTCCTGGCAAAATGAGGGCAGACGCATGAAGGGGCGCGTCAGGCGCCGGTCATCTGTGAACGTTGAGACTGCATGCACGCCTCGCCGCAAGGGTGGGGAAGGCGCCAGTCGGCCTGTAAGCCGGGTTCTGTCTGGAGTTGCCTCCGCGACGGCCATTCCTCTGGGGCGCGGATTGCTCAGCGCCTCGAGCAACCAACCCGAGCGGCGGCGAGGATCGCGCTGGGCGCGTGGGTTTGCCACACGCCCGTACCGCCCCTATTCGGTCTTGCTCCCGGTGGGGTTTGCCGTGCCGCTTCCGTTGCCGGACGCGCGGTGCGCTCTTACCGCACCGTTTCACCCTTGCCGTTGCGGGTTGCCCCGCGTGGGCGGTCTCTTCTCTGTGGCACTTTCCCTGGGGTCGCCCCCGGCGGCCGTTAGCCGCCACCGTTGATCCTTGGAGCCCGGACTTTCCTCCGCCGGGATTGAGCCGCAAAGCCCTGATCCCCGGCCGCGGCCGCCCGACCGACTGGCAGCTGGAATAAGGGGGGAGCGCAGGTGAAGGTCAAGGGGCATCAGAGCTGGATGCCGTCATGGATGATCCTGTCATGGATGATCCTGTCATGGATGGCCCTGCCGTGGATCCCGTGGCACGCGGGGCCATCACTGCTGCCGCTAACGGTGCCTGGCAAGCCAGCCCAGCATGATGCCGTTGAAGGTGTCGGGGTGCTCGACGTTGGGGAAATGCCGCGCATCGGCGATCTCCTCATAGCGCGCGCCGGGGATCAGCTCGGCAATCTTCTTGTTGCCAGCCGGCGGAGTGCCTTCATCCCTGGCCCCGCACACGACGAGCGTGGGCACCCTGAGCGAGGCAAGCTTGCCGGTAAAATCGAAGTCCAGGATGGCTGCAGCGCAGCCCAAATACCCTTGCGGCGTTGTGCCGGCGATGGTGGCATGGATCTCTTTCCAACGTCCGGGATTGCGTGGCTTGAACGCATCCGTGAACCAGCGCTCCATGGTGGGCTCGGCGAGAGGAGAGAGTGAATTCGCCTTCTTCACAGCCTCGATGCGCGGCGCCCAAGCGGCTTGCGCACCAGCCATCGTTTGCGGCGAGGTATCGCACAGCATGGCCGAGAGGAGCCGCTGACCGTGGCCGATGGCAAGGGCCTGCCCAATCATGCCGCCGATCGAGAGGCCAATGAACTGCACTTTATCGATGCCGAGAAAATCGAGGGCGGTGGCAACATCGTCGGCGAGCTGCGCCATCGTATAGGCGCCGGAGACGGGATCGCTGCCGCCGTGGCCGCGCATATCAAGCCTTAGCACGCGATAGCCGGCGGCGAGCAGCGGTGGCAGCTGCTCGGCCCACATGCCACCATCGGATGCGAGCGAATGCGTGAAACACACCACCTGGCCGCTCTGTGGCCCTTCGAGGGTATAATAGAGCCGACGTCCCGCGAGATTGATGAGCATTTCCCTTCTCTCCCTACCACGCGATCGCGACAGTTCCTCGGCGAGCATAGCGAGTGCGCCGGCGATCGCCAATCCGCGATGCAGCACCGCATCGGGGCAACTTTCTGCGGCTGTTTGACGGGATTGATGCCTCAATGGGCGCCAACGGTTGCCGATCACCAAGCCCCGGCGCCCTCATCAAGGCCGCCCAGCACCCTCGGTGCGGCGCCGTGCTGGCCGTGGTCAGGTACTGCGCTTGGGGTTGGCGCGCCTCGCCTCAAAGTCAGACGGTGATGGTGTGCTGAGCCAGGGCAGCGCCCAGCCGTTCAAGCGTGGTGATGGTCGATTGGTCGATGCACCCGTCGACCCGGTCGGGACGAAAATGACGCTGGAAGGCCCTGACCACGGACTCGGTGCGCGGATCGATGCCACCCGTCACCTCGATCCCGTAGCCATATTGGGCAAGCCGTATTTGCACGGCCGCGACCGGCGGTCCCGCCGCATCGCGGGCGAAACCGGCATCGGCCCGATCCACAGGCGTTGGCTTCACCCAGTGACCGATACCTGCCGCCGCGAACCGCGCCCAAGGGAACTTCTCACCGGGGTCGATCTTGCGCGAGGGCGCAACGTCGGAGTGGGCCAGCACGCGCTCGGGAGGGATGCCGTACCGTCCGATAATGTCACGACAAAGCGCCTCCAGTGCGCGCAGCTGCGGCTCCGGGAAGTCCGGATAGCCGAACTCGTGACCGGCATTCTGCACCTCGATGCCGATCGAGATCGAATTGATGTCGGTTTCGCCGGCCCACACTGCGTGCCCGGCATGCCACGCGCGCTCCTCTTCACGCACGAGCTGCGTCAGGAAGCCGGCCTCGTCCAGCACGTAGTGCGCCGAAACTTTGCTCTCAACTCGCGAGAGCCAGTCAATGGCCTTGGCCGCGCTTTCCACGCCCGTGTAATGCAACAGCAGCATGGTCGGCACACCGGCACCCCGCCGGGCACCGAAGTTGGGCGATGGGTGGAATTGACCCACCAACGTGCTGTCCGGCCTGGCCCTCACAGCCCGCGTTCCCTGGCGATTGCGTCGTAGGCGACATTGATCGCAGCGAGCTTGCGCGTAGACAGCTCCAAAAACTCTACTGGCACGCCATTGGCCATCAGGCGGTCCGGATGGTTGTCGCGCACAAGTTTGCGGTACTGGGCCTTGATCTCGGCATCGCTCGCATCGGGGCTGAGGCGCAGCACGTCATAGGGGCTAGCACTGTCGATGACGAAGCGGGCGCGGAAAAACCGGAACTCGCTATCGGAAAACCCGAACCGCCCGGCGACGGCGCGCAAGAATTCATCCTCCTTTGGATGCAGCACCCCGTCCGCGGCCGCTACGTACATCAAGCCCTCAAGCACGTGCTGTAGGAGTTTGCGATCATCTTTAAGGAGCATCGCCATCTGGTCGGCGTAGGTCTCATACCCGGCCACGTCCCGCTTAGCGAGGTCGAACACGCGCTCCACGTTGTCGGCTTCCTCGGGGGCAAAGCGAAAGACCTCGGCGAAGGCATCGTGTTCCAGTGGCGAGACGATGCCGTCGGCCATGGCCATCTTGGCGCTGAGGGCAATAACAGCGATGGTGAAGGCAAGCTCCTTCTGCGGTTCCCGGCCATGGCGATTAAGGCCCAGCACACCCGCAAGGCCATCCAATAAGCCGCCGCCTGCGTCGCTGACGGCCGTCGCCAAACCCGAGATCCTCTGCCACACCGTCATGGGTGCGCCATCATTCCCTTTCGCCGTCAGCGATTGCGCCGCGGCGCACTGATGGGTAATCCCCTTTTGGCTGAGATTGTCAAGGGAACACCCATGCAAGTTGCGGCAACTGACGAGGTGCTGGTCCGTCGCCAGGGCAGGGCGGGACGGCTCACCATGAACCGCCCGCAGGCGCTCAACGCCCTGACGCTCGGCATGGTTCGTCAAATCTGGGCCGCGCTCTTGGCATGGCGGTCAGACCCCGCAGTCGAGCTCGTCGTCCTCGATGGGACCGGCGATCGGGCGCTGTGCGCCGGCGGAGACGTGCGCGCCCTCTACGACAGCCGAAGCGATGGCTCAAGCCTCGCACGCAGCTTCTGGCGCGAGGAATACCGCCTCAATGCCCTCATCGGCCGCTATCCCAAACCGTTCCTGGCCATCCAGGACGGCATCGTCATGGGCGGAGGTATTGGCCTCTCGGGGCACGCAAGTCACCGCGTCGTCACCGATCGCTCCCGGCTCGCCATGCCCGAGACCGGCATCGGCCTGATCCCGGACGTTGGCGGGACGTGGCTGTTGTCGCGCGCGCCGGCCGCGGTCGGCGGCTATCTTGGCTTGACCGGTGAAGTGATGCGAGCCGCCGACGCCATCTTTGCGCGCTTTGCCGATGTGTTCGTCGCATCGCCCGACATCGCCCGCATGGTCGAGAGGCTGGTCGATCCCAGCGGCGGGTCGCTAGGCGATATCATCGCTTCGGTGGCGAGTGACCCTGGACCATCGATGCTGGCCAATCGGCGCGCTGAGATCGACCAGGCGTTCAGCGCCAATACCCTCGAAGCCATGCTGGGCGCCCTCTCAGCGGCACCCGGCGGCTGGGCGCAAAGCACGCTCGCTACGCTGGCGCAGAAGTCGCCCAAATCCCTGAAGCTTACCCTCGCTGCGATCCGCAAGGCGCGGCACCTAACCTCGCTCGAGCATGCCCTCAATGTGGAGTTCCGACTATGCGTGCGCCTGTTTGAGGACGGCGAGTTCATCGAGGGGGTACGCGCGCTCATCGTCGACAAGGACCGTCGACCCAAGTGGTCCCCGGCACGGCTCCAGGAGGTGATGCCGGAGCTGATCGCGGCCTATGTTGCGCCGTTGGCACCACAGGAGGAGCTGGGGCTTGAGCCACCGCAAGGGTCTTGAGCCCACCACGTTGATGCAAAGCAACATCTGCGTTGCGGCGCAAAGTCGCCGTCGTCGGCCAACGCCGTGGCTAGCGCTGACAATGAAGCTTTACCGTTGCGAGCCGTGAATGCGCGATTGCACAGCCGACGCTGCGCCGCTCGGGGCCCTTGGAGCCGATTGGCCACGCGCCCATGCGGCCCGTGCGCCCATCCGCGATGAGCGGCGCCTAGCGTCGCAGCCAAGCACGCACCGATCCGGATTGCATGGCAAAGGCCGGACGCATAGCATTGCCCAAACCGCGAAGGACGGCCCAAGGTCGCCTCTCCTTCCATCCACCAACGGCTTCTAGGGAGATCGGGCACATGGCGACTTACAACATTCTCATGATGGGCGCGTCCTACGGATCACTGCTTGCCTCCAAGATGCTGTTTGGCGGCCATAGGATCCACCTCATCTGCCTTCCTGCTGAGGCTGATTTGATCAACACTGAAGGTTTCCGCGTGCGCCTGCCGGTGAGGGGCCGCAAGGAGCCTGTGGTGCTCGACTCGCGCAAGCTGCCGGGCAAAGTCACCGCCGGCGGAACCAGCGGTGTCAATCCCAAGGATTACGACCTCGTCGGCCTCGCCATGCAGGAGCCGCAGTATCGCTCGCCTGGCGTGCGCGAACTGCTCGATGCGGTGGCCAAGTCGCGCGTGCCCTGCATGTCCATCATGAATATGCCGCCTTTGCCCTACATCAAGCGCATCCCCGGGCTCGACTACGAGGCCTTACGGCCCGCCTACACCGATCCCAGCGTGTGGGACAATTTCGATCCCAGCATGATCACGCTCAACAGCCCCGATCCACAGGCTATCCGTCCGCCTGAGGAGAAGGTCAACGTGCTTATGGTCACCTTGCCCACCAACTTCAAGGTGGCCAAATTCGCGTCCGAGACGTCGACCGCCATCCTGCATCAGCTCGAGCGGGACATCGATGCCGTGCGCTTCGATGTGGGCGGCAGCAAGATCGAACTGCCGGTGAAGTTGCGGGTGCACGCATCCATCTTTGTGCCGCTCGCCAAGTGGGCCATGCTGCTCGCGGGCAACTACCGTTGCGTCACCAGGGACGGCATGCGCACCGCGCAGGAGGCCGTGCACTCTGACATCGCCACCTCGCGCTCGGTCTATAACTTCGTCAACGACCTGTGCGTGACCCTCGGCGCCTCTCCGGGTGATCTCGTGCCGTTCGAGAAATACGCCGCCGCCGCGCAGAGTTTGGTGCGCCCGGCCTCCGCGGCGCGCGCGCTCAACAATGGCGCCCCCTACATCGAGCGCGCCGACAAGCTCGTTCAGCTCATCGCTCGCCAAAAGGGCCTCAGTCATCCTGTTGTTGACGCCACGGTGACGCTGGTTGATGAGCGGCTGGCGGCAAACCGAAAGAAGGCCGCCGCATAGCCTAACCGCCGCGGGCGCATTCACGCACCTGCCTCACGCTAGGTGTCGGAAATGCCAGCCTTTGCGGACTTGACGCCGGGCATCACGAGGCGCGGCATAGCAACATGGGGCGCGCGCACAGACCAATGACCCTACAGATCGACGGAACGCTGCTGTTGGCGGGTGCTGGCAACATGGGAAGCGCCTTGCTGGCCGGTTGGCTCCATGAGGGATTAGCACCGGCGCAGATCGTTGTGCAGGACCCTGCGCCACCGCCGCGCACCGCTGAGCTGCTGGCACAGCGTGGCCTCACCGCGCGCACTGCGGTCAGTTCGCTGCCCGATCCGCCCGCGGTCATCGTGGTGGCAGTCAAACCACAGCTGATGGACGAGGTGTTTCCCGGACTAGCCAAGCTCGCGGGCAAGTCCACGGTGGTGCTCTCCATCGCCGCAGGGCGCACCATTGCCAGCTTCGCGAGGTATCTACCCGAGGGCACCGCGGTCGTGCGCGCGATGCCAAACACGCCGGCCGCCGTCGGGCGCGGCATCACCGTCGGCGTGCCCAATGCCCACGTCAGTGCGCGGCAGCGGGCCACCTGCGACGCGCTCTTGCGCGCCATTGGCGAGGTGTCATGGATCGATGATGAGAGCCTTATCGATGCGGTGACCGCCGTCTCCGGCTCGGGCCCAGCCTACGTGTTTTATCTGGCGGAATGCCTGGCCGACGCAGCCGTCAAGGTGGGCCTCCCCCCCGAACTGGCGCAGAAGCTCGCGCGCACGACGGTCGCTGGCTCGGGCGAGCTCCTGCATCGATCCGATCTCGGCGCCGATGTGCTGCGCCAGAACGTCACCTCGCCAGGGGGCACCACCTATGCGGCCCTACAGGTGCTGATGGCAAGCAAGGGCGGGCTGCCAGAGCTAATGCACGAGGCTGTCGCCGCCGCCGCGCGCCGCGCGCGCGAGCTCGCCAGGTAGATCGCACCCTCCCGCCGGCATTGAGGCACGCCTCGAGCGGCCAAGCCGCCTCGATGGGCATGTGTGCTGCGCAACGCGCTTGCCCATGGGCGCCAAGGGCTCTGCGCTAGCTGGCTGGCTTGCCGGCAGCAAACGGGGCAAGCGCTTGGACGATGAACGCATGCGAGGGAGTGGGCACGCCGGTCTCGGCGCCGAGCCGCACGAGAGCGCCGGACAGACCCTCGACCTCAATCGGCTTGCCGGCGACGATATCATGCGCCATAGAGGCCATCATCACCTTCGGCAGCCCGTCAATCAGCCGCAGGATTGCCCCCGTGTCGGACGGCTCTAGTCCGGTCTTCAAGGCAATACCAACGGCGACCGCTTCTTCCACCAAATTCACCAGCAGCGGACGCGATTGTGGGTTGTCGCGTATGATGCTGATCGGGCCGCGCGCCAGGGCCGTGACCCCCGCGTTCGGAGCCAACATGGCGAATTTCATCCACAGCTCGCGCCGAATGTTGGGGCAGAGCACGGCTTCGAACCCGGCAGCCTTGCACGCCTCGTAGAATGCCGAGGTGCGCGCGCTCGGTTGGTTGTCGCTCTCCGCGAACTCGAGCCGCGCAAAAGTGCCCGTTTGCTTGATCACGCCGGGCTGGCTGATGTGGGAGAGGATGCGACCCACTCCGGGCACGACACGGTTGGCGCCGACGATGCGACCAATGCGCTCCGCGCTGTCGATGCCGTTCTGAAACGTGAAGATGGTCGCTCCCTTGGCCACCAACGGCTGCAAGCTTCGTGCCGCCTCATCGGTATCACCCATCTTGACCGCGAACACGATGGTGTCGGCGGCGGCGATGTCGCGCGCGTCAGCCGCCACCTCGACCGGATTGAGGTGCAGGTTGCCGAGGTCACTGTCCAGGCGCAGGCCGTTCCGGCGCATGGCCTCCAAATGCCGCCCACGGGCAACAAACGTCACATCGTTGCCGGCGGCCGCCAAGCGCGCACCGAAGTACCCGCCAACCCCGCCTGATCCCATCACGGTTATCTGCATTGGCGCCTCCTCAGGGCGTGACCACGACCCGACCGACGATCTTGCCGGCGCGCAGGTCGTCTAGCGAGGCGCTGGTATGGGCGAGCGGACGCACCTCGACCGGGATCGGCGCCACCTTGCCCGCTTTGACGAGGTCCAGCATTTCGCGCGCTTCCGCAGGCGAGCCCACGTAGCTGCCCATGATGGTGAGCGCACGCAACGGCAACATCGGTACCGGTAGGGTGAAGCTGCCGCCGATCAGACCGACCACAATCGCCGCGCCGCCCTTGGCGACGGCCGCATGCGCGAAGGGAAGGGACTTATCGGAGCCGGCGAAGTCAATCGCGGCCCCCACGCCACCGCCCGACGCCTTGGCGATCGCCTTGCGTGTCCCGGCATCGGCGGCGTCGAAGGCCTCCGCCGCACCAAGCTTAAGGGCAGCCTCACGCTTGGCAGGATCGATATCGGCGACGAAAATCGGCTTGTCCGTCAGCGCGCGGGCGAACTGGAGCCCCATCATGCCGACACCACCCAGGCCAACGATGAGCAGCGGCCCGACGCGCAAGTAAGGGATCGCCTTTTTGATGGCGCCATAGCCGGTGAGGCCCGAACACATGAGCGCGCAGGCGATCTCGGGCGCGATGCCATCCACGTCGAGCAGATAGCGTGGGTGTGGCACGGTTACGTGGCTAGCATAGCCCCCGTCGAGGGTGATACCGAGCGCACGGGGCGCATTGCACAGGTGCTCGTCACCGCGGGCGCACAGGCCGCACTTGCCGCAGCCGATCCAGGGGTAGGCGGCGTAGAACTTGCCGCGAGCCACGCCCTTCGCATCGGGCCCGACGGCCTCGACAGTGCCCGCGATCTCGTGGCCCAGCGTGAAGGGCAACGGCCGGTTGCCGCGTACGTCGAGCTTCTGCCCACCGCCCAGATCGAAGTAGCCATCCTGCAGGTGAACGTCGGAGTGGCATACCCCGCAGTGGGACACGCGCAACAATACCTCGCTGCCCTGCGGCTCGGGCGTTTGCACCTGAGTGGCCTGGAGGGGTTTGCCGTAGTCCACAAGCGATTGGCGGTGCATGTCGGTCTCCTGGCCTATTCCCTTTGCAAGCGCAGCCTAGCAGATGTCGGCCAAACGACACGAACACGTCGGCGCCCGAGGTGGCGCCGGTTCGGCAACGGGTTTCGCTCGGTCCGGCTCTCGGGGCCATCGAAACGCAGGTTAGCGCCCGACAAATTTGGGCAGCCGGCGCTCATTTGTAGCACTGACACCTTCCTTGAAATCCTCTGTCCGGCGCAGCCGCGTCTGCTTCTCAAGCTCGATATCGGTGGCGGCGCGTACGCGTTCGGCCAGACCCGCGCGCATTGTCGCGCGCGTCTCAACAACGCCCAGCGGGGCAGCGAGCGCGATCTCGGCGGCAAGCTGATGCGCTGCCGAGCGCACTTCCGCCTGGGGTACCAACACGTCGGCGAGACCCATCCGGCAGGCTTCCTCGCCAGGGACGCGGCGGCTCGTGTAGAACATCAAAGCAGCCTTCGACGGGCCGATCAGGGCGGGCAGGGTATGCGTGAGCCCGAAACCTGGATGAAAACCGAGACGTGTGAAGTTGGCTGCGAAGCGCGCTTCCGGACAGGTGACGCGCAAGTCAGGGACAAGTGCCAATCCAAGCCCGCCGCCGACCGCGGCACCGTGGATCGCCCCCACCATGGGCTTTGCTGTCCGAAAGAGGCGGACCGCCTCAATGTACAAATGACCGGCTCGGCCCGCCTCCGATTTCTTGACCAGCACATTCTGCACATCGGCACCGTCGCCGAGCTTGGCCCCGGCGCAGAACGCGGTGCCCTGCGATGCCAACACGATGGCACGACAGCCGTCGTCCCGATCGAGAGCCTCGCACGCATCGGCAATCTGGCGGATGAGATCGATGTCGAAGAAGTTGTGCGGCGGCCGTCGGATCTCAATGGTCGCCACCATATCCTTGTCGAGATCCACACCGATGTCCTTGAACGGGCCCATGTAACTTCTCCTCCAAGTCGCTTCGCATTTTGTGTGCCTGGGGAGGCGGACAGCGGACCGACTTGCGTCAGTTGCGTGCTGGTCCGCTACCGCCTGCTCGCGTGGCCAGAAATTTGTCCGAACGCCAAAGCCCGTTGCCGGCGCCGTCCCAAGATCCGCCCTCGATCCTGGGCACCTTTTTCCCAAGAGGACCAGAAGGAGACCATCTTCTATCTGAGCCCCAGCCCGCGAGCGATGATGCCGCGCAGGATCTCCGTGGTGCCGCCTTGGATGGTCAGTTTGGGCGCGATCATAATGGCGTAGTTCAGCTGCTCCTCAAACGTCGCCCGATTGGCAGACTCTGGCGCCACAAACGCGGCAAGGTCGCGCGCCTTGTGCGGCAATTTCTGCTCCCAAATCGTGCCTACGTCCTTGACAATGGCCGCCTCCACTACAGGCTCCTTGCCCGCGTGCAGCATCCCGGCAACCGATACCGACATGCGCCGCAAGGTATGTACCTGCGCCACCAGCCGACCGATGCCTTCGGCGCCGCGCGTGTCTGGCCTTTGGCCTAGCACGCGCACCAGCTCGGTCAGAACGTAGAAGGTCTCAAGGAACCGCTCCGGCCCGCTCCTCTCGTAGGCGAGTTCGGACGTAGCCTGCTTCCAGGCACCATCGACTTCGCCCAGCACGTGGTCATCGGGCATGAAGGCGTCCTCAAACACCACCTCGTTGAAATCGTGGGCGCCGGTCATCTGGTAGACGGGATTGACGGTTATGCCTGGCGTCTTCATATCGACGACAAACTGTGTGAGGCCGTGGCGACGGTTTTCCTTGCTCGGTGGCGAGGTGCGAAAAAGACCGATCAGATAGTGCGCCTGGTGAGCGTTGCTGGTCCAGATCTTGGTGCCGTTGACGCGCCAGCCACCCTCGGTCCTGGTCGCCTTGGTCCGGGCAGCAAACAGGTCAGAGCCGGAATTGGGTTCGCTCATGCCAATGGCGAAGCACACCTCGCCTCGACAGATGCGCGGCAGGATGTCGGCCTTGATACGCTCGCTGCCGTACTTGAGGATTACCGGCCCACTCTGCCGATCAGCCACGAAGTGCAAGCGCACGGGCGCGTTGGCCACGCGGAACTCCTCGGTGACGACGTAGCGCTCCAGGAAGCTGCGCTCGCGCCCGCCGTACTGCTTGGGCCAAGTCATGCCGATCCAGCCTTTGGCACCCACCTTGCGGCTGAACTCGGCGCTATAGGTGCCGTCGATGCCACCACCGTGCGGATCGAAGGTACCGGCGTCAATCTCGTTGGCGATGAAAACGCGCACGTCTTGGCGGAGGGCCTCGCACTCCGGCGGCAGGCGGATGGCGTCAAACGTCAACTGTGTTGCCATGACGGCCTCCTTAGCGCGCCGCCAGCATCGGCCACAGACCGTCGGCACCTTTGGCGGCCACCAGATTGCCGAGTTTGACCGCCCAAGCGCTCTCGTTGCCGAAATCGTCACGCCACGCCCACAGGCGGCGCGTGAAGCGATGCAGCGTGTGCTCCTGCGTGAAACCAATGGCGCCAAACACCTGGTGAGCGATGGCCGCACCCTCGCCCGCCGCCTCGCCAACTCGGATCTTTGCCGCCGCAACTTCGAGCAAGACTGTCTCATCAAAGCGAGCGGCATGCGCGATCGTATCAGCAGCGGAACCGGCCGCCGCAACCGCGGCCGCGGTCTCGCCGGCAAGCCGCGCCAGGTTGTGCTGTACGGCTTGGAACTTGGCGATCGGCCGCTCGAAGGCAATGCGCTCGTTGGCATAGCGCACCGCCAGCTCGAGGATAGCCTCCAGCGCGCCGGCCATCTGCATGGCACGCGCCGCAGCACCCATCAATTGCAGTGCCTGCCCATCAATCCCAGCCGGCGCATCCTTGACGGCCGAAGGGCGCGCTGCCTTGAAGCTCAGCCAGCTCTGGGGATCGCCACCAATGCTGGTGCCATCGCCGACGTGGGCCTGGGAGGCATCAAGCAGAGCCACGATGGGACCGCCCCCCTGCCGCTCCCCTAGGAGGGCGAAGTGCTTGGCACCCTTGGCAAACGCTATCGCGCGCACGCTACAGTTGACGGTGCCGTCGCCCGACACTGTCACCCGCTCGCCGTCGCGCGCCGGCCCACAGGTCAAAAATCCCTTAGGTGAGGCGATGCCAGCTTTGGCGAGCAGCCATCCCGCAAGCAAGGTCTCCGCCAAGGGCAGCGCCGCAGCGGAGCGGCCGGCCTCGCGGAGCACGGCGAAACCGTCGGCCAGCTCTGCGCCCGCCCCACCCAAGGCGTCCGGCACCCAAGCGAGCGTGAGCCCAGCCTCCTCCAATGCCGCCCAAGCGGGCACCTTCCACGTATCGTCCTTGGCGCGATTGGCGCTTTGTGGATCGGCCACATCGGCCAAGATGCGCCTGGCGGTCTCTGCGACGAGATTTTCTGCCTCCATGGAGACCTTCCCTGACCCACGCTTTGGTCGCATTTGAGCACGATCGTGCCGCCTCGCGCCATCCTTTCCCCGATCCGAGGCGATAGGGCTGCCAAGCTTTGGGCTGATGGCTTAACTAGACCACCGTATATTTGCCCCCCATCGTCGGGGGCCAGCCCACCAGCCCCGTCGGGCGATCTCGACGGGCCCCGGAGACCAGCATGCACGAACCAGTACCCCCAGATCGGAATGAGGAGCGCATCGTCCTCGTGCTACAGGGCGGCGGTGCGCTCGGCGCGTATCAGGCGGGCGCCTATGAAGCCTTGGCGGAAGCCGGTCATGCGCCCGACTGGGTGGCCGGCATATCGATCGGTGCCGTCAACGCCGCCATTATCGCCGGCAATGGGCCCGAGCACCGGGTCGCGCGCCTGCGCACCTTCTGGGAGCGGGTGTCCTCGCAGGTGCAGGCCTCGCCATTGATCGATGGTACGGACCCGCGCGAGCTCTTCAATTACATGAGCGCGGCCTATGTCTCCACGCTTGGCGCGCCCGGTTTCTTCGAGCCGCGCTTTCCGCCCGCCCCACTGATGCCACGCGGCTCACCGGCGGCGCTCAGCGTGTATGATTCCGCGCCGTTGAAGGAGACCCTGCATGAATTGGTCGACTTCGACATTCTCAACAGTTGCTCCGTGCGGCTCAGCGTGGGAGCCGTCAATATCCGCAGCGGCAACTTCGTCTATTTCGATTCTCAAGAGATGCCGATCGGCCCCGAGCACATCATGGCCTCTGGCGCCCTGCCGCCAGGATTGCCACCGGTGATTATCGAAGGCGAGGCCTACTGGGACGGTGGCCTCGTCTCCAACACGCCACTGCAATACGTGCTCGATTACACAGATGAGCCAAGCGACAAGTGCATCTTCCAGGTAGACCTGTTTAGCGCCCGCGGGGCGATGCCCGAAACGCTGTTCGACGTGGCTCAACGCGAAAAAGAGATCCGCTACTCGAGCCGAACGCGCCTTGCCACTGACAACTACGAGCAGTGCCAGACCATGCGCCGAGCCGTCCGCAAGCTGTTGGAGAGGCTGCCGCCCGAACTCTGCGACAATTCGGAAACTCAACTTCTGTCGCAATGGTGCGATGGCGACGCCGCCATTACGATCGTGCATCTGATCCACCGTCGTGCCGCCTACGAGACGCACGCGCAGGACTACGAGTTCTCCCGGCTCTCGGTGGAAGAGCATTGGCAGGCCGGGCGGGACGATGTACGCCGCACGCTGCGGCACCCCAAGTGGAGGCGGCGCGAGCGGCCCAAGGACGGCGTGCTGGTGCTCGATCTTGCTGTCGATTGAGCCTGGATGGCATGCTGCCCGTCCTCGGCGGCTGGGAGCCCTGCAATGCGCACTCTCTTGAGCTGGAGCACGGGCAAGGACTCGGCGTGGTCACTTAAGGTCTTGCGGCAGCGCCGTGACATCGAGGTGATCGGCCTTGTAACGACCATCAATTCCGTCTTCGGTCGAGTCGCCATGCACGGGGTGCGCCGCGCGCTCGCAGAGGCGCAAGCCCAAGCGGCGGGCTTGCCGCTGCATTGGCTTGAGATCCCCCATCCCTGCCCCAACGATGCCTACGAGCACGTCATGGGGACATTCGTGCAGCAGCAGGTTGCCGCAGGGGTTGCGGCCATGGCCTTTGGCGATCTGTTCCTTGAGGATATTCGCCGCTACCGCGAGACCAGGCTCGCCGGCACCGGCATCACGCCGTTGTTTCCTCTCTGGGGGATCGAGACGGAAAGATTGGCGCGCGAAATGATCGCAGGCGGCCTTGAGGCCTATGTGACGTGCATCGATCCTCAGAAGCTGCCGGCGCGCCTTGCCGGACGGCGCTTCGATGCCGCGCTACTAGCCGAGTTGCCTCCAGGCGTCGACCCCTGTGCAGAGAACGGCGAGTTCCACACCTTCGCCTGCGCGGGGCCGATGTTCCGCTCCCCCATCGCCGTAGACATTGGAAATGTCGTCAAGCGCGACGGCTTCGTGTTTTGCGACCTCCTACCTGCGGGCGGCGCACCCAACAAGGCTGCGATCCGCGCAAGTGCGGCAGCGCCGATCGGTGCAAAGCCTCCTGCTCGCGGCCACGAGCATGCTCATCGGGTGGTCAGCCTGATCGCCAGCGCCACCGAGATCGTGTGCGCGCTTGGTTGCCAAAGCCGGCTCGTCGGCCGCAGCCATGAATGCGATTATCCGCCCGAGGTGCTGCAGCTACCGGCGTTGACCGCACCCAAATTCAAGGTCGAGGGCGCAAGCGCCGACATCCACGAACGCGTGAGCGCAATCGTGCGCGATGGCCTCTCGGTCTATCGCGTCGATGGCGAGGCGTTGAGGGCGCTGGAACCTGACGTCATTGTCACGCAGGACCATTGCGAGGTGTGCGCCGTGAGCCTCGCCGACGTTGAGGCTGCCACCTGCAGTTGGACTGGGCGGCCGGCCGAGATCGTCTCCCTCAGGCCCGGTTCACTGGCCGACGTCTGGCGTGATATCGCTCGCGTGGCTCGCGCGTTGCATGTGCCGGACGCGGGCGAGCGCGTACTTGCCGCCATGCAAGTCCGACTGGCCGCCGTGCGCAAAGCGATTGCGGGCCGCCCTAGGCCGCGCGTGGCCTTCATCGAGTGGGTCGACCCGCTGATGGCGGGGGGCAACTGGATGCCGGAGCTGATCGACATGGCCGGCGGCCACGACTTGTTCGGCGAGGCCGGTCAACATTCCGACTGGATGACGTGGGATCAGTTGTTGGCCGCCGATCCGGAGGTCATCGTGGTAGCGCCGTGCGGCTATGGCCTCGCACGCTGTCTGGAGGAACTGCCGGTGCTGCAGGCCCGACCGGGCTGGTCCAACATCACCGCAGTGCAGAGGAAAAGGGTCTATTTCGCCGACGGCAACGCCTATTTCAACCGCCCTGGTCCGAGGCTCGCCGACAGCGCCGAGCTGCTCGCCGAGCTGCTCCATCCAGAGGTTGCTGGTCGGCAATACGAAGGCGCTGCTTGGTTGAATGGGTTCTCTTCGCCCGCATCCGCGGGTGTTGGGTTGGATTGAGGCAGCCACGAGCTTTTGGCCAAAACATCTGGGCCAAGACATCTGGGCCAAGACATCTGGGCCAAGAAAGCTGGCCCAAGAAAGCTGGCCCAAGACCAGCTGGGCCAAGACAGCGGTCAGCGAAACCTAGAGGCGAGCTTCCCCGTAATACAGCATGGACAAGTGTTCGGCCTCGGCAAAGAACAGCCAGCGCTCGATGAGGAGCCCTGCGGTGAGTGATAACGTGGCAAGCAACGCACCCGCGATGGCCAACCCTGGCACCTCGGAGAAGAGGAGAAGGACGATCGGCAGAGCGAAGGCAAAGAGCAGCACCGCCTTGCGCAGCTTTTGCGCGTGCCTGCGCGCCACTCGGTAGCCCATCTCGCGCATGACGAAGTTTGGCTGCGTGTGCGGTGGATCCAGCACGCGTACCTTGCCCAGGTGGCCGAGCCCGGTCGCCGCCTCGAGCGTGTAGATGCGCAACTCGCCATCGATGCGCAACCAGTAGCCCCACTTGAGCGCTGCGCCGATGCTGAGGAGAAATATGGCGAGCCAGGCCGACCATGGCGATGCCTCGCGCGCGAGAGCGAGTAGCGTCCGCAGCAGCACAGCACCGCTGGCGAGCCCAAGCGTGACGTAAGTAGGCGCAGTCAGCGCCTGATGCCACTGCCGGATCGTGCGCAAAGAGGCGTAGATCATCCCAGTCGTGTAAAGCGTGACAATGGCGCACACGACCGCCAGCGCGGCGGCAACCGCAAACACCCCGTCCACGCGTTCGAGGTATAGCCATCCGATAGCCAGCACCAGGCCCGGCCCAGCGGTGGCAATAACCATCACACCCTCCCGCGACAGCCAGGAGGTGCGCCATTGTGACAAGGCGCGCCAGGCGCGCTCGGGGCGCCCGAGATGCATCGTGGAAGACAGGAGGCCTCCGGCCACCAGGACGAACGAGCTCGCAAGGCCGGTGAACCCCAGCCAACGCTCGACCGGAACGACTCCCAATAAAGCGAAGAGCGCGAGCCAGGCGAGGAGACCGAGGCCCGCACCCGACGCGGTCGTGAACAAGATCACCGAATAGGCGGGGTGCATGGGCCCAGCGCTCGACATCCTGGGTTGGCAATGGCCGGTGGCCGGTTCGATGGGTCTTCTCCGGCGGGCCGAAGAGGACGTCAAGATACGCCCGCCATGGCATCTCGCCACAGCCGCGGCCCTTGGCACGGGGATGCCGATCCCTTCAGACCACCGGCACCGCTTTGTCCACGAGCACGCGCAGGGCAGGATCCATTACCGGGCCCTCCGCCTTTAAGAACATGAGCGGCGCATGCTCATTGGGTGTCATCCCGCCGTCCCGGCCGATCCGCTCGGTGAGCCAGGCAGCATTTACCGGTTCGACGGCGTCGTGCGTGACAATCTCAACCTTCTGGCGCATCAGGTGGGCAATGGCGCCCTCTTCCGCGGTTCTCTCGCGGTAGCCGGCGAATAGACCCTTGAGGCCTGGCCCCACGCCGCTGAGGATCGCATCGAGCGAGAGATCGCCTCGTCGGTCGAGCCAGACCTCCCCGGCGAGTGCAACCTCGCGCGGCGGCGCAGCATAGCCCGACGCCGCCATCGCGCAATTCGCAATCGCCTTGACGAATAGGTCGGTCCAGGCCGGATGGTTGTCGCCTCCGGCGCTGCTCTCGTTGATCTCAAACAGCACCTCGGCTTCTGCCCGGGTGACAGCGATGCAACCATCGCTGGCTGCCGCGTAGAGAATGCGGCGCAGGAGGTCGACGTCGGCCTGCCCGACGATGCCGGGCTCGAGCATCATGCCCGAGCGCAAGGGCCCTCTTGCGCTGAGCACAGCCTGCTTGACCTGTTCGAGGGCGAAGCGCACAAGGCTCTGCGGCGCCCAACGGGCCTTGTCGAGCACATTGACGAGGAGCTCAAGCTCAGTCTTGCTGTCGACCCACCCATCCCGAGCGATGCGCTCGATTAGCCATTGCCCGTTCTCAGCCGTAAGGTAGCCCCGCGGCTCGGCTTGCTCGACAAGATAGTCCGTAATGGTCTCCACAAAGCAGTCCGCCCAGGCGGGATCCTGCACCGGACACGCCGCGTTCAGGGCAAAGATGACGTCCGCCTCCTCGGCCGTGATAATCCCATCCTCGTAATAATTGCGCCGGAGCTTGAGGACGTCGGCATCCTTGATGCTGCCGCGCGCCTTGATCTCCGTGATCGAAACCGCGTTCAATACTGCCATAGCCAGCCCCGGCCAATCCCGGTCAAAGCTAAGCGCCGATGGTTACCATCCCCCTAAGCAGCCCGCACGGAAGCACTCTGAGCACACGCGGATCCTGATCTTTTCCAGAATTATCTCCCCAGAAATCTCTGCAGGCTTGCCCGCATCACGAGTGACACTGCCGGGGATGGCGTGTTAGGAGGCGATCGCCCCCTTCCTCGTGCCTCAACGCTCGACTTCTTGCCATGCCATATCGCAAGGACATCGATGGATTGCGCGCCGTTGCCGTGCTCTCAGTCGTTCTTTTTCATGCCAAGATTCCCGGTTTTTCGGGGGGGTTCGTTGGGGTCGACGTCTTCTTCGTGATCTCGGGTTATTTAATCACAGGCTTGATTGCCAACGATCATATCCATGGACGTTTCAGTTTTTCGGCCTTCTACTTCCGTCGCATCAAACGCATCCTACCGGCGCTTTTCTGCGTCTATGCGGCGAGCACACTCCTCGCCAGCTTGGTCATGCTCCCGGGCGACATGGCAAGCTTCGGGCGGAGTCTCACAAGCTCAGCTCTGTTCTATTCCAACCACTTCTTCTACACCCAATCTGGATACTTCGGTGGTCCCTCGGACCTCAAGCCGCTGCTGCACACGTGGTCCCTTTCCATCGAGGAGCAGTTCTACCTCGCGTGGCCAGCGTTATTTCTCGTCCTGGCGCGGGGGCGCGCGAACCGGGTAGCGCTCTTCCTATGGCCGGCCGCAGCGATCTCGCTCGCGTGGGGTGTGCTCATGGTCGGCTCCGACAAGGAGGCCGCCTTCTTCCTCGCTCCGTTCCGGGCCTGGGAGCTTCTCCTCGGAGCCGGGCTTGCGCTTCTTCCCAAACCAGCGGCGGTACCAGCGATGCTGGCCGAACTCGCAAGCAGCGCAGGGCTAGCGATGATCGTTGCGTCCGTCGTGCTCCTTGACGAGGCCAAACCGTTCCCTGGCCTTTTGGCCCTACCGCCGTGCCTTGGCGCAGCTCTCGTGCTATTCGCCGGGACCGACCGTCAACCGCGTGTCACCCGGCTGCTCTCCACCCCGCCGGCGGTCGCCCTCGGCCTCATTTCTTATTCGCTCTACCTGTGGCATTGGCCTCTGCTTTCGTTGGCCCGCTATCACTTTGACCGGCCCCTCCAGTGGGGCGAGGTCGCCAGCCTCCTCGCGCTTAGCCTCCTTGCCGCATTCGTGAGCTACCGGTGCGTGGAAAGGCCCGCCCGCAGCATCGCCTGGGAGCGCCTCCCCCAGGTCCTGATCGCCGGCGTCCTGTCGCTCGGCGTCTTCGTGCTGATCGGCAACGCAAGCCGCAGCTGGACCTTCAACCTGAACCCGGAAATTCGCCGCCTGGATGCCGCCATTCGATCCGAGAACGCCTTGCGCCGCCGCTGCAGCGGGCCGAAAAACATCTTCCGCGACGACGAAGCTTGCACCTTCGGTCAGCGCCGCGCCGGCAGCTCCTACGACGTGGCCATCTTCGGCGATTCCCACGCCAACCACTACACGCCCACGATCAGCCTGCTAGCACAGCGGGCAGGGATGTCCGGACGGCAAATCACGGTCGGTGGCTGTCTGGCGCTGCTTGGCTACTACGAGGTCGTCTCTCCTTATGCCACCGAAGCGAGCTGCCGCTCGTTGCGCGAAGCAATGGTTCACTTCGTGCGAGAAAACCCGCGCTTGCAGGTTGCTGTGCTCGCACACAATTGGTCGGTTTACACGGGCAAGGCGATCTTCGACGACCAGGCGCCAATCTACGTCGTGACCTCACGCACCGACGAACGGTCGCACCAGCGTTCCCTCCAGGTGCTGCGACAAAGTCTTGAGCAAACCATCGACTTCTTCGAGCAGCGGGGCATTCACGTGGTCCTCCTCGGCGAGGTTGCGATATTCGCCCGTGATCCCGTCAAGTGCGTAGCCGCGGCCCTCAGACAGGGAGGTAATTTGCAAAGCTGCCGCCGACCCCTCCAGGAGGTTCGAGAGCGCCTCGACACCATGAACAACCTCCTGTCGGAATTTGCCGAACGCCACAGCTACGTCTCATTCATTTCGCCACTCCGCACGATGTGCGACAACGCATGGTGCAGTCCTGTCGCAAATGGCGTCTATATGTACCGTGATCGAAGTCATCTCAACCGGGTTGGAGCCGAGCAGTTGGCGCGCAGCATGCGAGTTCCGCATATGGAGCCGCGATCGTGTGCATGCGGCGAGGCCTGTGGTGATCGTGCGCAAAACGAGCCGATTGGCACATGCACTGCTCCTGCGGTGCGCTGAGCCCTCATAATTTCACCTTTGCGATGGATAAAGGCCCGACGCCGTCGCACGTGGCTCAACGTTCTGGCCGGCGCTGAATCGTTGGGCCGCATCGTCCCAGCTGGCGGAGCGCGTGCAAGGCCCACCGTTACGACATGGGCGGCATCTTTTGCGCGAAAAACATCTTTTCCGAACGACATCTACCAACCGATTGTCGTCGGCCTGCTGCCAGTACCATCTGACGGGCCCGGCTGTCTCTGGTTCAATGCCAAGCGGAGGGGCAAGCAGCGGTGACCCGTCATTTGCGTGCATTTGAAGAAAGGAGCTTCGCCGCAACGACAATTTCCGTTCCCTTTCGGCCGGCAATGACCAAAGCACTTGCGGCCCACAATGTCCGACGCCCTTTGACGTGAGGCTCGCCGGCAACTGCGGCTGATCGGTTTGGTCCCCCAAGGCCACGGGCGGCGGCCGCGAAGCCCTCAGCTTGCCTTGGGCGAGCAGACCCCCCACCTCTTTCGGGTCCGGGAAAGGCCGCTATAGTGCAATGTCGGGCCAAAGCTTGGACAGCTCACGCCCTCGGCCATCAAGAACGATGAAAGCTGTCCTGATCAACACGACTTTTCAGCTGGGTCACCACGGCTGCACGCTCGTGGACCGCCAGCTCGATGCTCTCACCACTGAAGCTGGCCTCGATATCTGTGCCAAGCTGCCGCTCTACGCTGACTGGCAAAAACTGGCACCTGGCGAATTCGATCTGGTGCTGGTCAACGGAGAGGGCGCGCTGCACCATGACAGCAAGGCCGCCAGGCGGCTGGCCGAGGTGCCTCGGTGGGCGCACGAGCGCGGCCGACCCGCGTTCCTCATCAATTCGGTATACGAGGCAAACAGTCCCGAAGTCGCGCAAGGGGTTGGCCGATACCGTACCGTCTTTGCTCGCGACGAGCTCAGCCGCCGGGCATTGATCGAGGCGGGCATTGCCGCCACGGCCGTGCCGGACCTGACGCTCACTTGGGAGCCCGTCGTGACACGCGGCAGCGGGAGACTGGTCGTTGTCACTGATTCCACCATGCAAGCCGCCAACGCTCGTCTGCATCGTGCCGCGCTTGCCATCGGTGCACGCTATCTGCCGCTGATGGCTCGTCCTCCACACCCATCCGTGCAAGCCCACGCCGAAGCATCGCGCTGGTGGCGCTACGCCGCCAAGCGGCTGGCGGCCCATGCGGCACCACCCGGCCTGTGGCGTGATCGCTGGCGCAATCTCATTCCCGGATTCGATGACTACATCGCCTGGTTGGCGCAAAACGCAGGCCTCATCGTCTCCGGACGCTTTCACGGCGTATGTATCGCCCTCGACCTCGGGATCCCGGTGCTGGGCATTCCATCCAACACCTGGAAAATCGAAGCCGTGCTCGCCGGCGCCGGTCTGGAGCATCGGCTCGTGTCCGACCTTGACGAGTTGCAGCAGCGACTGCTCGCGAAAGGTGTAGAGCCTTACCTCTACACGCCTGCCGAACTTCACCGCATCGCCGCGTTCCGCAAGGAGGCACTAACCAGCGCCCGCGCCATGTTCCGCTCAATCTTCCAGAGCGCGAGGCGCGCATGAGGAAAGCTTTGCCAGTCACACCCACACTCTAGCGCAGCCGGTGGACCAGGTCCCAAGTCGGTCAAAGGCAGCGCAATGAGGGGACAAGGGCGTTGCCGACCCTGCTTACCAGCCGTGGCCGGCCTCAAACCGCAGCCTCCCATCACCCGCTAGAGCGGTATGTTGTCGTGCTTTTTCCAGGGGTTCTCGACAGTCTTGTGGCGCAGCATGTTGAGTGCGCGACAGATCCGTCGGCGGGTGTTTCGGGGCGAGATCACCTCGTCGATATAGCCGCGTTCGGCGGCGGTGAAGGGATTGGCGAAGCGGTCCTGATATTCCTTGATACGCGCGGCGATCTTCGTGGGGTCGCCAAGGTCCGCTCGGTAGAGGATCTCGGCGGCGCCCTTAGGTCCCATGACCGCAATCTCAGCTGTTGGCCACGCGTAATTGACATCGCCGCGAATGTGCTTGGAACTCATTACGTCGTAGGCGCCACCGTAAGCCTTGCGGGTGATCACCGTTATCTTCGGCACCGTCGCCTCCGAAAAGGCGAACAGCAACTTGGCCCCATGTTTGATTAGACCGCCGTACTCCTGCGCCGTGCCCGGCAAGAAGCCCGGCACATCGACTAACGTGATGATAGGGATCTCGAAGCAGTCGCAAAAGCGCACGAAGCGAGCCCCCTTGCGCGAGGCATCCGAATCAAGCACGCCCGCCAACACCAACGGCTGGTTCGCAACGATGCCGATGGTGCGCCCCTCCATGCGCGCAAAGCCCGTGACGATGTTGCGCGCAAATGCCTCCTGGATCTCGAAGAAGTCCCCCTCGTCCACCACCTTTAAGATCAATTCCTTGATGTCGTAGGGCTTATTGGGATTGTCGGGGATCAGCGTGTCAAGCGACGGCTCGGCGCGCTCCGCTGGGTCCTTGGTTGGGAGCTCAGGCACGCCGGCTCGGTTGTTGGAGGGCAGGAAGTCCATAAGCCGCCGCATCTGCAGCAGCGTCTCAACGTCGTTCTCGTAGGCTCGATCCGCGATCGACGATTTGGTGGTGTGCACGCGCGCGCCGCCAAGCTCCTCAGCCGTCACGGTCTCGTTGGTCACGGTCTTCACCACGTCGGGACCGGTCACGAACATGTAGCTCGTATCCTTGACCATGAAGATGAAATCGGTCATGGCGGGAGAGTATACGTCGCCTCCCGCGCATGGGCCCATGATCACGGAGATCTGCGGGATTACGCCGGATGCAAGCACGTTCCTCAAGAACACTTCCCCGTAGCCGCCGAGGGCGGCGACGCCTTCCTGGATGCGCGCGCCGCCCGCATCGAAAAGACCGATGATGGGGGCCCGATTCTGCAGCGCCATATCCTGGATCTTGATGATCTTACGGGCATGCGCCTCAGACAATGAACCGCCAAACACGGTGAAGTCCTTGGCGAACACGTAAACGACCCGACCGTTGATGGTTCCCCATCCGGTGACCACACCATCGCCCGGGATTTTCGACCTCTCCATGCCGAAGTCGGCGCAGCGGTGTTCAACGTACATGTCGAACTCCTCAAAGGAGCTTTCGTCCATGAGCAGGGCGATGCGCTCCCGTGCCGTGAGCTTGCCGCGCTTGTGCTGGGCGTCGATGCGTGCTTGGCCGCCACCGAGCCGGGCTTCCGCGCGCCGCCGCTCCAATTCCTCGAGGACTTCCTTCATCTGAGCTAGCCCCGTATTCGCTGCGCTGCACCAGCCCGAATAGCACGCTGGCGGGCGAGGCAGCCATGGTATGCCGCCAAAAAGGCACAAACGGGCGAAAAACGTTGTGCTCGCGTTGGTGGTGGCACGCATGGTAAATTAGCGACCCAACCGACGAGGCCACGATTCCCGCCGTTGCTGGTACCAGTCGAGGGCGCTTCATCGGTAAATGCGCGCAGTCGGCGTGCAGGGCTGTCGAGCGTTAGACCAGGGCGAGGAAAGGGCTAGGCTTGGATTGGTTCTTCAGGCAGGGCGGGGGCCGCAAGCGGGTCATCGACTGGCTCGGCATCGATGCCTGGATCGATTCCTCGCTGGCGCAAACTTGGCAATCGCTCCAGGATCGGTGGAACGCCTTCTCGAGCTTCTTTGCCCGTTTTCGCCTCTCCGGATGGAAGCGGCTCCTCAACGAGGCTATCGCCGAGAGCCTGACGTTAGGTCTCGGCGGTTTGACGATGCTCTACGTGCTCGCCATCCCGGCGTTCAACGATTTCGACGAAAACCGCATCAACACCGGCAAATTTGCGGTCAAGTTCCTTGACCGCAACGGGTCCGAGATCGGCCAGCGGGGCATCCTGCACAACGACGCCGTGCCGCTTGAGGAGATCCCCGATCACTTGATCAAGGCAACGCTGGCCACCGAGGACCGGCGCTTCTTCGAGCACTTTGGCGTCGATTTCATCGGCACGGCGCGCGCATTGCTGGAAAACGCTCGCGCCAATGAGGTGGTGCAGGGCGGGTCGACGCTGACCCAGCAGCTCGCCAAGAACCTCTTTCTGTCCTCGGAGCGATCCGTTCAGCGCAAGATTAAGGAAGTGTTTCTCGCCTTCTTGCTCGAGTCTCGCTTCACCAAGCGTCAGATCCTGAAGCTCTATCTGGACCGAGCTTACCTCGGCGGCGGAGCGTTCGGAGTGGAGGCCGCTGCCCAATTCTACTTCGGCAAATCCGTGCGTGATGTCAATCTGGCTGAAGCGGCAATGATGGCCGGCCTCTTTAAGGCGCCGTCTAAGTTCGCGCCGCATGTCAACTTGCCGGCGTCACGGGCGCGCACCAACGACGTGCTTACCAATCTGGTAGAAGCCGGCTACATGAGCGCCGGCCAGGTGCAGGCCGCGCGTCTTAACCCAGCAAAGATCATCGAAACACGTCCCACCAACAGTCCCGATTGGTTCCTTGATTGGGCCTTCGAAGAGGCGCAGCGCCTAGGTGAGGGACGCGGCAATTACGTGCTCACGGCACGCACGACCGTCGACCTCGGCATGCAGCAGGCGGCCCAGGAGGCGATGAATAACACGCTGCGCCACAGCGGCTCTAGTCGCAAGAAGGGCTACACCGGCGCCCTCGTGTCGATGGAGCCGGACGGCGCCGTGCGCGCCATGGTCGGCGGCCTCGATTACGAGGACAACCAGTTTAACCGCGCGTCGCACGCGCGCCGCCAACCCGGCTCTTCGTTCAAGCTCTACGTCTATGCCACCGGCTTTGAGAACGGTCTGAACCCGCGCTCCATGGTGCGCGACTACGGTGGTCAGTGCGGGAATTGGGCACCCAAAAACTATGCTGGCGGCAGCTCGGGCCGCTCGTTGCCCGCCATCGATGCCTTCCGCATGTCGCTCAACGTGCCGGCCGTTAATGTGTCTTTGCAGGTCGGACGCGAAAAGGTCCTAGAGATGACCCAGCGCCTTGGCGTGGTGGGCGTGAAGAAGACGTGCTCGATGGCGCTTGGTGATACCGGCATCACACCGCTGCAGCACACGGGTGCCTATGCCCACTTTGCCAACGGCGGCAAGACGGTGCGGCCCTACGCCATCCTGGAAATGTACAATTCCAAGGGCGAGCTCATCTATAGCCGCGACCGCGACGAGCCGCCGCCGGCTCAAGTCGTCAGCCGCAAGGTGGTCGAGGACATGAACCAGATGATGCAAGCGGTGGTCACAAATGGCACCGCGCAGAAAGCCGCACTCGACTTCACCACCGTGGTTGGCAAGACTGGAACCAGCACCGCCTATCGTGATGCCTGGTTCGTCGGCCTCACCGGGGCGCTCGTGACGGGCGTTTGGGTGGGCTACGACGATTTCCGACCCATGCCCGGCATTACCGGAGGGAGCCTGCCGACCCAGGCCTGGCACAGCTACATGTCGGTGGCGCTGAGGAACTACCGCTCGATCCCCCCGCTCCTCGGCATTGGCCTGCATCCAAGCCAGGTGGCTGAGCAGCAGCGCCTCATCGAGCTAAGACGCACGGATCCGGCTCTGGCGCAGGCACAGGCAAGCCAGGCTGCCCCGAAATCGAACAGCATCATGCCCGATCAGACACGGGTCGCCCTGAAGAAGGTGGCGGAAAGCATGCGCCAAGCCGCCGGGCTGCAGCCGACGCCAACCAACGTAGGGCCACCGGTCGCGCCTGCGCCCGGGACAGTCGCACCAAAACCGCAAGCGCCCGAGCCAAAGGCAAAATCGCCCACGACGGTACCACAGCGGCGGGCAGAGGTACCTGCCGTTGCCGAGCGCCCGCGGCCCTGAGCGTGGTCGACGAAGCTGGCCGACGAGAGGGTGTCACCTGAGCCTAATTGCCAACATTCTGGTCAACGTCACCGTGTTTGTGCTGCTCGCCGTGGGTGGCGGCCTCGGCTCTGCGTGGTACATGATCGAGGCGGGTTCGCGCCTGTCGACGCGCACCGCAGGCCCCTGGACCACTTGGAGCGCAGCTGGCCGCTCGGACGCGGACCCCTACACCCGTGCACATATCGTACGAGACGGGCTCCTGCCGCTGGCCTCCACCTTGGAGATCACCTACCAAGCCAAGGCCGATAGCCGCGGCGGTCGACTGCATTCGGGCTGTGAATACACCATCGTCATGGATCACTTTGGCGCAACGTGGTGGAGCCTTGCCGCCTTTGATGGCCAGGGTGGCCTCATCCCGAACGCCGCAGAGCGGTTCGCCTTCAACAGCGACAACGTCATGCGTGAGCCAGACGGGAGGGCAATCATCGCCTTGGCGCGCGATGCGCGGCCCGGCAACTGGCTGCCCATCTCCGGCAGCAGGGTCAATCTCGTGCTGACTGTCCAGGATCCGGCCTGGGCGGCGGCCGTGTACGAGGGCGGCGCCAAACCTTTGCCGGCGATCCAGCGTCTGGCCTGCCGGTGAAATGACCATGCCCAAATTGCCCCAATGGCTGAAGGAGGTTGGCTGGCGGACAGTCGCCGGCGCCCTGCTGCTCGGCGGTATTATCCATATCCTCGCCACCATGGCGGTGCCAATCGTAAGCTCCGGCCATGCGTTTGCTCGCTTGCAGGAGTCCCTTCCGCTCAATCAGATGGTGGTGCTGCCCCCACCGGCACCAGGCAAGCAGCCACTACCGTTTCTGCCTCCCGATGCGCTTTATGCCATGTGTCGGTACGACATCTCGGTCGATCTGGTGCTGGTGACTGCGCCGATGGCACAAGCCGGATGGACACTGTCCCTGCATACGCCTCAAGGTGACAATTTCTACGTCATGCCGGCGCAGGAATCGCGCCGCGGCACCGTCTCCCTCACGCTCGTGCCAAGTGCTGAGCGTCTGGGCGAGTTTGCCACCACGCCCCGGCGCATCAGCGCCCAGGAAACCCAGGTCGCCTCGCCCTCGTGGCAGGGCCTCGTTGTCTTGCGCGCCCCCCTCAAGGGCCTCGCCTGGCGCGCCGAAACCGAAGCCGCCCTGCGGCGCGCCAGCTGCACGCCGGTAAAACGCAGCTGATCGCTGTCCGATCGCACTCGGTACTAACTGCGAACCCTTCGGCAACGAGCTCATTCCGGCCCTCAAAGCCACCGTGGTACTGGCGACCGTCGTCGTCGCTCGCCGATCGCAACCCAACGCGCGCGTTCAGGCGCGTCCGCCTCGCGCGCCGCGTCCGGAGTATTGCTGCATGTGGCAGCCATCTGTCGCGGGAACGCTACGCAAAAATCCGCGTTCGCCCTCAGTCCCGGCAGCTGACAGGGTGATCTTGAGTGCACACGCCACCTCGACCACTCACCTCAGAGGAACCGGCCTTGGAGGCTCACATGCGCAGTAAACTGCTTCATGGCGAACGCGGCGAGCGCTCGTTTGCCATCATCCTCGACAGCGGCGATGAGGCCATGCACGTGCTGCAAGAGTTTGCCGCCCGGGAGCGCTTGGGCGGTGCTCAAGTGACCGCGATTGGCGCCTTGAGCAGGGCGAAGCTCGCGTTTTTCGAGTGGAAAACCAAGCAGTATCGCCCCATCCCTGTCGACGAGCAGGTCGAAGTAGCATCCCTGGTCGGCGACATTGCGATTGGTCCCGACGGTAAACCCAGCATCCATCTACATGCCGTACTTGGGCGCCATGACGGGACTGCGTTGGCCGGCCATCTGCTGGAGGCTCACGTGAGGCCAACGCTCGAGATCATCGTACGCGAGTCGCCCGTCCATCTGTGCAAGGTCAAGGACCCCGAAAGCGGTTTAGCATTGATCCGGCTCTGAACAACCTGGCGCTCATGGGCGTCGCCCTACGTCGGGGAGGGTAGCGCGAGGCGCAATGTGTGCGGCGCCAACGCAGCAATGGTGGAGCCACGCCAGTGCAAGCGTGACCACTCCGGGATCAGTCTAGTTACGGCCAAACTTACCAAAAAAGCTCTACGGCTTGGTTCGCCGCTCGCAACACTGAGCGCTTGCACTTCGAGCCGGTGTCATTGGCGCGTGCGCGGCGGTCCTTGCCATTCTTGTCCGCACCGCATTCGGTGTCTGCTTCCGATAATGCAAGGAGGCATGCTAGAAATGCTCGCAGCTGATCCCGCGAGTAGAGCGCTGGTCGAGCAGATCAAGAAATGTGCTAAGCTAATAATTCGTCACACACGGCCCCGTAGCTCAGATGGATAGAGCACCAGATTCCTAATCTGGGGGTCACAGGTTCAAATCCTGTCGGGGTCGCCACTTCAATTATGAGTTATGCGCTTCTTGGGTTCCGCAGAGCGCATTTGACGGAACTCCCAGGGGGGACGCGACCTCGAGAGGCGGGTCACAATCACGCCGTGCGGGATCCACAACACGCTTGCGCCCTTATGCGACAGTCACACCAGGCGCGGCGCTGTTGGGCGGTCCCACGAAATCCTCATCATATTTCACTGAGCTGGGTTGCCGAACGTTAGATGCGAACCCCTTTGCGATTGCATTACAGTGTTTTGCTAAAATGGTGGGCTTAAATTACACCCGCCTTCTCCAGCTGCTCGATCTCTGACAGCGAAAGCTGGAGGAGACCAGAGTAGATTTCTGCGTTATTGGCACGCGGCATAGCTGCTGGTCGAAATTCGGTGTCACCGCCGCTGAATTTTATGGGAAAGCCAGGCGCCAGCGCCGCCGCATCCCCTTTGAGTGACGGAAATCGCAATGGCTGCAACATTCCGCGGCTCAGCAGTTGGGGGGACTTGAGAATGTCCGCCACGCCGTTGACGGGTGCGCAGGGAATGTCCACCGCATCAAGCTCCCTCAAGGCGCTGGCATTGCTATGGGCTCGCGTCCACGCGGCAACGATCACGTCGACGATGTGATTGTTGGCCACGCGCCAACTCCGATCCATGTAATTCGCGTCTTTGACAAGATCCTCCCGGCCAATCACCCCCAGAAGCTCTATCCAATCTTCTTCGCTACCAGCCCCTATGACGATCGCACCGTCGCGCGTGGGATAGCAGTTGAATGGCGAGAAGCGCATGATGCGATTGCCCTGCCGCAATGGTAGACCGAGCCTCTCATAGCAATCGAGCGGCTCATCGAAGAGGAGCGAGAAAAGGCAGTCAAGCATCGACACGTCGATGAACTGGCCGTGCCCGGTTCGAGCTCGCTGCAGCAGTGCTGCAAGAATACCGGTGACGGCGTAGGTGCCGGCAATTCCGTCCGACAGGGGCGTTCCGGCCTTGCACGCGTCACCCTCAGGCTCACCGGTAATGCTCATGAGGCCCGAGGCAGCCTGCACCATGAGGTCGTAACTTTTCCTGCGAGACAGTGGCCCTGTCGCGCCGTAGCCGCTGATCGAACAGTGGACGATACGGGGATTGGCTCGCTGCAATTCGGCAAATTCAAGAGCCAGGCGCTGCATGACGCCTGGCCTGAAATTCTCAATGACGACATCAGCCTGCTCGATCAACCTCAGGAAAAGAGCGCGCCCGGCGGGCTTCTTTAGGTCGAGCGTTATGGCCTTCTTGGAGCGGCACCGCTTGAGGTAGGCGAGGCCAACATCATCGGCATTGATGCGACGCAGCGACACGCCTTCAGGGCCTAAGAACGGCGGCGTCGAAAAAGTCGGATCGCCGTGGCGAGGATCGTCGATACGGATGACTTCTGCCCCCAATCCGGCAAGAAGCAAAGTAGCATGTGGTCCGGAAAGAAACCGCGATAGGTCGAGTACACGGATACCCTCCAACATCGAACCTCCTTCGGAGCCATCTGCCTAAACGTGCCGCTATATACTCTAACTTCATTGCGCAGCCCCAGGAACGGAAGCGTCTGCCGCTTCAGGCTAGTCGCTGAAGGATGATGGTGCGCCTCAGCGGCCGGCGCATTCGATCACCTTCCTGCCACTCCCTGCCGAGACCTGCGCCAACGTGCGTTTTAGGGCCGGCAAGGCTTCGACGTACCCACTCCTGGCCCAAGGCAACGGCCCGCTCGGTCCAGTTCGCCGGTGCCATCATTGTATCTTCAAAGCATCGGCTTGCTTGCGACAAGCAAGCTGGAGCAATTGCAAAGACCTTTTCGCGGCGCTGCTCCCGCCATTCTCTCTGGCGTTTGCAAGACATTTGCCACATTGGAGCATGAGCAGGCGCAGCAAGGTCCGAACCGCATACCTCACTCAACCAGTTGTTGGACACAACGAGATCGTGGGCTAATGGTCTGACACCACCATAGTACTCCATCACGGCAGATTTCCGCGGGGTTCGAGACGATGAGACTCCTCTTCATCAATCCTAACATTACATCCTCCATTACCGAGCTGATGGCAGCCGAGGCCCGAAGGTGCGCTGCGGCGGGCACTGAACTCGTGCCCGTTACAGCCGAATTTGGCACCCTTTACGTCGAGAACCGTGTCGAGGCGGCAATTGCCGCTCACGCGGTGCTTGATGCCTGCGCTGCACATAGCGACGGATGCGACGCAGTGATCATTTCCGCATTCGGAGATCCGGGTTTGTACGCCGCCAAGGAACTGTTAGACCTGCCGGTGGTCGGCGTCTCGGAGGCGGCGTTTCTTGCCGCCTACATGCTGGGAAATCGCTACGCCATTGTGTGCCTCACCCCTCGTCTAAAGACCTGGTATGTGGAGACGGCGCACGCACTTGGGCTCAATGGCAAACTCGTCGCCGCGCGTGCAATCCCCGGGCCCGTACCTGACATCACGCGAGCGAAAGATGATTTGAAAGAAAAAGTGCTAGCAGAATGTGTTAAAGTGATCGCCGAGGATGATGCGGAGGTCATTATAATTGGTGGTGGACCGGTTGCGGGGCTCGCTCGCGAGATCAGCGATGAGCTGCCAGTGCCACTAATTGATGGTGTCAGTGCAGCCGTGAAGTTCGCGGAGGCGATTGTCGCACTTGGGCCACGCCCCCCGCGAAAGGGAAGCTTCGCACGTCCGGCTCATAAGCCGGCGCGGGGACTATCCTCGGCGCTCATGCGCCGAATTACCGGCAGCGACTGAGCGAGGCACCAGGTCAAATAAGCACCGGATGCACTCGGGTCGTGCAGCAATTCGTTCGCCTCTCGTAGAGTGATGCGACCCCGCGCCTCACTCCAAGGCACAGTGGAAGGATTAGGCACGAACCGGCATCGTGCGCGGCTGGTTGCGCCCGAGAGTGATAACGCACACCGTCCCCACAGCTGCAACGGCCGCGATCGGCATCAACGCCAGCGGAAAACTGCCCGTCTCATCCTTGATCCATCCGATCAAGTAGTTGAAGAAGAATCCAGACAGGTTTCCCAAAGCGTTTATTTGAGCCAGGCCCGCCGCAGCGGTGGTCGCGCCCAGCCATTCCGAGGAAAGCGCCCAAAATGGTCCCTTGCTGGCATACGTACCGGCCGCGATCAAGGTAAGCAGCGCCATCGTCCCCCACAGATTGTCCCGGACGTAAAATGTTCCCAGCATGGCCAGCACCATCCATCCCAGCGGCAAGGCATTGTGCCACACGCGCTCACCGGTCTTGTCGGAGCTACGTCCCCACAGAATCATCCATACGGCGGCGATCCCGAAGGGGACCGCGTTGGCAAGGCCAGTTTGGAAATAAGTCAGTCCGAAGGCTTTCACTAGTTGTGGCATCCAAAGCGCCAGCGAGGTCGACGCGCCAGCCGCTCCTGCGTAGATCAAGGCCATGATCAGCACGTACTTGTTCGCGAGCACTCGCCAGACCGACATGTGTTTGACGCGCGGCGCGCGACGGCGCTCGCCTTCCAGTTTCGCTATCAGCCATCTCTTCTCATCTTCGGCAAGCCACGACGCATGCTCGGGCCTGTCAGTGAGCCACATGAACGCAAGCAGACCAAGAATGATTGTCGGTATGCCCTCTAGGATGAATATCCATTGCCAGCCGCCAAGGCCGAAAAGGCCATCCATGCCTAAGATTGCCCCCGACAATGGCGAACCAATGAGCCCGGCAACCGGTATTGCCACCATGAAGACGCCGACAACCTTCGCCCGATACTCAGCTGGATACCAATATGTCAGATAGAGAATGACGCCGGGAAAGAAACCAGCTTCGGCAGCGCCAAGTAAGAAGCGTAGGACGAGAAACGAAACCGGTCCTGCGATAAGGACAAATGCTATCGAAACCATTCCCCAGGTTAGCATAATGCGCGCGATCCAGGTCCTTGCACCGAAGCGCTCTAGCGCAAGATTGCTTGGCACTTCTAAGATGAAATAGCCAAGAAAGAAAATACCGGCACCCAACCCATATGTCTTAGGGTCTATGCCTACCGCCTTATTCATTTGCAAGGCGGCAAAACCGACGTTGACGCGATCGATGTAGCACAGAAGGTAAGCGAACGTGAGGAACGGCATCAGGCGCCACAAGACGCGGCGCATCGTCCGGAATTCAAGGCTCGAGTCGTCGGTTGCACCTGGCGCCATCGCGTCAACCCCTGGGAATATTTATCTAGGCTCAACCTAGGCCCGGTACTCCGATGGGTCCAGGACCCAGCATTGCGGTCGGATTCGATCAGAGCCGCGCCCCATGCAAGTCCGTGTGTCGGGTGATGCATGCCAACGTGTCCGCCGATGAGCCGAGCAACATGGACGGCTAGGTGAAGCCAGTCAGCGTGCTCACGCCAGGGGGCCACGACCTTAACCCTCACCTGCGCCACGCTCTATCCCGGCAGGGTTGGCGCACCATGCCCAGGGCATCCTCGAGGTGGCGTAAAATTGCGGCCAGGTCGCTCCGGTAGGCCGATCTGGTCGGAAGACAAAGCAAGGGCTTGACCCAGGCTTAGAAGCGCGACCGAGCCGTGGCAATTATCGCCTCGTGAGGTGTCGACGATGCCAATGGGGCGGGCCCCCCTTTCAATGGCGCCGAGCTAATCGCCAGCAGTGGCATGGCGCCTTTGTGGCAGCCTCCTAGCGGCTGCGCTCACGTCTCATGCTGTCAAAAACGCCAGTAGATACCGATATCGACGCAGACGTGAACAACTCTTCACCCATTCGGCTCTTATCCGTCATCATTGCCGGCTAAACTCCCGCGCAACGCGTGCAATCCAGTGAGCGGGCCATGCTGCGCTTTTTGGTATCGCTGACATGCTTGCTTTACCTCTCAGCAAGTGCCCTGGCGGCAACTGAAGAGGATCGCCGCGCCTGCGCCAGCGAACACAATGCCGACCTCAAGATCACAGCTTGCACACGAGTGATTGAAGATCGCGCATCGACCCTCGCAATACGCACGATGGCCTATCGTGATCGCGGCCTGGCTTATGCCAACAAGAACCTATTGGAATTGGCCATCGCCGACTTCGACGAGGTTCTCAAGATTGATTCGAAAGATGCCGGAGCACTTGGTAACCGCGGCAGGGCGTATCAATCGCGCGGACAATACGATCGAGCGATCTTGGATTTCAGTGCACTGATAGGCCTGTTGCCTGGAAACGAGCGCGCTTACAACGAGCGCGGGCTAGCTCACTTGCACAAAGGTGAGCTCGCCCCCGCGCTCGCCGACTTCGAGAAAGCCATCGCGATCAATGCCACATTCGTTGCCGCGAAAAATAACCGAGGCGTCATCCTCGCGCGCGAAGGAAAGCCTGATGCTGCGATTACAGAGTATTCTGAGGCGCTAACCCTTGATCCGGAATTTGTCCTCGCCTACACCAATCGGGGGCGTGCGTACGAGCAACGCGCCGACTTCGAGCAGGCCCTTGCAGACTACAAACGTGCCGTGGATCACCAAGGTCGCAAGACCCCCGAAGATCAGCGCGCGAAGAGCCAGGCGAAGCAACGTTTTGCGCGCCTTTCCGCGCTCATTGCCGAAGGTAAAGCTACCTCCAAGAGCCCTGCTGTCTCGGAGCGTCGGGTCGCTCTCGTCATCGCAAACAGCGCCTATCAAGCCGTCGCGGCACTCGCGAACCCCGCAAACGACGCCAAGGCCGTCGCTGGGGCTCTGAGATCCGTGGGATTCAGCGAGATTCGCGAGCTTCACGACACCGACTTGGCAACTTTCGGCAAGGCGCTCAAAGATTTCGGCGACCTTGCCGCCGCCGCCGATTGGGCTGTCATCTACTATGCCGGCCATGGTATCGAGGCGGGCGGTGTTAACTACCTCATCCCCGTTGATGCCAAGCTCGAACGGCAGTCGCACATCGAGGACGAAGCCATGCCGCTGTCGCGCCTGTTAAGCAAAGTCTCGGCGGCGAGCAAGATGCAGCTCGTCATCGTGGATGCCTGTCGCAACAATCCGTTCATCGGCAAAATGCAAGGCACCGGCAGGTCGACGAGAGCAATTTCCTCAGGCTTGGCTTCCATTGAACCGGAAAGCGGTGTGCTCGTCGCCTACTCCGCGCGCGACGGGACAACGGCGCTAGACGGCGCCGGCCCCAACAGTCCGTTCGCCGAGGCGCTTGTGAAATACCTAACCGAACCGGGCCTGGAAATCGGACTTCTCTTTCGCAAGGTCCGGGATGCCGTTTACACTGCGACAAACAAACAACAGGAACCCTTCACGTATGGCTCACTCCCGGCTCAGCCATTCTACTTCAAGCCATAAGCCTCACACGAGACCTTACGATCTTTTGCGGTCTCCGTGTGTCCTCAGCGAGCAATCCGCTATCCTACGGACGAAGTGCTCGCCGCGCCGGTTCGGCCTTCGCCATCCCGCTGTCAACGCATCGCATGTGGGTTTCATCGAGAATACTGGCTTGCAGTGAAGTCGGCTCACCGGCAAAGTTGCACAAGCCAATACCAGGGGAACGCGATGCTTGCGAACCGCAGCGTGACTTTCATCGCAATCATGGCAGTGGCCACGACGGCGTCGGAGGGCGCGCTTTATGCTCAGCCCGCCGATCCTAATGCCGCGCCCAACCCCTACGTATTACAAGATAACTGGGCCCGACTGACTGGGCGCACATTTGGTCAAGCCATCAAGATCCAAGTTGATCACAGTGACGGCAGGAGCATCTGGGTTTTCGAGCGTTGCGGAGCCAACGAATGCACAAATTCGAAAATCCCGCCGCTCATCAAGTTCAGTCCCTCCGGGACTTTCGAAGCCGCTGTCGGTTCTAACAAGTTCGCGGTTCCTCACGGCTTGTACGTGGACCGCGACGGTAACGTCTGGGCCGGCGATCAAATTGCGAGGAACGGCAAGGGCGCGGATCTTATCAAGTTTGATCACACAGGCGACGTTTTGATGATTTTGGGCAAACCTGGCATGCCCGGCAATGGGCAGGAATTCCTGAGCGCGGTCAGCGCCGTCGTCGTGGCACCCAACGGAGATATCTACGTTGCCGATGGGCATGGAGTTGGGACTAATGACCGCATCGTGAAGTTTTCCAAGGATGGACGCTTCATCACCGCTTGGGGCAAGCACGGCAAGGGGCCGGGCGAATTCGATACCCCCCATGGCATCGCCCTTGACTCGGCGGGGCGGGTCTATGTTGCCGACCGGGCTAACAATCGCATTCAGATCTTCGAGGCGGACGGGAAGCTCGTTACCGAATGGAAGCAGTTCGGCCGACCTAGCGACGTCACTATCGACAAGAACAACATGATCTACGTTGCCGACTCCCAATCAGATGCCACCAACAATCCCGGGTTCAACCAAGGAATCCGCATCGGCAGTACGAAGGACGGCAAGGTCACGGCCTTCATTGCCCAAACTTCGCCGGACACAGGTTCACCAGAAGGCGTGGGCGTAGACGATGAAGGCAATGTCTATGCCAGTTGGGTGGCCAAAATGAATGTGCGGCGATACGTGAAAAAGTAAACGCCGCGACCACGGTGCGCGGCGGATGTCGGGGGCCGCAGGGTCGGGGCGCCCACAAAATTTGCAGGCGGCCAGTCTTAGTCCAGGGCCAGCTGGTCCGTCGAGCCGGTGCTGGAAGGCGGCCGGCGCAGTAAAAGTAGCAAAAGCGCACTTGCGAGACTGACGAAAAGCATGAACTTGAAATCGTTTGCGTAGGCGATGATGGACGCTTGGCGCGTCACTTCGGCGTTGAGGGCGGCCTTGCCCGGCGTAGAGACGCTGTTCCAGAGCAAGAAGGCGCCCCCAGTCTGGAGGCTTCGGCTGAATGGCGTGATATTTTCGACAATCCGCGCATGCATAATTTGCGTCCCTTGAGTGAGCAGAAAGGACGATATCGAAATGCCGAGCCCGCTACCGACGTTGCGGACGAGGCTAAAGAGGGCCGTGCCGTCGCCCCGCAGCTCTGGTGCCAATGTCGCGAACGCGACGACTTGTAGCGGGATGAACACGAAGCCAAGACCCAGCCCTTGCGTGAACGTCGTCATCGCCAAAGACCACTCGTCGACGTCGGGGGTCCAATCGACCATTCGCCACATGGATCCGCAGATCACAATGATCCCGCCCAACATCAACAAACGCGGATCCACTCGGCTTGTCAGACGCCCCGCAATGAGCATGGCGAGCATCGTTCCGACTCCGCGCGGCGCCATCAGCAAACCAGTCGAGGTGATAGAATATCCGCCGAGGTTCTGCAGGTAAGGCGGCAGGAGTGCCATACTAGACAAGAGGATCATGCCGATTGTGAACATGATTAGGAAGCCCGCCGTGTAATTCACGTCTTTGAAGATCCTCGGAGGAATGAACGTGTTGTCCGCCGTGAATAGGTGAACCACAAACAGATAAATGCCCAAGCAGGCGAGCACCAGCTCGGCAACGATCTCGGTCGAATGGAACCAATCCTGCTGTTCGCCGCGATCGAGCATCAGTTGCAACGCCCCCAGTCCAAGACTTAGGGCGGCAAAACCAGTCCAGTCGAACTTCAAACCGTCGTGCCGCGGCGTCTCCCGCATGAACAACGTGAGGCCTGCGCTCGCTAGAATGCCGAACGGCACGTTGATCAGAAATACCCAGCGCCAGTCATATGCATCGGTGAGGTAGCCGCCGAGAGTTGGACCGAGGATGGGACCGACCATGACGCCCATGCCCCAGATAGCCATAGCCGAGCCCCGTTGTTCGGCAGGATAAAGGTCGAGCATGGTCGCCTGCGAGAGAGGTACGAGCGCGGCACCGAACATCCCCTGCAACAAGCGGAAAGCCACAACCTGCCCCAATGAGGTTGCAAGACCGCAGAGTGCAGAGGCGACTGTGAAGCCGATCACGCACAGAAGAAAGAGGCGCTTGCGGCCAAAATGCGTCGCGAGCCAACCTACCGGCGCGGTAAAGATGGCTGCCGCCACCACATAGGAGGTCAGCACCCAAGTGATTTGATCCAAGGTGGCCGACAATGAACCCTGCATATAAGGCAGGGCGACGTTGGCGATGGTATTGTCCAACGCTTGCATCAATGTCGCCATCATGGCACAGATCGTCACCATCACCCGATTTGGCGAAGAGGCTGCGCTGGTCTGCATGGCGGCGAGAGCCAACTTTCCAGGTTCACCAGAGCTGAGAAAGTGAGCGGCTGTGCCCGGTATCGATGGTAACGTAGCTGCTCATCCCGACGCGTAGCGGCGGGTCACCGTCCTTGCGGTCGACGGTTATGCGCACGGGAATGCGTTGCACGACTTTGACCCAATTGCCGCTGGAGTTTTGGGCCGGAAGAATTGAGAATTCGGCGCCGCTCGCGGGCGCGATCGACTTGACCTTGCCCTTCCATATTCGTCCTGGGTAAGTATCAATGCTGATCTCGACGTTCTCCCCTGGTTTGACCCAAGTGAGGTCCGTTTCCTTGAAGTTGGCGTCGATCCATACGTCATCGGTTGCAACGAGCGCTACCGCGCCGGTGTTGGTAAGGGCTGCCGTTGCCGCAACGAGGTAGACCCCGGGTTGCAACTGGTCGACCTGTGTTACGATGCCGTTGAAGGGCGCGCGGATCACGCTGTGATCAAGCTGACGCTGGGCCTCGTCGAGCTGCGCCTTGACCTGCAAATAAGTGGGATGCTCGGCAACAGAGATGTTCGCATCTCCTCCGAGTTTGGCCAACAACACCTTGGCTTGATCGTGCAGCGATTGCTGCCGCTTGAGAGCGGCGTCGAGAGTGGTGCGCGCCTGGTCGAAGGTTTGAGCCGATGCCACGCCCCTCTTCGCTAGATCAGCGGCTCTTTCGAAAGTCTTCTGCGCAAGTTCGACCTGCGCTGCTTGAGCTGCAGCATCGCTCAACATGCGCTCGTAGTCTTGCTTCATCGCCTGAACATTGAGGGCCGTCTGTGCCAACTGGGCTTTGGCATTGTCGACGGCGATTTGAAATTGCCTCGGATCAATCCGAAACAGCACATCGCCTTTGCGAACAGCTTGACCTTCGTGCACCTGAACATCCGACACTATTCCGGAGACGTCGGCCGACACGACCAGCTTCGGCGCGTGGATGTAGGCGTTGTCGGTAGATACGTAGCGACCGCCGGTGTACCACATGAAGAAGCCAATCACGGCCACCAATAGGGGTGCACCAAGCATGAGCGGCTTGCGAAGCTGCCGGCGAGCAGGCCGCCACTTGCCAAAGCGTTGCCGCACGCGCTGCGCAGGCTCAAACGCGGTCTTGGAAACCTGGAAGTTCATGTTGCTGTCGCCCTAAGCTTGGCGGTCTTGCGCTTAGTCAGGTTGACGCGCATGCGCTGCAGGCACTTAACGAGGACGGCGAGGTCTGGCGCTTCCAATCCATCTCCCATTTCCTCGTGGAGTTCCCGACGGAATGCCGCAATTTGCTCGAGCGCCACTGCACTCTTGGCCGTGAGACTAAGCCGCCAGACCCGGCGATCCTCTGGATCTGGTCGCCGCTCGATCAGTCCATTGGCCTCGAGCCGATCCACCAGCCTCCCGATAGTGATGGGCTCAACGTCGGTCAGGAGTGCCAGCCGGCTTTGCGTGATCCCCGGCTCGCGCTCAAGTCGCGCCAGCACGGCCCATTGCGCGCGGGTCATGCCGTGAATGCGTGCGCGCTTGTCGGCATGCCGGCGCACCAGCTGGGCGACGTCGTAGATGAGGAACAGAAAGTCGCTCTCGATCGCGCGGTCATTGCTCATAGCAGAAGATAATATAGCGCGCGTTATGAGATTCGCAAGACGAGGCCTAGGGGGTGCCGAGGACAAGCGACTCGCCCCGTCGGGTCGCCCCAGACGCCCTCAATCATACATATATTATACCATGACTGAAGCTCTATTCATCTTTAATTGTACCAATCTATATTTAATATACTTGTTTATAACAGTATTTGCGATCGTCGCGCTAAGACGCTTTCAACCATCCGATCAACATGTCCAGGAGGAAGACACGCTGCCGGGCAAGCGGCTGGCTATGGGCGTCTCATGTCGCCCACGCCTTCACTTGTCCAGCGTGCGGCTCTGCCGCGGGCCGGCATGCCGGTGATCTTCTCGGCGCAGGGTCGAGCCCGCCAACCCGCAGCAGCTGGCGCAACTGCTAGCCATATTGGGCAACGGTCACTCGCACCCGAGCGATGCGCCTTTGGTCGCGGTGTTCACAAGCTCTTCCAAGCCTTCAGATCGGGATCGCCGCCGCGATCGCATGCCCGAAGCCGGATAGCTCCTTGCGTAGGCGGCCGAGCCGATCGAGGCGCCACGGCAGCAAAGCAGGGACCAGCGACCTACCAAGCCCGTTGCCAGCAACCTTTGTGCGATAGCACGTTCATGAAACGCCGCGACTGCCGGGACGAAATGTGCACCCTTCATTCATCCTGCCCGCTGCATGTGTGTTGCTTGCGTCTCTGGCACCGCTTGCCAAGGCGCAGTCTCCTGCACTTGGCAGCAGGCCAACGACACTCTCTGGAAAGTCCGCCTTCGGCGATTGGCGCATCGATGCGCCGCTCGTTCGGCGCAAGATCGTGGTCGACGATTTGCCCGCGCCGCACGCCACGCGCTCCGTGTTCAACGTTGCTCGGATTGTAGCCAAGCCGGCTTCAGCTGCACCAAAGGTCCCGCCCGGCTTTCGCGCGGACCTCGTGATTTCCGGCTTGCAGGACCCATGTGTGCTGCGTATCGCACCCAATGGCGACGTCTGCATTACCCAAACCGCAACCGGTCGCATACGCGTGTTGCGCATTCCGGACAACACGGGGTGAAGGTCGGCTCAAATCAAGTGTTCGCCTCAGGGCTCCATGGACCATTCGGGCTCGCGTTCTATCCACCCGGCTCTGAACCACAGTGGCACTACGTGGCCAACACCACATCGGTAGTGCGCTACCGTTACGCAACTGGTGACCTGCGGGCGCGCGAAAATCCCGAAATCATTGTCCCACGGCTGCCCGGCAAGGGCAGCCGCTCGACGCAGCGCGGCCACATTACCCGCGACATCGCTTTTTCGACAGACGGCGCCCGCCTGTTCGTCTCGGTGGGCTCAGCCTCAAACGATGCCGAGGCCCTCGGCAGGCGCGATCGGGTGGGGATAGCACGCTGGCAAGCGCAGCACGGTCTGGGCGCCGCTTGGGTAGCGAAACGGATCGCGCCGTGGTGTCGGCCTTCAATCCCGATGGCAAGGACCGCCGCGTCCTTGCGACCGGCATTCGGAATTGTGTAGGGCTAGCCGTGCAGCAGGCGACGCGTGACGTTTGGTGCTCGACCAAATGGGCGAGACGAACTCGGCGACGATCTTATGCCCGACTTCATTACCCGCGCGCGAGAAGGGGCGTTTTACGGCTGGCCTTGGTGCTACCTGGGATCGAATAAAGATCCCCTGCATCGCGGTGAACGGCCGGACTTGAAAGGCAAGGTGAGGTTCCTGACGTGTTCATTCAAGGCCCACTCAGCCTCGATAGGGATGGTGTTCTATATCGGCGAGCAATTCCCGCCCGAGTATAGGGGCGATGCCTTTGCAGCCCAACACGGGTCTTGGAACCGGTCAAAACGGACAGGGTATAAGGTGATCCGCGTCCTGCTGGACCACGGAATACCGACCGGCGAGTACGAAGACATCATGACCGGCTTCGTCGTCAACAACGTCTCGGTCTGGGCGCGACCGGTGGGGATAGCGGTCACCCACAATGGCGCCCTGCTCGTCAGCGACGATGCCAACGGCGCGATTTGGCGGGTGTCATACGTCGGCGGATAGGTTCACACTCTCCAAGCCTGCCGATGCGCCCAATGAGTGTCCTTCAACGATGCTGCTCGCAATCGGGGATTGCGGGAGCCGCCTTGGTGCGTGAGCATGCGGCCTAACGGCAGTTCCATTGACAGCGCTTGGCGCGGGAGGTGGAGTAAGCCATCGGGGCTCGGGGAACAGGAGGGAGCAGGATGGTCTTTCCGCTGTACGACGACAATCCCTTCAAGAGAGCACGGGTACCCTATGTCACCTGGGGCCTGATCGCGCTCAATGTCATCATTTTTCTCAGCGAAATCGGCACCAGTGACGATTCCATGAAGGCGCTGCTGGCATCGTACGCGGCGACGCCGGCGGCGATCACGCACCAGGCTCCGACCGCAGGATGGCTGCCGCCGGAGCTTACCTTGGTGAGCTACATGTTCTTGCATGGCGGTTGGGAGCACATCCTCGGCAACATGATCTACCTCTGGGTGTTCGGCGACGACATCGAGGATGCGCTCGGGCCGCTGCGCTTCATTGCGTTCTACCTACTGACGGGCGTCGGGGCTGGGTTGTTCTTCGCCTGGCTCAATCGCAGATCGACAATGCCGCTTGTCGGCGCCTCCGGGGCGATTTCCGGGATTCTGGCCGCTTATTTGCTGCTGCGGCCTTGTGCCAAGGTCTCCGTGTTCGTGCTGCGCATCGTCGTGCGCGTGCGTGCCTATTGGGTCATTGGCGGCTGGGTGCTCCTGCAGCTGTATCAAATCGCCAACCAGGCCGATGATGGCGTGGCCTATGTCGCCCATGGTGGCGGTCTAATTGCCGGTGCGCTCCTATTCCTCGTCATGAAGCCTGCCAACGTGCGCCTGTTCGAGTGCATAGAGCAGCCTGAGGAGGAAGGAACAGCGTCCGCGTGAGGACAAATCGGCCATGGAATGATCGCCCAGTGCCGTGCGGTCGCACTAGCAGACCCAATCGCCTGGAGGCCATAAAGCCCTTTGGGGGGTGGAACCAGACACACTTGCCGGTGGCATTCGACAACAAGCCGCATCGGCCCTGCCGTTTGAACAAGCTCTACGCCGATGCCAGGGCGGTATTCGGTGTGATCACGGACGAAGGCTGCAAGGCCGAGTGGGCTAGGGTGCCGAGCAGCTGCGGCCCCTGCCTTTACCGGCCCAACGAGCCAGCCGAAGGCCGTGCCCTTGGTTCGCTTTCGCTGCCGACTTGGGACAGTCAGTTCACATCTTTCGCGCTTTGGTGGCATCCTTGCCTGGTTAACCTTCATTCCATGCACTACGCGCGCAGTGCACCCTAGCGGAGGACAGCATGCGGCTTGGCACGCTGGTCGTCATTCTTGTAGTGCTCGCGGCCGGGCTCGGTGCGACGTTCTACGTCATCACTGCGCCCTCACTCGAGGTGCGAGGAGAGCTACCTGCGCGTCAGGCTGACCTCCTCAATGGCCAATCCATGTTCTTCGCCGGCGGGTGCTTCTCCTGTCACGGAACACCCAATCAGGAAGACCGCACTCGTCTTGGCGGTGGGCTGGCGCTGCGAACAGCTTTTGGCACTTTCAAGGTTCCGAACATCTCGTCGGACCCAAAGTTCGGCATTGGCGCCTGGTCCGAGCCCGAGTTTGTCAATGCCATCAAGAGAGGCGTCGGGCGCAACGGTGAGCACCTCTATCCGGCCTTCCCTTACACGTCCTATCAGCGCATGCGACTAGACGACGTGCGCGACCTCTACGCTTACCTTAAGACGTTGCCCGCGGTTGCGTCGCCATCCCAACCACACCAGCTATCCTTCCCTTTTAACGTGCGGCGTGGGCTTGGTCTGTGGAAGTTGCTCTATGTCGATGGCAAGACCTTCGTGCGTGACAACTCGAAGGATGATGCCTTCAACCGCGGCGCCTATCTTGTGGAAGGTCCCGGCCATTGCGCCGAGTGCCACAGCCCGCGCGATGCATTTGGCGGCATCATCGCGCAGCGGCGTTTTGCCGGTGGACCCGATCCCGAAGGCAAGGGCTGGGTGCCCAATATCACACCGCATGCCGACGGCATCGCCAATTGGTCGCAAAAGGACGTCGCCTATCTGCTCGAGACAGGCCTTACGCCAGACTCCGATTCCGTGGGCTCGACCATGGCCGATGTGGTGCTTAACACGGCCAAACTGTCGGCCGAAGATCGAGCAGCGATGGCGACCTACATCAAGGCCTTGCCACCGCGCCCCGGGAAGGCGCCGCCAAAGAAACAATGACGACGGGGCGAAACTAACCAACGATCGGCACGCCCGAATAGCGTTCGCCGGGAGCCTGGTTGTGGCACGGGCGGTTTGATTTCCCGGGAGCCGCCACGTGCTGCGCACTCGTCGCTTGCAACGCATGACTGGTCGCCCATGCGCCCCCCAAACCATCAAATCGCAGTCGCCGCAGCCTCCCCTTCGTGTATCGCGCAGAGCAGATTACGCGGCGCAAGGCAGTCGCCAACCAATCGAGTATCGACGCCCACTTGTCGCAACGGTTGGGCCAGCGCGTCATTGGCAATCCTGGGCGTGGACCAGAGAAACAGCCCGACGTTTGCAATCTCCCGCACACCTCCAGTGAAGACATTGCGCCATGCCAGAACGCCGTCTTGGAAAGAAACTGGCTCGGCCGCCACAACGATTTCGGCATCGGCATGGTAGAGCCGGCGGTGAATACCTATCGCACTACAGTAGTTGATGTCGCGAGCGATCTGGGTACGTGGGGTAAGCAGAACGAGCTTCTCGTAGCGATTGGTCAGTGCGTCCGCCACTGCATAGGTTGCAGCGCTGTGATCCATGTCGAAAAGTACCGCCGTCGTGTCGAAGCGGTTATTCCGCCGATGGCCGTCCCAATCCCGGACGGATGCACCACCGTCGATGCCATTCGGCGGCCGCAAGCTAGACCCGGTTGCGAGGATCACGCTCTCGGGTTTGAGAGCCAGCACGTCGTCCGCAGCCGTTATCCTGCCAAATTCCAACTTTGCACCAGCCGAGCGAAGCTGTCGTTCCATCCAAGCCAGGACGTTGCGATATTCGTGACGGCCAGGGAGCTCCGCCTCCCAGCGCAATTTGCCGCCAAGTTGCCGTGACACAACGAGTGTTACGTCGTGCCCACGCTGCGCCGCCACGCGCGCTGCCTGCAAGCCTGCGGGGCCAGCCCCCACCACCACGACACGCTTCTTCCTGACGGCCACGGCCGGCTGCCAGTTTGATTCGCCCCGTGCGCCCAATTGCGGATTGTGAATCTCGGCAAGCGGCCTGCCGAGGTGAACCTCACCCCAGGCAAAATTATCATAGCTTGACGGACGAATTTCGCGCACGCGGCCCTCGCGCGCCTTGTTCGGCCAATCGGCGTCAGCAATCAGCGCCCGTGTAAGCCCAACAAGGTCGCCCGCACTCTCACGGATCGCGGCTTCAGCTTCTGCTGGCATTGCGATGCGACCGATGGCGATCACCGGCTTTCCGGCGGCGGCGGGGCGGATCTGCTTGTGAATATCCAGAAAAGGGGCTCGCCGAAAATGCATGTCCGGCACATGGTTTTCCAAACTGTTGGTGAAATTGCCCTGGCTGTAAGCGAAATAATCGACGACACCATGACCAGCAAGCGCCGCCGTGATGCGCGCGGCTTCGTCGGGATCGATGCCACCCTCCACGCCCTCGTCCCCGGGCAACTTGAGACCGATCACGAACTCCTTGCCGCAACTCGATCGAACCGCATCGCAAATCTCTTCGACGAAACGCAGCCGGTTTTCAAGCGAACCGCCATATTGGTCGGTACGTTGATTGGACCAAGGTGAAAGGATCTGACAGATCAAATAACCATGTGCACCGTGCAACTCCACACCGCCGAAGCCGCAGCGCTTAAGGCGCTGAGCGACAGACACGTATTTTTCGACCGTCTGCCGCATCTCATCGGTCGTCATGACGTGTGGCACGGTCCAGCTATAGGCGTCCGGTTGATCAGAAATACCTTGGGGTGACCAGACCGGACGCCAAAGTTGTTGACGTCCCGGATGCCACAATTGCGCGATGACACACGCACCCTCACACTCAACCACTTCCGCGGTACGCTTGAAGCCCTCTTCGTTCCCCTTCTCATAACCCGCCACAATCGCACTATGAGCAAGCGCCGCGGGATCGACCGCGATGACCTCAGTGACGATTGCTCCGCAGCCGCCTTTGGCACGTTCGGCGAGGAAGTTGGTCCAGCGATCGGTGACGCCATGACCCGCCCCGTAATTTGTTAACGTCGCCGACAGTACGACACGGTTGCGGAGGGTGCGCTCACCCACCTTCGCCGAGCTAAACAACAAGGGGAAACTGTTGGTGTCACTCATTCTTGCCCCGACAGGTCTTGTAAGCCAGATGGGTCTCTTGTACAGCATCGACGATTGGCGATGCCAATTAGCCTCTAGCTGCCATTTGTCGTCACCAAGTCTTTCTGCGCACCGAAACGGGAGGGCACCACCATGACACCCGAACTTTGGTATCTGCTCTGGTCGGTAGCTTTGACGTTCATCCTCGCCGTCATCGCGGTGAGCGGGGCAACGCTAAAAGTCGGCCTGCCAACACTTGCCGGTAACCGCGAGGGACTACCTGAGATGGTTGGTTGGGCCGGGCGCGCCCAGCGCGCCCATCGCAACATGCTGGAAAGCCTAATCCTGTTTGCAATCTTGGCGCTCACGGCCAAGGCCGCAGGTGTCAGCAATGCGACCACGTTGTTGGGCGCGCAACTCTTTTTCTGGGGCCGAATAGCGCACGCCATACTCTACATCGCCGGCGTTCCGTGGGCACGCACTGCCGCCTGGGCCGTTTCAATCATCGGTCTCATTTTGATCTTCTGGCAGCTGCTGCTGCTGTAGAGCTTCGACACCGCGTTGGTAGCGGAAGCCCCCGAGCGGCAGGCAGCTTGATACGAAACACACCAGCTGCGCTTCGCGAGACGCTGGCTGGTCTCGGGGCGATCCGGACCGTGCCGTGGCTATCGTGACGATCGCCGTGCAGAAGGCAGCATCACGGTGACCACCGCTGACCGCACGGCTGGCATCGCAGTAGCGTGCGTGTGCCGTTGCCGTCTTGCCGGTGTCATCCCTTGATCGACCCGGTAAGGCCAGCGACGTAGTGCTCAACAAAGAACGAGTAGATCAGTGCCACCGGGATCGAGCCGAGCAAGGCTCCAGCCATCAACTGACCCCAGTAGAACACATCCCCTCGAATCAGCTCGGCGATGACGCCGATCGGCACGGTGCGCACACTGGTCTTTGTGAGAAAAATCAGGGCATAGAGAAACTCATTTTGGGACAAGGTGAAGGCGAAGATGCCAGCGGAAATGAAACCGGGCATGCACAACGGGAGAAATACCTTCAGTATCGTCTGGACCCGGTTGGCCCCATCGATGCGGGCCGCCTCTTCGAGCTCCCTTGGTACGGTCTTGAAATAACCGAGCAGGAGCCAGGCGCAAAATGGTACTAGCATCGTTGGATAGGTAAGAATGACGGATGTCAGAGTATTGCCGAGGTCGAGCCGGTTGATGATGTCGGCGAGCGGGATGAACAGCAGGGGCTGCGGGACGAGGTAGATCGCCGCCACCGTCATCGCGATCAGTCCGGCGCCTGCAAACCGCAGCCTTGCCAGCGGATAGGCGAGCATGGTCCCCAGCACCAAGGAGATCCCCGTCGCGACCGTTGCAACTAGCATCGTGTTCCAGGTCCACAAGAGAAAGCTCGTTTTGGTCAGCAGGTCCACGTAGTGCTTGAGAGTTGGCGCATGCACGATCAGGGGCATGACATTCCGGTTATAGAGCTCCGCGTTCGGCTTTATCGACGTGATCGCCATCCAATAGAACGGGAACAGTGCAAGTACGAGAAAGAAGCCGACCGGCAGCCACAGCCGCACAACACGTCCGAGCCGCCGGTGGCCCGTAACCATCAGCTCCTCCGCATATATAAGGTCAGCGCAACGATCAGCACCGCGAGCGCTGGCAGCATCGCTAACGCGACCGAGGCACCCAGCCCCAACTGACCCGCACCCATTGCGATGTCGAAGGCATAAGTCGCAAACAGGTTCGTGGCGTTCTGTGGTCCACCATGCGTAAGCACGTAAACGAGCTGAAAATCGGCGAAGGTAAAGATCACAGAGAACAGCGTCACGATCAGGATGATCGGCCGCAGCAGCGGCAACGTCACAAAGCGGAACCGCTGCCATCCGCCAGCACCGTCGATCGTAGCCGCTTCGTATAATTCCGGAGGGACCGTTTGCAACCCGGCGAGCAATGTGATGCCGTAGAATGGCAGTCCGCGCCACGTGTTGATGATGATGATTGAGATCATCGCCAGCATTGGATCACCGAGCCAGGACGGCCCTGGCTTGGGCCAGCCCAGCGCCACCAGCAGCCGGTTAACGACGCTAAACGCCGGGTCGAGCATCCACATCCAGGCGACGGTGCTTAGCACCGTCGGCACGATGAATGGCAGCAGCAGCAGAGCACGCACCAAGTTCTTCATGCGGAAGTGCTGATTCATGGCCACCGCCAGGCAGAGCCCCCCAACCATCTTCAGCAGCGTGGCCACGCCGGTATAGATGAAGGTGTTGACTGCTACCTGCCAAAAGATCGGGTCGCGCAAGTTGGTGGCAAAATTCTTGAGACCCACAAAGGTGCCCGGCTGCGCCACGGGCCGGTCCTGCAGACTTAACAGCATGCCATAGACGAACGGATAACCGACAAGGGCCGCCAGGAACAACAACGGCAAGGCCATCATCAGCCAACTGAAGACGCTTTCGCGGTCGAGTAAAACGCTGAGGGACGCGCGGCGGCGCGCCACACGGCCAACTCCAGAAAGTCGCGCCGAGACAATGGTCATGTCACGCTGAGCGATAGATGTCCTTAAGTTGCGCTTCCGCGTTCTTGATCACCTCAGGGGTTGAGGCTCCCGAGCACGCTTTGGCGAACATGTCTACGACGATGTACTTGGCGACGCTTTCCGATAGTTGACGGCTCGCTGGAGCAGGCCAGCCCGGCAGATGGGCGTTGGCGAGGGCATCTCGATACGGAAGGTTGCGTGGCTCGACGTCCCACATCGGCGCCTTGTCGTATCCGTGCAGCAGCGGCTGATAGTAACTGTCGGCTACGGCGTACCATCCACCCAACTGTTTCGGCTCCATCAACCAACGCATGAAGGCGCGTGCCTCCTCCCGCACCGGAGAGAAGCTGAAGATCGAATGGCTGATCGAGTTGAGCAAATGGAAGCGACCCTTAGGTCCAGCCGGATTGAGGGCCTGGTCGGTGACTTTGCCAACTTCGGGAAATTCACGCTTGGCAAACCACAAGATGCTCTCGGCATTGTTGGTGCAAGAGATCTGTTCTGCCATCCACGCCTTATTGTTACTGACGTCGGTCCAGCCCAAGACATCGGCGAGCATCGTATCTTTGAAAAACTTGCGGGCGAAATCGACGGCGCGCGCGGTCTCGGCGGAATCAATAACGACGGTTTTTCCGTCGGCTGCCACCTCTGCACCACCGTACGACCACAACAGTGGGTAGAGCCACCCATGATTGTCGCCGAAACCGTGCCCAAGCTCGAAGCCAAAGGGGTGATCCTTTGCTTTCAGCTTCTTGCCGACCTCGTAGAGTTCTTCCCAGGTATCAGGAAACTTCTTGACTCCTACCTCGGCAAACCAATCGGTGCGCCAATTCATCAACTGGCCAATATTGCTGAACGGAATTGCCTTCCACTTGTTGTTCACGAGCACGGCTTCCTTGCCGGCCTCATACCAACCACCCTGTGCTTTCCCAATGTCTTCGGCTATGTCGCCAACGTCGAGATATTTCTCGCCGAACTGGATCACCTGGAGTAGGCCATTCATCGTAATGTCCGCTCCGGATCCGGTCTCTGCTATCGTGCTGATCCGAGTGGGCAGACTACCAACGCTCGTAACCTCATAATTGACCTTGATCCCGGTTTGCTTCTCATAGGCGGGAGCAAGCACGTTCGGTATATATTCGTCGAAGGGCTTGATGAACGAGCTTTCGTGCAAGATCGTGATCGTCTTGGACTGAGCCCGCACCGACCGCGCGGTACTCAGCGCGGCGGCGGTCCCGCCAGCCGCAAGCTTCATAAATTGTCGCCGCGATGTGGTTGGAGAAGCTGCCGGCTGGTTCATGCTTGGTCCTCCATAATCCCTAGCGATCGGGCCGCTGCGTCCTTTCCAAAGCCCCGCTCAACAGCGCGAGCTCAACAGCACCAGCTCGATTGTGGTGCGCCGCAGCAATCACATGAGACACATGCAGCCACCCGCATCGTATCACGACTTCACCATTCGTTTGCAACCGAATTGGGAGGGCGGACGGCATAAACAGCTATCCAAGCAGCCGCTAGTCTTGCTGACCACAGTCGGAGGGATTGCCCCTGAACGTGCATCCCGCCCGGTGCTGGGGACGCGGCGCGCCTACCACGTTAGCCATTTGCTGGGCGAACCGCTCCTTGCATGGATTCGAACGCGTCGCATGTGTTCGCCATGCGTGACCTCCTTGCCAGGCTTGAGCGGGGGGTCGAACCCCGCGAGCGTCTGCACCGCCGCCGCAGGTCGCAGATGGACCACCTTGTAGCCCTTAGCCTTGAGCGCCTTCAGAAGTGCGGGAACCGCGGCCGCCGTCGACGGGAAAATATCATGCAGCAGGATGATGCCGCGACCGCGCTGCTGGAGCGTAGACATCACCCGTTGAATGACGCTTGAGGCATTGCGGCTGCGCCAGTCGAACGAATCGACGTCGATGGCGAATTGGGCGATGTTGCGAGACTGCAGGTAGGCGACCGTCGTATCGCTGGAGCTCAGATAGGGGTAGCGGAAAAACGGGGCGATTGGCACTCCGGCTGCCTTCTCAACCGCCGTGAACGCTGCTTCGATCTGCAGCTTCATCTTGTCGTCCGGCAGTCGCTTCAGATTGAGATGCGACCAGGTATGTGTACCAATGGTGTGCCCCTGCTCGGCGACTTCCCGGACCACCGCGGCATACTCCGCGGCCATCTCCCCAACCATAAAAAAAGTGGCGTGGGTACACTGGGCGGCGAGCGCCGCCAAGATCGGCCGCGTGGAACGGGGCATCGGCCCATCGTCGAACGTCAAAACCACTTCGCCAGGTGCCAGCCATTCGTGATCGCCGAGCGGCGCGCCAAACCAGGGACCCCCGTTCGTATCGATCTCGACCACCCGTGAAACGCCAAGCGCATCAGGTGGGCATGTCTGCTGTGCTTCCGCAGGCGCTGACATCGCCCGCAGCACGCAGAATGCGGCCAGCAACACGCCTGCAATGCGCATGTCCCCTCCGGCGCGCCGCATCCCCCAAGCAACTGTCGCCGATTCCTCGGTTGCGAGCCATGTGCTCCATCGACGCAAGGCGCGGCCGCCAAAGCGCTCGCACGGCGACACCGATGATCGGGCACTAAATCCCGTTCGGGGTCTCACTGTGGCTCTGCAGGCGATGCTGATCACCGCAGGGCAATTGGTGTCGGGCCTATGTCTAGAGACAGAGGTACCACAAGACGTCCGGGGGTAGCCCCGAGGCCGAAACTCCAGGTAAGGCGTGCGCCCCCTTCGCTCCACATGAACGTTTCGACCCAACACCAGGTCGTGTTTGGGCAATCTCAATGAACCGGCGGCGCCTGCGTCAGCAGTTGGGACTGTGGCGATCTCGACCGGCATGGCCTCTTGTCGGCGATCGTGCACTCGCACGCGCTCCCTTCGGCGCTTGTCTGCCGATCGGGCTGCCGTTTTGGCTAGGACCCCAACGAGCCCGGCCGCCGAGCCCTTCGGACACCCCTCTGCCGTGCATCCCCTCGAAGTCCCCACTTGCCATCGACGAAGATAACTGCGGCCAGAGGCAGGTCGGCGATGCCAACATCAAGCCCCTGGCTCCCAGCGGTCGCGATGATTGTTTTGGGTATAGGTGCTTCATCGATGAGCCGGTCAATAGCTCTCAACAACTACACTACGCGTTCGTGGTCGGCGAGCAATTGGCGTGGGCAAACAGAATTCTCCGAACTTAACGCAGCCTATTCTTGACGAACCAGTAAAGGAAAACGATCAGTGATACCCCAAGGGTGACGCCCGGAGGAAGCGCCTGCAAGAATTTTCCAGCATTCTCCGAGACAGAGGAAATGAAGGGGCCGCCTTCGTTCCCAAGGATGATGCTTAGAAGAACACAGAGCACGATTATGAGCAGACCCGCTTCGGCGGCGAGCCAACCAATTCTTCTTATCTGATCGATCATCGCGTAGTACCTGACCGTAAGTGGGGCGGGTGCACAGCCCCGCCCCGAGGCGAACGTCTAGCCAATAGATCGCTTCGAAAACAGCCACAAGATGATCCCGACCGCGATCAGACCGACCAAACCGTTGCTGCCGAGGTCCTTTACCAGCGCAGTGATATTGGCCACCACGCCGCCAAAGAATGGCAACGTTCCCCCTACGAGTAGCGACGCAACAATTGCGAGCGCCAACAACATCAAACCTACGTCCGTGAGCGCCCCGATCCATGACTTGACCGAGTTTATCGCTTCCATCTGTATCCCCCTTGATTTCCCGAGTTAGACCTAGACAGTGTCGAATCTCGACACCCAAAGAAGATACACGATTTCAATTCTTTCCAGTGGCGAACTCGCATCAGTTCAAACCTATTCCGTACATACGCCTCTTATTGTGCAGCGAAGCATGCGCGCACAAAATCATCAGTCAACGCCCGTCAATCTATCCATCCCGACCAATTGACGTTTTTCTTAATCAGCCCAGTATGTTGGTTCGTCTGGACATTTGCCAAAGGGTTCCCATTCAGCCATCAAGGATGCGCGGTTGTGCGGGTCGACACGGCTTGCGGCAGTGCAACAGCGCTCGTGAACTCCGTGAGATGCCCGCAGATTTTCAACATCGCTGGTATTTCGCCAAACGCAAGTTTCCAACCGCACCGTTGCAGTACAGCTCTACGCAAACAGAGCGTGCTCTTGGGTCGTTATCAGAAGAGCCAAGTTGGCTGGTTATGCCAGCCCATTTGCGCGGCGCGCCTCTAGCAAACTCAATCTGCAGGCTAACGCGCCGTTGTGTCGATGTCAGCTTGACCCGCAGAGAGATCGAAAATCGCACCCTCGCAAACGAAGGGTTCTGCAACAGCTGGCCGGGCGAGCACATCGTCGGTGATGTGTTGCAAGGTCGCTGGTATCACACGCAAACCGGCCTTGTGGCAGGCGGACATCAATTCATCGAGCATCACGCAAAGGCGCCGACAGACCGGATCAGCCGTGTCGCGATAAGCGTAATGATTGTGCGTGATGCTGTTGAGCACCGGTACCGGCGGGTCGCGCTCGCGGACTTGGCTCACGATGTTGGTAGCGATCGTTCGGTAGCTCACGCCGTATTGGCCGGGCCAGTCGACGTCTGGCCGGAAGTCGGCAAACATACTGCGTCCAGAAGGGCCGGCAAGCGGTTGCGAAACGTCCGCGGACAGCGGCATGTTTGCGAATTCGAGGTCGCCCTGCGCCTGACGAAAGACGGCGCTCGCTCGATGCGGATCAGGTTGACCTTTGATCCATATCGCTTGCATCTCGGGAATGAGCCGCCCCGGAGCACTGCACGAGCCACCCCGGAACCCTTGCGCCGCGAGCACTTGGAAGATCGCATCATTCGCTGAAAATGTGCCGGGCCGAAAGTAGTATGGACGATGACCGATTGCGTCTGCCCAGAGGGCCGAGGATTCCGCAAGGATCTCACCCTGTTCGGTTGCCGACAGCCCACCATAGTGCGCCAGGAACTTGCGCCCCTGGTGTCGCCAAAGTGAATACTTCCAGGGATGCATGTGAAGTCCGAGGCAGGCTCCCCTCGTCTCGAGCTCTTGAAAGAGGGCCGCTTGGGCAACGGCCGCCTCCGGATGAACAAATAACGTGACCGGCAAACCCCACTGCGCTGCAATGCTCGCGTAGCCCAAGACAGCGTCCTCGCCCGCGTGCCAATCGACCGGTCCGGTAGCCGTGGGATGACTGGTCGCAAGGGTGGGTTCGCAGTCCATGGTCAGGACCACTTTGATGTCTTGCACGGCGGCCCTCCGCAGCTGAAAGCGTGGTCAAACCGGCAGAAGGGAACCGATTGGCTGCCGACAGCTAGATCAGACCGGTCGGTCTGGCTGACGTCGGCGCCAATATCTCCCCTCCGCGGCGACGGCCGATCGGCCGCCGCGGCTAGGATTCTCACACCGTCCAGAAATCCGTTCAAGGCCGGCGTCCGCCTTGGCTCGGCCCGGCAATAAGGCTGCCTCAGTTGCGGGCGTCTTTGGCGCTGGGCGCGCACGCGACATCCCTAGTGCGGCCATCCCGACAGTTTGGCAGTCGACAGCTCCCGTCCAGCCGCGACGAGAAAGCCAGACCCTCTTCTGGTTCACATGGCGTCCAACCTACTCCCCTCTCGCATGCTCCAGCGCAATCGCCTGGACCAAATTGGTCCTGGGCACGAGCGCATCATCGCGTGCTTGCATTCGAGCTGCAGGGATCACGAGCGCGCGCCATCAGCGGCACCGGCTGGCACGACAGAAGCGGCGCTCGTCTCAAGGCGTCGGGCAAGCTAGACTGTCGCTGGATCAAAGGCATGAGGCGCCGATGTCGCACCGTTTGACAAATCTGGATCGCCAGAGCTTGCGCGGCTTTCTGCAACTGGTGGAACGAGAATTTCCAGACGAGATCCTCCGCATCCGCGAGCCCGTTCGCACACACCTCGACATTACCTCGATTGTCTTTGAGCTCGAACGCGCCGGCAAAAGTCCCGTCATTGTCTATGAGAACGTCGAAGGGAGCTCGATGCCGATCGTGACCAACATCGCTGGAAACCGCAAACTACTTGCGGCCTGCCTTGGTGTTTGCGTAGCCGATCTGCCGACCGCCTTTCGCGAACGCTGCCAACGCTTCATTCCTTGTGAAACGGTCAGCAGTGCTCCCTGGCAGGAAGTGACATTGGAAGGCGATGAAATCGATCTAACGGCGCTGCCCATTCCGCAGCATTTTGCCATCGACGCCGCGCCCTATATTACGGCCGGGCAGCTCGCCGCTCGCGACCCCGTTAGCGGCGTGGACACTACCGGCTTCCATCGTCTGATGCTTAAGGGCAAGAACAGGCTTGGGGTATCGCTGCATTCCAGGCGGCGCATGTGGGAATTCCATCGCCGGGCCGAGGAGCGCGGGCAAAGTCTACCTGTGGCCGTCACGCTCGGGATTCACCCGCTCCACTACATGGGTTCGATGGTTTATGCCTACCCACCTCAGGTACGAAAGTATGAGATAATTGGCGGACTTTTCGGCGAACCCTATATGCTCGCCAAGTGCGGTGTGCAGGACCTTGAGGTTCCCGTCGGCGCAGAAATCATCATCGAGGGTGAAATTCTGCCGCACGTAAAGGAGCCGGAGGGACCGTTCAGCGAATTCACTGGCTACGCCTCCTATCGCAGCACCCAAAATGTATTTGTTGCACATCGCATCCGCATGCGGCGCGATGCCATGTATCATTCGGTCGCGTCAGGTATGTCCAAGGACCACATTCTCGTCTCCTGCATCACGCGGGAAGGAGAGATCCTCAACAGCTTGAAGCGCAACCTCCCAAACGTGATAGGCGTGCACGTACCCCACACGACCTGCGGTGCCTTCATGGCGTTCATTAAGATCAAGAAGACAGCGCAGGGCGAACCGCAGCAGGCAATTCTCGCAGCGCTCGGTACTGAATTCTACACCAAGCACGTTATCGTGGTTGACGAGGACATCGATATATTCGATTTGAACGACGTGATGTGGGCAGTTGCCACACGCGTGCGGCCGGAGACTGACATCTTCTTCATCCCTGGATGCAAGGGCGCCATTCTCGATCCCACCTCCGACCCCGAAACATTCACGCTCACCAAGATGGGCATCGATGCCACACGGCCTCAGGGCAAGGACTTTGCCGAACGCCTGATCATCGGCGAGGAGCAGCGCCAGCGGACACGCGAGATCTTGCGGAAATCGGGAGTGGCTCTGTGAGCGCAGACGCTCAGGCGAGGTGGCGAGACCGACCGGTTGGGTGCGACGCGGGATGCTGCGTCGCTCAGGTGCTGCAACCCAGCCGGCGCGTTGACGCTCGTTCCCGGCATTGTGGCCGCATGGCCCGCACCTCCCCAACGACTTCGGTTAGCGCGCGCTCGAGAAAAAGCGGTTGGCGGGACGCGGTAGACCGAGAGTGTCTCGCAACGTTGACCCCGGATACTCGCGCCGGAACAGCCCGCGACGCTGCAATTCCGGCACGACGCGTTCAACGAAATCTTCGAGCCCCTGGGGAACGTAGGGAAACATGACGTTGAACCCATCGCTCGCCCGTTCAAGGAGCCATTGCTCCATCTCGTCAGCGATGGTGGCGGGCGTGCCGACAAACGCTAGCCCGCCATACCCGCCCAGCCGCTGCGCAAGTTGCCGGACGTTCAACCTCTCTCGTCTGGCCAGCTCGATCACCCGCTCCCGCCCGCTCTTGCTTGCATTCGTCTCGGGGATCTGGGGCAGCGGGCCATCGGGATCGAAACCTGAGGCATCCTGACCCAGCGCGATCGAGAGTGAGGCGATGGCGCTGTCATAGTGCACAAGGCTGTCGAGCCGCGCCCTTTTCGCACGCGCTTCCTCCACCGTCTCGGCCACAATCACCAGCGCCCCAGGCAAAATTTTGAGATGATCCGGATTACGTCCCGACCGCTCCGCGCGGCCCTTGATATCGGCATAGAGCCGTTGGGCTCCAACGAAATTGGATCCAGCGGCAAACACTAGCTCGGCGGTTTCTGCCGCAAGCTGCCTCCCCGCGTCCGATGCCCCGGCCTGCACAATCACGGGCCAGCCTTGGACGGGTCTGGCAATGTTGAGCGGCCCGCGTACCGACAAATACTTCCCCTTATGATTGAGCGCGTGCAGCTTGTCTGGATCAAAAAAGCTGCCACTCTCGACGTCGCGGAGGAAGGCATCGTCTGCCCAACTGTCCCATAAGCCCGTTACAACGTCGTAGAACTCGCGCGCACGAGCATAACGCTCACCATGCTCCATGTGATCCTCAAGACCAAAATTCAAGGCCGCGTCCGGGTTGGACGTCGTGACGATGTTCCAACCCGCACGCCCGCCGCTGATATGGTCGAGTGAGGCGAACCTGCGCGCGATATGGTAAGGCGCGTCGAAGGTCGTTGACGCCGTGGCAATAAGGCCGATGCGCTCGGTGACGACGGCCAGCGCTGAAAGCAACGTGAATGGCTCGAACGACGTTACGGTATGGCTGCGCTTCAGCGCTTCGATCGGCATGTTGAGGAGGGCCAGATGGTCAGCCATGAAGAAGGCATCGAACTTGCCGCGTTCCAGCGTCTGCACCATTCGCTTCAGGTGGCCTAGATTGAAGTTGGCGTCCGGGAATGCGCCCGGATAGCGCCAAGCTCCGGTATGAATGCTGACGGGCCGCATGAATGCCCCAAGATGCAACTGCCGTGGGCTCATTTTGCCCTTCCTGTCGTCTCAACCGAGCGCGACGCTCCGCGCTCAAGAGTGAGCCATCACCTCGCAAATGGCTCCTCGCGACTGGCCCATGCTGGTCGGCGCGACCCTGCATGAGGTGGGGGGAGCCGCACCATTAGATCCGAGCACGTCGCCCGGACCGCCGAGGATGCTACACGTTGCCCGCACACATCGACATGAGATTTCCTCGCCATCTTGATGAAAACTTCTCGGTTGCGTACCGAGACGCCTTTCCTATTTGTGTGGGTGGAGCATCACTCAGCCATAGCCTGCGATACGGGACCTTAGCAGGCAGCACCGTGGGTTGGCTCGATTGGTGCCAGATGAACCCGCCGGTGCCACACACCTTACGTGATCCACACAACTTACATGATCCACACAACTTACATGATAGAGAGCGCGAGGAGCCTAATGAACATGCACAGCGTACACAGCGACCTTCTGCGAGGAGTTAAGTCAGAGCTTAACTACCTCGCACCCACGCGTGCGAGGCCGCGCACCTATACCTATGATCCGCCCGCCGGAGCGGTGCGCACGACGGTGGTGAACGATCCACAACCCCTCGTCATCCGTGACGCACGTCCCCTTCTGTCGCAGCTATCGCTGGACGAGGAAGGTTTCGCTCTCGTCCAGCACAAAAGCGCAATTCGCGATTTCTATGATGACGAGGAGGTGAAGGAGATTTATTACCCGGAGGCCGTGCAGCTCTTAAAGGGCCTTACCGGCGCCGATCGCGTTCACATCTTTGACCACACCGTGCGCCGGCGCGTGCCGGGCAGCGACGATCGGCGTGCCAACGCACCGCGCCAGCCCGTCCCGCGCGTGCACGTCGATCACACTGTCAGATCAGGGCCGCAGCGCGTGCGCGATCTGCTGACCGAAGAGGCAGACCAATTGCTGCGCGGTCGCGTGCAGATCATCAACCTGTGGCGGCCAATCCGTGGACCACTGCGCGACACCCCGCTCGCTGTCTGTGACGCACGGACCGTCAAGCCGGAACACCTGGTCGCAACCGATCTCGTCTATCCCAACCGCGTCGGCGAGATCTATTCCGTCACCTTCGATCCGGGGCATCGCTGGTTCTACGTGCCCGACATGAACGTCGAGGACGTGCTGCTGCTGAAGTGCTACGACTCGCAGACGGATGGGCGCGCCCGCTTCACACCCCACACTGCATTTACCGACCCGAGCACGCCACCGGATGCGCTCCCACGCGAAAGCATCGAGCTCAGAACCCTGGTGTTTCACTCAAATTGAGCGCTGACCGGGAGGCACATGAGATGCGTTAGGGCGCAGATCCGGCGTCCCGGGGTTGGTCTGAACGCTGCAACGATGCCTCGCGAGGGCTCACTGCAAGGAACTCGCGTTAGGGTGTCCAGCCACATCCGCGTGCGACCACATGGAAACGATGCGGCCATAACAGCGCACGCTGCTGCATGTGTTCCAGCAGCTGCGCCGCTCGTTCGTGATCAGCCCTGCGAGAATGCCGATCGCGCTCGGGTCCGCGCTAATGGGGCGTGGGGCATGGTATGACAAGATCGCGCTTCTTGTGGGCCGTCGCGACGTCCTTGCCTGCACAGATCAGGGCGATGCCAGCCGCTTCACCATGTGCACTTCGGTGAGCCCGGGTGTGTGGGTGAGGGGCCTTGCGCCACCGGTCGCTGCAAAACCAAGCTGGCGATAAAGGCTGAGGGCCGGAGCATTGGTGGACACCACCCACAGATGGAGCCACTCGTATCCACGCGACGCTGCCCACCCGCCGACGCCCTCGATGAGGGCTTTGCCCACTCCCAACCGGCGCGCGCTCCGATCCACGAACATGCCCACGAGCACGGGACCCATTGGCACCGATTGCTGCGGCGTGTCCGCGAGCCCGCTTGCCATGCCTAGCCAGTCCCCGGCGCGCTCCGCCACGAAGATCACGCGCTCGATCGCGGCAGCTCCCTCGGTTGCGCGTTGATGCCAGACCTCCTCGGCGTAGGCCTCTTCACGCGCCAATGTAGAACCAAACGCGGTTGGCGCATCGGCGAGAGCATGGAGACGCAAGCCCCGCAGGCGGAGCCCTTCGCCGACGTCAATGCGTCGAACTCTCCAATCGGCGGTCACGCGGATGCCTTTCTTGCGGATCCCTTCCTTGCGGATCTGCCCGCCGCGGGAGGTGGTACCCACTGTCCCGGCGAGCCCACGCGCCAGGGCCACTTCTGTTACGCCAGCAGGAGCCGCACGCTATCCTAATTGCGTCGTCTGTCGCAGACCACACACCTTCCAGCAAGTGGCATCCCATACTGGCCCAGCCGCGTACCGCACCGCCCGCGCTCGGGGGCGCTCTCGCAGTGCGGTGTCGCCAGCGCGTGGCACGTCCGCAAGGCAGCTGATGCGCTGCATCCTCAGCCTGCGCGTTGGCGCTCTAGCCCTTGCTTGGAGACGAGCTTGGATCAGGGCGAATGCCGGAACCTCCGCAGATAACGGCCGTTTTGGAAGAACCAGTCGTCAGCAGGCAGCCATAATGCCGCGATCCATGCACCACAGAGCCGACGCGTTGCGCTGTTCCTGGCCGACCTTTGAGCCCCGGCATGGGCCCGGTGTGCGAGCAGCGAGCCCTTGTCGCTTGCGTGCCACTTGCCCCTGTGGACGTCCGCTGCATGAAGCAAAAAAGCGAAAGTGCAAAGATGGTACAAGAGGACAGCACGGCAATGACAGCACACGAACTGAAAGGCAAGGTCGACGAGGTTCGTTCTTGCATCGTTGCAACGTTGGCGGAGTTGGAAGGGGAGCCGGAGTGGGGTGATTTAGATGCGCGTGAGGGGCTCAGCGATGCGCTCAACGAACTCTCCCTACAGATTGAAAATCTGCGCGAAGTGCTCGCGGAGAAGGAGTAGCGGGACCACCCTGGTTGGGCTCACAGCTCGCCGACCTATCAAGGTGTTTGGTGCCCTCCCCGCTCAGCGCAGGCACGCCCCTCGATCCCCGACCGAGTGACATGTTTTCACTCAAAATATTGCACGCACACAACGCCGACGCGCCGCGAGACCCCGTGAGCTGCCATATCGGTCAAAGGAGCAGGGCTCCAGATTGGCCCTGCCATGGTTCTGCGCTCAGCCGAGCGGTTGGGCACGCGGCTCGATGACCATCATTGTTCTGAGTTGTTCTGGGTTGTTCTGGGGCCCCAATCGCCAGCGGCCATTCCTCATCCGCTGTCTCGCGAGGCTAGGCTCAAGATGCTCACGCGATCTCAACCCACGGTGGCGGGCGTGTCATCGGAGACGCCCAATTCGGGGCCGTAGGCAACGAGGTCGTTCAGGCTTGGTCACGGCCGGATCGTGGATGGCACGCTTGGTGTGCATAGCGGCATAACTGTGGCCCGCCGGCCAGATTCCCGGAGATACCTGGGACGTCGCCTTCGTGGAGGCTCCCATTCCGCGTGTCCGCAGGGCCTGTGGTCTCATCACGATGAGGGATTGGGGCCTCGGCAAGACGTGGCGGCGTCAGCTCCCGGTCTCCACGAGCGCCCGGCAACGAGGTCATCTGCCGTGACCAAGAAAATGGCGCCTCGACGGGGGACGAGGCGCCAATGAGGTGCGGGGGGGGAGGGCCAGCGCACCAGTTGCCGTCGGGGGGGGACCGAACGGTGAGGCGCAGATTGCCCAAGGCTTCTCTCCGCGTCTGTTCCACAGGGAACAGGGAACCCTTTACTCCGCCAGCTGCTCCTTCACCTTGGCGGCAAGCTGGGGCAGCGTGAACGGCTTGGGCAGGAAGGTGTAGGCCTCGTCATCATCAAGGCTCTTCTTGAACGCGTCGTCGGGATAGCCTGAGACAAAGATGAACTTGAGGCTAGGATTGGTCTTGCGCAGTTCTTTCAGGAGTGTCGGCCCATCCATCTCCGGCATGATGACGTCACTCACCACGATGTCGACCTTGCCCTTCTCGCGCTCCATCACCTCCAGCGCCTCGATACCGGTCCCAGCTTCCAAGACCTCATAACCCTGACGCGCCAAGGCCCGTGCGGCGAAGTTGCGCACGACGTCCTCATCCTCGACCAGCAGCACCCGTCCCGAGCCAGTGAGATCGCGCGTTGCCTCCCTCTTGCGCTCCCGCGGTTGGGCGATCTCCTCCTCGTTCTCAACGATGTGGCGCGGCAGGTAGACACGGAAGATGGTGCCCTTGGCCAACTCGCTGTCGGCGAAGATGTAGCCGCCGGTCTGTTTGACAATGCCATAGGCGGTCGACAGGCCGAGCCCCGTGCCCTTGCCCACCTCTTTGGTAGAGAAGAAGGGCTCGAAGATCTTGCCCATCACCTCCGCGGTCATACCGACACCCGTATCCTCCACCTCAATCAGCACGTACTCGCCGGCAGCCATGCCGGCGCCCGCATGCTTGAGGCTTTCGCGCTCGCTCACATTGCGCGTGCGGATGGTAAGACAGCCGCCGTCGGGCATGGCATCGCGTGCGTTGACGGCCAGATTGATGATGACCTGCTCGAACTGGGTCTTGTCGGCCTTCACATACCACAAATCGCGGCCCGACAAGATCTTGAGCTCGATCTTCTCGCCCATCGCGCGGTTCAGCAGGGCGGAAAGGTCGGTCAGCACTTCACCCAACTCCAGCACTTCCGCCTGCATGGTCTGCCGTCGCGAAAAGGCCAGCAGTTGGCGCACGAGACCGGCAGCCCGGTTGGCGCTGCTCTTGATATTCATGATATCGCGGTAGGCAGGATCGGTCTGGCGGTGCGTCTGGAGCAACAGATCGGAGAAGCCGATGATAGCCGTGAGCACGTTGTTAAAGTCGTGCGCCACGCCGCCTGCGAGCTTCCCCACGGCCTCCATTTTATGGCTCTGAGCAAATTTCTGCTCCAGTGCCTTCTGCTCGGTGGCGTCGATCGCGTAAAGGACGGCACCCTCACGCGCTCGCCCGCCCGAGCCGAGCGCGCTCACATAGACCCGTCGCGCCAGCTCGCGCTGGGCACCGAAGAAGACCTCGATCGGCGCCCCGGCCGTGCGGCCGGACACCGCGCGCTCGAGCGCCTTGGTAAGCTCGCGGCCGGCCTCCTCTTCACCGTCGGGTACCAGACCGGCAACGGTCGACGGTACGCCGCGACCCTCCACCGCGAACATGCGCATGAACGCAGCGTTGGCCGTCGCGATGCGACCTGAGGCGTCGGCCGTCGCGATGCCGAAGGGTGCCGACTGGAAGACGCGCGTCAGACGCACCTCGGTGTGAGCCTGCACCTCGGCGCGCGTGGGCTCGCTACTGCGATCGAGCACCAGGGCTGAGATGATGCCTCGGGGCCCATGGCCGCGACAGACGAGCTCGGCGGGAAACACACGGCCGTCCTCGCGTAGCAGGTCAACCTCAAGCCGGGTTGCGCGCCCCTGGCTGCTGCGCGCCACCGCACGAATGAGGTCAGCCCCGTCGGCTGGCACAATGTCGAGCAGGCTCAACGTACGGCCGGGCTCGGTGCGCAGGCGCAGCCATTGCGATAACGTGGCGTTGACATGGGCGATGCGCCCCTCCGGGGTGACGGCAAACAGTCCCTGCGGCAAGCTGTCGTAGAAGGCCAGCGTCGCCTCAAGGCCGCTCACCGTCTCGATCTCGCGCGTGCGTTCGCGCGTGACGTCCACCACTTGCCAGAGCGTCAGCCGCTGGCCCTCTTTCGCCTCGCTTGATGGGCCCGCAAAGGGCCGCACACCGACCCTGAGCCAGCGCCCTGCACGGGCGCCAACGGGACCCGCATCGGCATAGAACTCCTCGTCTCGGGGCTCGCCGCGCTCGGCGGCACGGTTGAGCCGGAAGAAGGCCTGGGCCGATCCGGGCTCGCCGGCGAAGAGCTCCTCCAGCGTGGCGTGCCGACCTGCGCGCCTGCCCGTGAGGCGCTGCAACGCGCGGTTGCGATAGAGCGCCACACCCTGTTGGTTGACAATTTCAAGGCCCTGGTCGAGGCCATCGGCGATCGCCTTCACCATCTCGGCTTCGGCCACGCGCTCGCTCAAGCGCAGATAGCCGAACAGCAGGCTAAAGAGGAGGAAGGCGCCGGTCACCGCAAGCAAGGCCAATACGCCCTGCACAATGAGCTCGCCGGCACCGGCGGCAATGAGCGCAAGCAGGGCGAGGCCGCCGCTTGCAGAGAAGCCGAGGAGCAGCAAGGCGCCGGCCGACCTTGGCAAGCGCGGCCACCAGCCAAACCGCGCCGCGGCCTGCCCCGGATCGTGGCGCGCCTGCATTCTTGCCATGGCGGCAAGTCTTAGCTGATTCTGCGCCAGCAGCGCCCTTAGCGACTTCAGGTTGAGCGCGTAGGGACCTCGCAGCGCCTGAATTGAGCCAGCATTTGCACGCATGAACAGACTCTGACATCCGGGAGGCAACGGGCCAACGCTGGGGGTTGGTCCACTTGGCGCCTTCAAGAAAGCAGGCATTCAGGTTAAGATGCGATGAAGGAGCCAGCGACCCGGCTGGCGCGTTGGGGAGCGTTCCACAAGAACGGCTGTCGCCTCGGGGGGCACTGGGGCGCAAATTGGGGGCGTCTGCATCTTCCCGTCTAACGATCGGCTCAAACTTTCGGCGACCTTGCAGAAACGGCACCGTCGGGCTCAACGATTCCAGAGGATTTTCGGGACATGTACTGGCTCTACTGGCTGTTCATCCTGATCCTGCTCGCCGCTGCCGCCGGCGCTGCGCTGCTGGCCTACCGCACCTATGTCATGGGTGAGTCGAACGTCGCAAACTTCAATATCGGCGGCTGGCTGTTTCGGCCCAGGCCGGAGCCGCGCCTGGGCGTGATCGAGCAGGCCTCGGTCGACGCACGCCGCAAGCTGGTGCTCATTCGACGCGACGGCATCGAGCACCTCATCATGACCGGTGGGCCTGTCGACGTCCTCATCGAGACCGGCATCCAGCCCCCACCAGCCATGAGAATGCCGGCCGAACCGTCCGCCCCCGTGTTCACGCGCCAACCGCGCAGTTTGGGCCAAGCCGTCAACGAATGAAAAGCCTAACTCCTTCCAGGCAGCGTCGCGTCTTCTTCGCCGCGCTGCTCATCTCGGCCTTTTCGCTTCTCCCCGCTGCCGCGCAAGCGCCATCACCTGATCAAACGCAATCCGCCCCATCCGAGGGCGCGCAAGCGCGGCCCGCAAAGCCGGAATTGCCCGCCGAGATCGCCGACAACGTGGCGCGGCTCACCGCTGCCATCGAAACCGCCGAAAAGACGATCCAGCACCTGGCCGAACTCGAGGAAGAGCTGGGTGGGCTGCGGGTGGACGTCGAGACGATCCTCGATGATTCCTCCCAGGCTGCCGAGGCGTTGCGCCCCCAGCTTGCCGCCGTGCGGTCGCAGATCGATAAACTCGGCCCACCGCCCGGCAAGGACGGACCCGCGGAGGCACCTGCCCTCGCTGCCGAGCGAGCGCGCCTCACGGGGCTCGCAGCCGGCCTCGACGGTGCGATCAAATCCACCGAGCTCACCTGGGTACGGGCACGCCAGCTGATCGAGAAGATCACGGTCCTGCGGCACTCGTTATTTGCCAAGAACCTGATGGAGCGGCGCCCGAGCCCGCTGTTGCCGGACTTGTGGCGCGAACTCATGAGCAAGGCGCCGCCCGTCGGCAACCGCATCAGCTACCTCACCGATGATTGGCTGCGCTGGGCGAACATCAAGCGGCTCAAAGTCGGTCTGCTGCTTGGTGCAGTGGTGATCCTCTTTGTCGCACTGCGATTAGGGCTCGGTCGGCTGACTGACCGGCGCCAAAAGCGCAGCGTGCCGCCACCGCCCTCATTTTTCGAGCGCGCGATGTCCGTGGCATGGGTGGCTCCGCTGCGCGCACTGCCAACCATCGCCGCTGCTCTGTTGCTCTACGCCGGACTGGATGCCATGGACCTCCTCTTCCCGCCATGGGGGGTTACCGCGGCGGGCGTCCTGAAAGCGGTGGTCCTCTATGCGGCGGTGTCGGCGCTCATCTTCGCCGTGCTCGCGCCCAGCGCGCCGCACTGGCGCCTCGTCTCCCTCGCCGATGGGCCGACACGGCGTGTCGGAGGGCTCCTGTGCGCCATCACCGCTCTTTATGCCATCGACGGGGCGCTGACTGAGATCAGTCGCGTCTTCTTCGTGCCCCTGGCGCTCACCATCGTGCAGACCTTTGGCGCCAGCGTCGCCTTCGCAGCTCTACTCATCGGCCTGCTGCTCACGCCCTTCACCCCGCAGCCCGCCGAGACCGCCGCGGCGGCTGAGATCGCAACACCCGCCGCAAACGCCGCCGAGCGCTATCCTCGCCACGCTCCGCGTTGGTTGAAACTGCCGCTATGGCTGATCGCGCTCGCCATTCTCGGGCTGGCGTTTTTCGGCTACGTCGCGCTCGCGCGGTTTGTGGCGCAGCAATTGGTCCTCACCGGCATTGTTCTGGTGGTGAGCTGGCTAATGTATCTTGCTATCCGTGCCATCACGCGCGAACCCCAGCAGCGGCGCTATCCCGTTGGCGAACTTCTGGAGGCTCGCTTCGGCCTCGACGCGCCCCGCCGTAATCAGTTGGCCCGGCTCACCGAGATTGCGCTCACTTTCGCATTGGTGATCTGCGCCCTGCCATTTCTGATGATGCAATGGGGCTTTTCCGGCGCCGACATCCGCGATTGGTTCAAATCGCTGTTTTTCGGTATCGAGATCGGACAGTTCCGCATCTCGCTCGCCCGCATCCTGATCGGCATCGTGCTGTTCATCGTTCTGTTGTTTGCCACCCGTCTGCTGCAGCGCTGGCTTCGCGAGAAGGCGTTGCAGCAAACCAGGATGGACCCCGGCATTGCCAATTCCGTCGACACCGTGGTTGGCTACATCGGAGTTAGTCTCGCCGCGTTGCTCGCGGTATCCTACGCCGGGGTCGATATCACCAACCTGGCGATCGTCGCCGGCGCGCTCTCGGTCGGCATTGGCTTCGGCCTGCAGTCGATCGTCAACAATTTCGTGTCCGGCCTGATTTTGCTGATCGAACGCCCAATCAAGGTCGGCGACCGTATCGTCGTTGGCGATCAGCAGGGCCTCGTGCGCCGCATCAGCGTGCGTGCCACGGAGATCGAGACATTCGACCGCGCCAGCCTGATCGTGCCGAATTCCGAGCTGATTACAGGACGCGTCCTCAACTGGACCCACCGCGACTCCCTCGGCGCCGTCAATGTAAAGGTTGGGGTGGGGTATAACTCCGATCCCGAGCAGGTGATCGCGCTCCTGAAGATGTGCGCTGACAACCATCCCGATGTCCTGCGCACTCCTGCACCGATGGCCTTCTTCGACAACTTCGGGGACAGCGCGCTGATGTTCACCTTGCGCATCTCGCTCCCCGATATCGCGCAAGCGGGCAAGGTCCAGTCCGACCTGCGAACCGCCATCCTGAAGGCACTGCGTGCGGCCGGAATCGAAATTCCCTTCAATCAACTCGACATCAATCTGCGTGAGCTCGACGGCGCAAAGCGCTATCTCGCCCGCCATGCCCGGGAGGGCGCGGCCAATGTCGGCCAGCCGATCGAACCCGAAACGGTCGGCGCGAGCAACGGCAACCGCTTAAGAGGGGCGGCTGAGTAGGCCTGGCAGGGGTCATCGCCCTCTCCTCGCCGGCGCTCTAATCTTCCCGGAATACCTTCTCGCGACGTTCGTGACGCTCCTGCGCTTCCAGCGACAAGGTAGCGATGGGCCGCGCATCGAGCCGCTTCAGCCCGATGGGCTCGCCGCTCTCCTCGCAGTAGCCGTAGGTGCCCTCCTCGATTCGTGCGAGCGCGGCGTCGATCTTGGCGATCAACTTGCGTTGCCGATCGCGCGCCCTAAGCTCCAGGGCGCGGTCGGTCTCAGACGTGGCACGATCGGCAAGATCCGCATGCTGGGCGGAATCCTCGTGCAAGACGAGCAGGGTCTCGCGGTTCTGGCGGATGATCTCTTCTTTCCAAGCCACCAGCTTATTGCGGAAATAGGCGCGATGACGGTCGTTCATGAACGGCTCGTTCTCGGACGGGCGGTACCCATCGGGTAGAACGATGCTGCTGGCCGATGAGCGGCCCTTCTTGCCTGCCTTGATGACGGGCTTCTTCGCCGTCAGCGTTGCGCGGGCCGCCCCGCCGTTCAAGGTCCCCATGGTGCCACCCTTGCCGGCGGGCTTGCGAACGGCCACCTTGCCATGATTGCTCTTGCTCATCCACGCTTCCCAGTCACCCACAGGAGTTGTATCGGCGCGGCGCGAGCCGAGCGGCACGATGCGCGCGCCCGTATTTAAGCCGCTGTTTTTTCAAGTCAAGCCATTGCCGTGCGCCGCAGCACAGAAGGTTTCCAGGCCGGCCCTGCCCAGCCCAAACCCCGCCTCGATCGCAATAATTCCACGCCTTGCAAAGTATGTACGAGACCATCCATCGGCTAAATCTCTCAGGTACTTTAATGTTGGCGCCGCCTCCAGATGTCAGGGGGCTCAAATACTTCCGCAAACCATGCGCTTTGGGACCTGACCGCACGGCAGTCTTGGACAACCGGGCGGACGAACGGGAAAACCGCCCTGCCATCCGCCGATCTTCTCCAAAGAGCCCAAGGCAGAAGAAGTCCCAACGATACAGTCCAAACTCGGTGGTGGCTCAACCCCAATGGCGATGCGTCCCCCCAAGCCGGTCCCGAGCGCCACTTTTAAGGGGGTGTGGCAAAGGAGTGGCGGTTAAGCGGCTGCCGGGACCGCAGCGCCCGTTCGCCTCGGCGCTTGAAGCGCCACCTGTGCCCCCGTAAAGTCGCCCGTTCGTTTTGCCGGCCGGGGAGCAGTTGCGCCAGATCATGCAGTTCAAAGGCACCAAAGACTACGTCGCGACCGATGATCTCAAGGTCGCGGTCAATGCCGCCATCACCTTGCAGCGGCCGCTGCTCGTCAAAGGAGAGCCCGGCACCGGCAAGACCGTGTTGGCTCAAGAAGTCGCCAAAGCCGTCGCCGCCCCGCTCATCGAGTGGCACATCAAATCGACCACCAAGGCCTTGCAGGGCCTCTACGAATACGATGCCGTGAGCCGGCTGCGCGATAGCCAACTGGGCGATGCCAGGGTCGGTGACATCAAGAACTATATCCGCAAGGGCAAGCTCTGGGAGGCGTTCACGATGGACCAACGCCCCGTGCTGCTCATCGATGAGATCGACAAGGCAGACATCGAGTTCCCGAACGACCTGTTGCAGGAGCTCGATCGCATGGAATTTTACGTCTATGAGACGCACGAAACCATCAAGGCCAAGCATCGCCCGGTCGTCATCATCACCTCCAACAACGAGAAGGAGCTGCCCGACGCCTTCCTGCGTCGGTGCTTCTTCCACTACATCAAGTTTCCCGATGCGGAGACGATGCGTTCGATCGTTGAGGTGCACTTCCCCAATCTCAAGGGTCGCCTTGTCGGCGAGGCACTGAAGGTGTTCTACGACGTGCGCGAGGTGCCAGGCATCAAGAAGAAACCCTCCACCTCGGAACTACTGGACTGGATCAAGCTCCTGCTCAACGAGGATATTTCCCCCGAGACGCTGCGCGAGAGCGACCCCAGAAAGCTGATCCCACCGCTCCATGGGGCGCTTCTCAAGAACGAGCAGGACGTGCACCTCTTCGAGCGTCTGGCGTTTATCGCCAGGCGGCAGGGCGCGCAATAGCACCCTACCGGCCTCGCGAGGCGCCCCGCGTCCTCCTTCTTGCAGCACGCAACAGTTTTGTTTCAGGCGATGAGCCGCGCCAAAATCACAATGATGATGGCGCCGATCGCCGCGACCACGACCTGATCGACCCACTCATTGCCGAGATTGAGCTTCCAACCCGCCGCGTTGAAGACAAAGCCGCCGACGAAAGCGCCGATGAGTCCCGTGATCAGGTAGCGCAACAAGCCACCGCCGCCCCCCACAACGACGCTTGCCAGCCACCCCGCGATGATGCCGATCACAGCCCAGATCACGAGCTGTTGCGCGTTCATATTCATGGCTCTTCTCCCTGGTGAGCCGCCGGTCATGCACACGATATTCCGGTCGAGCCGCAACTCTGACCGACTCGGCAGATCACGTCGAGGCTTTGCACCGCCGGCGCGGCGCTTTTCGCGCCGCGCAACGCGCACCACGACCGCGCAGCGCCAGGCTTCGGCGCGTCCCCACGCCACCTGGGACAACGCCCGGAGCCCACCAACCTCAAAGCGGATCGCATGCCGACCTGCGCCCGCGGATGCGGACGAAAGCCCCGCGATGGGGGCTTGGCCTGGCCACGCGATGGCTCCCAACGGCGCGCTTGGCGCGCTTACACGTGGATCACGCGTCCGAACGCATCGAGCACGCTCTCGTGCATGGTCTCCGATAGCGTCGGATGCGGGAAGACCGCGTGCATCAGATCCTCCTCAGTGGTCTCAAGCTGCATAGCGATGACAAAGCCCTGGATCAGTTCGGTGACCTCGGCACCCACCATGTGGGCGCCCAGCAGCTGACCTGTTGCGCCATCGAAGATGGTCTTGGTCAGCCCCTGGTCCTCCCCTAACGCGATGGCCTTGCCGTTCCCGATGAAGGGAAAGCGACCGACCTTGACCTTGCGGCCCTGCGCCTTGGCTGCCGTCTCGGTCAGCCCCACACTCGCGATTTGTGGCGCGCAATAGGTGCAGCTTGGGATCTTCAGCTTGTCGAGGGCCTGCGGTCTGAGCCCCTTGATGGCTTCCACGCAGATTACCCCCTCGTGTTCACCCTTGTGTGCCAACATCGGCGGCCCGGCCACGTCGCCGATGGCATAGATGCCAGGCACGTTGGTTCGGCCATGACCATCGATGAGGATGGTCCCGCGCTCGGTCTTTACGCCGAGCCGCTCCAGGCCGAGATTCTCGACGTTGCCGACCACACCAACGGCGGAGATGACGCGCTCCACGGCGCGTGTGAGCGTGCCGCCCTTGCCGTCCTCGATGGTGGCTTTGACGCCGTCGCCACCCTTGTCGAGCTTCAACACCCGGGCACCGGTCATGATCTTGATCCCCTGCCGCTCGAAGCTTTTGCGGGCAAAGGCCGCAATCTCCGGATCCTCCACGGGCAGGATCTGAGGCAGTACTTCGACAACTGTGACCTCGGCGCCCAGTGTACGAAAGAACGAAGCAAACTCGATGCCAATGGCCCCCGAGCCGATCACGAGCAGCGATTTCGGCACGGACGGTGGCACCATCGCCTCGAAATAGGTCCAGACAAGTTTCTTGTCTGGCTCAAGGCCGGGCAGAACGCGCGGGCGTGCGCCGGTGGCGAGAATGATGTGCTTTGCCTGGTAAGCGCCAGGGCCTAGCGCACCCTTGGGTGCCGCACGTGCCGAAGCCTTGACCGAAACCTTGCCGGGTGCCTCGATGCTCGCTTCACCCCAGATCACGGCGATCTTGTTCTTCTTCATTAGGAAGTCGACGCCACTGTTGAGCCGGCCGGCGACCCGGCGCGAGCGGTCGACCACTGCCTTGGCATCAAAGCCGACCTTCTCCGCAGTGAGGCCGTAAGCATTAGCGTGCTGCAGGTAATGAAATATTTCTGCCGAACGCAGCAACGCCTTGGTCGGAATGCAGCCCCAGTTGAGACAGATGCCGCCGAGGTAATCGCGCTCGACGATGGCCGTCTTAAAGCCCAGCTGGCTCGCGCGGATCGCGGCAACGTAACCGCCCGGACCGGCGCCGATGATGATGATGTCGTAGCTTTCTTCCGCCATGGGAGAAGGTGCTCTTGCCGCCAAGCATGGCCTACAAAAGCCATGCCCTCCCATTCAACCGGTTTCGCGGCCTTTGCGCAAAGCGGATGGTGTGGCTGGGGGAGGAGAGCTCAGGCGTGGCAACGCGCGCCCAGGTATTGGTTGAGGAGCAAGTTGTAGCGGTCAACATCGGTCTTGTCTTTAGGGGAAAGCTTCTTGCCAGCGCTCGCAGCCTCGACCTTGGCCTGGGTGCCCTTGTGATCGAGCGAATCGAGCTCCGCCCGGATCGAGCCGCACGTCTGCCCCGGGGCCAGGGACGTTGCGCCCGGGTCGCCGCCGCCGAAATTGTCCCCCTCCGCGCACCCGGCGAGCGCGGCAACGGCTACCGCCGCGGCCACAGATAAGACCGTCCTCGACGCCGTCCGGCTCACCGCTGCTCCCCTTATTCCCTGCATGTGCCGCCAGCCCTTACGAAACACAATGCTTTGGCCTTTTCAACTGTTGTGCGCGGGAGTGTGACCGGCTTGCAGCATCACAACCCCCGCACGCCGCTAGGGCAAGGGGTCCAAGCAGCTCCGGCGCTCGATCTACCCCGCCATGACAACCGACCAGACGGTCATATATGCCAAGGGCGGCCCTTTGAGCCTACGCTGAAACGCGTCCACCTTGCGAGGCTAGTTCGGCTATGGAGTTGCAGCGCTCGCAGCCTTCGGCGACGCCTTCTTTGGCGCCGGCGATGGCGGCGGCTCGGGCACCGGGTCGGCCGTCGCCGACTTCGGCATGATCGTCGAGCACCGCAGCTGGAAGTCGGCGTTGGCCTTGGTGAGCTGGTCGGCCTTGTTCAGATCCGACTGGGTCATCTTGTATTTTTTGGCGGCCGCTTTTTCAATCTTTTCGGCGACGCCCTCTTTGCGCAACGCTTCAATGCGCGAAGCAAGCGTTACGCACATCGGGTCGAGTTTGGCCTCCGCGGAGGTGCCGAGGGCGCCGGTGGTGAAAAAATTCTCGCCGTCGGCAGCGCATCCTGCCAGCGCCATAGCCACGCCCGCGAGGGCCAGCGCCTTCGCGGCGGCACGAATCATGGAAGACATGGCAACACCCCCGAATAGCGTTGTGGCGGTTGAGCGTACGCCTCGCTCTTTACAATTCTTCTTGTACTTCCGACTCTTATTCCCGAATGTCAGCATCTGCAAGCTCAAGGCAAGCATTGCGCCGCAACTTCTTCAGCAAAAATGGGCGGAATCTGTGGACGAGGCGGCAACGGTGGCCAGACCGCCACGCCGGCATGATCCGCGACTTCACGCGCTGGGCCGGCTCACGCCAGCATGCGCACGGGTTCCTCGATCAGCATCTTAAAGGCATTGAGCAGCTCGGCGCCAACCGCCCCATCCACCACGCGATGATCCCCAGACAGCGTGCATGACATCAAGGTGGCCACCTCGACACGGTCGTTGTCCGCGATCGGCCGCTTCTCGCCTGTCCCGATGGCGAGGATGGTGGCGTGCGGAGGGTTGATAACGGCCTCAAACGTCTTGATCCCATACATGCCAAGGTTGGAGATGGAGGTGGTGCCTCCCTGATACTCGTGCGGCGCCAGCCGGCGCTTGCGTGCGCGCTCGGCCAAGTCTTTCATTTCGTTGGATATTTCCGAAAGCGACTTGGCTTCGGCATGGCGCACGATAGGGGTGAAGAGGCCACCCTCGATCGCCACCGCGACACCGACGTCGGCGTACCTGTGGCGCAGCGTGCCCCCCTCCGTCCAGGTCACATTGGCGGCCGGCACCTGGAGGAGAGCCAGCGCCAGCGCCTTGATCACGAAGTCATTGACGGAAAGCTTGAATGCGCGCGGGCCGGATTTGGGTGCGCTGGCATTCATCTGCGCGCGGGCATGCAGCAGGTTATCAATGCGGCATTCGACGGTCAGATAAAAGTGCGGGATCGTCTGCTTGGCCAGGGTAAGCCGTTGGGCAATCACCTTGCGCATGCCGTCGTGGGGAACGACCTCGTAGGAGCCCTTGGCGTAGAGCGCGAGGATCTTGTCATCAGGCATCGATTGCGCCAGGGCCTGTGCGGGCACCGCCGCAACGGCGGTTCCAGGCTTGGCCCCGGCCGGCGCGCTACCGTCCCTCAGGGCCGCCTCCACGTCGCGACGGATGATGCGCCCGCGCGGACCCGAACCCTTCAGCCTGGCCACGTCGACCCCCAACTCGCGGGCCAAGCGACGCGCGAGCGGCGATGCGAAAATGCGACCATGACCGTTAGCCTCAGGGGAGAGACCCCGTGGTTCGTCACCCCTGCGCGCTTGCCCCCGGCCCGCCCCGGAAGCGGACAAGGGTGGCGGCGCGGGCGCCGGTTGCATTCCCGCCCCAGGTCCGTCCCCTGCCACACGACCCGGTGAGGCAGACGCGCGCGCTTGCCCTTCCCGTTGCGCCGGCATTTTAGGGGCCGTGGTGGCCTTGGGCGGCGTGGCCGCGACGGCCGCCCCTGGGCCCTCGCCCTCGGAGAGCAGCGTGGCAATCGGGGTGTTCACCTTCACACCCTCAGTCCCCTCCGGCACGAGGATCTTGCCGAGTGTCCCCTCGTCGGCAGCCTCCACCTCCATTGTCGCCTTGTCGGTCTCAATTTCCGCGATGACATCCCCGGCCTTGATGGTCTGGCCCTCCTTGACCAGCCACTTGGCGAGTTTGCCCTCCTCCATGGTGGGCGACAGCGCAGGCATCAGGATCTCGTTTGGCATGCTGCTCTCTCGAGAGTGCCCGAGGGGGAAGCACCCCCTCGCCTCTTCACGATGGGGTGGGTCTCAAAGTTTGGACGCAGCCTCAAGCCAGATAACTTCGGTTGGCGTCATATCGCTGCACTGCTCGCAGCGGGCGTCCTCCGGCTCGGGTCGTCCCAACCTCGCGCCCCACCCTGGTGTCGTTTGCATCAGCCTGCATAGCACACGGACTTGACCGCCTCGACGACCTGCGCGGCGTTCGGCAGTGCCAGGCGCTCCAGGTTAGCGGCGTAGGGCATGGGAACGTCAGCACCGGATATTTTGGCCGGCGGCGCATCCAAATAGTCGAAGGCCTCAATTGCCACCCGAGCACAAATCTCAGAGCCCACCGAGCACACGGGCCAAGCCTCCTCGACTGTCACCAGACGGTTGGTCCTCTTCACCGATTCCAAGACCGTCGCAAGGTCAAGCGGCCGTAGCGAGCGCAGATCGATCACCTCCGCCTCGATACCCTCGCCCGCCAGCTGCTCAGCCGCTTCGAGCGCATAGACCATGCCGCGCGCGAACGAGACGATGGTGGCGTGGCTGCCCGACCGCGCCACGCGCGCCTTGCCGATGGGCACGATCCACTCCCCCTTCGGGACAGGACCATGTGCGCCGTAGAGGATCTCGTTCTCGAGCACCAACACGGGATTGGGATCGCGTATGGCGGATTTGAGCAGGCCCTTGGCGTCGGCCGGATTGGATGGCGCCACCACCTTGAGACCCGGCACATGCGCATACCAGGCCGAGTAGCACTGGCTGTGCTGGGCGGCCACACGTGCAGCCGCACCGTTGGGCCCGCGAAACACGATTGGGCAACCCATCTGCCCACCCGACATGTAGAGGGTCTTGGCCGCCGAGTTGACGATTTGGTCGATCGCCTGCATGGCGAAGTTCCAGGTCATGAACTCGACAATGGGGCGCAAGCCGGCCATGGCAGCGCCGACGCCAATACCGGCAAATCCCTGCTCTGTGATGGGAGTGTCGATCACCCGCTTGGGGCCAAATTCCTCAAGCAAGCCCTGGCTGATCTTGTAGGCACCCTGGTATTGGGCCACCTCCTCGCCCATCAGGAACACGTTGGCATCGCGCCGCATCTCTTCCGCCATGGCGTCGCGCAAGGCCTCGCGCATGGTCTGCGTGATCATCTCCGTGCCGGGAGCGATCGCCGGCTCCGCCGGCGGCCGAGCTGCGGGCGAGGCTGGCACCCGTCCGGCCGGCGCACCTGGAAGCGAAGTGTGGGCGCTCGAGGATTCGGGACCTGGAGATTGGGTGGCCGAAGGCTTGGAGGCCGAAGGTTTGGGCGCGGTCGCGCTTTTGGGCGGCGCGGCGCCACCTTCGCCGTCGAGCACCGCAATCGGGGTGTTCACCTTCACGCCTTCGGTGCCTTCTGCCACCAGCAGCTTGGACACCTTGCCCTCGTCCGAGGCCTCAACCTCCATCGTCGCCTTGTCGGTCTCAATCTCGGCAATGACATCCCCGGCCTTGACGGTCTGGCCTTCCTCAACCAACCACTTGGCGAGCTTGCCCTCCTCCATGGTGGGCGACAGCGCGGGCATCAAGATCTCGGTCGGCATTTCCTCAGGTCTCTTCGTTGGAGGGGCAAACCCCTCGATCCATCCATGAACTGATGCGCTCCGGCCAACTCTCTATGGCTCTCTGAGCGGCCTCCCGCCAGGTCGTGTCCAGCAACTTTCCCGAGTTGCGCCCGCCCGATTGGCGACAACCGCGTCCTGGCGCGTGGATGGGCAAAACCCAATCCTTTAGTGCGCTGGCCAGCAACGCGTCTTCGGCACGGCCGCAAGCGCCAACCGACGCGCTTGTGCCCGGTGCTCGTGTGCGGGCTGCCGCCTGGGCAATCTGGCACGCCGACAGAGGCCCCATTCTGGCTCGCAATGCCTCCACTTCGCGACGGGTCCTCCTCTAGATCCAGCAATCCCGCTTGCAAGCAACAAGTGCGCTGGCTCCTCAAGTCGGCACCAACACGTCCGTCCACAGTTCACTCTCGGCAGGCTCATCATCATGTTGCGCGAACTCGGCAGCAGCGTTGATGATGCTGCGCACCTCCGCATCGATGGCCTTAAGCTGATCCTCCGACACGAGCCGCGCCTCAAGCACGCGCCGACGCACCTGCTCGATGGGATCGTGCTCCTCGCGCATCTTCTGCACCTCCTCGCGGGTGCGATATTTGGCCGGATCGGACATGGAGTGGCCGCGATATCGATAGGTGAGCATTTCCAGGATGTAGGGACCGGCACCTTCGCGCACCTGTCTCACCACGCGCGCCCCGGTCGCCTTCACGGCGCGCACGTCCATGCCGTCGACCTGTTCACCGGGGATATCGAAGGACCGACCCCGCTGCGAGAAGTCCGTGGTGGCCGCCGAGCGTTCCACCGATGTGCCCATTGCGTACTTATTGTTCTCAATGATGAACACGACCGGCAGTTTCCACAGCTTGGCCATGTTGAAGCTTTCATACACCTGACCTTGGTTGGCGGCGCCGTCGCCAAAGTAGGTGAGGCACACCCGCCCGTTGCCACGATAGCGGTTGGCAAAGGCGATACCTGCACCCAAGGGCACGTTGGCGCCGACGATGCCGTGGCCGCCGTAGAAGTTCTTTTCCTTGGAGAACATGTGCATGGAGCCACCCTTGCCCTTCGAATAGCCGCCCTGCCGGCCGGTGAGCTCCGCCATCACGCCCTTGGGGTCCATGCCGGCCGCGAGCATGTGGCCGTGATCGCGGTAGGTCGTAATCACTTCGTCGCCCGGCTCGATCGCCATTTGCATTCCCACCACCACGGCCTCCTGGCCGATGTAAAGGTGGCAGAACCCGCCGATCAGCCCCATCCCATAGAGCTGTGCGGCCCTCTCCTCGAAACGGCGGATGAGCAGCATCTGGCGATAGGCGGCAAGCTCCTCATCGCGGCTGAAGCTGGGAACCGTCTGCTGACCGTTGGGGCGGGACATCAGGGGGATTGGCCTTTGCAGAGAGGGGGGATGGTCGCCACGAACCGTATAGGAAACACCGCGCCAAGGCCAGCTGACGGCAAGCGCTGCTTGGGCGCAGGGCTAATGGGACGGCGGCAGGCGAGGCGGCACCGGGTCGGCGATCTCGGCCGGGACGACCACGACCCGGTCCCCAGGGCGCGCAAACCCCAGTACCTCAATCGCCAGCTCCTCCACAATATCCGGGTCAGCGGCGTCGATGAGGCGCACCTCCTGCTCCAGGCTGGCGCGCTGGGCCTCGAGGCGCGCGATCTCCGGCTCCAGTTGGCGAGAGCGTTCGATCAAACGACTGCGCGCCTCAAGGCCACGCTTACCGACGATGGCGTGATAGGCGAAGTAGCCCAATCCACAGACACAGAAAAGCGACACCAGAATCTGTCGCGGCCGGCTCTTGCGCCGATCGTACATGGAAATACTTGGACGTACTTCGGGTGCGACGCGAGACCTCGTGAGGGTCCTACGGGACGATGGCAACGATATCGCGCAGCGGTTAAGCCCGCGTAAAGAGAGCCGGCCCTAAGCGCGCCGCAGGTTACTGGCGCGCGGCAGGCGCGCATGAACGATTGCCGAGCACCGAGTTGCCTGCATAGCTCGCTTCGTCGCTCAGCTGCTCCTCGATGCGAATGAGCTGATTATACTTGGCAATGCGGTCGGAGCGCGACAGCGAGCCCGTCTTGATCTGGCCGGCATTGGTCGCGACCGCGATATCGGCGATCGTATTGTCCTCCGTTTCGCCCGAGCGATGCGAGATCACGACTGTGTAGCTCGCGCGCTGAGCCATCGCCACGGCCTCCAACGTTTCGGTCAGCGAGCCGATCTGGTTAACCTTGATCAAGATCGAGTTGGCAATCTTCTGGTCAATGCCTCGAGCCAAGCGCTCGGTGTTGGTCACGAACAAATCGTCACCGACCAGTTGGCATTTTCCCCCCAGTGCTTCCGTGAGCACCTTCCAACCTTGCCAATCGTCTTCCGCCATGCCGTCTTCGATGGACACGATGGGAAAGCGCGACACGAGGTCAGCCAGATACTTTGTCATTCCACCGGCATCGAGCGATTTGCCTTCACCCTCGAGCCGGTACTTGCCATTTTTGTAGAACTCCGATGCCGCACAATCGAGCGCCAGCACGACGTCGTCGCCGGGCTTGTAGCCGGCACTCTCAATCGAGCGCATGATGAATGCGAGCGCCTCGTCGGCCGACTTGAGGTTGGGGGCGAACCCGCCTTCGTCGCCCACGTTGGTGGAGTGTCCCGCATCTTTGAGACCCGTGCGCAAAGTGTGGAAGATCTCCGAGCCCATGCGCACGGCGTCTGCGCATGTGGGCGCACCCACCGGCATGATCATGAACTCCTGGATGTCGATGGGGTTGTCGGCATGGGCGCCGCCGTTGACGATGTTCATCATCGGCACCGGCAACACGTGGGCGTTGGCACCCCCGAGGTAGCGGTAGAGTGGCAGGCCGGTAGCCTCGGCCGCCGCCTTAGCCACCGCCAAGGACACACCGAGAATGGCGTTAGCGCCCAGTCTGCCCTTATTGGGCGTGCCATCGAGTTTGCTCAGCGCATCGTCGATACGCCGCTGGTCCCGAGCATCCATGCCGGCGAGGGCATCGAAGATCTCGCCGTTGACGGCCTCCACCGCCTTCAGCACGCCCTTGCCGAGATATCGCGTTTTGTCGCCATCGCGCAGTTCGATCGCCTCATGCGCCCCGGTCGAGGCACCGGAAGGCACGCCCGCACGACCCATCGAACCCTCCTCGAGGATCACATCCACTTCGACGGTGGGATTGCCACGGCTGTCCAGAATCTCGCGGCCGATGATGTCGACGATGGCGGTCATGAGATGGTCCTTGGCTTGCAGAAACCCTGCCTTCTCTGCGTAGTTTGGCATGCCTTCTAACCTGTATCTTCGCGCCCCGAAAGCCGGGACATACAAGGGGGGAGTGCGCGTGGCTCAGACAAACTGCAATGCCTGCGAAGGAGCGGGCGCGCGGGCGGGCGCACACTGTTGCTGGCAACGTCGTTTGGCTTCCTTCAGTTCCTCATTGTGTTGCCTGCCCGCCGGGGGCGGGCGCCACTTTTGCGCATCGATCGCCATCCCATCCGCCTCGAGCTGCCAAACCTCCGGGGGTCGGCAACCACGCAGTCGTATCACGCGCCGCCAACGCTAAACCCGCTGCTCGGATGCCTTCGAATTACCAATCGAGGGCGCCTGTCTCTTGGACCGAGAAGGGGTGGCGCTGGAGCCGGTTGCGGAAGTGGGCAGGCCACCGGAAACCTTGCCTCTGCGGACCTAACGCCCCCCAGGGCGTGCTAGGGATCCCATCGGAGGCAGAGCGACAATGGCTCCTGCGACGCCAGGCGCGAATCGCCGTGCCGGCCAGGAGTTCGTCCGCGGCGACAACCGCGACGCCCAAAATTGACAGCCCCCACCAGTCCCCCAACGACAGCGTGGGCTTTGTGCCCAGCAAGCTTATGGTTGGACGCGTCATTGCCACGCTGGAACGCAGTGGCGCATAAGCTTTTGCCGAGCCGCGGTTGTGAGGCCAAGATCCCATGGGCGCAATGACAAGTCTGGTATTATTCTCCGCAGGTCAGGACTCCACGGTGTGTCTGGCCTGGGCGCTGGAGCACTTCGCACGTGTGGAAACCATTGGCTTTGCTTACGGGCAGCGCCACTCCGTCGAGATGGCGCAGCGTCCTGTGGTCCGCGCCAAGTTGGCAGAGGCGTTCCCCGCCTGGGCCTCCCGCCTCGGCGAAGACCACGTCCTAGAGCTTGCCACCTTCGGCGCAATCAGCGACACGGCACTCACACGCCAAGCCGACTTCCAGATCGCTGCAGCCGGCCTGCCCAATACCTTCGTGCCCGGGCGAAATCTCTTGTTCTTCACCTATGCTGCCGCACTCGCCTACGGGCGTGGCATCCGCACGCTCGTTGGCGGCATGTGCGAGACCGACTTTTCGGGCTACCCAGACTGTCGCGACGACACGTTGCAGACCTTGGCCAAAGCCCTCTCGCTCGGTATGGACGCGCACTTCACGATTGAGACGCCGTTGATGCAGATCGACAAGGCCGGCACTTGGGCGATGGCACAGCGGCTGGGCGACACCCCCCTTGTGGACCTAATCGTCGAGCACACGCATTCGTGCTACACTCCCGAGCGCACCGCGCGCCGACCCTGGGGCTACGGCTGTGGCCAGTGTCCAGCCTGCCGCCTGCGGCAAAGAGGATGGGAGAAATGGCAAACCGGCAAGACCTGACCCGTGCGGTGGACCTTGCTATCGCCGGCGATTGGAAGGCGGCGCATGCGATCGTGCAGCAGCACGAGGAGGACACCACCTCCTGCTGGATCCATGCCGTATTGCACAAGATCGAAGGCGATGTCAGCAATTCGCGCTATTGGTACCGCCGGGCCGGCCAGTCCTACGAGGCCTACGCCGACTCCACGGCGGAACTCGCCGCGATCAAGGCGGCGCTGACCTACTGATGCCCACAGTGGGCCCTTACTCGGCCGCGGCAGCTTTCCCCCATAAGGGGTTGGCACCCCGATCGCGCGTTTGCGCCTCAGCGAGGCGGGCCAACAGCTCATCGGCTAATTCGCGCAGCACGCGTCCCAGTTTCCCAGGATATTTTGCAGCATAGGATCGGCGCCGCGCGGAAAAGTAAGCCGCGGTCTGCAGCGCCGTCGTGCGCGGGATGGCCTGCTTGAAGCAGCGGCTCTTGATGTTCTGGCGCAGCCAGCGCGCAAATTGTTCGTCCTCAGGCGCGTGGGGATCCTTCATGCTGATGACAACGCCGAGGTTCTGTGCAAATCCCATGTCGGCGTCGCGTTCACCGAACTGGTGGAGGAATTGCAGTCCACGGGTCGACAGATAGTCGGGCTTGGCAGGTGATAGACAGAAGTCCGCCTCGCGTAGCCAGGACTCTGTAAGCACCGAAAGTCCCGGAGCACTGTCGATAAGGATCAGGTCGTACGTCGCCGCCGCGTCGGTCAGAAAGGCGCGGATATGATGGCGCAGATGGGCCTCGTGATAGCCCTTGGAAACCTCGCGCTCGAACAGCGTCAGGTGACCCCCGCCAATCAACAGATCGATGCTGCGCGCATCATCGACATCCGAAACGCCGCTCACGGCGAATGCGCGCCAATCGACGGACGCCCCGCGCAGGACCTTGGCAATCAGGTAATCAACAAAAGTTCGGTTCTGGTCCTGAATCGTCGCCAGCCAGCTGCCCGGTAGCAGCATGGTGCTGAGGCTCGCGTGGGCATCAGAATCGATGACCAGTACCTTCAATTCGTTATGGACGGACACGGTCTCCGCCATGGCGAGGACGAAGGTGGTCTTGCCCACGCCCCCCTTGGCATTCATTACGGTGATGCTGTTGCCCATAGGGTGTTGCAGCCCCCGAAAGTCGAAGCAACTTCCGCACCACGCATAGACAATGGCGCAACCAAGGAGAATTTGTGGCGTACCGCCGAAACCTGCCTTGATCGTCGCCGTACCGGCCCACCGGCCGTCTCGGCCCGGACGAACCCAGCCTCGCTTGGCCGGCATGTGGCGGGCACGGACAGTGCCGGAAGTGTACTTCCAACCCCGCGCGCACGAATCAGCTAGTTTGCGCCCACACAACGCCTTGGGTTGCACGTGCGAGGATGCCGCAGCTGTGGAGAACGGCGGTGTCGGGTCGACACAATCTGAGGCACAACAACACTGAGGGGGTGTCCCATGCCGCCAGTCATGCGCAAGCTTGTCGAAGTCGCCATCGCGATCGGCCTGACCGCCGCGGTGGCGTTCTTCATTATCTTCGCCAACAGCTTCCTGACGGCGCGCGGCGGTACCGCCCACGGCTTTAGTACTTGGTATGCCTTCATCATGCGCCCGGATATTCTGGGCACCATGATTTTGACGGCGCTTGTCACCATCGCTTATGGCATGTGGCAGCAGGGCGGTGGACGCCCGCGCGGGTGAGGATACCCAACCTACGGGTCCGCTGCGAAGCGCGCCCGTTGGTGCCTTGCGATCAGTTCGTTGGCAACCACGCTCGCGCCTTGGCGCGAGCGTGACGCTAGTGGCGGCTGTTCACGGCCTGGCTGGGGTCGGGCGCGGGTGGGTTAACGTCTGGCGTCTTGTCCCTGAGGTTATCCAACAAGCTCCCACAAGCTCCAGCGCGCGGTTGGACAGTCGGGAGCCCTAGGATGGACGTGCTCGCAGCACCATCGGCGGGATAGTATCGCCCATAGCGGGGCTCGCGCGCCCTTTTGTGGCGCTTTTGGTCCTCAGTTGAGCTCAGTCAACCTCGCCGGGTCAGGCTTGCGGCCCGTGACGCGCTCCAGCGCAATGGCAGAGAGCACCTTCGAAGCCAGGGTTTTTTTGCTGGGGTCTCGATCCACCTCTGTGGCTTGGGCGGGCGGCGCGAAGCCGGTTGAAATCGGCGGGTTGTTGGCGCAGCCAGCGAGCATCCCGGCCAAAGCAGCCAAAGCGGCCAAAGCGGCAAGGGCACAAGGCAGGATGGCACGAGGTAGGATCGCACAACGCACGATGAGCACTGCGCGCAGCAGCATGCTCCAGCCCCCTCTGTTTCCCCCAGCCAATGGCCGCAACCCCTGGGGCCATGGCCAAACCATACCTAGCCGGACCTGGCTGGCAAGCGCAAAAAGCGCGTGCCGGCATTTGCCCACCGAACAGGACCTGGGAGGCGCCAGCATATAAAGGCGGAGCACGAAGTGCTGTGCACGCCCGCCAGCGTTTGCCTCGGCCAATCCAGCGCCACGAAAGCTTCGCGCCAGCGCACGGCGCGTTTGGCAATCGGGGCGCCGGTGACACGCGCGCACGGCGCAGCGCTGCTCCCACAACAAACTCTCCGAAGATTTCATCCATAAGCGAACGCTTTTCGCCAACCATCGCGCGTATGGTAACTGCATCCTCGCCCGTGCGTTCGCACCGCGGCGGGAGAGGCGTCAAGGCAAGGGCTCGCCAATGGTCGAGGGCCGCATTGGCACTCTGCGGCTTCGTGCGCCCTGCCCCACGCAACCCATTCAGCAGCGCGTGAAGAGCGAGACCACGCATTCCCATGTCTTCTTGGTCGCCTGCTTGACGCTCTCGCCCGCCTTCTTCACCTGCTCGACCGTCTTCTCGTTGGCCTGTTTGGCGAGATCCACCACGGTCTGGGGCGGCGTATCCGCGGCCGGCGCGCCGGGGGCCGCTGAAGCGGGCTTGGCGGGCGCGGCGGGCGCCTCGTGCAAGGACGGCGCCTCCCGTTGCGGTAAGGGCTCAAGCGCGGTCCAGGGGATGCGCTTCACCGCCCCATCGCAATCGAACACGGTGCCGCGCTTCACACTGCACGTGGCATGCCCACCCACTTTCGCCATCGCCGTAACGCACAGCATTTGCAATGACTGCCCACCGCGCGGCTGCGCCCCGTCGATGACGCAACGATATATGCCAGGGGGATCGCTGCAAGCGACGCAAAACTCCTGTCCTTCGGCGAAGCCGGCCCCCAACGCGAGCAGGAGAGCGGGGCCTAGTCCGAACCGGCAGCCGCTGCGCGCCATCACCTATCCCAACACCAGCTTCATGCTAGCTCCGGCTGCTCCCCGAATGCGGCATTTCCGCGATGGCCGTGCGCGCACTCAGGGCGTGCCGTTCCGGCCGTACGTGCGATAGCCCGGTCGCTCCGTCAACCGATCGTAGTAGGCCGAGACCGCCTTCAATTCTGGTTTGTCAAAGCCGATGGCGAACCAGCGGTTTACGAGGAGGCCGACGGGAATGTCGCCAATGCTGAAGGACATACCCATCACGTAGGGACTGCCAGCCCCCAAGTGCTGCTCGAGCACGCGCATCTGGGCAGACCAGTCCTTGATCCCGCCGGCGACCATGTTGGCATAGGCCGGGTTCTTGACGACAAGGCCGTGAAACACCGGGCGCATACCGTTGGCAAAATCGGTCGAGGCCCAATCCATCCAGGATTCGGTTTCGGCTCGTGACTGCAGATCTGCCGGGTAAAGATCGGCCCGGCCGTGCTTTGCAGCCAAGTAGCGCACGATGGTGTTACTCTCGCGCAACCTGAACGCACCATCGTCGATCACGGGCACCACGCCCACGGGGTTGATCTTGCGGAAGATGGCGTCATCGGTCGAGCGATAGCCCCGCCCCCAGTCCTCGCGCTCGTACTTCTCGCCCACCTCCTCGAGCATCCAAAGTACCTTGCGCACGTTGATGGAGTTGGCGCGCCCATAGACCTTGAGCATGACACGTCTCCCCGAGTGTTCGCCGTCCATCCTATGAGGTCGGCAAGGCCGGTGGGAAACTATAAAGAAACTACCAAACGCGTGAGATGGAAAACATGATCACGGTCACGGTCGATCGGGCCCTTGCGTTGGCATACCTTGGAACGGCCTGCCGGTGTGGGCTGAACTGGCGGTCGATCGAGCCTGTGATGAGGCCGCCGTTCGACACGGGGCCAGCTCGCCTGGGTGCTCCGCGCCGTTGACTGGCCTTCGCTTGGAAGGTGCCGCGCGTCCGGCGCAGGCGCCATTCTCACTGCCATGGTTGGGCCACCATAGCCGCCATCGTGGGATCCTGGCGCAACCTCCGTTCACAGTCCCAGGTAAAACTTCTTGATCAGATCGTTGTTGTTGAGCTCTTCCGCAGAGCGCCCTTCGACGGCGATCCTGCCGTGCACGATCACATAGCCGCGGTCGGCGATGCGGATGGCCTGCGTAAAGTTCTGCTCGGCCATCAATACGGTGAGCTGAAACTGATCCTTGAGCTCCTTGATCGCATCGATGGTGCGGCTGACCAGCAGCGGCGCCAGGCCCACGGAGGGCTCGTCGACCAGCAGGATCTTCGGTGCCAGCATCAGTGCACGCCCCAGCGCCAGCATCTGCTGCTCGCCGCCGCTCATGCTCCCCGCAAGCTGGCCGCGCCGCTCAGCCAGGCGCGGAAAGGTCGCAAAACACCCCTCCAAGTTCCGCCGCATTTCGGCGCGTGCCGCACGTCGGAAGGCGCCCAGAAGCAGGTTCTCCTCCACCGTCAGCTTGGGAAAGAGCCGGCGTCCCTCCGGCACCAAAGCGATGCCAAGATCGACGATTTGCTCGGTGCTGAGCCGCGTAAGGTCATGAGACTGGCCATCGATCTGGGCGAGGATGCGTCCGGCGGCCGGGCGCACCAGCCCCATAATGCACTTCATGAGCGTGCTCTTGCCGTTGCCGTTGGTGCCGAGCAGGACAACGGTCTCCCCGGCGCCAACGGCGACCGAAACGTCCTCGATCACGCGCACGGCCCCGTAGCCGGCATGGATGCCCTCAAGCAGGAGGCTACTGGCCAAGGTAGGCCCTCACCACGTCGGGGTTGTTGACGACGTCCTCGGGCCTGCCATCGGCAATTTTGCGGCCGGAGACCAGAACAGCCAATCGCTGCGAGAAGCGCATGACCGCCCGCATGATGTGCTCGATCATGATGATGGTGATGCCCTGGGCGTTGAGGCGCAGGAGAAGGGTGATGATGTCCTCGATCTCGGAATGCGAAAGGCCGGCCATGGCTTCATCGGCAATCAAAAGTTTCGGCTCTGCCGCCATTGCGCGGGCGAGCTCCAGCTTGCGCATCTCCACCTGAGTGAGATCACTGGGGCGGCGCCGGGCCTTGCCGTCGAGCCCGACCTGCCGCAAGAGGTCGAGGCAGCGCTCATCGAGCTCGGCGGGAGAACTGATCAACAAAGAGCGTCGCCTGACGGTATAGAGCAATGGCACGCGCAGATTGTCGGCCACGGACAGACTGATGAACGGTCGTGGCAGCTGGAAGCTGCGCGCGAGCCCCATGTGCGTGCGCCGGTGGGCAGGCATACCATCGAGGACCTGGCCCGCGAACCGCACCGTTCCCGTCTCATTGTGCAGCGTGCCGCACACGCAGTTAACGAGCGTGCTCTTGCCGGACCCGTTAGGGCCGATGAGCCCGAGGCGCTCGCCAGGTATCACGTCGAGGTCAATCCCCTCGAGCGCCACGAAGCCGCCGAAGCGCTTGGCAAGCCCCCTAACCTCGAGCAGCGGTGCGATCACGCCTTCCTCCGCGCGTGCTGCCAATCGAAGACGAGGCCCATGATCCCGTTGGGTGCGATGATGACGAACACAACTAGCAGCACACCGACGAGCAGAAGATTGACGGCCGAGGAAATGGTCACGGTCGCGATCTGCTGCATGGAGCCAAGCAGGACCGCACCGATGAGGGGACCTGCCCAGCTGGTCGTGCCGCCGATCATCGGCATGGCGATCGAGTTGACCGCATACTGCAGGCCGAACGTACCGGCAGGCTCCACGTAGCCGATATAGTAGGGATAAGGCGCACCGGCCATGCCCATTAAGGCGCCGGAGATCGTCGTGGCAATGAGCTTCAGCCGCAGCGTCGGCACCCCGGCCGCTTCTGCCGCCATCTCGTCATCGCGGATGGTGGCAAAGCCGTAACCCAGACGCGAGCCCTCGATCAGGCGAGCAATCGATAGTGCAACGACCGCAAGCAGGAGCATGATCGCAAACAGGTATTGCACGTAGCCGAGTTTGAAGCCGACCAGGGCAACGCTCTCCTCCCGGATGATGTAGGCGCCGCGCGAGCCTCCAACGAAGTCCCAATTGATGACCAGTGTCTGCAGCACGACGGCCATCGCCAGCGTGGCGATCGCGAAGAACACCCCGCGCAGCCGCAACGTGAGGTAGCCCATGCCGAGACCGATCACGCCCGCCACGGCACCGCTTAGAATGACAAGCGTGGGAACCGAGAGCGGGAAGAGCGGCCGCAGCAGCTCGCCTAGTGCGCCCGACAGGTAGCGGCCCGAATTGGCCCCGATCTTGTGCAGGGCTACGGTGGTATAGGTGCCGATGGCGAAGAAAGCAGCCGTGCCGAAGTTCACATAGCCGCAATAACCGCCCAGGATATTCCAGGCCGTTGCGAGCACAATAAACTGAAGCACGACGTACCCGGCAAAGAACAAGTAGTCGCTTCTGATGGCGAGGGCGAGAGCGAACAGGCCAGCGCCGGCCGCCAGCATGAGCAAGGTGAATTTCCATGGGCGCATTGGTTAGCGTCCCAAGATGCCGGCGGGCCTCACCGCCAGCGTGGCAAGCAGGAACCCAAACGACACCGCAGGCGCCCACGATGGTCCATAAAAGGTCGCCGTGAAGCTTTCCACGACACCCAGCAGCATGGCGGCAATCACCGCGCCGGGTAGGGTGCCCATGCCGCCCAGCACGCAGATTGCGAATGCGCGGCCAATGTACTCGCGCCCAACCGATGGCTCGACCGGCTGGATGACGATCAGGAAGGCGCCTGCCAGCGCCGCCGTGGCTATGGAGATACCGAACGCCATACGCTTGATGCGGATCGGATCGGCAGCCAGCAGTTGTAGCGCCAGCTGATCTTGCGCCACCGCTTGAATGGCGCGTCCGATGAAACTCTTCATCAGGAATATCTGCAAGCCCAGGACCATCAGCAATGACACCACGCATGGCACCAGCATGCGTAGCGGCAAATCGACGAAGCCGATGCGCCACGTCGGCCCGATGTAACGCGCTTCCACGTAGCGGTAGTCGACACCGAAGACCAAGATCAGACCCACCTCCGTGATGAAAAGCAACCCGAAGAAGAAGGCGAGCCCGCGTAAGGCCTCCTGCCCGCGCCTCTCGAAAGCGGCGTAGTAGACGAGGTAGATGCCCACGCCCAGGAAATAGAACACCGGCAGCATGACAATCGCGGCCACCACCGGATCGGCTCCCGTCGTCGAATTGATGATGTAGACAATGTAGGAGCCAAGAATGATGAAGCCTGGGTGGGCAATGTTGACGATGTCAAGCATGCCGAACGAAATCGATATGCCGGCCGTCACGGCGGCGTAGAACCCGCCAAGCAGCAGGCCGGCAACGATGGCGTTGATCAGAAGGTCCACAGGAAGGTCCATGGTAATCCCCGCCCCACCTGCCCAGCACCCTGAGATTGCGCTCGCCGGGGGAGGACATGCGACGGCCCCTGCCCGTAGCCACCCGGCGCAAAAGATCGCTCAAGCAAGGGCCTCCTCCCGTAACTACTAAGCGGCTTCGCGGCTGGCCATTTAGCAGCAACGCTTGGTGCTTGACTACCTACAGCTAGAGGCGAGGCACAACGGGCAACCGCCCACCGCCGGCTGGGTTGGTCCGGTGCTGTCGGTGTGCTCCCAGCCTCCGGCGGGCTTCGCGAGGCGACGGCACCGACGACGCGCCCATTGTCGATGGCTCCGTTAGCCGATTGTTGGCGCTGCTTTTTTCCAGTTGCCGCGGCTGGGATCGCCCTCACGGCCGGCGAACTGCCGCCGGCCTGCGCGCCTTCAAGGCGCGGGTGCATTGGCAAAGCCGCACGCACTTGGCAAGCCGCGCAACGGGCCATCGCGCAAGAGGCGTTTCTCGACTTCCCATCCGCTCCGAGCCGGCAGGTCGATCGCCTCGCCGAGCCGGCGATTGCCGTGGCGAGGCGTCCCCTAACCAACTACTCGGCCGCGGCCTTGTGCGCGGACAGCACGTTGTCCGCCAGTCTTCCCGTTAGCTCCGCCAGGTGGTGGAACTTGGAAGTGAAAGTGCCCACGCCAGCGGTCGCCGAGCGCAGCTCCACGATCAAATCGGCCATCTCCGACTCAGGGATCTGCGCGCGCACCACATCCCAACCCGGCCACCCCGTGCGTCCATCGAAACCCAGGATCTGACCGCGACGCTGGGGAATGATGCCGTTGATGCGGGCGGTGGCGTCGGAGGGAATGGCGATCTCCACCTCCATGATGGGCTCAAGCAGCACGGGATTGCACTTGGGCATGCCCTCGGACATAGCGATGCGCCCGGCCTGCCGGAAAGCCATGTCGGAGGAGTCCACCGAATGGTACGAGCCGTCGGTGAGCGTCACCGAGACATCGACCACCGGAAAGCCGCCAAGTGGCCCCCGTTGCAGGTAGTCCGCCACGCCAATCTCCACCGAGGGGATGAACTGGCGCGGCACGACGCCGCCCGTGATCTTCTCGGCAAACTGGAAGCCCGTGCCGCGCACCAAGGGCTTGATCTCGAGCACCACATCACCGAACTGACCGTGCCCACCCGACTGCTTCTTGTGTCGACCGCGGATCTCGATACCCTTGCGGATGGTTTCCTTGTAGGGCACCTGACGGGGCTTGGACACACCGTCCACCCCGTACTTGCGCTTGAGGCGTTCGAGCGCCACACGCAGGTGCATCTCCCCCTGACCCCACAACACCATCTGGTGCGTGTCCTTCGCATGCTGGAGCCGGAGCGAGGGATCCTCCTCCATCAGGCGTGCCAACGCGCCCGTGAGCTTCACCTCGTCCTTGCGGTCCTTCACACCGATGGCCATGCCGAACACCGGTTCCGGCGCGTCCGGCACCTTCACCTGCGTACCGCCGGCCCTCTCGGTCGACAGCGTCTCGCCCGAGTAGATCTTCTCGAGCCGTCCAAGCGCGACCGTCTCTCCGGCCTTGGCTGTGGATCGCTTTTTGGCCTCCTGGCCCAGCAACGCGAACGCCGCCGCAGCGCGCTCCTCGGACTTGGCGCCCTGCACGACGGTGCCTTCGCCAAATTCGCCCGAGAGCACGCGGACCAGCGAAAGCTTGCCGCCGTGCGGGGTATACATGGTCTTGAGCACCAGGCCGGCGGATTTGGCGTTCTCGAGCTTCAACCGCTGGGCGATGCGGTCCACAAATGGCGCTTCGTGGCGCAGGGCCTTGAGCAGCCGCAGAATACCATTACCGTTCTCGGCCGAGCCCAGCAGCACCGGAACAATGAGACCCTCCTGTAAGTCCTTTACGAGATCGGCATACACCTTGTCGCGCGGTGGTTGGGCATCCGATAGCAGCTGCTCCATCAATTCGTCATCGTAGTCGGCCAGCTGCTCGAGCATCTTGAAGCGCGCTTCGCTCTCGCGCTCCTTGATCGACGTTGGCATTTCGATGACCTCTGATTGGGCATGCGCGCGATAGACGAAGGCGCGCTCGAGCGCGAGGTCGACGAAGCCCGAGGCCGCGCCGTTCTCCCAGATTGGGATCTGACGCAGCACCAGCGGCCGCGAACTGGCTGGCTGCAGGATCGGGAGGATGTCACGCACACCGGTGTCGAAACTGTCGATCTTGTTGAGGAACAGAAAACGGGGAATGCCGCGGTCTTCGAGTTGCTTCAAGATGAGCTGCAGCGCCGGAACGCGCTTGGGATCGGGCTCGCAGACCACGACAGCGGCATCGCAGCCGGTGAGCGCAACTGCGCCCTCATGCTGAAATTCTATGGAACCGGGGCAGTCGATGAAGGTGAAGGTGTCGCCGAGGAAGCTGACGTCGGCAACGTTGAGCTCAACGCTCATGCCGTGGTCGCGCGCTTCTTGAGCGGCATCGCCCACCGTGTTTCGGTCGGCGACCCGACCTTGGCGTGTCACGACGCCGGTGCGCGCGAGAAGTGCTTCCAGTAGTGTCGTCTTGCCCGAGAGATAAGGCCCAACGAGTGCGATGCAGCGGGAGCTGCGGCCGCCTGGGCCGGCGGATTGCCCCATGGAGTCCTCCTTGAGATCAGCTCAGGCAAGGGAAACGCGAAGCCCGCGCGCGCCCGCGCGCCTGAGCTTCCGGGGCGCGTGAGGGTATCGTGAACCTGCCTCGGCGCGAGCGCAAGCGCTAACGGCCTTGGGCTCGGCTGGCATCCCACATCAGACACATCAAGCTTGAGGTGTGAGACGTCAGGTATGAGGGTATCGACCGCAGAGTTCAGGCATATGCAGTCTTGCAGCGCAGCATGAGCACCAGTTGAGCCGTACGCGAAAGACTGATCACGCAATGTTGCGAAATTTTGCTTGACGGGCCGCGTAGGCACACGGCTTACTCCTTGTAAGGCGTGATGCCTGCATGGCAGCGACGATGAAGAGACGGCGCTCAGCCGGCGAACGCCGCGCCAACGCAGGAAAGATTGCAAGCCCGGGTGTTAATCCAGGAACGCCTAACCGGGCTGTCGAGTTGTTGTGCCATGAGTATCGAGACCTTGAACACCGCCGTGCACGCCGCCGGTTTTGCTATGGCGACGTCGGACGAGCCAGCCGATGACCCCAGGCCCGACAAGCTGTTTGAGAGCGAGGCGTGGCGTCCCGGCGAAGCCGTTCTGCTCAGCCCAGATGAAGCAGTCGCCAAGGCCGCCCCCACCATCACCGAGCGGCTCAAAGGTGTCCTCGGTTTGCTCAGTCGCGGCGCTCCCGCCTAACAATGTGGGCCTGACAATGTGGGGCTCACATGCGGGCCTGACATGCGGGCCTGACATGCGGGCCTGACGCCTGACCCGCGGCGCCGAATGCCTCAACTTGAAGCCGGTATGCATGAGGCGGGCGTGACAGCCGGCCTGGCTCGATTGGCTGGCTGAAGCGCCGAGCGCCAGCATGCACTGGGATGAGGCGCCAGCACGACCCTCACTGCCCACGCCGACGCCTCAGGGTTGGCCGAATGGCTCAATGACCACGTATTGGGGGATCGCGTAGGAGCGAGCACACCGGGCACCGCCCGGCGCACGGATCCGAGCGAGCACCATATCGTTGCGCCGGGATGACCGCCCAACCCCCGGCCAGCGTTCATGGACCCTTTCCGAGTGCGCGCTCAAACAAGAGGACGCGAGGTTCGGTCGCCGCCACGCCCGTATGGCGAAAGCCGAGCGTGCGATAGAGGGCCTGGGCGGCCGTCATACCGGGTAGCGTGTCAAGGCAAATGCGCCGGTAGCCAAGGCGGCAAGCCTCGGCAATCACCGCCAGCGCCAGCCTGCGTCCGAGCCCGCTCCCCCGTTCCCCCGGGCGCACGTAGAGACGCTTCATCTCGCACAGATCCGGGCTACCCGGCACTGGGCGCGCGGCGACGCAGCCGAGGAACTGCCCGGTGCCAGCTTGGCGCGCCAGCACCATCGTCCCCTTGGGCGGGGCGTAGTCGCCGGGCAAACTGGCAACTTCCGCATCGAAACCCTGGAAGCACAGCGAAACACCGGTGCCAGCCTCGTATTCGCGCAACAGGTCGACGATCCGCTCCCGGTCGCTTTCGTTGAAGCCGTACTCGAGCACAATCTCTGACATGCCAGTCACAGCCACATCAGCGCGCAACCGGCGGCGACAATCAACGCCAACGCAATGTGCCGATAGCGGCGGCACGGCGGGCAATCCCATGCCTGTCGCACTCTCTCCAGGTTGGCCATCGGTTCACCTTGAGCGCGAAAGATCGCTCTGGCAAGATCGCCAGGATTGGCGACGGGGGTGCCATATGAACGTCATTCCATTCCCGCGGGAACGATCCCAGCGCGCGTTGGCCCGTGCCATCGAGCCACCGCCGGCCCTAGCCGGCCCGACAGCGGGCGCGAGGGCATCATCGCGCGAGGAGGAGTTCGCGGGGTTCGAAGACCGCCGGCGCATGCAGCAAAATATCGCCGCCTGCCTTCTAGTTGTCGTCCTCATCGTCACTGGCGCCTGGATCCTCGAGCGCCTCAAAGTCTATTCGCGCACGCTCGCCTGCCTCCAATCCGGTCACCGGCAATGCATCGTCCTCGACCCGCGGCATCTTCCATTGCGCTGAGACACCGACGGCGGGCGACAGGGTATCCGCCCTCGCGGGCTCAGAATGGATTGGTCCAGGCCACAGATGAGCCAAGAAGGCACCTCGGCCCCGGCGCACTCCAACCACACCGGTGCTAGCGCTGCTCCAGCTGCGCATAAACCGCGCTCGCCAGTCCCATCAGCTCGTCGCGGGCAAGTCGACCTGCGATCGCATAGGCGAGCGGATGGTCGACCCAATAGAAGGCGCCAAAACCGTCGCGTTCAGCGAATTGAAAGGCGGTGTTGTTGAGCCCCGTCTCCTTGCGCAAATAAAGCGTCAGCCGCCTGCCGGCGCCGTCCTCGTACATGAATTGGGCTGCCGGGAGGCCACGATCCGGTAGGAGGCGACCGCCGACAAGCTTCCAGCCCAGCGCCGAGAGCGTTGGCGCCCGCACGTTGGTGCCGAGGCGCTTGGTGAGCCACTGCACAAGATGGGTCTCCTCGGCCGCCCCCACCTCCACGGGATGGCGCACTTCCGGCACATACACGCTGTGCGCGCCGATGGCGGTAGCCACGAATGCAGTTTCTCTCCGGGTCTCTATCATCCGATCCCGTAGGACGTAGCCGGCGGTGGCAGCCACTGCCGCAATAGACATGGCGACGACCGCTTCAATCCATCGCCGTGCGGAACGCGGACGCTGAGTGCCGACGTACTCGGGGATGCGCGCCAAGACCTGCTTCATGCGCTCAGGTACGGGCACCTGAAGCCGGCTCGCATAGCGGCGCACGATCGCCTCGTTGAGATCGCGAAAGTCGCCCAGGAGGGCCAGCTCGATCGGATCGGCCGCCAGCAACGCCTCCATCTCCGCGCGTTCCTCAGCGGCCAACTCACCGTCGAGGTAGGCATGCAATTCGGCCTCGCCGATGCGGCGCTCGGGTGTCATTTCACCCTCCGCAGCGAAGTGGGGCCGCTCTTGCCGCCGCCCTCGAAGCCATCCTCATAGCCCAGGAGCGTGCGCAGCCGGCCTCGCCCGCGTGCCAAGCGCGACATCACCGTGCCGATGGGAATGGCGAGCACCTCGGCCGCCTCCGCGTAGCTCAAACCCTCAAGACCAACCAACAGGACGACCTCGCGTTGTTCGCTCCCGAGCAACTGCAAAGCCCGGTCGAGATCACGGCCACTTGCACCGTCGGCCGCCGGTGCCGACTGATCAGCCCCGACGCTGTCGAGTCCCACATGCGGTGGTCGGCGCGACTTACGCCTCAGCCCATCGACGTGCAGGTTGTGCAGGATGGAAAACAGCCATTTGCGGGGGCTGTCGCCGTCGCGCCATTGCGCCAGCCGGGCTAGCGCTCGCTCCAACGTATCCTGGATCAGATCGTCGGCCTCGCCATCATCGCCCGTAAGCGCTCGCGCGTAGCGGCGAAGCCTTGGGATTTCGGCTGCTACGGCATCTCGGCGAGATGACAATGAGAAGCCTTTCCGCGGTGGACAGACCAAACGATCAGAAGACGACGCAGCGACCCACTTTATTCCAGCGCGCCCAGGAAGACACACCTAACAACGGCTTTCAAAATAAAGTGCACGTCGGAATGTTTACAGCCCTGGGTCGCCTAGTATCCTTGCAAAGTGCGGTTTCAAACGCCGCAACATTGGGTGGGCACGGGCCGAGAAGCTCCTTGGCGAGCGACCAGTCGGCTTGCGCCGAAAAGAGGTGCTTGACGAGGAGGAAACCATGCTTCGTGTCGTGGCGACCATGGCGGCTCTTGCCATCGGGGCGACGGTCGTTCTAGCCCAGAACGCCGCTGTCATCGAGCAGCGCAAGCAGGCCATGAAGGCGTTTGGGGGCGCGGTGAAGGGGCCTGGCGCCATGAGCAAAGGCGATGCACCCTTTGATCTGCCCAAAGTACAAGCCTCGCTCAAGACGATCGAGGAGACTGCCGTCAAGGCGAAAGCCCTATTCCCTGACGATTCCAAGGTGGGAGAAACCGACGCATTGCCCGTCGCGTTCGAGAAGAAGGCCGACCTGCTCGCGCGTTTGGACAACCTTGCCGCGGCCGCGAAGGCCGCCGAGGGTGCCATCAAGGACGAGGCCACCTTCAAGGCCGAGTGGCCCAAGGTTGTCTCCCAGTGCGGCGGTTGTCACAAGGAATATCGCAAGCCCAAATGAGCCGATCGACGGCCAAAGCCGCCTGAGACCGCGGCGACGAGCGGCGCACACTTTGCGGCGCGTCCGCCGCGGGTGACGGCGGTGCAGGAGGGCAGATCGCTGCACTCCGAACCGTTGTCCCTGATCCGCGCAGGCGAACGCGCGGACGGCTTCGCGGTAGCGACCCCACCGCCTGCCATGGGCTTCCCGCTCTGGGCAGGGCCTGGCTGCAAATCGCCAGCGCGCCGGGCGCGGCTTGCCAAAATCTGCGGCATGCCTACCTTGGCCAGCGTGCTCCCTCGACCACACATCCTCGCCTACGCGGGCATCGCGCCGAGCCTGGCCACTCCGCTACTTCATGCCGGTGCAGGGGCCGCGCTGCTCGGCCGCATTACGCTCGGCCGGAACGCCTGGATAGGCGCACTGAGCGTCATCCGTGCCGACGGGCATTTCGTACGCGTCGGCGACGAATTCCGGCTGGGAAGCCGCGCGACGCTCCACATCAACCATGAGATCTACCCCTGCGTTGTAGGAGACCGTGTCGCTGTCGGCGCCAACGCTTGCGTGCACGCCTGTACCGTCGGCAGCGACGTCGTGATCGGCGACGGCGTCGTGGTCCTCGACGGCGCGGTGGTCGAGGACAACGTCGTACTCGATCCCGGCGCCACGGTATTTCCCAACAAGCAGGTGCCCGGCGGCTGGCGCTATGCTGGCAGTCCGGCACGACCGGTCGCGCGCCTCAAGACCGGAGAGGTTGCCGCTCGGCGGGCAACCATGATTGGCGCGCCCGACACCAGCGATGGACCCCTGCGAGGGATCCCGGCCGCCGACTGCGATATTCATCCCAGCGTCTTCATCGCTGGCACAGCGTCCGTGCGCGGCCGGATCCAAGCCGCCGAGGCCGCCAGCATCTGGTACAGCAACGATTTGGACGCCGGCCGGGCCACCATCTCCATCGGCGCGCGCACCAACATCCAGGACAACACGACGATCCGCTGCGCCACGGAACTGGGGGTCAGCATTGGCCACTCCTGTACCGTCGGCCACAACGTGACGATCCACGACTGCATCATCGGCAATGAGACGCTGATCGGCATCGGTAGCCGGGTGGCACCCGGCACACGCGTCGGCAATCGCGTGTTGTTGGCGGCCGCGGCGCGCACCACGCCAGGTCAGGTGCTTGAGGGCGGGTGGATGTATACTGGCAGCCCCGCACGCAAATTTGCCGCGCTCGACGCTGCCAAGCTCGCCCTCACCGAGCTCATCGTTGAGCAGTATTGCCAATATGCCCGCGACTTCACGACGCTCGAGCGCGACGCTTTGCGCGCGAAATAGTGGCTGCGCTAGCTGCGCGGGCGGCCACCCTCGCGTTCACACTTCAAGCACGGCTCGGAATTCGCTGGGCGTCATCCCCATTTCGCGCCCGAAGACAGCTGTGAAGCGTCCATGGGAGAGGCCGACGGCTTTGGCAATCTGCCCGATCGACAAGGTGGTGTCGTGCAGCAAGGACCGCGCATGCAACAGTCGACATTGGGTCAGGAACTGATGCGGGCTGCGTCCCGTGGTGTCTTTGAAGGACTTGGCAAAGTGGAAGAGGCTCATGCCGGCGGCGGCGGCGATGTCCTTGAGCGACATGTCGGCGTTCAGGTTGGCGACAATAAAGTCCTGCGCGCGCTTCAGTTTGCCCGGGGCCATTGCATACGTGCGCTCGCTGGGCCGCGACAGTTGAACGTTGGAATGCGCAAGGATGAGATGCGAGGCCAAATCCTGGGCGATCTCCTCGGTGAGCAGACGACTGACGTCGGGCTCGGCAATCGCCTTCAAAAGCCTGTGGGCGATGCGTTCCAAAACGAGGTCGCGAATGACAAAGCGGGGCACAACTTCGACAAAAGCTGGATCGCGCTCCGCCCCCGCCCCGATCGCTTGATCGAACAGCTCGCGGTTGAGAAACACCAGCGCCACGTCGCCGGGCTCATTAAATACCCATCGCGTTGGCGCATCGGGCGGCAGGATCGAAAGGTGCCCGGCGGCACCCCGGCCGCTGACCCTCCGCCCGTGGATGGTGCGCTCCAGGTGCATCTCGCGGCCATAGTTGACGCCAAAAGTCGGCGCGCCGAGTGGCGGAAGGGAAATATCGAGCTTGCCCATCCGGAAACGGGATGCGGCCACGCAGCTCCATTGGCTTGGTGGGCTGACGAGCGTCACCTGTGCCGCAGCAAGCCTGTGGACGAGCTCCAATACCGAGTGTTCCGGGCGCCCCGTTTCGCTCACCGGCATTCACGTCCCCCCAAAATGCAAAGCGTCCAGCTGCAACACGCAACAACGCCGCGGGTCGCCACCGGCCAAGCCCCCAGCGAAATATTCCCAAGATTCAGACAGCGAACGGGCTGACGCCGGCGGCCAAATTGAGCACCATCAAAGCGGAAACTTCTGGGCCGCCCAGGTTCACATCCAGGTTGCGACCCAAGTTCAGATCGGGGGTTCAAGTCCAGTTCCAATTGCGGCACCAGTTGAAGTCCGCGCTGGCCGATCTTACCGGGAGCTCAGATCCCGACCAAACGGGGGCCAGACGGGAGCGTGTTCAGGCAGTCTCTTACCCCGCACCGGAGAATGCCTGATCAGGAGGACGACGATGGCCACGGCCGGGTCGTCCTCTTTTTCTATAATGCTCCATGCATTTGCGGCCAAATCTCGCCGGCGGCTCGAGCCACGACCCCCTTGAGCACAGTCCTCTGCACCCCATCAAATCCGCGTCCGGCCTTCCCTCATTTGGGCGCCTGTCATCGCCCGACCCCCTCGTCCGCCAACATCCCCACCACCATCTCGCCGATCGCGAGCGCAGCCGTGAGCCCTGGGCTCTCGATGCCATAAAGGGCGACAAGGCCGCTCTGTCCATGTATCTGCGGACCATGGATGGCAAAATCAGGCACAGGTTCGCCCGCCCGATAAAGTTTGGGTCGGATCCCCGTGTAGTCGGGATGTAAGCGTTCGGCCTGCAGGGCGGGATAGTAGCTGCGGATGAAATCGAGGAATTGGCCGAGCTTGTGCGCCTCAAAGCCGTAGTCGATCTCGGGGATCCAGGCGATGTCTGGGCCGAACTTGCAGCGCCCCCCCACGTCCACGGTGGCATGCAGTCCGAGCCAGGCGCCATCGGGCATGGGATAGATGTGGCGCTTGAAGGGCGAACGGCCGGACAACGCGTAATATTGCCCCTTGGCGTAGTAGGTCTCCGGCGGCCGATATTTCGCGCCGAAGGTGAGCGTGCGAGCAAGCCTTGTGGCATGCAGGCCGGCGCAAACAACAAGATGCCGACAGGTGATGACGCCGCTGTCGCCTGCCATCGCCAATCGAAAGCCGCCCGCGCCGGGCTCGAGCCGCTCGACGGGACTGCGCAACACCACCAAGCCGCCGTTGGCTTCGATGTGTCCCTCCAGCGCCAGCATGAAGGCGTGGCTGTCGATGATGCCGGTCGAAGGCGACAGGAGCGCAGCGACACAGGCGATTTCCGGCTCGAGTGCCTTGGCCGCCTCGGCATCAAGCGGCTCCAGATCGGTGACGCCGTTCTTGATGGCGGTCTCGCGAATGGCCGCAAGCTTGGGCACCTGGCTCTCGTTGGTCGCCACCAGCAGCTTGCCGCAGCATGCGTGTGCCACGCCGTTCTCGGCGCAAAAGGCATAGAGGAGCTCCTTGCCGCGCACGCACAACTTTGCCCGTAAGCTACCTGGCGGGTAGTAAATCCCGGCATGGATCACCTCGCTGTTGCGCGAGGATGTCTCCGAGCCGATGAGCTCGTGTTGCTCCAGCACCATCGTTTCGTGGCCGGCAAGGCTTAAAGCCCGTGCGACGGCCAGGCCGACGACACCGGCACCGACGACAATGGTCTCCACATCCGCTGCCATGCACTCACCCCCGCGCGGCTTTCGATTGGCCCATCTCTCAATCTCCCCGTCCCTCCTTGCGAAGGCTTGGGGCGCTGGGCCCATGCCTCAGCCCGCGCACTGCCCTCGTCAAGTGGCTTGCCTTGAGGACAAACACGGAACATACCAGGCACAAACGTTCCGAGGCGACTCACGCTAAGTCTCGACCCGAGCCGTCAGAGAAAAAGACCGAAGCGCCGTCAGAGGAGGGCCCTCATGAGTGTGTTCCATCCCTCGCCAAGCCCGTTCAAAACCAACAGAGCGAGGGCGGGCGATCTTTGTCCTTTGTGCGAACAACCGATCGCCCAAGATCTCGCCCGGCGCATCGAGCTGCGGCAGCAGGAGCAGCAGCGCGCCTCCCTTGCGCAGGCCCGTGCCGAGGCCGAGGCCAAGGTTGAAGAGCAGATCGCATCGGCACTGGCCGAAGCCAACCGAGCCGCCGAGGCGGCGATGCTGAACAAGCTCGCAGACTTCCAGGCCAAGTTGGTCGTGGCCGAACAGGCTCAGGTCAGTGCGCAAAAAGAGATTGCCGCGCTAAAGGCCGCGCAAGACACCACGGTCGAGCTGCGCGTTGAGGAGCGCGCCGCAACCCTCAAGGAGGAGAGGGATGCGGCCGTTCTTGCCGAGCGGACGAGATCATTCGAAGAAACCCAGGCCTTGCGCCAGAAGCTTGAGGATCTGACCCGCAAGCTTGAGGGCAAATCCGCCCATGAGCTGGGTGAGAGCTCCGAGATCGACCTCTTCGAGCAGCTGCGCGATGCCTTCCAGGCCGACCGCCTCCAGCGCGTTCCCAAGGGTGTCAATGGCGCAGACGTCATCCACGAGGTCGTGCACAACGGGCGCGTCTGCGGCAAGATCATCTACGACGCCAAGAACCGCGAGTCTTGGCAAAACGGGTTCGCCACCAAACTCAAAGCCGACAAGCTGGCCCAGGCTGCCGACCATGCCGTTCTCTCAAGCAATAAGTTCCCCAAGGACAAGAGCCAGATTCATACGCAGGACGGCGTGATCGTCGCCAATCCCGCACGCGTTCTGGTCATCGCCGAGATCCTGCGCGAGCAGATCGTGCGGCTGCATGAGCTGCGCGCCAGCAAGGAAGCGCGCGAGGAGAAGACCGTGGCCCTCTACGCCTTCGTCACCTCCGATCATTTCAAGCAGCTGGTTGAGCAAGTGGAAGCGCAGGCGGGCAAGATACTGGAGCTCGACGGCAAGGAACAGGAAGCGCACCGGCGCATTTGGGACCAGCGCGGCAAACTCATCCGCACGATCCAGAAGGCGCGTGCCGATCTTACCTTCGAGGTCGACCGCATCATCGGCACGGCCGGCAACGGGCCGCAGGCTTAGACGTCACGTGCTGTGCAGGCTTCGCGCTTGCGCATGAACAATGAGATTGCACCCTCTTGGCGCAGTGCCGGAGAACCATCGAAAGCGTCAGCGCGGGTTGGCGGCCGCCCGTATAGCAGCGATGTTCTGCGCGTAGGTCCCGCCCCGGAACACGGCAGAGCCCGCCACGAGCACGTCGGCGCCGGCGCGCACGCAGTCGCCTGCATTGTCGCAGGTGACGCCGCCGTCCACCTCCAGGTGGATGGCCCGCCCGCCAATCATGGCTCGCACCCGCCCGATCTTCGCCAACATCGCCGGAATGAAACTCTGCCCCCCAAATCCCGGATTAACGCTCATCACCAAGATCAAGTCGAGGCGGTCGAGGACATAGGCAAGCTCGCTCTCGGGGGTGTGCGGCGTGATCGAGACGCCGGCCTTCTTGCCGGCGGAGCGGATGAGCTGCAGCGAGCGGTCAAGGTGCGGACCTGCCTCGGCATGCACGGTGATGATGTCGGAGCCAGCCTTCGCGAAGGCTTCGATGTAGGGGTCGACAGGTGCGATCATCAGGTGCACGTCGAGCGGCTTGCTGGTGTGCGGACGGATGGCCTGCACCACACCCGGCCCGATCGAGATGTTAGGCACAAAGTGACCGTCCATAACGTCCACGTGCACCCAATCGCAACCCGCCTCGTCAATGGCACGCACCTCCTCGCCAAGCCTTGCGAAGTCCGCCGCCAGGATCGAAGGCGCAATCAGGGTCGGGCTGGCCATCTCGTTCACTCGCCTTGGCGTGACGCATCAGGTTGATTGGGCGGCATTTCTTGATCGCGTTTGGGGATCAGATCGTAGGGCAAGGCGAAGCCAGGGATAGCCATCAGCCGGCGCGACCAAGCCTGCACGTTGGGCCAGCGCGCGATCTCCATCCCACCCTCAGCCATGAACACCATGCGTCCCCAGCAGCCGATGTCGGCAATGGTACAGGATTCGCCCACCAGCCACGCCCGGTTCTCCAACCAGCGGTCCATGAAATCGAGTGCCGCCTCGGCCAGCGGGCGCACGTGCGCCATGACCGCCGGGTCAACCGCGCGAAAGCGGCTAAAATGACGCACACGAGCGATGTTTTGGATGGCATCTGCCTCCCAGGAGAGCCATTCGCGCGCCCGCCATCGATCCGTCTCGCTAGTGCCATCGAAACTGCCGGTCACACGAGCAAGGTAGTCGAGGATCACGTTCGACTGTACGATCGTGAGCCCGCGGTGGCACAGCGCCGGCACCTGCCCGTAGCGGTTGACCGCCAAGTAGCTGGGCAGTCTCTGGGCACCGATCTTGAGGTTCACGCTCCTGAACGTATAGGGGACGCGCGCCAGCGCCAGGAAAAGCATCGGCTTGTAGCTTGAACTCGACGTGAAACTGCCGTAGACCGTGATGCGATCCTCCATAGTCATCTCCGTGATCTCGCTGGCCTCGCACGTTAGGCGACAGCAGCTTGTTATCCTCCCCCGCCCTTGCGTCCGGTGCCTTCCAGCAGGCTCCTGAGCTTTGCTGCCTGCTCCTCCTCGCTGTCCTGGAAGCCCATGGTGCCAACGAGCCGGTTGGCAGGGTCGATCAGATAGACGTAGGCTGAGTGCACGATGGTGTAGCTACCATCGTCTTCACGGATCTTGTTGTGGTAGACTTTCCAGCTCTTCGCTGCCGCCGCGATCTGTGCCTCGCTGCCCGTGAGGCCGATGATGCGCGCATCGAACGCGGCAAGGTAATGGCGCAGTTGCTCGGGCGTGTCGCGCTCCGGATCAACGCTCACGAACAAAATGCGCAAGCGATCGGCATCTGCACCGAGGCGCTTGAGCGTATTGCTGAGGGTCATCAAGGTTGTCGGGCACACGTCCGGGCAATGCGTAAAGCCAAAAAAGATGGCGTAGGGGCGTCCCGCCAGCGCGGCACCGGAGAAGGGGCTGCCGCTCTGGTCGATCAGCCCACTAAGCCCGACATTGCCGTCCGACTGAGCCAGTGCCGGGGCGCCGGCCAAAACGCCGAGCCACACCGCCAGCAGAAGGCACGGTCCAAGCTCGGCGCGTGAGGCCACCCAGTGTCGTCGGGGTGATTGCGCGGTGCCAACGTGCATGGCTTTGCCAATCTCCTTGCTAGACCTGCGCCCGCCGTGTGCATCAATGCGCGCACTGCTCCTACTTGCTGCCCTCTCCCGATCGCGCCCCAATCGGCTCGACACGGTACTCGACCTCGACCGAGCCCGCCTTCTCGAACTGCAGCGTGCCTTTGACGAGTTGCCCCTGTTGCAAGGGTTGGCGCAGCCCAGTGAACATCAGGTGATAGCCGCCAGGCTTGAGCTCGACCGTCTGTCCTGGCTTGATCTCCAGCCCCGCCTCGAGCTTGCGCATCTTCATGACGCCGTCGGTCATGCTCATCTGGTGCACCTCGACTGCGGTCGCGATCGGCAGCGACCCACCGACAAGGCGGTCGCTCTCTGCGCCGGTGTTGGTTATTTTGAGATAGGCACCGCCGACCCGGGCGCCGCCGGGCGTGGCGCGGGCCCACGGTGCCTCGATCACGAGCGTGCCGACTTTGTAAACCGTGTCGGCGGCCGGCTCGGCCAAGGTTGCCGCCACACGGGCGGCGTCCCCGAAGGCCGAGGCCGCTTGCAGCGGCAAAGATTGGGTGAGCAAGCTCGCGGCAGCGGCCGCGGTGAGCAAGATTGTTGCGGTCATGGCGATTGATACCGGTTGGGGTGCGGCGACGAGGGGCGAACTGCTGAGCCGATGCTGCAACGAGCGCGATTGCCAACGTCGTGTCGTTGGGTGCGTGAGCACAAAGCAGATGCGGCAATCAAACGCCAAACGGGGGTCCACGCGCCGGCGGATGTGCATCCTGCAATGGCGATACCCGCTGAGCTTCAGGCTCAGCGCAGCCGACCGCAGATGTGGTAGGGCCGGGCAAGGCCTGGAACTGCGGGGTTGGTAGAACCACGCTCGCGAGACCGGCGCAAACGAGACAACCCGCGACATCGTCGGGCCGAGGAGCGAACGGCAGGGGCGCGGGTGGCTGGTCGGGCACCGTAGGGGAAGCCTCGCCCGGCCGCGTCCGGCACAGTCTCGTCATATCTGCTATGAGCCCACGGTAGTGGCGCAGGGCATCTGCCATGGCCAGGCTGTGGCGCACGATCAAGACCCCGTGCCAGAACACGGCCACCGCCGCCACAATGCCGATCCAGGCCTTTAAGCGCATCATAAGCCTCGTGCCTAACAATGCGACCTGCGCACGCGCCACGCAATGAGGCAATGCGCTTGCGCAAGTGTCACCCCGTCGCCTTGGCGCGCGATTTGTGCCACAAAATACGGCGAAGGAAGGAGATCTCGGGAGCGAATGCAGGAGCGTTGCAATGCAGTTCGTGTGCGAAGCCCCGCCGAAGACCTGGTTCCGCATCGAGACTGAAGGAGAAGCCGCGCTCGAATCGCGCGCCATGAATCACGCGGTGGAGAAATACTTCAAACAGGCCTACGCGCAGGCCGCCAAGGCTTACGTGCCGCCCAAGGCCGGCCTCTATATCGAGCAAAACATCGGGCTAAAGGCGCACATCCAGCGCGTGATGCCGCGCTTCCTGACGCTACGTGACGGAGAGGGCAACGGGCTCGTCACAGCGATGCTACCACCGGCCGGCCAAGACGAGCGCGCGTTCCGGCCGATCATTGTTGGCGCGAGCAACAGCGATCCCTACCCCGAGCATGCCGAGGCCATCCGCACGCTCGCCCAGCACTACGGGCTAACCCTCGATGGCGCGCGCTGCTACCCCTATCGACGTGGTTGAGCGGGCTGCATAGTGCTCGCTGCTTGGTCGCTTGCAGTCCTGCGATCCGCGCCGCAAAGCGATGGCCCGACTTGCCCAACCCCGCGGCTCGTCTGGCAGGCCCATTGACCCATCGAGCGCCCACGCCCACGCGCGCGCCGCTCTCCTTCACACCAGCGCGCACCTGAAAGAGCGCGCCTACCACAGGCGGGTTTGGGGCTGCGCTACATCAGGTCGGGCCGCCGCCTCGTGCACACGCGATGGCGCCGGCGGACGCGGTGATCATCGCCAGCCCCTACACGCGCTCGCGCCAGTTCCCGGCGTTGGCATGGTGGAGCTAGGCCGACGGATAGAGCCAGGGTCGCCGCTCCCGATCCCGGGCCTGGAAAGCTTGGATCTGCGGCTCGCGGGCGCGCGTCAGCTCAATCTGGTCGAGGCCCTTGAGCATACCCTCGCGCAGCAGCGCATCAACACTGAAGGGCGTCTCCTTGCCGCCAGGGGCGACGACAACGCAGCGCGTAAGGTCGACGACAACCTTGCCCTCACCCTGCGTCGCCTCGACCTCGGCGGCGAGGTCCTCGACCACCTCTGCCGGCACGACCACCGGGAGCACGCCGTTCTGGAAGCAGTTGTTGTAGAAGATTGGCCCGAAGCTCGGAGCAATTACGCAGCGGATGCCAAAGCTCTGTAGCGCCCACACCGCGGCCTCGCGCGAGCTACCACAGGCAAAATTTTGGCCCGCGATCATAAGGCGAGCCTCGCGGTAGGGCGGCCGGTTGAGGACGAACGCGGGATCCTCCGACCCGTCGCGGCGGTAGCGCCAAGATTCGAACGCGTAGCGCCCGAGATCGGCCTTTTCGAGGTCGCGCAAACGCTCGATGCGAATGATGACATCGGTGTTGATATTCGCTCGCAGCAGTGGCGCGGCCACGCCTTTGAGTACGGTGAACGCTTCCATCTCGATGCTCCTCGCCCAATGCTCTCGCGTGTGAGGCTCCTCACATGCCACGCACGTCAACAATGCGTCCGGCGAGCGCGGCAGCGGCAGCCATGGCGGGGCTCGCGAGATGCGTGCGCGCACCCGGCCCCTGGCGACCCACGAAGTTGCGGTTGGAGGTCGAGACGCTGCGCTGGCCCGGTGGAACGGTCTCGTTGTTCATGGCAAGGCACATGGAGCAGCCGGGCTCGCGCCACTCAAAACCCGCCGCCTTGAACACCTCATCGAGGCCCTCAGCCTCGGCCTGCCGCTTGACGTTCTCAGAACCGGGCACCACCCAGGCCCGCACCGTGGCGGCCACCCGTCGCCCCTTGGCCACCACGGCTGCCGCCCGCAGGTCGCAGATGCGGCTGTTGGTGCAAGAGCCGATGAACACCCAGTCGACCGGCGTGCCCGCGATCGGCGCACCGGGTGCGAGCCCCATGTAGTCGAGCGCCGCCACGAGCGCGTTGCGCCGCTCGGCATCCCCAACGGTCTTCGGGTCGGGGATGTGCCCATCTACCCCGACAACGTGCTCGGGGCTGGTGCCCCAAGTGATTTGCGGGGCAATCTTGCCGACGTCGATGGCAACCTCCCGGTCAAAGACGGCGTCGGGATCGCTGGGCAGGGTGCGCCAGTCGGCGACGGCCGCCTCCCACGCCGCATCCTTGGGAACGAATGCACGATCCTTAAGATGGGCAAACGTCACCTCGTCAGGCGCCACCATGCCGCACTTGGCGCCGAGTTCGATGGACAAGTTGCAGATGGTGAGCCGACCTTCGATGTCGAGCGCGCGAATGGCAGCGCCCGCATATTCGACTGCAAACCCAGTGCCCCCCGCCGCGCCAATCACGCCGATCAAATTCAAGATCATGTCCTTGGCGGTGATACCGGCTGCTGGCGTCCCCTCGAACGTCGCGCGCATCAGCTTGGGCCGGCGCTGAACAATGGTCTGTGTGGCCAGCACATGCACGACCTCGCTGGAGCCGATGCCAAACGCCAGCGCACCCATGCCACCGTGGGTGCAGGTGTGGCTGTCGCCGCACACCAACAGCGTGCCGGGAAGCGTCAGGCCCAGCTCGGGTCCCATCACGTGCACGATGCCTTGGCCGGGTTCGCCGAGATCAAACAGGCGCACGCCCGCGGCCTTGGCGTGTGCCCGCATGCTGTAGAGGCGCGGTGTGAGCGCCGGGTTGGTCTCCGCGGTGCGCCCTGGAAGCGTGGAGATGACATGGTCGAAGGTGGCAAAGGTCAACTCAGGGTTGCGGACCGCCAGCCCCCTCTCTTTGAGCGCAAGAAATGCCTGCGAGCCGCCGTCGTGCATGAGATGGCGGCTGACGTAAAGCAGGGCGTACCCATCGCCAAGCTCGCTCACCACGTGCCGGTTCCAGATCTTCTCAAACAGCGTCTGCGCGCCCATGTTTGCCGTCTCCACCCCCACTCACCGTCATCGCCAGCCGGCGCCGCCGGTTGGGCCTCTCGCCTACTGACAAGCCTTGGCACCGACCTCGGGCATCGCCAGCCATCAGCGCACCTGGTGCACTTCGACGATGTTGCCGTCAGGATCATAGAAAAAGATCTGCTCCCAACCCTTCATCGCCCAAGCGCCGAAGTCAGAGTAGGGAATGGCGCGCTCCTCGAGGCGACGCTTGAACGCCTCGATGTCGTCGGTGCGAAATGCGATGTGTCCACGCTCGACCGGGTTGATGATCTGGCCGGTGCGGAAGCTCACGCCAAAATCCTTCTCGGCCAGATGCAATTGCGTGGTGCCATCGCTGACAAAGGCCACCTTGCCAGGATAGCCGCCCTCGGGCGTGCGGCTCTCGTTCAGTGCCGGCTCGGGCTTCAAATCGAGCACCGTGCGATAGAATGCTTCCATCGCCGGCACATTGGTCGAACACAGGTTGACATGGTGCAGCTTGATGTTCATGGGGGTGCCAGGTTCTCGCCTTGAGGACTTGCGGTCACCGCGTAGTCTTGCGGCTGCCGCATACTAGAGAATTGCGCGGCGCATCAGAAGCTGCAGATCTTCCACAGCTGGCGAGCGCGCAGATCATGGGCCCCAAAGGGATGCGTGCGGCGGCGCGCAACCATGTTGGTTGGAAATGATCCTTTCCGGCGCGGAAAGGGCGGGCGGCGACCGGGCCGCCATAGGGACGTCGCCAGCAGAGCAAGAAGACGATCTCCATAGCGGCTCTCGCCATTCCGAGACCCCAGCCCGGGCAGGAGCGCACCGCGTCGATCGGATCGGGTTTCGGGTGACCTGTCTCATCGCCTGCCCTCTACCGTCGGGCGGCCCGCCTCGGCTGTCCCACAGCAAGCCAGCAAAGCAAGGAGACGAGCGCGATCCCGGCGCTGTTGCCAATTCGATCGGCAGTCTGTAATCCCCCTCAGCAATGGGTTTCCGCTTCAGGAGCACATCCAAGCCATGGCCTCCCATCCCCCTGCGGCCCGCCAGCCTGCCGAGTGTCGCGACATGACGGAGGTTCGCGCCGAGATCGATCGCATCGACATGGCACTTGTCGATGGCATCGCCGAGCGTTTTGGCTATGTCGAACGAGCCTGGCAGTTGAAGCTCGAAGCGCGCCAGGAGGCCAACGTTCCCTGGCGCAACCAGCAAGTCATCGACAAGGTGCGAGCCCGCGCCACCCAAACCGGGGTGCCGCCCGATCTCATGGAGGCGCTCTGGCGGCAGATGATCGGCTGGTTCATCCAGTACGAGGAAGAAAAGCTGCGTCCCCGCCTCGAGAGCCAGTCGCGCTGACGCAACCTCAGCAGTCGCAGTCGGGTGCTTCTCGCCCATGACGCCGGTCGATCTTAAATCCGTGGTGTTGGCTGCGCTGCTCAACCCCGCCGTCATCGCCATCGCGTTCTGGATGGGCCGCAACGCGGATCAGTGGCAAAAGCTGCCGGTGGCCGCCTTTGCCGCGGCATTGGTGGGCTCGGCTCTGCTTTATCCGGCGACCCGATTGAACATGCTCGGTCTGGGCGGCCTTGGCCGCGCCGCGGCCGGCATCTTCACGACCCAGTTTCTGGTGGGGCTCGCCTGGGCCTACCTCGGGCGGCGCTGGGGGCGTCGCGGCCCGTGATGGCGCTTCGCCTCTGGCTCATTGCCACGGGTATCCTCCTCATCGCGCTCGCGGTATGGGCGTTCGCACCGGTGCTGCTGTTCATGGCCCTGCTGACGGCCGCCCTCGCTGCCATCTCGGCGCTCATGATCGCCATCGCGCGTGCCTTGCAGGCCTGGCGCCAGCGCCGGTGAACCTCAGGCCGCGAGCGCGCCTATCTCAACAGCGCTGCACACCTGCCCAGCACGAGGTGGCGACAGCGCCCTCTCAAGCAGCATGACGCCACGCACCTCGCCACTGGGCCGGATGGTGAACCCCGCCTTGCGCGCCAGTGCCAGCATCCGGGCATTGCTCGCCAGTGTTTCGCCCACCATGCGCTCGATTCCTGCAGCGGCGGCGCGGCATGCCAATTTGGCAAGCAGCAGGCTGGCAAGCCTCTTGCCTTGCCACGCCTCGGCCACCGAAACGGCGAACTCGGCGATGGTGGGATCGGCCATGCGCACGTAGCGGGCCTCGGCGATGACAATCTCGCGGCCATTTGTGAACACCTCGGCGACGAGTGCCACGTGGTCGGCATAGTCGATTTGCGTGAATCGCCGCATCAGGTCCGCAGGCGGCTCGCGCAAGCTCGCCATGAAGCGGTCATGGCGCGCCCGCGCCGACAGGCCGCGGAAGAACGCACTGGTGAGATCCTCGTCCTGCGGTAGGACCGGCCGGATGACGACGCGCTCTCCCGGCGACAAAACCACCACGTCGATGAGCTCGGCGGGATAGCGGTGGATCTGATAGACCATGGCGACCTCCCCCTCCCCGGGCGCTCAAGCGCAGGCCCGCGCAGGGTGTCGTGGGGGCGGCGCAGAACCGGCCGCTGACCGCTGCCAGGCCGCACCCGACATGATCAGCGCATCCTTGAAGGCATAGATCACCGCGAGCCCGGCTCTTTCCAACACCACGGATTGCCCAGCCGTCAGGACCCAGTCGCGCGGCTCGCGCTCCTGCGTCACCCAGATCGCGCCGCAAACGCACGCCACCTCCATGCCCTTGGCGCTCTCGATGCGGTGCACGCAGCGAGCTGCAAGGGCGATCGGCTCTGTCGTGAGCGGGGCCAGCATGGTCGCCTCCTATGCATGCGCTCTCCGCATGTGACGGGCGTCGAACGCGGTTCGGGTTTCCTTGCAATTGCAGAAATACTCGTACATTGTCGCGGGCACAAACGATGATATTTCATTTCATGCATGAGCACAGGTAATGCAAAAGCGACGCTTCAACCTGCCTCCGCTAGACCTCATCCAGGGCTTCGAAGCGGCGGCACGCAACCTGTCCTTCACCAAGGCGGCGGAGGAGCTCTTCATCACTCAGTCGGCCGTAAGCCGGCAGATCCGGTCGCTGGAAGACCATCTCAGCGTCGCCCTGTTTGAGCGGCGCCACCGCGCCCTTGTGCTGACCGAGCCCGGGCGCGGCCTGCAACGCGCCGCCACCGAACTGTTGGAACGATTGCAGGAAGTCACTGATCGCTTGCGCACAACGGGTGCCGCACGTCACCTTACCGTCACCACCACCAGCGGATTTGCCTCGCTGTGGCTGATCCCGCGCCTGCGCGGTTTCACCGCACTGCAGCCGGATGTCGACGTGCGCATCACCGCCAGTTACAAGACGATCAATCTCGAACGCAGCCTGGTCGACGTGGCGGTGCGCTACTGTGCCCCGCACAATGCACCCGAGGGTGCTACACGGCTCTTCGGTGAGGAGCTTTTCCCGGTCTGCAGCCCCACTTTGCTCCGTGGCAGCCCGCACGCCCTCAGCACGCTCAACGATCTGGAGCATCATGTGCTGCTACACGTGGACGGCGCATTTGGTTTTCTCGACTGGGGCACGTGGCTGGCTGCACAAGGATGTCCCGACCTCAAGCCCGCCGCCTCGTTGCGCTTGGACGGCTACGAGCAGATGATTGGGGCGGCGCTAAGCGGTCAAGGTGTCGGCATGGGGATCGGTCGGCTCGTGAGCGGTCTCATTGAGGAGGGGCGGCTGGTCGCACCCTTCAGCAAGAGCCTCGAAGGCCAGCGCGCCTACTATGTCATCCGCTCGTCGGTGACGGGCGGCCGGCCGCACGTTGAGGCATTTGTCGACTGGCTGGTCGGCGAGGCCAAGGTGGTGCTGGCGCAGGGACGGTTCAGCTCCCCACCACCAGCGGCGAAGTCAGCCGCCGCAAGGCCGCGAGCACGCTCAGCGCGGTGATTCGCCCCGTGCGCGGATTGTCGGTATCGGGAATGTTCTCGATCGTCATGGTCAGATCGGAGGAATCGGATTGCAGGCTGACCGTGTGCGTGTTACGCGTCACCCGCGGGTCGGCCCACACCTCCACTTTGGTCCGATCAGGACCGATGCCGGCAAGCGATAACGCCACGGCCACGTTGACGTTGGCAGGGAAGCCGGCGATGGCCTCACGCGCGCTGCCGGCGAAGACTTGCAAGGGCTCCTTCAATCCTTCCACCGATAACCCGCGCTTGCTGAGCAGAGGTGCTCCGGCAAGCCCCGCTGGCGGCTTGCGCGTGATGATGGTCACAGAGGTGATCTTGCTCTCGGCCGTGGCGCGCACCGCATCCAGTCCCAACAGCGCGCCGGTTGGCACAACAATGCGCGCACCCGTCTCGCGCGCGATGTCGACAAGTTGCATATGGTCGATGAGCGCCCCCACCGACAACGGCATGAGTGTGCGCCCGCGCACAACGGCGGGCCGGGCGACCTCAAGGAAGTGCTGGGCCGGCAAGCACTCAACGATCACGTCGGCAGCATCGGCAAGGGCCGAGAGGGCGACGAAGCGAGGCGGGGTACGGAACCCAACCGTCGCCTTCCGCGCCCTGGCTTCATCGCGCACCGAGGCCGCAACGAGCACGAGCCCCGGCACGTCGCCGGCGTCAACGCGACGCGCCACTGCCAGCCCAATTGCTCCAAGACCGGCGATTGCAAGTTTTATTGGTCCCTGACGCGCGTCCATCTAACACCCCTGTCAAGCTCACTGCATGGTGCTGGTCGTGATCACTGCGTCACCCACCACCGTCGGTGCCGCGCCGTGATGCCCCGCAAGACGGGCGAGCGCTCGTGCGCGGCCTCGCAGTCCGCGCTCACGCAATCTCGCTCGTAAAGAAGCGGTATTTGCGCGAGCAAAACTCGCAGGTAACAGTGACGCCGCCGTCTGCTTCGCGCATCTCCGCGAGCTCGGCGGCAGAGAATTGGCGCAGGTACACCTGGATGCGTTCGCGCGAGCAGCGACACGCTGCTGCGAGTCCGGCCGGGCGCGTTACGACCACGCCCTCCTCATGGAACAACCGGTAGAGCAGCCGCTGCGGCGAAAGTACAGGATCGAGCAGCTCATGATCCTCAACGGTGGCGGCAAGCAGACGGGCGCGGTTCCAGTTTTCCTCATCGTCCTCCTCGCTCCGGGGTAAGGCATCGTCCCTCTTGCCCCCCACGCGCGGCAGCTGCTGGATCATCAAGCCGCCGGCACGCCAATGCCAGGCCCGTGCGCCTTCGCCCTCGCCGCGACCATAGTGGCGCGCCACGGCCAAGCGGATGAACGTCGGCAGCTGCTCGGATTGACGGAAATAGGTGTGCGCTGCGTCCACGAGAGGCTCGTGGTCGAGCGAGACGATGCCCTGGTAGCGTTCCTTGTCGACGCCGCGCTCGATGGTCATGGCGACGTGGCCCTTGCCGAAGAGCGCACCTTGGTCGCCGCGGCCCCGCGTCTCGGCGAGGCCGGCATCAGCCTTGTCGAAGTTGGCGTAGCCGCGCAGCTTGCCGGGTGCCACGAAGTCCGCCACCAAAAAATCCAAGGGTCCATCGGTCTTGGTCTGCAGGATCAGCTTGGCCTGGACCTCGCCCTTGAGCGCGCTGCCCAACATCGCCGTGAGCGTCAAAGCTTCGCCCAGCGCATGGCTGACGGGCTCGGGATAGGCATGCCGTGACAGCACGGCATCCACCACCGAGCCCAGCCGAATGACACGGCCGACCACGTCCGACCGCACCGTGCGGAACGGGAGCACCAAATCGTCGTCGCATTGTGCGCGATGTTGTGCTCGATCCATGCCGCCCCGATCAATCCACTCCCAGGCACCAAGCCAGGATGGCCTTTTGCGCGTGTAACCGGTTCTCGGCCTCGTCCCACACCACCGACTGCGGTCCGTCAATGACCCCCGCCGACACCTCCAGGCCGCGGTAGGCCGGCAGGCAATGCATGAAGAGGGCCCCGGGGGCGGCTGATCTCATCAACGCCTCGTCGACGGCGTAGGCGCCGAGCAGCTGCTTGCGCCGGGGCGCGTCGTTCTGTTGCCCCATAGACACCCACGTATCGGTCACCACGCAGTCCGCGTCGGTGACAGCTTCGTGCGGGTCGTCGGTGAGCAGGATCTGAGCGCCAACGCCCTTGGCCCACGCCAGCACCTCGTTGGCTGGGTTGAGCTGTGGGGGGCAGGCGATCGCGAGCTTGAACTTGAATTGCGCCGCCGCGTGGATCCACGACGCAGCCACATTGTTGCCATCGCCGGACCAGGCGATCCGGCGCCCCTCGATGGGTCCCTTGGTCTCCTCAAACGTCATAATGTCGGCGATGATCTGGCAGGGGTGCGTGCGATCCGTCAGCCCGTTGATGATGGGCACCGTGGCATTCTCGGCATATTCGGTAAGGGTGGCGTGCCGGTTGGCTCGGATCATGATGGCATCGACGTAACGGGATACAACCTTGGCGGTATCCGCGATCGGCTCGCCGCGACCGACCTGCAGGTCGGCCTGATTGAGCGCCAGGGACTGGCCGCCAAGCTGTCGCATAGCAACGTCAAAGGACACCCGCGTCCGCGTCGAAGGCTTCTCGAAGATCAGCATCAGCACCATGCTCTCGATGCCATCGGGCCTGAGCTCCGCCGGCACGCGTTTGCCGGCTCGCTTCATGGCATGACCCATGTCGACGATGCGCCTGAGCGTGCGCGCGTCGATGCGGTCGATATCCAAAAAGTGTCGCGGCGGCATGGCGGCAGCGAAGCTTTGGTTGGCGGCAGCCCTCAAGATGGCTTGGCGGCAGGCTTGGCCATGCGCGTCAGCGCCGCCGACAGACGCTGGGCTGCTTCGGAGATCTCCGCGTCGGTAACATTGAGCGGCGGCAGCAGCCGCACGACATTTTCCCCGGCGCCGACGGTGAGCAGCTTCTCGCCCAGACATGCGCCAACGACCTCGCCCATCGGCGCCTTCACCTTGATGCCGGCAAGAAGGCCGCTGGCGCGCACCTCCTCGACCACGTCGGCATGCTCATCCTTGATGCGGGCCAGCTCTTGCTTGAGGCGCAAGCCCGCCGCCTCGACGCGCGCGAGGAAGCCCGGCTCCAGCACCGCATCGAGCACGGCATTGCCCACCGCCATGGCGAGCGGATTGCCGCCATACGTGGAGCCGTGGGTGCCAGCAACCATGCCCTTGGCCGCCGCATCGGTGGCCATGAAGCACCCGACGGGAAAGCCGCCACCGATGCCCTTGGCCACCGCCATCACGTCCGGAGTGATGCCCGCCCACTCGTGGGCAAACAGCTTGCCCGTGCGGCCCATGCCGCATTGCACCTCGTCGAGCACCAACAGCAGCCCGCGCTCGTCGCACAGCGCGCGCAGCCCCTTAAGGAACGGATTGGAGCCAACACGCACGCCGCCCTCCCCCTGCACCGGCTCCACCATGATGGCGGCGGTGTTCGGTCCGATTGCCTGCTCCGCCGCCTCAAGGTCGCCGAAGGCGACGATGTCGAACCCGGGGGCAGGTTCGCCGAAACCCTCCAGATACTTCTCGTTGCCGGCCGCCGCGATGGTGGCGAGCGTGCGGCCATGGAACGCACCCTTAAAGGTGACGATGCGCCACCGCTCGGGCTTGCCGCTGGCGAAATGATAGCGCCGTGCCAGCTTGATGGCGCCCTCGCACGCCTCGGCACCGGAATTGGTGAAGAATACCTTGTTGGCGAACGTCGCCTCGCACAGCCGCTCAGCCAGCCGCTCCTGGCCCGAGATGCGGTAGAGGTTGGAAGAGTGCCACAGCTTCTGCGCCTGCTCGGTAAGCGCGGCGATCAGCCTGGGGTGCGCGTGTCCGAGCGCGTTGACAGCGACGCCGCTGGCAAAGTCCAAATAGCGCTCCCCCGTACTGGCAATGAGCCATGCGCCTTCGCCCCTATCGAAGGCGATGTTGTGACGAGCATAGGTCCCCATGACGGCCGGCGAGGGACCGGACGCCGTCGACGACCTTGCTTTGGTGGACTCGGCAAGAGTTTCGCCGGCTTTCACGGAAGGAGTGGACATGGCAAGACCTATCTGGTTCGGCTCGAGAAAACAAAAAGCCGCGCTTCGTGCGCGGCGCTGAACTGGACCCGTCAACCGTCCGTCATCGCAGCCGCGCACGCGGGCGAACAATACGGTGTCGCTCGTTGACAGAATAGGTCATGACAGGGGTTTATGCGGTGCGTAGCTTGCCATGTCAATGGCATTGCAGAGCACAGCGCATGGGACTAGCCGAGGAGCCGACCTTTGGCGCAGATTGCCGCCGGCAACGGGACAAGCAAGGATGGCCAAGCCAATGGCCGCGGGCGACGGCGGCAATGCGGGGCCTGCCTGCCGCAACCTCTGTGCGACAGAGCAATCCCTTGAGAGTGAGCCAGAAGAGCTCCAGGCCCATGCGTCCGCCCGTCTATTACGGTTGGTTGATCGTTGCCGTCGTGTTCGTGACGATGGCTATCGGCGTCAACGCACGCACCGCGTTTTCTCTGTTCTTTCCCCCCATCTTGGAGGAGCTCCGTTGGGACCGCGGCGTCACCGCCGGAGCGTTTTCCTTTGGCTTTGCCGTCTCGGCGATCCTGAGCCCACTGCTTGGTGGCGCAATGGACCGGATAGGCCCCCGCGCGGTGATGGAATTGGGTGTCGCGTTGATGGCGGCCGGGCTGCTCGCGGCGCCACTGGTCACAGAACCATGGCATCTCTACCTGACGCTGGGCGTGCTGGTGGGCGGCGGCAGCGTGTGTCTTGGCTACTCCGGCCAGTCGCTGTTCCTGCCCAATTGGTTCGTGCGCCGGCGCGGGCTGGCGATTGGCATTGCCTTCGCGGGAGTGGGCGTGGGTTCCGTTGCGCTCTTGCCCCTGGTCCAAACCGTGATCGAAGGCTTCGGTTGGCGCGCGGCCTGCGGCGCCCTTGGTATCCTAGTGCTCATTGTACTGGCGCCCATCAACCTGCTGCTTCACCGGCGGCCGGAAGATGTGGGCCTTGCGCCTGACGGCGATGCTTTGGGCTTGAGCACTTCAGCTCCGCTGGCTGCCAACGTTGTCGACGAGGCGTGGGCGGCAGTCGATTGGACGCTCTGGCGCGCCATGCGCACGGCGCGCTTCTGGTGGATCGCGCTCGCCTATTTCGCCGCCCTCTATGCCTGGTACGCCGCCCAAGTGCACCAAACCAAGTACCTGATCGAGATCGGGTTCAGCCCCTCCGTCGCGGCGTGGGCATTGGGCCTCGTCAGCCTGTTTGGCATTCCTGGACAGATCCTGCTTGGCCACATTTCTGATCGTATTGGCAGGGAATGGGTCTGGACTGTGAGCTGCCTGGGCTTTGCCGCATGCTTCGTGGCTCTCATCCTGCTCGAGAGCCACCCGACCCTGCCACTGCTTTATGCGATGATCATCACCCAGGGAGGTCTGGGCTACGGGCTCACCTCGATCTTCGGCGCAATCGTTGCTGAAATCTACGCCGGCAAGCACTACGGCAGCATCTTCGGGACGCTGATGCTGGCCGCCATCGTCGGCGGGGCGTTGGGACCCTGGGCTACCGGGGCCCTCTACGACATGCAGGGCACCTACGCGTTCGCATTCTGGATCTGCGTGGGGTTGATCGCCCTGTCGGTGCTGGCGCTATGGCGGGCCTCGCCGCGCAAGGTGCGCGCCGTCGCCGGGCGCGTGCGAGCGATGCGCCACCAGACCGGGGCCAACCCGAGCGGGGGCCCGCGCGAGCGAGTGAACCGCGCCGCGTAACGCCGTCCCCTGTTTCGTCGGTAACAGGCGACACCGGCCTCCCAGGCTCAAGTCGCACCCATCGGGCACGCCGAGTTCGTGCCCCTGTCTGCCGCATCGGCATACAAATGGCACGTTAGGGGTGATGCTCATGTATTTCCATGTACTTTCGGTGCGCCTCGGCCTGCTCGCAGCTCTGTGTGGAGGAACCGCCGCACCGGCTGCAGCCTCCAAGTGGCCGGGCGACACCGCAGGTCTCGGGAGCGCCATATCTGCCCAGGTCATCGGTCAGCACTGCGCCGGCCTCCTGTCGGCATCCGACATCCGCGAGGTCGATGCCTATCTCGCCAAAGCTGCAAGCGAATTGGCATCCAAACACAATGCTCCGACGACCACCCTCGACGGCCTGCCAATCCACGAGCTTCTCATGCGCCGTCTCGCCGAGATCTATGCCAAGAAATACGCCGATCCTACTGCCTGTGACGCCAACACGGCCGAGGAGGCACAAGACACGTTGCGCAAAATTCGCAACGTCATGAGGAGCGGCAAACCGCTCTTTCCCGATGACAACGATCCGGATCGCAGACCCGATGTCGATGAGGCCATCACCGCCAAGGTGACGGGCGAGAAATGCCATGGCGTGCTCACGTTGCTTGAGCTCGCCGAGATCGAACTCTACCTGGTCAGGCAATGGGTCTGGTGGGCGCGCCACGCGCTCGAGCGGGACGCGCGCTCGGCCATCGACGGCTATAAGGCGGCAGAGCAGGCGATCGCCAGCGGGTGGAGCCCAAAGAATTGTACCGAAGCCGCCGTTGGCAAGGCCAAGAGGGTCGCCCGACTGGTGCGAAGGTCGCAGTCAGCCACCACACCCTAACGCCTAGAAATGATCCCAACCAAGCGGGTCCAACAGCAGCGCTCGCCCGTCGTCAGCCTCGATGACAACGCCGCTGCCGGCGCCCATGGCGCCGATGAGGGTGACGGGGATGCCGTCGCCAGCCGCGCGGGCGCGAAACGCTTGGGCATTGGCCGCGGGCACGGCGGCCAAGACCTCGTAATCGTCGCCCGCCGTCACCATCCCCACGGCCAGCGCGGGATCCGCCGCCGCCGCCTTGGCGGCCGCGGTGGAAAACGGCACGTCAGCAAGGCGCACACGGCCCGCACAACCGCTGGCGCTGCACATGCGCGCAAGGTCCTTGGCGAGACCATCTGACACATCCATTGCCGCGGACGCGTTAGCCTGCAAGGCCGCTGCCAGGGCCAGTCGCGGTTGCGGACGCAAGAAGCGCTCGATCAGATGCTGGGCTTCATCGCTTGCGAGCCCCCAGCGACCCGCCAGCGCCACGTCCTTGCGCAAGGCCAGACCCAGAAACGCATCGCCGAGCGTCCCCGAAACAAACAGCACGTCACCCGGTCGGGCCGTGCCGCGCCGCACCATGGCGGAGCCTGCAACGCTACCCAGGATGGTGATCGTGATGGTGATCGGACCGGGGCGGCGGTCCGTGTCACCGCCGAGGAGATGGCAGCCGAAGGCCGTCTGCGCCGCCTCGAGCCCGGCGACGAAGCGCTCGAACCAGGCGCTGGTGGGTGCCTCCGGGAAAGATAATGCCATGAGGTAGCCCAGCGGCCGAGCGGCCTTGGCGGCGAGATCGGAAGCGTTGACCGCCAGCGCCTTCCAACCGATATCCTCGGGCGCATCGTCACCGAAGAAGTGCACTCCCTCCGCCACCGGATCGGTTTTGAGCACCAGCTTGGTGCCGGGTTCCACCGCAATCAAGGCGCAGTCGTCAGCAAGGGCGAAGGCCCCGGGAGCGTCGCTGGCGAGGGGGGCGAGCAGGCGGATGAAGGCCGCTTCGCCGCGCAAGCGCTGGTCTTGGTGTTCGCTCGTCATCGCAGGCTCAACGATTTCACACGCCAAAGCGGCCCGGCCCCGAATGCCCCCGCCCTCACTGCCCCCTTGTGTATTCGATCCCGGTGGGGCTGCAATAGCAATGCCAGGCGACCGCCTCACCATCGCTCCAGCCACGCGGTGGCAGTCCTCGCGAACGCTCCTCGCTTATGCGCTGCACCCCTGGCGCTCAAGGTCTGCCCCTCTGGGTGAAGAGTGGCGAAGGCCATATGCCCGAAAACGACGCCCGCGCAACCCGCCCGGACCCATGACCCGAGAGGCGCCCACTTCGCCCGTCCTTCCCAGTCGCGATGGCTCGACTGTGCCTCCCACCCTCGGCGGTCGGCTATGAGGACCGGGCGCAGCCCGTTGATCCTGGCTCTGAGCGGCTGAGCCGCACGGCACGGCGCTTCGCGTCTGGGCAGGTCACCAGCCCAGCTCTAGTCCTGGCCCTTGCCCCGCTCCGGCAGGTCGCCCGGGCGCAGCTTGCGGGCGAGGGCATCGAGCACGCCGTTGACGACGCGCGGCTCGTCACCTTCAAAAAAGGCGTGGGCCACATCGATGTACTCGCTGATGACGACGCGCGGCGGCACATCGCTGAGCTCGATGAGCTCGAAGGCGCCAGCGCGCAGGATGGCGCGCAAAATGGAATCGATCCGCGTGAGCCGCCATCCCTGCGCCAGTTGCCGATCGATCATTGGATCGATCTCACGTTGGCGCCGCACGACCCCCTTCAACACCCCCGCGAAGTGTTCGGGGTCCGCCTCGCCACCTGTGCCGACGTCCGCACTGTTGTCGGCCGCTCTGCCCAGCCGGTGCGCCTTGAACTCCTCGATCACGGCGGCCAGGTCGGTCTCGGCGAGGTCCATCTGATAGAGCGCCTGCACGGCCGCGAGGCGGGCCTGACTTCGCGACAGACCCTTGGGAGTGCGCGCGCTGTCGCTCGCCGCGCTCATTCGGCCTCCTCGGAGGCAAACACCCGCTCGAGCGCGATCAGCGCAAGGCAAGCGCGCACGGCGTCAGCACCCTTACCCTTGCGCCCGCCGCGGGCGCGCTCCAGCGCCTGCACCTCGGTGTCGACCGTTAGAACGGCATTGCCGAGCGGTATGGCGTTGGCGAGCGCCACCTGCATTAACCAGTGGTTGGCGTTGTTGCAGACGATGTCATAGTGCGAGGTTTCGCCACGAATGACGCAGCCGAGCGCCACGCAGCCATCGAAGCGCGCGCTGGCATCGTCCGAGCCAATGAGGTCTGCCTTCACCGCCTGAGCCAGCGCCTGGGGGATCTCGAGCGCGCCCGGCACGACGATCCGCTCATAGGTGGCCTGGGCCGCATCGAGCTCGGCGATAGCGCCCGCTGCAAGCTCCTCAGAGACGGCCTCGTAGTAGGGCGCCTCGATGATGAGAATGTGTGCCCCCTGGCTGCCCGGCGTGCCCAAAAGCTCGCTTGCCTCGGCGGATCGCTTTGACCGGCCCGCCATGGTTCAGCTCAGTCGCCGCTGGCCGACGATGCGCAGCCCGAAAGCCTCCAGGCCCACGTACCGTGACGGTGGCGCGTTGGTGAGAAGCACCATATCAGACACCCCCAGTGTGCGCAGGATCTGCGAGCCCACGCCGATCTCGACCAGCCGCCGCTCCGCCGTCACCTGCCGCCGCGGCCGCTTGCTCTCGGCATTCTGTGCCACCCAGGCCGAGACCGACTTTGCCCGCAGGTCGCGAATGAGCACGATAACGCCGCGCCCCTCCTCGGCGATCATGCCCATGGCCCTTTCGATGAGGGAGTCGCGTGGGCCCTCGGCGCCAACGCCTAACAGATCGGTCAGGACATTGACGGCATGCACGCGCACGAGCACCGGGCCTGGCGCGCTAAGGTCGCCTTTGACAAAGGCCAGGTGCTCGACTGGCTCCACCGGGGTCTCGAACACATGGAGCACAAAGCTGCCGCCGTGCGCGCTTTCGATCGCCATCTTTGCCACTTCGCGCACGATCCGGTCGTGACGCAGCCGATAGCCGATGAGATCCTCGATGGTGCCGATCTTGAGGCCGTGGCGCTGCGCAAAGGCGACGAGGTCGGGCATGCGCGCCATCGTGCCGTCGTCATTCATGATCTCACAGATGACACCGGCGGGGTAAAGACCGGCCAGCCGCGCGAGATCGACGCTGGCTTCCGTATGGCCCGCGCGCACCAGAACGCCGCCCTCGCGCGCGATCAGCGGGAACACGTGCCCGGGCGAGACGACATCATTGAAATCCTTGGTGGGGTCGATGGCAGTAGCGATCGTGCGGGCGCGGTCATGGGCGGAGATGCCGGTGGCGATGCCCTCTCGCGCCTCGATTGAGACGGTGAAGGCTGTGCGGTTGCGCGCTTGGTTCTGCCGCGCCATGTACTCAAGGCGTAGCTGCTGGGCGCGCTGGCCAGTAAGGGAGAGGCAGATCAGCCCGCGGCCATGCTTGGCCATAAAATTGATGGCATCGGGCGTTGCCATCTGTGCGGGGATGACGAGATCGCCCTCGTTCTCGCGGTCCTCCGCATCGACCAGGATGATCATGCGCCCGTTGCGCAGGTCCTCGATGATCTCCTCGACCGGGGAAAGGAAGCCCTTGCCCTCTGCGTATGAGACTGTCTTCAAGTCGTCCTTCACGTCCTGCGCTCCATGGCCCGCGCCACGTAGCGGGCAAGCACGTCGGCCTCAAGATTGACCAGGTCGCCCGGTGTTTTCGCGCCCAAGGTCGTATGGGTCAAGGTGTGAGGCACGATGTTGACGCCAAAGCTCGATTTGATCACCTCGTTGAGGGTGAGCGAGATACCGTCGAGCGCAATGGAACCCTTGGGGGCGAGATAGCCGGTCAGGTCCGCCGGCACCTCGACCATCAGGCGAAGAGAGGACCCATCGGTGCGCATTTCGGCCACGCGGCCGACGCCGTCCACATGGCCGGCCACGATGTGCCCCCCCAACTCGTCGCCGGCCTTCAAGGCGCGTTCCAGGTTGATGCGCCGGCCTGGCTGCCACTGGCCCAGCGTCGTGCGCGCGAGCGTCTCGTTGGAGACGTCGACCGTGAACTGGCTGCCCCTACCCGCGCGCACAACTTCTGTGTTTGTGGCAGTGAGGCACACCCCGTCGCAAGCAATCGAGGCGCCGATGGCGATGCTGGCCGCCGGATACCCGCAGCGGATCGTGAAACACCCCTCCCGCCGCGTCACGAGCTCGCCGATGTCGGTGATGATGCCGGTGAACATGGCCGCAGACTATCATCTCGCTCAGCTCTGCGCATCGACCACACCCTCACACCGCCCGCCTCGTGGCAGATTGGCGGGGAGGGGCGCACAAAAGGTGCCCCCAAACCCTTGAGTGCACGCCGTTAAAGACTGGTTTAGGTTGCCTGTACGCCCAATACGATTAGACTATGGTGCAGCGAATCGCTGGGGCCTTGCCGGGGGGCTGGTCGCAGCGGCAAATACGCCGCAGCAACGCAAGGCATGGGGGAAATGGCAGCCACCGCCGAAACCAAGACAGCGCGCCGACTGCAGCTGCTGACGTCGCATCCCGCCGACTCGGCCGCCCGTACGCTCGACCTCGAGCGCGAAGGCCTTGACGCCTTAAGGGCGACGCTCAATGAGCAGCTGCGTGAGCCTTTCCGCCGTGCAGTGGCCGTCTTGGCCGGTGCCAGAGGCCGGGTGATCGTCACCGGCATCGGCAAGAGCGGGCACGTTGGCCAAAAGGTGGCAGCAACCTTCGCCTCGACCGGCACACCCGCTTTCTTCGTGCACCCGAGCGAGGCGAGCCACGGCGACCTCGGCATGATCCTGCGCGATGATGCAATCGTTGCCATCTCCTGGTCGGGGGAAAGCGTCGAGCTCGGCAACATTCTCACCTATTCGCGGCGCTTCAAGGTACCGCTGATCGCCATAACCTCCCGATCCGACTCCGCGCTTGGCAAACAGTCGGACGTCGTGCTCGAGATGCCGCGCGCCAAGGAAGCCTGCCCGCACGGCCTCGCCCCCACCACCTCAACCACCATGCAGCTCGCCATGGGCGACTGCCTCGCGATTGCCCTACTCGAAGCCAAGGGTTTCACCGCGCACGATTTCAGCGTGTTCCATCCCGGTGGCTCGCTCGGCGCCAACCTCAAGTTTGTCGCCGACATCATGCATACTGGCGACCGACTGCCGCTGGTGGGCGAGGACAAGATCATGTCCGAGGCGCTCGTGACCATGACGCAGAAGAGCTTCGGCTGTCTCGGTGTCGTCGATGGCAAGGGTCGGCTGGTCGGTATGATCACCGATGGAGATCTACGCCGGCACATGGGACCAGAGCTGCTCAAGGCGCGCGTTTGCGACATTATGACCAAGAAGCCAAACACGCTGTCGCCCGACACGTTGGCTTCCGCAGCACTGCAAGAGATCAATGCGCTCAAGCGCACGCAGATGTTCGTCGTGGACAAGGGCAAACCCGTGGGCGTCGTGCACGTGCACGATCTGTTGCGTGCTGGCGTGGCCTAAAAAAAGGCCTATGTCGGCGCGATCTCTGTGCCGGCCGCAGCCATCTGGAGTGCGCGGTGCCCTTCAGTGCCGCCCGCTCCTGTGTTGCCGCCGTCCAGACCCACAAGAGGCGGGCAACAGCACCCAAGTTTCGCAGCACTCGGCAGCTCAGCCAACGAGACCCGCCATCGGCATCATCGCCTCCTGGAAAGACTGAGCCGGCGGGGGCGGCCTCGCCTAGCCGCAGATGGTCTTTCATTCAGTTGAACGTAAACTCGCCGCCGTGCTCGATTGTCACCGGCAGAAAGATCCAGCCGATGAGGACATTGGCGAAATGCAGCACATCGTCCTCAATGCGCGTCTTGGGCTCGTTCAAATAGATTTGACGTCCCGGATCAGGCTCGGCTTGCACGGGGTGTCTCGGCGGCCATTTCATTGTTGGCCTGCTCGCTGACCTCAGCCATCGAGAGCCGGCCGCGGCATGCTCTTCCTTCTGCGCGCCGCCTTTATCTGGCGCGCTTGCCGTTCGGCATTGGCGTCAGCGACGGTGCGGCAAGCTGGGGCTCAAAGGCAACGATGGCGCGGACACTTCGCCAACACGCGCTCGGTCGAGCTCGGCCAACGGCGCCCCGCATGGAACGGCCTGGATGGCAGCGATTGACCCCGGGCGCGCTCCCATTCCAAATTGATGCAACGCCAGGAGACCCAGGACACAGACTGCGGCACGCGTGGAGCGCGCGGAAGGCGGTTTAGCATACGGCGCACGACCGGTCTCGCCGGCCGGTTGCAGCCCCAACCCTGTTGCAATCCAGCGCGTCAGAGGTGCCGAAGCATTGGGCCGCCCTGCCTCGCACCGATTGGCGGCTACTTCAGCGCCTCCAGGCGACCGTGCGCGCTGGCAACACCAAGGCTTAGCGCCTTGCGATAGAGCGCCCGTGCGCGAGCGACGTCGGCGGGCACACCACGCGTGCCCCAGGCCGCCAGCATATTGGGATCGTAGGTCTCTGCCAGCGCGAACAACACGGGCCCTTGGCTGCCGTCCTCCACCGCCGCCAGCATCTCGCGGGCGCCCATCACATCGCCGTTTTCGAGGCGCCGTGACGCCTCAGCAATGAGGTCATTTGGTTGGTGAGCATGTGTCTCGGCGGGGGGCGGTTCGGCGAACTTTGCCGCCAGCGCCGAGGCCGCCGGCTGATCAGCGACAGCAGGAACAGCCTCGATGGCCGCACGTGGCGCAACGCTGCCGGTCACGTACTGGGCCGCGGCTTCGGGCTTCTCCAGCGGGTGCACCTGCACCTTCATCGTGCGCACCTCGGCGATCTTGGGCTCGATGGCGGCGACCATGCGCGGCGTTGTCGGGTTGCTCCGGCGCGCCTCAAACCAGCCGCTCATCCAGAGCACGGTCGGCACAACGATCATCAGCCCCGCCGCTAAGCCTAAGAGCGCTGCCCCCATCTGCTGGCGATAGGAGCGGTCATCGTCATAGCTCGGTTCGCGCCATGTGGATGGAATCGGCATCGGCTCGTCGTCGGCGGAGGCCTCACCGGGGCCCGGCTCGGCGAGAGCCGCCCGGTCGGATCGCTTCGCATAGGACAGCGCTGAAAGCCCATCCTTGAACGCGGGTGCCAGCGTCCGCTGCGCCGAGACGGCGGACACCAGGCTCGCAAGGCTTGTGAGCCCCGCATTGGTCGGCACACCCGCTGCCTTGTCCGCCTGCTGGCGGGCGATAGAGACGGCGAGAAGTTGTGCCAACTCGCGCGTCAAATCGCTGGTCGAAAGCTGCGCGCCACGCTCATCAACCCCCGAACTGCCGGTCGAAAGCGCGTAACTGCTCCCCGAAGAGGCGTCTTTCTCCACGATTCCCTCGTACGCTACGCACAATCTTTTGCAACAACAGGGCCGCGGAGCGACTATTTCGGACCCACAGCGGCTTCGTCTCCTTCCGAGACGACCAGAACAGAGCGCCGCCCGCACCAGGGCGCAGCGCTCCACCTGTGAGCTGGCTCAGTAGCAGTCCCCGTCGATCCTAGGGCCGCTCCTGTCCCTCGGCCCGTTGGTGAACTAGACCGGCCGAATGTGGCACAAATTATGGCGACCTTCCAAGTGGTTTGACGGCGCTAGCATTCGCGCGGCAGAACGCGGATAATTTGTCCATGACGCTCCTCATCAGCGGACTGCTTCTGTTCATCGGCGCCCACCTCGTGCCGACGCAACCAGCGCTGCGCACGGCCCTCATCGGTCGCATCGGCGAGGGCCCCTACAAGGGCGCCTTCTCGCTTATCTCGGCCATTGGCATAGTGTTGCTGGTGGTCGGTTACGGGCAAATGCAGGGGCTCGCGCGCGGCAATCCGCAGCTGTGGGTGCCACCGGTTTGGACTAGGCACCTCGTCTTCCTGCTGATGGTCCCGGCCATGATCTTGCTGGTGGCCACCTATGTGCCCTCGCGCATCCGCTCTGCGGTCGGCCATCCCATGCTGACCGCGCTCATGCTGTGGGGATTTGCGCATCTCCTGGCCAACGGCGATCTGGCCTCCGTTTTGCTTTTTGGGTCGTTCTTGGTTTATGCCGTGTACGATCGAATTTCCGTACGCCACCGAACCTCGCCTGGCCCGCTCGGCAAGGCGCAGGGCGGCAGCGGCGGGGATGCCATTGCCATCGGCCTCGGTCTAATCCTCTACGCGTTCATGCTAGTGTGGGGTCACGCCAAGCTGATCGGTGTGCCGCTCTTGGTGTGAGCGAGGATCGGCTCGTCTCGATTGCAGACGTGGCGGGCGCTGCGCCGATGGAGGAGCTCGGCGCGGCGCTCGACGTCGGCCTCTCGCAGACGTCAAGGTTGCCCGGCGCGGGGCTCGTCCTTTCCTCAACTGTCCGCCACGCCGAGCTGTTGATCGAGGCCATGGAGCGGCATCCGTCGGTATCGGCCCGCGAGCGCTCGAACTGACTGAGCACGCCCGTCTTGCTTGCGCAGTGCAACGGCCGCGCCGGTGCGACTGCGCACACGAGCCCGGATTGGCGCCGGTTTGACCTGTCACGTCCCGGGCGAGCCGAGCCAAAACCGGGGATCTCGTGGAGGTCTTCGTCGCCCCCACAAGATCTTTGCCGAGGCTGTCAGACCTAGGCCGCTTGGGCTTCGCCCACCCGCTCGCTTTGCGCGACGCGCTCCGGGATATCGAGGAAGAAGGCGCACACCAGGGCGGCGATCAGGCTCAACAATGCCAGCCCGTAGAGCCCACCGGCAAAGCTGCCCGTCAAATCTTTCATGTAGCCGACGTAATAGGGACCCACCGTTCCCCCGAGATTGCCAATCGAGTTGATCCAGGCGAACCCGGCGCCTGCCAGCGCCGTGCCGCTCAAGAACATTGGCGGCATCGCAAAGAACGGCCCCTTGGACCCATAAAAGCCGATCGTCGCGAGCGACATACCGACCAACGCCCACCAGGTGCCCATCGTGTAGCCGGCGAGTACCAGGCCGCCGGTCGAGAGCACGCAAGCCGCGAGCAAGTTCCAGCGTCGCTCATTCATTGCATCGGACACGCGTCCCCAGGCCACCATGCCAATGCCTCCGCAGATGTAGGGGATCATGGTGAGCCACCCCACTTGCATGTTGGTAAACTCGCCGAGCGATTTGATGATCTGCGGAATGAAGTAGAGCAGGCCGAGGCTCGCCGTAACGATCCCGAAGTAATTCACCGCCAGCAGCAGCACCTTTGCGTTGATCATCGCTTTCCACAAATTGCGATCGGCGATCCGGCCCCATATCAGCAGACCGATGGTGCCGCAAATGTAAGGCAAAAGCACCACCAGGACGGGCGGCGCAGCGCCGAAGTAAGCCTTCAGCCACGCTGTGATTTGCGGCGTGTAGTATAGCAACCCGAGGCTTGCCACAGTGATGATGACGTACATCAGCGTCAGGATGAACACGCGCAAAGCTCCGAATTTCTTCGCTTCACTCGGCGGCCGCTCCGACGCGATCTTCGCAATGACCCACTTCTTCTCCTCCGGATTGAGAAAATTGGCTTGTTCCGGCCGATCGGTCAGCACCAGCAGCGTCAGCACGCCGATGACGATGGTGGGAACCGCCTCCACCAGGTACATGATTTGCCAGCCCTTCAATCCGAATAGGCCGTCGAGACCGAGCAGCCCGGTCGAGATCGGCGCACCGAGCGCAACCGCGATCGGCAAGCCCACCAGAAACCCAGAAACAATCCGGGCGTGGTGTCGGCGCGGGAACCAGTACGTGAAATAAAGCAGCATCCCCGGAAAGAAGCCGGCTTCGGCAACACCGAGCAGGAAGCGCACGATGGAGAAACTCGTGGTATCGGAGACGAACGCCATCATGCCAGCGAATATTCCCCATGTGATCATGATGCGCGCGATCCAGATCCGGGCGCCCACTTTCTCCATGATGACGTTGCTTGGCACCTCGAAAATGAAATAGCCGAGGAAGAAGGTGCCAAGCGCGAAGCCAAACTCGGTCGCGCTGAGGTTGAGATCCGTGCGCATCGTCAGGCCCGCGAAGCTCACGTTGATGCGGTCGATGTAGGCCAAGATGTAGGACAGGACCGCGAAGGGCAGAAGCCGCAGATAGATCTTTCGCATGGCCGATTTTTCAACTGCCGATTCCATGGAACCTCCCGATTTCGGCATTGGCGAGCGATCCTTTGATGCCCGCTCCGTCGCACTCGCACGCCGTCAACGCGAGCGGGTAATGCTAGCGGCCGCCGTGGCTTGCCGAAAGTGTTGCTGGACCTCAGTTTTCGAGATGCTGGGTTGCAAACGCAGCAACGGGTTGGCCCATGCCCCTTCGCACGCTCCCCAGCGGGCCAGCGCGCAACGTGCTCACTGTGACAGCAACCGCCTGCTTCTTTGTCGGTTGGCAACCCGCCTGGCTCGAGGCCTTCGCTTCCCCGCTGATCGGTCGGGCAATTTCCACGGCGCCCCTAATGCTCCTGCCGGAGCACCTCGCGCAGTGTGGCGCCGGCATATTCGCTGCGCACACGTCCCCGCCTCTGCAACTCCGGCACGACATGGTCCACGAATACCTCGATGGCGCCGGGGCAGTAGATGGGCGACAACACGAACCCATCCCCTCCGACCGCATCGATGAAGGCCTCCATCTGATCGGCAATGCTGCAAGCGGTGCCCACAAACTGCGGCAGACCCACGCTCTGGCCGTGGCGCTGGCCCACCTCGCGCAGCGTCATCGGTGTGCCGTCCGCCCGGCGATAGCGCGTCTTGAGCCGCTGGAGCTCGGGCTCGGCGCGCTCCAGCATCAGTGCGTCGGCCGGCAAGCGTGACAAGTCGAAATCCAGATGCGCGGCGAGGATTGCCATACCGCCCTCCACCGGCACCAGCGCATTATGCTCCTCTTGCAGCTCGCGCGCCTCTGCCTCGGTCGCGGCCACGATCGGCTGCAGCCCGAACAGGATCTTGCAATGCTCGGGATCACGACCGAGCTCCACCATGCGCCCCTTGATGTCGGCAAAATAGGCGGCTGCATCCTGCGCCCGCGGCTGGATGGCGAAGATGGCGTCGGCATACCGCGCAGCGAACTCTCGACCCTTGGCCGAGGTGCCGGCCTGCAAGATCGCAGGGCCGTTCTGCGGGGAACGCACCACGTTGAGCGGCCCGCGCGAACTGAAGAAACGCCCGACATGCTCGATGCGGTGCACCTTGCTCGCATCGGCGAACATCGGCCGCTCACGGTCCATGACGAGAGCGTCCGCTTCCCAGCTCGACCACAGCTTGCGACAAACCTCCAGGTACTCGTGCGCGCGGTCATAACGAGTGTCGGCGTCCGGACGATCGGCACCGAAGTTGGCATCAAGGTTGCGGTTGATCGAGGTGACTACGTTCCAGCCCGCACGGCCACCGGTCAGGTGATCGATTGTGGCCCACAGGCGCGCCGCATAGAAGGGATGGCTGTGGCTGGTTGAATACGTTGCCGCCAAGCCGATGTGCCTTGTGACCGCGCCCATGTAGGAGAGCAGTGGAATTGGATCGTGCTCGGGTGCTTGCACCGCATAGCGCAACGAGGGCTCCAGAGAGGAGCAATAGGTATCGGAGATGTAATTGAGGTCGGCAAAGAAAACCATGTCGAAACGACCGCGCTCGCACAGGCGGGCAATGTGCTGATAGAGCTCGGGGCGGTTCCAGCGGTATCGCTCATGCTCCGTGCGCGGGTGGCGCCACATGGCGAGACTGTGATAGGTCGGCCCATGCACCAGGAACTGGGCAAGGTGGATCTGTCTCTTACGCGTATTCCCCATCAGGATGGATGCTCAACCCAGTGGGTGGGCTTGAGCGCGCCTGCCCAAACCCCTACCCGAATTCTGATCCAGAGTGTTGGGCGGAGTGTCGGACCCGGTGTTGGGCGCTCGCCCGGGATCGGTCCGGTGTCCTCCCACCTGCACTCCCCTGGAAGTCTACGCCATGCCGGAGCATGCGGCCAACGCATGGCAATGCAACAGGCCCAACGCCGGCACGCTGTGATCGCCTGCGGCGAGGAATGCCTGTAGGGTGGCGGCCGCATGCGTTCACACTCGGCAGGGATGACACTGTTGGCGGCACTGGCTGCCAGCATGGCGGCTGCAGGCTGCACCAACAATCCATACCCTCAGACCGATCGTGACGAGAAGGTGTTCTACTCCTCCTTCCACGAGGCGCCGAAGACGCTGGATCCGGCGGTGGCCTACACCACCGCCGAGCACGTCATCACCGGCAACGTCTACGACACGCTGCTCGAATATCACTACTTGGCGCGGCCGTATCGGCTAATCCCGGGCTTGGCAGTCGCGGTGCCGAAGGGTCAGGACCAACCGGACGGCAAGCAGACCTACCGCTTTCAACTTCGCCCGGGCGTGCTGTTCCACGCCGATCCCTGTTTCCCTCCGGATGCGGCGGGCCGGCGCACACGCGAGGTCACGGCCGCGGATCTCGCCTTCGCGCTGGCGCGCATCGCCGACCCCGCCGTCAACAGCCCGGTGATCGGCAGCTTCGCCCAGATTGACGGGTTTGCCGACTTCAGCAAAAAGCTCGTGGAACTGCGCCGCTCCGACAAGGCGTTCGCCGCCCTTCCAGTCCACGAGCAGTACGCCAAAGCGGGTGGGATTGCCGGCGTCCTAGTGCATGGCAGCAATGAGCTTGAGATCGTGCTATCCCAAGCCAACGCCCAGATCCTCTACTGGTTTGCCATGCCCTTCACGACGCCAGTCGCCTGGGAGGCGGTGGCAGCTTATGACGGCAAGGATGGCCGTGACAGCTTTGCCGATCATGCCGTCGGGACCGGGCCCTTCCGTCTTGCACTTTATGAGAAGCAGTATCGCTTCAGCCTTGCACGCAATGAGCTTTGGTATGGCACCTTGAGCGCAAACAGCGATGCACCCGGCGCCGTCTTTCCGACCGAGATTGACCCCAAGGACATCGTCGAAGGCCGTATCGATCCCGCCTACGCCGGTCGACGCCTGCCCTTCATCGATCGTGTGACCTTCCATCGCGAGCGCGAAGACATTCCGCAATTTAACAAGCTCCTCGAGGGCTATTACGACGACGGCGGCATTATCAAGGAGAGCTTTGATGCGGTGATCCAAAGCGGTCGGTTGTCGCCCGCCATGCAGGCCCGCGGCATGCGCCTCGCTGTCACCGTAGAGCCCTCCATCTTCTACGTTGGCTTCAACATGGAGGACCCCGTCGTCGGCACCCCGGGAGGCGAGCGCGGGCGCAGGTTGCGACAAGCGATGAGCGTCGCCGTCGATAGCCGTCAGTATCTGGAACTGTTCCTCAACGGCCGCGGGCTGCCGGCACAGACCCTCCTCCCGCCCGAGATCTTTGGCTACGACAGTAGCTACAAGAACCCCTTTCGCCAGTACAACGTGGAGCGCGCACGCCAGCTACTTGCCGACGCCGGCTACAAGAACGGCATCGACCCCGCCACCGGCAACCGTTTGAAGCTAAGCTTCGACACATCGGCGACGACGGCGGCAGCCAGTTTACAGTTTGAATATCTGGCCAACTCCTGGCGCCAGATCGGCCTCGACGTCGAGATCAATGCCACCACTTACAATCAATTCCAGGACAAAGTGCGCCGTGGTGCCTATCAGATCTTCAGCTGGGGCTGGCTCGCCGATTTTCCTGATCCGGAGAACTTTCTCTTTCTGTTGGCGTGCGAGAACGCGCGCTCCAAGAACGGTGGGCCCAACACGGCGAGCTTCTGCAACGCGGAATTCGACAGTCTCTATCATCAGATGAAATATCTCCCCAACGATACACGTCGCGCCGATCTCATTCGGCGCATGTTGGCGATCCTGGAGCGCGAACGGCCTTGGATCGAGCTCTATCACCTGGAGGAATTCGTGCTGAGCCATGCCTGGCTCGTCAACTCCAAACCGATGGGTATTTCCTATCCGGCCTACAAGTACAAGGACGTGCGACCCGAGCTCAGGGCCCGCCTGCGGGCCGAATGGAACGCGCCGGTGCGCTGGCCGCTCTATCTCGTCTTGTGCGCTATCGTTGTCCTGGCGGCACCAGCCGTGCGTACCTACTACCGGGAGCGTCTTTGATGGCCGCCTATTTCCTGCGCCGCATTGGCTATGGCGTCATCACGCTGCTGGGCGTCCTCCTATTGCTATTTGTGCTGTTCTTCGCCGTGACCGATCCCGACGACATCGCCCGCAAAGCCGTTGGTGAACGGGCGCGGCCTGAGGTTTACGCCCAGTGGAAGACAAACCACGGCTATGACAAGCCGCTCCTCATCAATCGCCGAGCGACCGGGGCCGCTCGCTTCACCGATACCCTGCTCGCCGAGCATTATCGCCGCATGCTCACCTTCGATTTCGGCCGCAGCGACGCCGACGACAGTCCCATTTCCCGGCGTCTCCGCCAAGGCGCTTTACCGAGCCTCGGCATTACCGTGCCGCTGTTCGTCATCGGTCTCGTGGTGAGCGTCGTCGTGGCACTATTCGTCGCCTTCTTTCGCGAAACCTACATCGATCGCGTCGTCCTCGTCGTGTGCATGCTGACGATGAGCATTGCCGGCCTCCTCTACATCATCGCCGGGCAGTACCTCGTGGGGCAGCTGCTTCGGTGGTTCCCGATCTCCGGCTTTGATCCCGACCCAGCGGTGGTTGCACGCTTCCTGGCCCTACCGGTGCTCGTCGGCGTGCTATCGGGCTTCGGCGCGGACACGCGGTTCTACCGCACCATCTTCCTCGAGGAGATCGGTCGCGACTACGTCCGCACCGCCCGCGCCAAGGGTTGTGGAGACGCGCGCGTGATGGTGCGCCACGTCTTGCGCAACGCCTTGATACCTATCCTCACCAACGTCGTGGTGCAGATCCCGTTCCTGTTCACCGGCGCCTTGCTGCTGGAATCGTTTTTTGGCATTCCGGGCCTCGGCGCACTCACCGTGGAGGCGATCCAGGGCAACGACTTCTCCACGCTGCGAACGATGGTCTATTTGGGCGCGCTCCTGTTCATCGCCGGCCAGATCCTCACCGACATCAGCTATGCGCTCGCCGATCCGCGGGTGCGCCTTGGGTAGCCACATGGGCAATCAGCAGCAATGCTCGTCGCGAATCTGGTGTCGGGTGCCTGGCCGCGCCGGCACGCGTCGCTCTCGCCATTCCGTCTGGGTGGTCAGCGCCGGCATTAGGGCGTCGCAGCACTAGGAGCTGGCAGCGTGCACCGCGTCTCCAACATCGTCGTCGTGCTGTTGGCCGCCGCGGCCATCGGTGCCTGGCGTTATGTGAGCCGCGATCGCTTTTGGCGAGAGAACGCATTTGAGCTTTGGCGGCGCCGCCCATTTGCGATCGCCATCGTCGGTGTCTATCTCCTCATTGCACTGATGGATTCGATTAGTTGGGTCGACACAGCGAGTGATGTTAACGCGCTGACCTCGGGCAAACCGCGCAGCATTATCGACCGCATCTTTGTGCCGGAGACATACACCGAAGCGAGCTACTCGGCGCCGCTAGCCAGTGTCGCCTTCTATGGCAGCCAACCCCTGCTGCATCCTGGGACCCATCTCCTGGGCACCGACCTCCTCGGGCGTGACGTGGTCTACCGCACGCTCAAAGGTGTGCGCGTGGCCTTGCTGATCGGGGGTCTGACCAGCCTCGTGGTCATACCGATCGCCCTCCTGTTCGGAGTGTCCGCCGGCTACTTCGGTCGGCGCATCGACGACGCGGTGTTTTTCGCCATGACGGTGCTGGCCTCCGTGCCAAGTCTGCTCCTTTTGATCGCGCTCATCATGGTGCTGGGCAAGGGCACGGTGCAGGTGTGCGTGGCGCTCGGCGTGACCGGCTGGGTCCACTTCTGCCGCATCGCACGCGGTGAGACGCTCAAACTGCGAGAGACGGATTTCATAGCCGCGGCACGCGCGCTCGGCGTGCGCGAGGGCGCCATCATTCGCCGGCATATCCTGCCCAATATTGCCCACCTCGTCATCATCACCTTCGCCCTATCGTTCACAGCGCTGGTGCTGTCGGAGACCGTCCTTTCCTACCTCGGCATCGGGCTCGACGGCAGCTGGGGTCAGATGATCGACCAGGCCCGTAATGAGCTCTCGCGCACACCGGTTATCTGGTGGAACCTCGCCGGCGCGTCGGTCGCCCTCTTCACGCTGGTGCTTGCGGTCAACATGATCGCCGACGCCATGCGCGATATCATCGACCCACGCACGCGCAGGGAGGCGTGATGAGCGCACCCCTATTGGCGGTGGAGAACCTCAGTATCTCGTTTCCCGGCGAGGCTGGCCCCATGCGCGTGGTGGACCGGGTTAGCCTGTCAATCGCACTGGGCGAAACACTGGCACTGGTCGGAGAATCGGGCTCGGGCAAATCGATGACGGCCCTCGCCGTGATGCGCCTTGTCCCAAAGCCCGGGTGCATCGAACCAGGAGCGCGCATCGCCTTTGAGAGCCGCGACCTCCTATCGCTGCCCGTGCCTGACATGCGTGCCGTCCGCGGCGCTGGAATCGGCATGATTTTTCAAGAGCCGATGACGAGCCTCAACCCCGTCACCACGGTTGGCGACCAAGTGCTGGAAGCGATCGAACTGCACGCCAACCTCTCCCGAGCCGAGGCGCGCAGCCGCGTCGTTGAGCTGTTCGGATTGGTTGGCATCCCCGACGCCAAGCGTCGCTTCGGCGCCTACCCACACCAGCTCTCTGGCGGTCTCAAGCAGCGCGTCATGATCGCCATGGCCATGGCCATGCGCCCGCGCCTTTTGATCGCCGACGAGCCGACGACCGCGCTCGATGCCACCATCCGCGCCCAGATCCTCGAGCTATTGCGCAACCTCTCGGCCAAGACGGGAACTGCCGTGCTGCTCATCACGCACGACTTTGGGGTCGTGAACGAGGTGGCCGATCGGGTGGCAGTGATGTATGCCGGCGAGATCGTCGAAGAGGGCACACGCAGGGAATTGCTAGGCCGCCCCCGCCACCCTTATACGCAGGGGCTGTTGCGTTCGATTCCCAAGGCCGAGGCCCGCGGACGCCGGCTCGAAGAGATCAAGGGGTCGGTGCCGCGCCCCGGACATTGGCCGACAGGTTGCCGCTTTCACCCACGCTGCCCCCACGCGTTCGCGCCGTGCCCTAGCAGCGAGCCAAAGCGTACGGCCGCAACCGCAACCCAAGCCGCCAGCTGTCATCTGCTGAACCGGAGCGTCGAGCCATGACCGTGCTCAGCGCCGACGCCTTGCTCGAAATTCGCGGCCTGCGCACCTACTTCCCGATCCGCAATGGTCTCCTGCGGCGTGTAAGTGGCCATGTACGCGCCGTCGACGGCGTGGACCTCACGATCTTCCCGGGCGAGACGTTGGCGCTGGTGGGCGAGTCGGGCTGCGGCAAGACCACCGTCGGGCGCAGCATCCTGCAGCTCGTTGCACCGACCGGCGGCAATATCTGGTTCCGTGGCGTCGACCTCACATTTCTCTCGCCTGAAGCCTTCCGCGCCTACCGGCAGCGGATTCAAATCGTCATGCAGGACCCGGGATCGGCATTGGATCCGCGCTTTAGCGTGCGCGATGCCATCGCTGAGGGCCTGGAGGCGTTTGCCATCGGCGCGAACCAGCAGGAGCGCACCGAACGCGTGGCCGAGCTCATGCGCAGCGTAAGCCTCGATCCCGCGACCATGTGGCGCTTCCCACACGAGTTCTCGGGTGGGCAGCGCCAGCGCATCTGTATCGCCAGGGCACTGGCGGTCGAACCTGCGCTGCTCATCTGTGATGAGGCTACCTCCGCGCTCGACGTGTCGATCCAGGCGCAGATCCTCAACCTGCTCGCCGATCTCCAGGCAGCGCGCAAGCTCACCTATCTATTCATTACCCATGATCTCGGCGTGGTGCGTTACTTCGCGACCCGTGTGGCCGTGATGTACCTCGGACGCATCGTCGAGACAGGGCCCACCGAGCGCATCTTCACGGCACCACGACACCCCTACACCAAGGCGCTGCTTGCCTCCATTCCCTCACTCGATCCTGCATGCCGCGGTACACGCCCTGCAGCGTTAGGCGACGTGCCCTCTCCAGAGCGTCCACCGCCCGGTTGCCACTATCATCCCAGATGCTCGGTGCGGCTCGAGAGCTGCGCTCGCGAGGATCCGCCCGTCGTGGCCCTTGCTGACGGCATCTGCCGCTGCGTGCTCGCCGATGCCGAACGCGAGCCAGCAAACGCATGCCGCCTAGGTGCCGCCATTGCCGAGCCGGCGTGAGCGCACACGCCTCTTGCCGCGCACGTTGGCGCCAGCTGCAAATCTTGGCCAGCTTGCTAGTGCCGTCGATGGCAATCCTCGTCCTGACCCATTCCCCGCCCGCACGCACGGGAGCTGCGCCCGCCAGGGCGGCGCGCAGGCCGGTGGTGGCGGAGCACCACGGCGTCCATCACAGCGATGACTATGCCTGGCTGCAGACCGCCGAACTTGCACAGGTGCTGCGACGTCCCGAGGCGCCAATCATGGCCGACCTTCGGCCCCGGATGGAACGATGGTTCCAACATCAGTGCTGTATCGCTGGAATGCCGAGCGCGATCGATCAGCGCCGATTTGAATGGAAGGTTACGGCGACAAGTAAAACCCTGACTTCGGCAACGAGCGGGGATCGCTGGTGGATCGCGGCTTCCTCTACGCCATCGCGCATGTGCGCGGCGGCGGCGAGAAGGGAGACCCCTGGCATGACGCGGGACGGTTGGCCAACAAGCTCAACACGTTTGCCGACTACATCGCTGTCGTCGAGCACCTGATCCGCCTTAGCATGGCGCAGCCGGGCCGCATCGTCGCCTGGCGTATCCGCCGGAGGTAGGCTGGTCGGCGCCGTCGTCAACATGCTGCCCGACCTGTTCGGCGCCGTCTGCGCCGAGGTTCCGTTTGTCGATTGCCTCAACGCGCTGCTCAAGGACGCTGCCGCTCACCGAAGCGAGCGTCTCCGAGTTCGGCAATCCGATCGAAGCTTGCGGCGATTTCCTCACGATCCAAAGCCACGCACCCCTACGAGAATGTGCGCGCCTAGGCCTATCCGCCGATGCTGATCGTCCAGAGCCTCAACGGCGCGCGCGTGAAAGCTCTCTTGCCGCAATGGGGGTAACGTCGCCACCCCCGTCGAGCCACAGCCAGAACGTCGCGCTCAAGGCTTACACGGTCGGGCCGCCTTCGAGGCCGAAGCGCCGCTTGATGCGGGCAAAGAGCTGGTCACGCACGTCCCGGTAGGCTTCAAGGATCTGCTCACGGCCGGCATAGCCGATCATGCCGGTGGCGTCGAAGGTAGGCCAGTATTCAACCTCCACGGCCATTGTCCGGGTCAGCTCCAGCGCCTGGTGGTGCGCTTCGGGTGAGAGCGTGACGATGAGATCGAAGGAGGTGTCATAGAGATCGCGTAAGGTGTGTGGCGTGTGCTGGGTGATGTCGATGCCGATCTCCTCCATGACTGTTGCCGCGAAGGCATCGGGTCCGCCCGCCCGGACGCCGGCTGAGCTAACATAGACGCGGCGTCCGGCGAGATGGCGCAGAATGGCCGCCGCCATCGGCGAGCGCACCGAGTTCATTGTGCAGACGAAGAGCACCGCACCTGGCAGACCGAGCTCGCCCCCGCTCGCCACCTCTCATCCCTTCCAATGCAGCGCGCAGATGAGTGTGAAGAGGCGCCGTGCCGTGTCGCGGTCGACGGTGATTTTACCCTTGAGCCGCTCCATAAGAGCGTTGCTGCCCTCGTCGTGCAGCGCGCGGCGTCCCATGTCGATCGATTGGATGCGCGACGGCGGCGCCGTGCGAATTGCCTGATAGTAGCTTTCACACACGACGAAATAGTCCCTCATGATCCGCCGTAGGGGGGTCAACGAGAGCACAAACGTGAACGCCTCGTCGCTGCCGTCCTGGGCAACGGCAAACACCAGTCGATCCTCGACGATGGAAAGATTGAGCCTGTAGGGCCCCCCTTGGCGGCCGCCGAGCGCGAATCGATTGCCCTCCAGGATGTCGAACACCGCCACCTCGCGCTCGTGCTCGATATTGGAGCTACCGCGGCGGATCGATGCCTCGTCGAAGGTGATCGCGACGAGGCGTTCCTTGGAGTTGGGGTCGAATTCGGGAGGCTCGAACATGTTGCCAGCCTCACGGCTTGTCGTCGCCGCCAATACGGATGGCGACGGAACGGCGATGCGCCTCGAGGCCCTCGGCGCGGGCGAGCGTCATAGCGGCAGGGGCCAAGCTTGCAAAAGCTCCTTGGTCAAGGCGCAGGATCGAGGTGCGCTTCATGAAGTCGAGCACGCCCAGGCCGGAGGAGAAACGCGCACTGCGCGCCGTCGGCAGGACGTGGTTGGAGCCCGCCACATAGTCGCCGATCACTTCGGGTGTGTAGGCGCCTAAGAAGATGGCCCCGGCGTTTCGAATCCGTTGCGCGATGCGCTCAGGCTCTGAGGTTGCGATCTCGACATGCTCGGCCGCGATGCGGTCGGCCAGTGGGGGAGCGTCAGCAAGTGCACCAAGAACGATGATCGCCCCAAAAGTTTCCCAACTGGCGCCGGCGATATTGCCGCGCGGCAGAGTGGCGAGCTGGCGCTCGACGGCCGCCTCGACCCCGGCCGCAAGCCGGGCATCGTCGGTCATGAGAATGGCCTGCGCCGCGGCATCGTGTTCGGCCTGGGCCAACAGGTCGGCCGCGAGCCACTCGGGATCGTTGTGAGCATCGGCAATGACGAGCACTTCTGACGGCCCTGCAATTGAGTCGATCCCAACCGCGCCGAACACCTGCCGTTTGGCAGCAGCCACGTAGGCGTTGCCGGGGCCGACGATCTTGGCCACCGCAGCCACGCTCTCGGTACCGTAGGCCAGCGCCGCTATCGCCTGCGCCCCGCCAATTCGGTAGATCTCCGACACGCCAGCCAGATGCGCGGCGGCCAACACCAGCGGGTTCATCCCACCGGCGGGGGAGGGCACCGCCATGGCGATGCGCGGCACGCCGGCGACGCGCGCCGGCACCGCGTTCATGAGGACGGAGCTTGGGTAACTGGCAAGCCCACCAGGCACGTAGAGGCCGACCGATTGGACCGCCGTCCACCGCACGCCCAGCTCAGCGCCTACCGCATCGATATAGTGGTCATCGGCGGGGAGTTGGCGTCGATGGTAGGCTTCGATACGCCCCCGCGCCAGCTCCAGCGCGGCCATTGTCTCGCGGTCGCACTCCTTAACCGCGGCGGCGATCTCGGCCGCGCTCACGCGCAAGCCGCTCGCAGCAAGGTCGAACTGGTCGAAGCGCTGCGTGAACTCGATGACGGCCTTGTCGCCGTCGCGTCGCACTTGCGCGATGATGGTACGCACGGCGCGATCGACGTCCTGTGAAACCTCGCGTTTGCTGGCAAGCAAGGCCGCAAAGGCGCTGTCGAAGCCGGGGTCACTGGCGGTGAGATGGAGAGGCATGGCTGCTGGGCCCTGCGCTTGGTGCCTCCCGCGTCAGGTATCGCGCGGCGTGGCAGGTTCGTCGGTGGGATGCTTCGGCATCGACATCGCGCGCCACACGGGCCCCAAATCCTTGAGCTCGGCCTCGATGCACTCCACATGCAAGCGAATGGCGGCGCCGTCGGCGAAATGCAGCGTCACCCTGCCTTCCGGCGCCTCGCCCGGTTCGTAGCTGAGCGCAAGGAGGGAAATGACTTTGTCGGTCCGGGCCAAATCAATGCCCTGAATCTGGGCACCCAGCACCCGTTCGAAGCGCAGCGCCGCGCGCCGGCGCGTGTAATCCTGCTTGCCACTCCTGCTGCCCGCCAAGGCGTCCACCCAGTCGAAACGGTTGGCGATGGCGGCGAACCGCCGCTCGCGCGGCAGATAGGCAATGTCGCCGACCCTGAGCACGGCGTCTTGCACTTGCGCCGATAGCACCGCCAGATCATCGGCGTCGAACGCGATAAGCTTGAGCTCGGCCATGGGGCGGGTGTCCTAAGCTGCGGCGGCAAGGCCCTGACGCCACCGTGATAGCGAAGGCGCGCCGTTGGCGTAAGGGGGTCCGGGCAAGGGACTGCCCAGGCGGCCGCAATCGAGGCGCAAGGAGCCTACTGCTGGAGGTCTTTGGCCGCCGAGCTGGCGGCTAGCCGCTCACCATCCGCTCGATGGCTGCCCCGCATCCAGACAGCTTCTCCTCCAGGCGTTCGAAGCCCCGATCGAGGTGATAGACGCGGTTGATGGTGGTCTTGCCCTCTGCCATCAGCCCGGCGATGACCAGCGAAACCGAGGCGCGCAAATCGGTTGCCATCACCTGGGCGCCGCGCAGGGCCTTGACACCGTTCACGGTCGCCGTGTCGCCGTGCAGCTGGATGTCGGCGCCGAGGCGTGCCAGCTCCTGCACGTGCATGAAGCGGTTTTCAAAGATCGTCTCCCGGATCACGCTCGTGCCCTCGGCCCGTGTCATCAATGCCATGAGTTGTGCCTGCAGATCTGTCGGGAATCCAGGAAACGGCTGGGTCTCGATCGTGATCGGCTTGAGGCGCGCACCGTTGCGGGCAACGCGAACGCCGTGCGGCGTCTGCCGGATCGTGACCCCCGCTTGCTTCAGTACGGTGAATGGCCTCTCGAGCAGACCGATGCGCGCACCCCGCAGTTCCACGTCGCCTCCCGCCGCCGCCACGGCAAAGGCGTACGTGCCCGTCTCGATGCGATCCGGCAGGACGGTGTGCACCGCACCTTCAAGACGGCTCGCGCCTTGCACCCGTAATGTGGTCGAACCGACCCCCTCGATCTTGGCACCCATCTTGCTTAGGCACTCGGCCACGTCGCCGATTTCCGGCTCGCGTGCAGCGTTTTCAAGAACCGTCTCACCCTTGGCCAGCGAGGCTGCCATCAGCACCGCATGAGTGGCGCCGACCGAGACCTTGGGAAGGGTAATCCGCGTGCCGCGCAGCCCGCGCGGCGCCTTGGCCACGACATAGCCGCCGTCGATGTCGATCTCAGCGCCCAGGGCCTTGAGACCCATCAGGTGCAAGTCCACCGGCCTGGTGCCGATGGCGCAGCCACCCGGCATCGAGACGCGTGCCTCCCCGCAACGTGCCAACAGCGGGCCCAGCACCCAGAAGCTCGCGCGCATCCGGCTCACCATCTCGTAGGGCGCAGTGGTATCGACGATATCACGTGCCGTCAGATGAAAAGTCTCCCCGAGATAGGGCGCAGGGTTGGCCCGCTTGCCATCGACAGCAAGATCGACGCCGTGATTGCGCAGGATACGCCCCAATGTGTTGACGTCGGCAAGGTTCGGCACGTTCTTGAGGGTGAGCCGATCGGGTGTGAGCAGGCTCGCTATCATCAGCGGCAGGGCCGCGTTCTTGGCCCCAGAGATGGGGAGGCTGCCGTTCAGAGGCTTGCCGCCGATGATGCTGATGCGGTCCATGCGGTGCACGCGCCCTTTGTGTTATGGATGTTTGCGGCCAAAGTTGACCTTTGCGACGCAATCCTCCTTGCGTCACCTGCTTACGCGACAAGGCAGGCAAAAAAACGCTCAGCGGCCTTTTTCGTTCGAATTGTCCGCGGCCTGATGCACGCGCCCACGCTCGGCTGCAGCGCGCGCGCGCGCTTGGGCCTTGCGCTTGGCCAAATTAGCACGCAGTTGCTCGGCCAACCGCTGCCGGCGAGCCTCGCTCAGCGCTCGCTTGACCGTGCTTGAACCGCCCATGCCGCCTCCTTAGCCGCCAAGCGCGAGCTTACGTGCCAGGTACGCATGCGACAAGGCGGCCGTTCCCCGTCTGCTCCCGCGCCCGCTTGCCCCGCGAGTTCCTCAACCGAGGAGCACGCCGCTCTTGGTCGACAGCGCTCCGCAACAGGCGCGCAACAGGCCAGCAACAGGCCAGCAACAGGCTTGTGTGCGGTCCTGGGATGGGAGCCATGGCTTTGCCTCCCTGTGTTGGCGCAAGACGTATGTGAGCGCACGCGGCACCTGCGGTGGCAAACACCCGCAGAATGGTGCGATGTCGGAGAATGGCGACCTCGCCGCAGCGCAAACCCCTGCCCTGCGACATCCAGCGTTGGTCGTTCGCGCTTTTTTGCCGCTGGCCGCCGAAAAACCCCTTTACACCACCCCCTGCAGACCCTATGTCCGGACCTTGCAAGTCACACGGCGGCTTCTGCTGGTTCGAGCAGCGCCCTGGTCCAACCCGACTGGTGGAGGTCCCATGCGATGGAAAGGTTCCCCGCTGCGAGCGCTTTGATTGGCGCATGGAAACCGGATCGGCCGGTCATTGGTCTGCGCCCGCATGCTGCAGGGCGTGCCGCGCGATGGTTTCTTCGGCACTTTCCTGGTGACGTCGCCTACGCCTACAAGGCCAACAGCTCCGTGTTCCTGCTCGGCGCGTTGTACGGGGCGGGCATCCGCAAATTCGACGTAGCGTCCATTCCCGAAATCGAAGATGCAGCGACCATTCCCGGCGCCGAGCTGCATTTCATGCATCCGGTGAAATCGCGCATCGCCATCCGTCGCGCCTTTGCCGAGTTCGGTGTGCGCAGCTTTGCCCTCGACAGTGAGGACGAGCTCAGGAAGATCACTGAAGAGACCGGTGGCAGCCGCGATCTGACACTGTGGGTACGCCTGGCAGTCCCCTCGCTCAACAGCAAGATTCCGCTCGAGCGCAAGTACGGCATCGCCGGCGCCAAAGCGACCCGCCTGCTGGCGAAGGTCCGCCAGGTGGCCAGGGAACTCGGCGTCACGTTCCACGTCGGCTCTCAGACCGCAACGCCCGAGGCTTACTTGACCGCCCTCACAGAGGTCGGCAAGCTCATCGCCAGGGCCGACGTGGGGCTTGACCGGCTCGATGTCGGCGGCGGCTTTCCGTCGATTTACGAAGAAGAGGGCGCGCCGGTGCCCCTCTCCGCATTCGTACACACCATCATGGATGGCGTCGACCGGCTGCCCATCGCTAACTGTTGCCGGCTGATGTGCGAACCAGGCCGTGCCCTGGTGGCGGAGGCAGAATCGCTCATCGTGCGCGTCGATGCACGGCGCGGCAACGAGCTCTTCATCAATGACGGCAGCTACGGTACGCTGTTCGACGCCACGCACATGGGCTTCAACTTTCCTGTGCGCCTGGTCGGCCGGCAGCCTGAACCGGATGAGCCGATGACGGCGTTCTGCTTCTGGGGTCCGACCTGCGACACGGTCGACTTCATGAAGGGACCGTTCGTGCTGCCCAGCAAGATCAAGGAAGGCGATTACATCGAGATCGGCAACACCGGCGCCTACGGTCGCGCTATCGCCGGGCGCTTCAACGGCTATGGCGCCTTCGATGAAGCGATCCTGCTCGATGAGCCGATGCTGACCATGTACCCCGCCGAGACGGAGCACGAGCGCCGCGAGCGCAGGGAACTCCGCCAAGAGGCGCAACAGGTTCAGGTGTGAACTTGAGCCGCCAGTATCTGCCGGCCGAGCAGAGCTTTCTCGATCCGGTCCGCGTCGACGCCGACGATCCCGGCGCGGCGCGAGCCATCGTCATCCCCTTCGGCCTCGAGGCGACGGTTAGCTATGGCGTCGGCACGGCAAAGGGGCCCGCCGCCATCCTCAAAGCCAGCCAACAGCTCGAGCTCTACGATGAAGAGCTGGGCTGCGAACCCTATCGCGCGTGGGGGGTGGCAGCGTTGCGGGAGCCTGTCATCGGAGCCGGCATTGAAGCGGCACTGGCTCAGCTCACCCACCTCGTGGAAGGCGTGATCGAAGAGGACAAGTTTCCGCTCGTGCTCGGCGGAGAGCACTCGCTCACCCCGGCGGCCATCCGCCCGATCCTCACCCGCTATCCCGATCTCGTGGTGCTACAGCTTGATGCACACGCAGACTTGCGCGACCGTTACCTGGGCGAGCGCTACTCACACGCAGCCGCCATGCGGCGGGTCTTGGAATTGCCCAGGGACTTGCCCAGGGACTTGCCCAGGGAATGGCCCAGGGAATGGCCCAGGGAATTGCCCAGGGAATTGCCGAGGGACTTGCCCGCGACCTTGCTCGTGTCCGTCGGCATCCGCTCCATCTCCTCGGAGGAGGTCGAGTTCTACGCGGCCAACCGCGACCGCATCCAGATCTACTGGGCCAAGGATCAGAGGCGCTGGGACATGGCTGAGATCCTAGCCCCGCTCGAGGGCCGGCCCGTCTACATCACCTTCGACGTCGATGCCCTCGACAGTGCAATTATGCCAGCGACTGGCACGCCAACGCCGGGCGGTCTCGGCTATTGGCAGGCCTTGGGCCTGCTGCGGTGCGCCTGCGCGGCAGCTGGACGGGTGGTCGGTGCCGATCTTGTGGAGTTCGCCCCGATCGCCGGCTTGCACGCCTGCGATTATACCGCCGCCGCACTGGCCTATAAGCTCTTGGCCTATGCACTCAGCGGCCGCTAGCAGGGGCGGGCGAGCCCCATGTGCCTCTGTGGAGCTGCCCCAGTATGCTCGCTCCCAGGCTCGTTCGCCCGTCGCCTCGGCGGCCATTTCGCGAGTGTCCGGACCGTGCACCGGCCCTTGCGCTTCTGTGCGTCGTTACGGGTCGCTCCTCATCGCGTCAGGCTGCGCATGAGACCGCGCAGGGCCGCGGGATGATTGTGCAGGCGCCAGCGTCCGAGCAACCCGGCCACCACAATCAGGACGCCGTTGATGGTGAGCGTGGCGGTAAGGCCGATGCGATCGGCCAGCCAGCCGGCAAAGAGCCCGCCGATCGGAGCGGTGCCGGCGAAGGACATGCTGTAGATGCCGATGACACGGCCGCGCCATTCATCCGGCACCGATTGCTGCAGCATGGCATTTGTGGAATTGGCGCCGATCAGCGCGGCGCCCCCCAACAAAGCCAGCAACAGCATCGACAGCAGTAGGCTGCGCGACCACGCAAACAGCCCCAATGCCAGTCCCACCGCCAGCGGCGCAGCCGTCATGAGGCGCAGCTGCCGGCCATACGTCGGCTGTAGCGAGAGGTAGGCGCCAGCGGCGAGCGCACCGACCCCGGCCGCACTCATCAGCGCCCCCACGGTAGAGGACTGGCCATCGAAGAAATGCGCCACCACCGACGGCATGAGGGGCACGTAGGGCGTAGCGAAGAGACCTATGGCCACCACCGTCGGCAGCAGGTAGCGCACGGCAGGAAATGCGAAGAGCACGCTGAAGCTGGCGGCAATCCCTTGTGGAATGGAGCCCGCCGAGGCGTCTCGTCCTCGTGGCAGCTCCGCCGGCAACCGCATGGCCAGCAGCGCCGCAATAATCCCACCATAGCACACGGCGTTGATCGCAAAGCACCATGCCTCCGAGACGTAGGCCAGAACCAGCCCGGCAATTGCCGGCCCCACCATCCGTCCGACGTTGAAAACCATAGCGCTCACCCCGAGCGCGCTCGTGACCACCGCCCGATCCTCGACGATGACGCGGATGAGCGTCTGACGCACTGGCATCTCGAAGGCGTTGGCGATCCCGATGACCGCGCCAACCGCCAAGTAGGCGGCGATGTTGTCCACGCTTGCGGCGGCCATCGCCGCCAACAGCGCTGAGCAGGCGGCGAGGAACAGATCAATCCCAATCAAGAGCTTGAGGCGTGGCAAGCGATCGGCGGCGAGACCACCGACCGGCCCCAGCAGCAGATAGAAAATATTGAGAAGAAAGCCGGTGAGGCCCAACAGGAAGATCGACTGCGTCAGGCGAAACACCAGCCATGCCAGCGCCACCTGCTGCACCCAGCCGCCGATCACCGTAACGGTGTGGCCGGCCGCGTAGAGGCGAAAGCGCGGTTTGGCCAGCGCCGGAGGCAGCCACAGATGCCAGTCGGCCACCCCCGCCTCCCTCCCGAACCCCAAGACGCCGCGACCGTAGAACCGTGGGCGATGTGGCACAAGGCGGAGAAGGCTACTGCGCGGCGATTGATTGACGCCCACTTGCAGTGGCCCAGCCCAAATGAGGCATCGAGCAAAGTTGCTGGCAAGGTTGCTGGGATGAAATGACGCGCAGGGGTTGAGCTTGCCGAGAGAGCCCGACCGACGATTTATCGCGCCTGACCCGCCCGCACCGGGGCGGATCCTGCCCAAATGCAGAATGGATGAAGGCGCGCACTCAAATAGCCGTTGCCGCCCCGGGCGCGAGAAACGTTGGACAAGAACGCCGGTGCCTGCTGGGCCTCGAAGTGCAGCCGCAGCGGTGGCGGTGGTGGGCGCGACAGGGATCGAACCTGTGACCCCTCCCGTGTGAAGGGAGTGCGCTACCGCTGTGCCACGCGCCCCTCGAGGCGGACTTATGGGAGCTTGCCTGGTGTCGTGTCAAGCGTGGGCAAGCGACGGCAGGCGGCGTCGCGCCAGGTTCATCGGCTGACGGCCAACCCACTGGCCCGGCACGGTCACAGATTGGCGCCAGTGCCACTCTTAGGCGACCAGCGCAAACCGCCCCTCCACGGGATAGGCAGGATCGATAAAGCCTGGTGTGGAGGCGTGCCCAGGGACGACGAGGCTATTGGCCAACGCCTCATCCTCGGCTGTCCATTGATAGGCGAGCGCCGCAAAGTAGCCCATCGACTGCTCGAACGTGCGCGGGCCGGCGATGATCGAGCTGACGGTGCTGTTGTTGAGCACCCAGGCCGCAGCCCAAGCCAACAGCGTCGTACCGCGCCGTTCGGCATGCACCTTGAGTTTGTCGGCAATGATCAGGCTTTCCTCGCGCCACTCCGCCTCCAGCATGCGTCGATCCTGGCGGCCAGCGCGGGTCCCAGGCTCAGCCCTCTGGTTCACTTTGTATTTGCCTGTAAGCACGCCCCGCGCGAGCGGGCTATAGGGCACGACACCGAGGCGGAACGCTCTGGCCGCGGGCAGCAATTCCAGTTCGGGCTGGCGGTTCATGAGGTTGTAGTAGGGCTGCAACGCCGCCGGCTGCGGCACTCCAAGCTCCCTGCAGAGATGGTAGATGTGTGCTATATGCCAGGATTTGACGTTGGAGAGAGCCCACGCACGGATCTTGCCGTGGCGGATCAGGTCGCCGAATGCCGCGATCGTCTCTTCCCAAGCCGTGTCGGGGTCGACACGGTGGATGTAATAGATGTCGATGTGGTCGGTCTGCAGTCGTCTGCAGCTTTGCTCGACGGCGTGCACGAGATGGCGTCGCGACAGGCCGCGATCCGCGACGTTCGGCCCCATTTGCTGCGCCACCTTGGTTGCCAGCACCCAGCGCTCGCGATTGGCGCGAATGGCAGATCCGATCACGCTCTCTGAGCGCCCTTCCGCATAAACATTCGCCGTGTCAATGAAGTTGACGCCGTTCTCGGCCGCGTAATCGATAATGCGCTGCGCCTCGCGGCCATCGGTCGGACCGCCAAACATCATGGTGCCGAGGCAAATCTCCGAGACCTTGATCCCGCTCGCACCCAGCACGCGATAGCGCATCTCCACCATCAGCCAATACTCCTTGCCTCCTGCAGCACCCGCGCCGGCGCCGGTGCGCCCCCCTCTGCCGAGGCTGCATCCCGTGGCTGCCTTGCGGCGTATTAGAACGCGGTTGCCCGCTACCTAGGGTGCAATCCTACTCCGTGCCATCAGCCACCCGCAAAAGGGCTCGCCAGTTCAGTCGCCAGAGGTCCACGGCATCCAGTCATGCTGAGCGTTGCTGCCCCTCAAGCCCGGTGTTCGATGACAAAACGATAGATACCGCCCTCCTCACTGTGCTCGACGAGCACATTACCAGTCGACTGGCAAAACGCCGTGACGTCGGGGACCGAGCCAGGGTCCGTGGACAACACCTCGAGCTTGGCTCCCATCGGCAGCTCGGACAGCGCCTTGCGAGTCTTCAGGATCGGCAGCGGGCAGGTCAAGCCTTTGGTGTCGAGCGTCTTGTCGGGCATGAGGGGCTCCGGGGCCAGCTTCGGCTCAGCCTATATCAGCGAACCGAAAGCCGATCCAGCCGGCGCGGCGGCACTGCATCGGCTTGCGCGGGCCCTGGCGGCGGGTCACGATGCCGATTCAAGACTGGTAGGATGGTGGTAAAATCCCCATCATGCCGCCGGGCTCGCTGGTCGAGCGGACTACTCGATCTCAACCACACTAGCCTCGGCAAATTGGCTAGTGTCCTTGGGCCGGGAAATCCACCACGAGCCTGCCGCGGATGCAGACGAAATTTGCCGATCAGGACGCCAGCAGGGCCCTCGGGGGAATGATGGACGCCAGTGTCGACGCACCGCCGCGACGGTCCTTTGCGTTTGGGCTGGAGCGGTTAGGCCTGATCGGGCTCGGCGCGCCGCGGCTCACCGTGGTGCTGATCCTGGTCGTGTCGGCGCTGGCCGGCTGGGGGCTTACCCTGCTCCGCGTGGACGATTCGCTCTCCGAGCTCTTCCGCACTGATACCGAGGAGTTCCGGCGCTACGAGGAAATCGACCGCCGCTTTCCGTCCAGCGAATACGACGTGCTCGTGGTGGTGGAAGGCAAGGACCTGCTGCGCAAGCCTCAGCTCGAAGCCTTCCGTCGCGCCATTGTCGACCTGCAGCTGGCCGACGGCGTGGACGGCCTCATCTCCATGCTGTCGGCGCGCGGCAAGCCCGACGCCAGCGGCTATGCGCCACCCATCGTCCCCGATGACCTTCCCGACGGACCCGAATACGACACCATCATTCAGCAGATGCGCGCCAACGACATCGTTAAGGGCAAGTTCCTCTCTCCCGATGGTGAACTGGCGCTGGCGGTCATCGCTCTCGATCGCAAGACGGTGGCCAAGGAGGGCGCCAAGGCGGTGATTGGCAACATTGCCAAACAGCTTGCGGACGAGCTCAAACCCGTGGGCCTCAAGTCGCACCTGACCGGGGCGCCGGTCATGCAGCTCGAGATCCGCAACGCCGTGGAACGCGATCAGGTGGTCTACAACGGACTGGGCCTGATCTTCGGGGCTACCATCGCGGCGATCTTTTTCAAGCGCGTATCGCTGATGCTGTTGGCCGCGCTGCCGCCGGTACTAGCCGTGTTGTGGTCGTTGGGGTTGTTGGGCTGGCTCGGCTTCCGCCTCAACCTCTTTCTCAACGTCATGACGCCGCTTGTCATGGTCATGGGCTTTGCCGACAGCATGCAGGTCGTGTCTGCTATCCGCATCCGCCTGCGTGGAGGCGATAGCAAGGCCCAGGCCGTACGTTTCGCGGTGCGCATCGTGGGGCCGGCGTGTGTGCTTGCGCACGGCACGGCGCTATTGTCGTTCCTGGCATTGCTATTGTCGCAATCGGGCTTAATCCGCACCTTTGGCATGGCCGGCGCGTTGTCTGTCTGCGTCTCCTTCGTCGCCGTGATATTGGTGCTGCCGCCGCTCGGGCTGATCTTGATACGCAATGAAGGTAAGCTCGCGCGCGATCGCACTCCAGCCGATGGCCTCATGGATGGGCTCGGCGACCTCGTCGGCTGGATCGTCGACCGAGTGGTGCATTGGCCCTTCACGACCACGCTCGTGGCCCTCGTGACCTTTGCAGTGTGCGGCTGGGCTTACCTGCAGCTCGAGCCTCGCTACCGTCTTGCCGACCAAGTGCCCGACCGCGAGCAGGCGCTGGGCGCCACCGAGCGTATCGATGAAAAACTGACTGGCGCCAATCCGGTGCACATCATGATCGAGTGGAAGACCGGCGAGGGCTTGTTCACGCCCGGACCGCTCGAAGTAATTGCCAAAGCGCACGAGATCCTGGAGAAGCAAGCAGGGCTCGGCAACGTCTGGTCGCTACAAAGCCTGCGCCGCTGGCTGAGCGAGGCTGGCGACGATCGCACCGAAACCGTGCAGAAATTCGTCAAGCTGTTGCCCGAACACTTGGTGCGGCGCTTTATCGCCAAGGAACAGAATGCCGTGCTCGTGACGGGGCGTCTGCCGGACGTCGATTCAAGCCGCATCCTACCTGTGGTCGAGGTCATCGACCATGCGCTTGACGGCCTGCGCAAGCAGTACCCCGCCTACACTATTTCGGTCACCGGTCTGCCGGCGATTGCAGCGCGCAACAGCGCGCGCATGATCCGCCAGCTCAACGAAGCGCTGCCGATCTGCGTGGCCTTCGCTGCGCTGCTGCTGGCGGTGGCTTTTCGATCACCGTTCGTAGGGCTGGTCAGCCTCGTCCCTGGACTGTTTCCTGTGGTGGCGTCAGGTGCCCTCATCTGGGCCGTCGGTGGCGGCCTCGAGTTCGCCTCGGTGGTGGCGCTCTTGGTCGTGTTCGGCCTTGCGATCGACTCGCTCATCCATTTCTTCAATCGCCTGAGCCTGGAGGAGCGCGTCGAGCCGCGTGCCGACCTTGCCATCCGCCGTGCGCGCGTGCTGGTCGGCCCCGCCATCATCCTGACCACGCTGGTGTTAGCGTTTGGTCTCGGCGTGACCGTCTTTTCCGACTTGCCGTCCCTGCGGCTTTTCGGCTCCATCTGCGGCACGACCCTCATCGCCTCCCTGCTAGCGGACCTCGTATTCCTACCTGGCATCATCATGCTGGTCAGAAAGATCTGGCGACACCGCGCGGCGGCGTGAGATGGCTTGTCATTGGCCCGATCTTGTCGCGATACTGCTTGGAGGGTGTTGTGCCCTGCGGCCGGCGCCGATCCCGTAAGGAAAGACCAGCAATGCCAAACCTCACCACCGATGACGGCGTTCAGCTCTACTATGAGGAGGCCGGCAAAGGCGCACCGATCGTGTTCGTGCACGAGTTTGCGGGCGATTTGCGCAGCTGGGAACCCCAAATTCGCTACCTCTCCCGCCGCTACCGCTGCATCGCCTTTAACGCGCGGGGGTTTCCACCCTCCGATGTGCCACAGGAGGTGGCCAGCTATTCGCAAGCCCGTGCCTGCGATGATATCCGCGCTCTCCTCGATGGCTTGAAGATAGACAAGGCGCACATCGTCGGCCTATCGATGGGCGGCCTGGCGACCTTGCATTTCGGCCTCACCTATCCCGGCCGCGCGTTGTCGTTGCTCGTTGGCGGTGCGGGCTATGGCTCGGAGCCGGGGGAGCGGGAAAAATTTCGCGCCGAGGCGGTCGTCATCGCCACCAAACTCGAGCAGGAAGGCATGGCTAGCTTCGCGCAGGCCTATGCCTATGGCCCAACGCGCGTGCAGTTCGAGGCCAAGGATCCACGCGGGTTCTTGGAGTTCAAGGCCATGTTGGCCCAACATTCGGCCAAAGGCTCCGCCAATACTCAACTGGGTGTTCAGCGCGAACGCCCATCAATTCTTGACCTCGAGGCGCAACTAGCCAAGCTCTCAGTGCCGATGCTCGTCGTCACTGGCGATGAGGATTGGCCCTGCCTGTTGCCCGGCGTCTTCATCAAACGCACCTGCCCGTCCGCGGCCCTCCTCATCATCCCCAACAGCGGCCATGCGATCAACCTCGAGGAGCCCGCTGCCTTCAATGCGGCACTCGAGAATTTTCTGGCCCAGGTGGACGCCGGCCGCTGGCCCATGCGCGATCCCCGTGCCGTCAGCAACAGCATCACCGGCATGTCGAGGTAGCGCGCGCGGCATTTTATCGCCACAAGCCCCGCGCCAGCAGCGCTCGCCACAGGCCGGCAACCATGCGAACGGGCAACGCCCCACCACTCGAAGATGTGCCCGACCGCGGTGTCCGGGGTGGCCGAACCGGCTCAGCTTTCGCTTATCCCCTTTGATCGCGCGAGTGCGCCGGCCGCGACTGCCGAGCTCGGCGTGAATGGATGCTTCCTAGTGCCAGCGTTCGACGGCTACAGCGGTCGCTTCGCCGCCGCCGATGCACAGCGAGGCGAGGCCACGCCTTGCATCGTATTTGTCCATCGCCGCAAGCAGGGTAACGAGAATGCGCGCCCCGGAGGCGCCGATGGGATGGCCCAATGCGCAAGCGCCGCCGTGTACATTGACCCTCTCATGGTCCAGGGCCAGATCGCGCATGGCGCATAGGGCGACGACGGCGAAGGCCTCATTGATCTCGTAGAGGCCAACGTCGTCGGGATTCCAGCCTACCTGATCCAGCAATGTCTTGATCGCGACCACCGGTGCAGTCGTGAACCACGCCGGCGCCTGCGCGACGCTGCTGACCCCCACGATGCGCGCTATAGGCGCGAGCTTGCGGCGTTTGGCCTCGCTCGCTCGCATCAGCACCAATGCCGCCGCACCATCGGAGATGGAGCTTGAGTTGGCAGCTGTCACCGTGCCACCGCTGCGGAACGCCGGCTTGAGCTTGGAGATTTTGGCGGGATCGGCCGTGAACGGTTGCTCGTCGCGCAGCACTTCGATCGTTCCCAAGCGACCCGGCACGTCGACGGGCACGACCTCCTTGGCAAATGAGCCATCCTCATTGGCGCGCTTTGCGCGTCTGAGGCTTTCGGTCGCGAAGGCATCCTGCACGTCACGCGTGAACTGATAGTGTTGGGCGGTGTCCTCCGCAAAGGTGCCCATCAGGCGACCCTTATCGTAGGCGTCCTCAAGACCGTCGATGAACATGTGGTCCTTCACCTCGGCGTGGCCCAGCCGGGCACCGGACCGCATTTTGGCCAAAAGGTATGGCGCGTTGGTCATGCTCTCCATCCCACCCGCGACAACAATATCGTTGGGTCGCGCGTGCAGCCCGTCATAGGCCAGCATCACTGTCTTCATGCCCGAACCGCACATTTTATTGACGGTTGTCGAGGGCACCGATTGCGGGAAGCCGGCCCCGAGCGCCGCCTGACGCGCCGGCGCCTGTCCTTGCCCCGCGGGCAGCACACAACCCATTAGCACCTCGCTCACATCCTGCGCTTGGAGGCCCGCGCGAGAAATGGCGGCTTTGATTGCCACGCTGCCAAGCTGCGGCGCCGTGAGCGGTGTGAACGCGCCCTGAAACCCGGCGATGGCGGTGCGCGCTATGCCGACGATGACGATTGGGTCTTCGGCTGTCGTTGCCATGGCCCAAAGGCTCCTGCCATTGATCTCCTGCCTTTCTTTCTTGGAGCACGTTGCCATGCACCTGGTCAACATGGGCTCCCAAGTCAACCGGCGCACTCGGGGCTTCGACCCTCGCCAAACCTCCTGCGTGCGCCAGACCTGGCAGAGATGCACACCTCACCCTTACGAGAAAAGCCGATTGGGCTCACTCCAACGACCCGATCGCGACGTTGGCTGTCGTAGGTCAGCGCAGCGGCGACTTCATTGCCTCGCCTAGCGAGAGACTGACGATTTGCACACGGCAATTTTCAGCAGCGAGCGACGCGGAGAGGCGCTCCGCTGTCGGCGAGCTTAGCTGCCGGCTGCGACTTGAGACGGAAGGGAGGTTGCTGGGGAGGGAGCCCAGGCAGCCCTGGCGACGCTGGGGGTCTCGGGGACGCCGGTGCAAGCGGTGTCGCTGGCGGCTCCCTTGAGCTTCTCGATCAAATCCTCAACGCCTTGTTCTCAACGTTGGATGGATCTTGCCAAGGGTCTCCTTGAGAACTGGCACGTCCGCGCGCCATGCCGGGGGCAATGAGCTTCCGCACGCTGAGCACCACCAGAACGCCGCATGGATAGGGCCTTGGCTCGCACGGTCACCTCACGCACCACAACGCTTCAAGTCCGCCGGCGCGCGCGTCCACATCATGGTTTCGCTCAACCATTTCGTCCCCATGTAGCCTACTACCTTGAGCGATCGCGGACCCATGGGCGTCAGCTCCACACTGAACTTGGACTGGCGTTCCGGATCGTATATCCAGCCCCCATCCCAGGCCCCGTTGCCCATCGGCTTGACCTCGCCGATGATTTGCATGCCGCACACCTCTTTGGCGTGCGCGGGATCCTTCAACCACACGAGACGGCCGCACAACTGATCACCGCACTTGGTAATCTCAACCGCGCCACGGCCCGTATGATCAAACCAAAGACCGGTGGGCTCGGCCGCAAACGCCGGGCCGGTCCCGAACACCAGTGTTGCAAAAGCCGCGGCCAGCAGCACCTTGCCCGTATTCATGCGCATGAGAGGCTCCTTCCCGTTGCCGTCAGCCCCTTGAGTGTTGGGCCGATAGCACGCCCCCAATATGGCGTTTTGCGGGAGGAAACCCCGTTGCACTACGCGGTGCTGCACCACCGCTGACTTGCACCTTACGCGGCCACGGCCTCTCCAGCTTTGTTGCGGCGGCGTGCGCGTCCGACGATGCGGCCGTCCTCGATGCGGATCAGGCGGTCCGCGTAGGACAGCGTGCGATGGTCATGGGTGACGACCAGGATGCCGCGGCCCTTATCCTTGGCCACTTCGGATAGCAACGCCATCACACCTTTGCCGTTCTCGCTGTCGAGCGCCGCGGTCGGCTCGTCCGCCAAGATCACCGACGGCGAGCCCGCGAGCGAACGCGCGATGGCCACGCGCTGCTTCTCGCCACCGCTGAGCTTGCTTGGAAACGCGCTCGCGCGGTGCGATAAGCCGACCTGGCGCAAAGCTTCGGCGGCCTGCGCCGGGCCGTCGCCCGACGTGCCGCGCAGCTCAAGCGCCAGCATCACGTTCTCTTGCGCCGTCAACGTCGGAACCAGATTGTACGATTGAAAGACGAACCCCACGTGCTTGCGCCGCAGGTCCGCAAGGCCTTCGGAGTTGAGCCCCGTCGCCATCTGCGTGCCGATGCGCAGGATGCCTTCGTTGGGGGTGAGAATGCAACCAAGGATCGACAGCAGCGTGGTCTTGCCGCTGCCCGACGGCCCCATCAAGAGCGTGAGCTCACCCGGCATCAGCTCCAGGCTCACGCCTTTTAGGGCCTTTACCTCGGCGGCACCGCTGCCCAGGAACTTGACGATGTTGCTAGCTTCCAGGATTGGTTCCATGGCCCTGCCTTCCTCTACCGGCTTAACACCACCGCCGGGTCGATGCGAGTGATCGTGATGGCGCTGCTCGGGGCGAACACGCACAGATCGACGGTCAATGCCGACAGCAAGAGCGCTGAATTGGTCGTCATGACGATCAACGGCGCGGCATCGCGCAAGACGTAGATCAAAGACAGCCTGAACGGGACGCTCTTGAGGTAAGCCATGATCGCGCGCAGCACGATCTGTGCAAGGCTTATCGGGCGGATGAAACCCGAGACGGCACCAAGCGCACGCAGCACGGCGAGCGCGGGGATGACGACGATCAAATTGAGCGCTGCGCCAGCATTGGGCGAGGCCCGCTCGGTGATGCCGGCGGCAATGCCATTCCCGGGGAGCGATCTTTTGTTGCGCGCGTCCGAGCCAAGCAGCGCCGCCGCTGCATCGCCGCTCAGCTTGCGCCAGGCGACGAAGCCCACCGCCGGTTCCCCCGTGCCAGTAACACCCTGCAGGCACAAGATGGCGCGGTTCGCATGGACAGGCAATAGCGATGGATCATCGAAGCTCTTGGTGGCAAAAAGCGCTTCGCGGGGTTGGCCGTGTGTGTGGCCCAGCATGGCGGCGATGCGGTTCTGCGCGCCATAGCGCAGACCGAACGGCACGGCGACCTCAACAAACGAGAAGACGATGCCGATCGGTGTGAGGGTCGGGCCCAAACGGTCGTGGAGCAGATCGCGGTAAGCGAGCCTGACCATCGGCAAGGGCCTCTCCCCAATCGTGGGGCTTGCGCCGCTGGCTGCTGCACTCATCGCTCGGATCCTCCAAGCCCCGGTCAATGTTGCCGCTGCCGCCCGGCAGGCTCGAGCACCCGGCCGGCACGAGCAGCGCCTCAACGTCCCGCCCAGTTGGGTGCGCCCGATCGATGGGCGCACGAATACTGTCGCTGCGGCAAGCGGAAATGCTGGTGAAGGTGTCCGCCGGAGATCAAGTGGCCGAGGGCGCACCCCAAAGCACCAGTCCCCTCGGCAGAACCTGCCGGGACGCCTAACGTGACCGCCACTGTCATCTTCCGCATGTCCAGGTCCAGTCCCGTGGCAGCGCCATCGTTGCGGGACAAAGTGACCCAAACGCCTTCCTCATGCTGTTCCGGGCGATACATGCATGCCCGTTGCAATCGAGCCGCAAATCGAAGCGCCGGAGCCGCTGTCCGCCCGCTTGACAAGGCCGTCTAGGCGGACAAAACTGAACTTCGACGCTCGTCGCCGCAGTGAGTTGAGCGTGGTCCGGCGCGAGAGCTCCACGCCGCACGCACCTCCTGCAAACCTTCCCGACGGCGTCGCACGGAACGACAGCGAGTGGAGGGAGCATGACGCCACCCCAGGATCACTCGAGCCCCCGCCGAAGGGCGAGGGCACGGTCTGGCAGAGCGCTCGACTGAACTGATCGGACCAGACCGCAAGCATTCCGACAGCGAAGTGAGAGAACGAGGTTCGGCCTCGTGCACTAGCCCGGCGTCGCTGGGCACCAATCGGCAGTGACCACGCGCCCCGCTTCACGCTCGACGTGGCGGGGCGCTTCCTTGCGCTGCATGGCGCTATTGCAACAAGCCTCTTGCTCCTGCCTGCACGGCACGCGAGAGTGTAGCGCACGAGAAGGTGCTGCAATGAGTGACGTAGTGCGCTCAGACAGATCGGTTGTGAAACGCCTTGATTTACCGGGGACGGATCTTACCGTCTTCGTGGAGCTCAACGGCTGCGAGTTGTCGCTGACGGTCAACAAGGCCGACAGACGGGTCTATCGCGTCATCCTGGAACAGGCCACGATGCCCATCGAGAATACGTGGCTCGCCGATATGTTCATGCGCGATGATCGTGTCCATCTTGGCAAACTATCGGCCGACGTCGAAGAGTACGTCGAAACCCTCAACATCGCCCAGGGCTGACGAACGGCCCTCGTGGCCCACGCTAGGGATTTGGCTCCCCTGTTCCGCTTCCGCGCCGGCCCGACGCGCCTCCTCAGCCTCCATCGGTGTGCCAGGTCAAGCTCCACGTCGAGCCGCTAAACTGGACGGCCCTAGCACCAGGGCTCTTCGAACATATCGCGACGCGGTTGCCACTGACGCAATGTCATCCTCAGCTCGCCTTGCGATTGAAGAAAGCCGTTTCCTTGGCAATGAGCGGTGCATACGATGCTCGATTATGCATGCGCGCCACAAAAGACGCAGTCTTTGGATGCTGGCCTGCATCCACGGCTATCCCCAGGTGCAATAAGTTGACGAACGGACTCGCAACCGCAAGGTCGGCCAGCGTCAGCCGGTCGTCTACGAGAAAGCCGCTCTCTGGCAACGCGCCCTCAATGTAATCGATGAGCGGTGGCATCTCGTCCTTCTGCGCCTTCTCGGCTACCGCCAGATCGCCTTCACGGCCGAGAAAGCGGGGTGCTACGATGCGGTTGAAGAACATCTTGCCAAGGCACGCCGCCAGGATAGTGTCGGCAAACTCCTCGAACCAAATCGTTCGAGCACGGCTCTTCGCCTCGGTTGGAACCAACACCGGCTCGGGGAACTTCACCTCCAGATAGGTGATGATGGCGCTCGAGTCGGAGATTGCAAAATCGCCGTCTCGGAAGGCCGGTATCTTGCGGAAGGGACTGCACGCGACAAAATCAGGATCCGCGTTGCCGAGCCCAATCGGCTTTAAGTCCACCTTAAGGCCCTTCTCGGCCACATAGGCGAGCGTCTTGCGCACAAAGGGTGACAGGGATGAGCCATAGATAATCATGGGATACTCTCTGCGTGGGATGAGGTCCCTATGATAATCGAGCTCCGCGAGAAGCATCAGCAGCCTTGCTGCCGCACGGGCGATGGCGGTACACCACTCCCACAAAGCTCGCAAATTTCACGAGCGCACCCCGACAGACGGGGTCGCGTGCCCCTTCGACGCCGAGTTCGACCTGACCGGGGTCGCACCAGGCCACCAGATGCCTCTTCCTGTCAGGGTTCTCGTCCTCGCTGCCGAGCCCGCTCTTTGGCCAACAAGGCTGACCCGTGCCCATCCTTTACGGGGCCGTGCGCAAAATGACCCCAGGTGCAAGTCAGCAAACGGCTGCGTCCTGTTAGGATGAACCGATGAGCCTGCCGACCGGCCGGCTGCTTGCAGCGAGCGGTAGCCAAAAAGCATCGCGCGTGCCGCGTAGAATGGCGCCGCCAATAGAGGAGGAAACCATGACGCACGCTTGCTATTGCGTGACCAAGCACAACGCTCCGCTTGAGCGCATCGACTATCCCACGCCGCAACCCAAAGGTGCGGAAGTGCTACTGCGCGTCACAGCTGCAGGCGTGTGCCACAGCGACATCCATATCTGGGAAGGGGTCTACGATTTAGGGTCGGGAGACAAATTGACCTTGCAAGATCGGGGCATCACTTTGCCTTTGACGATGGGCCACGAGATCGCTGGCGAGGTAGTGGCCGCCGGACCCGATGCCACCCGCATGAAGGCAGGAATGGCGTGCATCGTCTTTCCATGGCTGGGCTGCGGCGAATGCCCGACCTGCCAGCGCGGCGAGGAGAACCTGTGCCCGATCAAGGCGCGTGCCATCGGCGTGTTCTTGCCGGGCGGTTACGCGCAATACGTGCTCGTTCCCGATGAGCGCTACTGCCTCGAGCTCGGCACGTTGAACGCGGCACAGGCCGCACCCTTGGCCTGTTCGGGAGTGACCACCTATTCCGCCCTCAACAAGTTCGGGCCAAAGATCAAGTATGAATCCGTGGTCATCATAGGAGCTGGCGGGCTGGGCCACATGGCCATCAATGTGCTCCGCGCCATGGGCGGCAAAGGTGCAATCCTCGTTGATACCGATGCTGAGAAGCGCGAGGCTGCGATGCAAGCAGGGGCGCTTGCCGCAATTGACGCGGGCGCGGCAAATGCGGCTCAAGAGATCGTTCGATTGACGAGCGGCGGCGCAGCTTGCGTTCTCGATCTCGTCGGCGCCACAGCGACGATCAATCTTGCCATCGCCAGTGTCAGAAAAGGGGGCGAAATCGTTGTGGTCGGCCTTTATGGTGGCGAACTGAAGCAACCCCTCGTCTACTTTCCGCTGCGCGCCATGGCTATTCGTGGTTCTTATGTGGGCAGCCTGCCGGAACTCAGAGAACTCGTTGCGCTCGCACAGAGCGGCAAGCTCGAACCGATCAAGGTGGTTTGTCGCAAGCTAAACGAGGCGTATCCATCGCTGATGGACCTCAAGGCCGGCAAGGTTATTGGTCGGATCGTCCTCGTTCCGTAAGCTGCCACATCACTGAGCGCACATAGTTCTCTTTGCGCTGGGTTGACCGCCTCTCGCGGCTAGCAACGCCGATCCGGCCAATCGTGCTGTCTGGACTGGCAGCGGTCATTGCCCGCCCGCAATGCGCGGGTTGGACGTGATCCGTGTCTCTGGCACGACCGCCGGGGAGGCAGTCGTGCGCCTCTTTCATACGATCGTCATGTTCCACTAAGCGCTCAAGCTTGCAGCAGGATCGGCACGGCTTGTTGGTAGGCGACCTGTGCGCGTGCCTTGAGCTCCGGCAGGGTGCAACTGCCGATAGGGTGTTGGACCCTCAGGAAGGGATAACTCGGCAGGCCGAGTACTCGGGCAATATTGCGCGCCGTCACCTCGAAGGGCTCGGTGCACAACACGACCGCTCGCTTGCCGAGCAGTTCGAAGCTAATGCCGTCGTGCAGACTGCACGTCGAGCAAGACCCTCAATCGCCAAGTCCAGTGATGAGAAAGTCGACTTCCTCGGCGGCCTTTGTCAGGGTCTGTGCCGGTGCTGGTGCACTAGCGTTCGACTTGGAGTAGACGGCGCGCACCTTGCACCCGTGCCGCTCCTCGAACAGGCGCGCGAGCTCACGCAACATCTCCGTCGCATTGAGCTTACCGTTCTCGAGGATGCCGATGGTCTTCCCATCCAAGCTTGCGAGTGGCGGCGCACGCAACAGATCGCGCTGTGGTCCGATCGTCGTTGGATCGTAAAGTTGCATGGGTTTTGACTCCTCCTCTTGGGCTATTTGCAGTCGATGCAGACCCCGATTGGCTTGTGCTGCATGATCGAACCTCGACCGCGACTCCAGGATGGAATAAAGCAAGAGTGCCCGCCAGCCTCGCCGCCGCCCAGCGTGATCAGGATATCCTCAGGCGCGAGCCCGCGGTGGACATACCCGCTTTCGACCAGCCGGTGGGCGTTCGTGCCGTGCTGCCTTTCGTATTCGCTAGCGCGGTACTTCCCCACACCTTTCATACCCTCGATCGAACGCTTAGCACGCACGAAGAGGTAGGCCTGCGCTTCCTCGCGACTCCAGCCAGCGTCGGCGACAATGCGCATATGTTCCGGCGCGAGGATCACCACGCTTTGGCCAAGCGTGATGCAACCATAGTTCGCCATGGCGTCAGCGATTGAGCTCAGCACTTGCTCTGGGGTATTGCCGCCGTGGTTCTCGACGTTGCAAAAGCCACCGGCGGCAAACACCGTTACGCTCGACACCCCTTTTGGGTAGCCCTGTGCCTCACAAAGCAATGGCCACGGATTGCCACGCATGCGCTCTGCGATGCAGAAACTGTATTTGCCGGGATGACCCTGTGTCGACTTGTCAGAGATGCCGGGGACCATTTGAAAGACGTTACGCAGGATCAAGCGCACCGCCCGGCCTATGGTTGCGTTGGCACGATTGCCCGGACCAAACAGATTGACGTCTGCGTTCATGCCGATGTCATCGGCAAAAGCCCCGCTCACGATGAGGAGCGGTGCCGACCCGCCAGTGCTCGCAGTCGAGCCATGAAAGTTGAACTCCGGCTTGTCCATCGCCTCGAAGGCCGCAACCAGCACCGGAAAATAGTCGGGCAAACAACCGGCCATCACGGCGTTGACCGCGGCAGTATGAAGGGACAGCTCAAGTCCGGTCGCGGGATGGGCCGCGATCACCGTTTCCGGAGGGCGGCCCTCGTAAGCAAGCGTGGCGTGCACCCGCTCAAGCGTTGGAGGGATCACCGGCAAACCGTCGGTCCACCCCTTCTCATAGCAATAGTCGATTGCCGCGAGCAGGTCGTCGGGAACCTCGTGGATGCGGGCATCAAGTGGCATGTGCGGCTCGCCGGTTCTCTTGGATGGTCGTGACAGCTTCACCGATCCGTAAGCCTAGCGCCGGTCGCGAGCGAGTGCCACTTGATTCACCGTCACTCCAACGCAACCATTACGCACGTCAGGCGCGAGGGTTGGCGACGCGACATCGCCTTGAACGCCGCGCGGCGGAGCCGGCGCTGTCGATCAATGCGCCCCCGGTCAATCGAACACCATGTCGTTGCGCACACTTGTGCGCCAACAGTCGACGCGCCAACCTGGCGACGGACCAGCGGGCAAGCTGGTGGAGTAAGGGCAGGAGAATACGTGACGTAAGAGGTCACATCACTGTGCGCTAACCCACACCGGTCAGTCGGTCTCGAAGAGCTCGATGATCGCAGGAAAGTAGCGTCTACCTAGTCCCTTATCGAGTGCTGCTTGATAATATTCCCGCACCGCCAGGGGCAGTCTCGGCGCAACGCCGCAGCTGTGCGCCAGGCTGATCGTATAGCCTAGGTCCTTCAGCACGTACTCGGCTGGAAAGGATCTTTCCGGGAAGCTGCGCGGCAGCATCGCTTTCATGCCGTGATTGCGCAGAACAAAGCTGTCGCCGGATCCCTTGGCTACCGCCCGCAACAAGATGTCGGGTGCCACGCCAGCGCGCTCGCCGACGACCATCATCTCCGCCAAGGCTGCGACATGCTCAAACACCAGCGTATTGTTGATCAGTTTCACCACCTGTCCGCAGCCGACCGCGCCACAATGCGTCACGTCACTGCCCATATGACGCAGGATCGGCTCGATGGTCGAAAACAGCCCCGGGCTTGCGCCCACCATAATGCTGAGCGTGCCAGCCGCGGCCGCCTCGCGCGTGCGCGCAACAGGCGCGTCCGAGAACTCCATCCCTACCGCGGCAAGCCGAACCCCCACGGCACGTGCCTCGGCAACGCCGGTCGTGCTGAGGTCGACCACAATTAGCCCGCGCTTGCCGCTAGCTGCGATGCCTGCGTTGGCGAAGCAGACCTCGTTTACGTGCTCTCCACCGGGAAGGGACAGACAGACGATGTCAGAGGCAGCGGCCACTTGCGCGACCGAGACGGCCGCGCGTGCTCCTGAGGCGGCGACATCGCGCACCGCCTCGGGGTTGATGTCGAAGACGTAGACCGGCGCAGGGTGCTTTCTCACGAGATTGCGGCACATTGGTGCGCCCATGACACCGAGGCCAATGAAGCCGATCGTTGGTGCCAAATTCTGCATTGGCTGCCTAGCCCATCGATAAGCCGCCGCTCTCGGCATGCGCCGAGCGGGCGGCAGGGAGGAAAGAGCATCAGTTTGGCCTGATCCTGCGGCTGCCGGCAAGACGAGCCTTTGATTGCCCTTCGCTCCGACGGATCCACGGCTACCAGCTGGCAATTGCTTCCCGATGTGTCGCATCTTTAAGGACGCCAGGCACCCAACTGTGCCGCCGCTCTCGTGAGCGCAGGCAACGAGCACACTTTAAGTGTGAGGGCATTGCTGAGCTTGACCGGAGTGCGCGCGGATTGCCGCATTTGTGGACCCGTCTTAGGCTGGGTTCGATGCGCCCCAAATCACAAGCGCATAGCCACCAGGGAGGTTTCCAGCATGGGTATCCATCGCCGCAAGTTGCTTGCGGGCGTCGGAGGCAGCGCCCTCGCCGCCAAAATGGGGAGGATGGCCGGTATCCTCGCTGCAGCGCGCGCGCCTGCTCTCGCACAAGGCAGCACCCTCCATTGGCTACGCGTCAACGATTTCGTCCCGGCTTCAGACGCCTTCCTGCGCAAGGAGCTGCTGCCCGAGGCCGAGAAGGCCCTTGGCCTGAAGGTCAACCTCGAGACCATCAACGGTAATGATGTGCAGGCGAGGATCACCGCCGGCATTCAAACGAGCGCCGGCCCCGACTTGATCAACGTATTCAACAATTGGGCGCAACTCTATGCCGAGAGTGTCGCCGACGTGAGCGATGTGGCGGAGGAGATCGGCAAAGCGCAGGGGGGCTTCTATGACCTCTCTACCACCCAGGCGAAGAACGAGAAGGGCTGGCTTGCCGTTCCCTGGTGCGTGCTGGGCATCCTCATCTCCTATCGCAAGTCCTGGTTCGAGGAGGTGGGCTATGCGAGTTTTCCGCGGTCGTGGGAGCAATACCGTGAGGCAGGCAAGAAGCTGAAGGCGATGGGTCGCCCGATCGGACAGACGCTCGGGCATACCTACGGCGATGCGCCAGCGTTCTCCTATCCCTACCTCTGGTCGTGGGGTGGCAAGGAGGTGGAACAGGATGGGCGGACAGTGGCGCTCGACACCAAGGAGACGGTTGAATCCGTCAAATTCATGCAGGCGTTTTGGAAAGATGCGCACGACGAGGGCGGACTTGGTTGGGACGACAGCAACAACAATCGCGCCTTTCTCTCCGGTACGATCTGCGCCACCAGCAACGCGGCCTCGATCTATATCGAAAGTCTCAGAAAAGCCGATCAGTACAAGACCGAGAAGGCAACCCCCCTCAAGGATGACATCCAGCACGCGCCCTATCCCGCGGGACCAGCCGGCCAGGCGACCTTCCACATCGCCCAGTCGCACATGGTGATGGGCTATTCCCGGAACCAGAAGGCAGCGAAGGACTTCCTGCGTTGGGTTGGGTCGAGAGCCGTCTTTGAGAAGTGGTTCCTGACGCAGAAGGGCTTCTCGGTCGGCGCCACCCGTGAATGGTCAAAACACGCGATGTGGAATGACGATCCTGTCATGCTGCCTTTCAAGGATGTGGTCAACTCCGGCCGGGCACCGGGTTGGCCGGGGCCGGCCAGCCGCAAGGCAGCCGAGGTCATCTCCAAGTATGTGATCACGGACATGTACGCAAAGGCCGTGCAAGGCATGCCAGCGCAAGACGCTGTCAAATGGGCGCATGGCGAGCTTGCCAAAATCTATTCGGCTTGAGGTAAACCCAGCGAAGCCGCAAGGGTGTCGTTTTAGAAGCTCCCCCAGCGGTCGAGCGGCCCGCGTTGGGCGCGCTGTCAGCCAAAGACGATTGAGGACGGGGCTGTCAGCCAGGCAAGTCTCGCCCCTCACGCGCCGACCCGCACGAGCGTGCGGTCACGCCCTACCCAGAAGCACGCAAACAACGATGGCATGCTAACTCGCCTGCGCCTTGGTCTCGTCATCTGCCGAAGCTAGCCTCCCGGCGAACTCGGCCGAGCAAGCGAGGCCAAGACAAGTGGAGGCGGCGAGCGTGCGATCCTGGCAAGGGGTGGCGCTCGCTGGGGCTGACCCGTCTTCGTATAAGGTCTTAGCTATCTGCACCAAGGTGCCGCGAAGCGCACCCTCGCAGTTGGCTCCGTTTGTGGTGCTGGGCGCGGGAGCCGCCGGAAGCTAGCGGCGAGGCCGTCATTTTGCCGGCACCCTTTTCGAACATTCCCTGTGGCGATGAGGATGACGGGTTTCGCGGCTTAGAGCATCCAACAGAGAACAAGGAGGCCAAGGTGGGTGGGAGAGCCGTTCTATTGGTGATGCTGATCGCCCTTGCGCTCGCGGGGTCGGCACCAGCTCAGGAGGAGATCAGGCCCCTGAACCGACGGATCGTTGGGGGCGAGCAGACCGACATCAGCCAACACCCCTGGCAAGTGGCGCTCACCGTGAGGATCGATGACACGGACTACCTCTGCGGCGGTTCGATCATCGGTGAACTCTGGATCGTCACGGCGGCACATTGCTTTGGCGGCGAAGAAGGCAAGGCAAGTAACGTTCGCGCAAAGGCAGGCGAAACAGATTATACGGCAGCCGGCGTCTGGTCGCAGATAGAGCGCGTGATCATCCACGAGGCTTACGATCACTCCACGCAACAAAACGACATCGCGCTCCTCAAGCTGAAATCGCCCATAGCAGGTCGCGTGATCAAGCTTGCAACGGCTTCGCTGATGGTACCCCTCGGTCAGCCGCTTGAGGTGACGGGCTGGGGAGCGACCGAGGAAGCGGGCAAAACTTCACCTGCCTTGCTCAGAGCCATCGTACCTGTGGCCGACATAGCGACCTGCAACGCGCCAGCTGCCTACGATGGGCGCATCAGGGTCGGCATGATGTGCGCGGGCTATCGCGAGGGCGGTGTCGATTCATGCCAAGGAGACAGTGGCGGGCCGCTGGTGTGGCGGACACCCGACGGTCCAGTGCTGGTGGGCATTGTGTCGTGGGGCGATGGTTGCGCTCGAAAACTGAAATACGGCATTTACACAAGCATAAGTGCGTTCCGCGATTGGATCGATCACGTGCTTGCCGGCGATGGGAACTAATGAGGATGCGAGTTCATCGCCATCTCGGTCCTCATGGCAGCTCGCGATGAGATTGGGCCGCGTGAGCCTGCTCGTCATAGCCGCGCCTGCTGCTGTAGAAGACGAGTGCCATCAATCCGCAACCGATAATGAGCGAAAAGAGGACCCCGAGCGTTAGCGCGATCCAGCCGTGTACGCTGATATGGGCATTGGTACGCGCCCAGGCGCTGACCATGAACATGAGCGCCAATGCGAGGATGCCCACCAGTGCGACGACTGCGATAGCAAGGGGCAACTGACGACGCACGGAGCTCCTCCTCGGCAGTTGAACTGTCGATGGCCTCAAAGGTTTCAAGGGCATTTCCGATCTGGCAGTGCCGAGCGCAAAGAGTGCCGCCTTGCAGCCACAACGTTCGCGGGTGCCGTGTCGGCCGCGGGACCCACCGGTGCGATCTCGCGCCGAGAGACGTTCGCAAAGGCGCATGGGCGCTGCGCCCTGAGCGCACCTGCCAAGACGTCGCATAGCTGCTGCGTTGAAGGTGGCGAGCAACGTTCCTATATAGGCGCCATCTCCAGCACATCGGTGCGGATTTTGCGGTTGGGGCCACAGCCCTCGACGCAGGAGTTATCATGGCCGACATGACCAAGCCCAAGAAGACCAAGACCAGACCCAAGACCGTCGACACTCTCGAGCGAGATGACTGCCGTTGGCCCATCGGCGATCCGCGACACGCGGACTTTCATTTCTGTGGGGCACCGCAGTTGCCGGGGCGGCCGTACTGCGAATTGCACTGGCGCATGGCGTTTCAGCCGATGAAGTCGAGAACGCCGTCTGTCCCAAGCGCCTCCTCGAGCCGCCGCGCGGCCTGATGGCGAAGCTCACGTCTTCCCGCCGGCATCCCTCCCCTCGCCCCTAGCCAAAGGTCGAGCGCGCTGCGGCAGCGCACTGGGGAATCCTGGGGCATCATTGCCGCGAGCATCGACAAGTCCGCAATAAAGGCCAAGGGTTCCGGGCATGCGTTAGGGAGCACCACCGGCACCCGTTCCGGCGTCGCCTAGCGGCTTGTCGCCCGACCCTGAACTGGGGTCGCGTGGGGAGGCAGGAAAGACCAGTGTGCAGTCGGGTCGAAGGCGTGCGGCTGGGGTCAAGGTCGCCCGCTCGATATGCCCTCCACCCAGAATGTGGAACACCGTCTCGCCAGCCGCCATTAGATAGTCGGCAATGATCCGCCGGTGACATCGCCACCACAATGTCTCGGCGCACATGATGGCGCAACGGCGCTCGTCGCCGGCCTCACGCAGTTCCGCAAGACCCGCATGAAAGGCCGACGACATCGCGTAGTCGGCAAAGTTATGAAAGCTAGCGTGACGCCAAAACCCATTGATCTCTGGTGCGATCCCGCGTGCTTTTCGCCGCCGGCCGCCGAGGGCGCTCAGGTGCCTATACGCGATCTCGAACTTGGCCAACGTTACTGGCAGGCTATCCCTATTATACTGTGGATTGGTGCGAGAGCGCGGAATGGCGCGGACGTCCGCAACAAGTTGAACATTCGCTTCTTGCAAGAGTTCGATAAATTCCGCGATGGGGCGCGTAGAATGTCCAATCGTGAAGTACGTGCTCATCAACTTGTTATCTAGGATGGGGGGGCACGTCGGCAAAGAGGTGGCAGGTAATCCTATGGTCGTAGCGGACGAATTGGGCGCGGCAATATTGGGCAGCGGTGGCGACGCCATCATTGCCGCGGACGCAGCCGGAATGATCCTGTTTTGGAACCCTGGGGCCGAGAGAATCTTTGGCTTTAGTGCTGCTGAGGCGATCGGCCAATCGCTGGATTTGATTATTCCTCAAGCCTTGCGAGAGCGACACTGGCACGGCTACCACGAGGTGATGCGAACGGGGCAAAGTCGTTACGGGCAAGGCGACCTCCTTGCCGTTCCAGGCCTGCGCAAAGATCGCAAGCGGATCTCGTTGGAGTTCACCATCGTGCCACTGCGCGCCAAGGATGGAACCTTGCAAGGAATGGGCGCCATCATGCGCGATGTCACCGCGCGCTTTGAGGAGCTGCGAAGCCTCAGGCAGAGAGCTGGCAAGGTCAGCTAGCGGCGCCACAGCAGGCCCCCGCCGGCAGCCCGCACAATCATAGCAAGGCATAGCAAGGCGGCGAGGCGCGTGCGCCCCAGCTTAACCGGCAGCCAATTCTTGCTTCTTGCTCGGTAGGCCGCAGGTGCGCAAGTCACCCATTGCATGGCGCCGCCCTGGTTGCAATCGCGAAGCGGATTTGCATGTCCCCAAGTGGTCCCGCTCAGTGTCCCGAAGCGCCAATGCTCTTTCGTGCCCGCAGGCCCGCAATCGCTTGTTGCGAGAGTCCGGCTTCCCTGAGCACTTCGTCGGTGTGGGCGCCAAGCTCTGGCGCTGGATGGCGCAAGCGCGCCGGGGTGTCAGAAAGCTTCACCGGAAACCCGACCATGCGCACGATCCCGCTGGGCCCCTGATCGACTTCGATCACCATGTCTTGTGCCTTGACTTGCGGGTCTTCGAACACCTCGGCCACCGAGAGCACCTTTCCGCACGGTACCCCAGCGGCGTTGAGTCGATCGATCCAATGCTCTTGTGTATTGGCCGACAGTCGCTGATTGACGAGAGCATTGAGTTGCGATCGCGCGGCGCGCCGTTGCTCGGCAGTCTTCATCTCGGGCCGCTCGAGCACATCCGCGAGCCCTAGCTCGTGCATGAACCGCATTAGGATCTCGGGGGTCGCCGGTGCAACGGCGATGTCGCCATCCTTGGCTTGAAAGAGCCCGTACGGCGAGGCAATTGGATGGTCATTGCCGTTGCGCCGCGGGGTTTGGCCCGTCGAAAAGTATTCCGAAGCAAGATAGGCCAGCATCGAGACCATGCTGTTGACCATCGCCGCCTCGACATGCTGACCGCGACCCGTAAGTTCTCGCGCGCGAATCGCGTTGACGATGCCAAATGCGCAGTAGAGCCCCGCGACGAGATCTGTAATCGGGGCGCCGGCCCGCATGGGCGCACCGTCCTTCTCACCCGTCGTGGCCATGAACCCGGACATGGCCTGTGCGATGAAGTCGAATGACGGCCGATCGGCATAGGGGCCGGTCGAACCGTAACCGGTGAGCGAAGCCAGAATTAGCTTCGGGTTGATCTCCTTGAGCCTGTCCACGCTGAAGCCCATATCGGCGAGCACGCCCGGCCGATAGTTCTCAACCAGCACGTCAGCCCGTTCCAGCAGGGTCGCCAATACGGCCTTAGCTTCGTCCTTGCGCAGATCCAGGACCACTGAGCGCTTGTTGCGGTTGACGCCGGCAAAGTACCAGGAGAGGCCGTTTACCAACTGGCCCTGGCCACGAACCGTGTCACCCTGCGGGCTCTCGATCTTGATGACGTCTGCACCCATGTCGGCAAGCAGCATGGTCGAGAATGGGCCAGACAGCACGCGCGTCAGGTCGATCACACGGATGCCACTAAGAGGCTGGACGGTCATGCAACTGCGGCCCTCGATGGTGGGTGGCATGGCGGTCAATGCTGCCGAACCGATCCCATAGCAGCGAGCATTGGCGCCCGCCATAGTTGGCAACAGCGCCCGGCGACGAACCGAGCCGATGCTTCGCTTGCCCCGCCCGTCCTTGTGCTTGACCCCGCGCGCCCGTCGTCACTTTGACCAAGGATCGCCACCTCCGTCGCTCGCACCCATCCAGCGCCGCTTCGCGCTCCGGATCGGGCGCCAGCCTCCTTTGCCTCCGCTGCAGATCCAGCGCTTTGTATTTCCGGGATGGCCGCCGGCGCAAAGCTCGGCCGAGGTACGGGAACGCCAACAGAATTGTTGCGCAAGCATTGGTAATGCTTTGATTTCATTGGTCGGAGCGGGGAGATTTGAACTCCCGACCCCCAGTCCCCCAGACTGGTGCGCTAACCAGGCTGCGCTACGCTCCGCGCCGTGCCGGCCCAGCCCTCAAATGCCGCCGCGCCAGCGGGTCCATGCTATACAGCGTCCCCGACCGGGGGGGAAGTCTCGCAGCCTCGGAGATTTCGCCTTTATGATCGCCGCAAGAGCAGCGCGGCCCGCATGGCAGTGCCGCGCCGGCCAATCCCCGTGTGCCGGGTCGCATTGGCCTGTGCAATGATACCGCCTTAATCTTAAGCATCAACGGCTCACAGGCCACTTCACGATGCCGCCGGAGGATTTCGCCCCATGCCGCTGCCCGCTGACACGGACGTCTCGAGCCCCAAGCATCTGCGGGACAAGTACGCCATCGTCGGGGTAGGTGAGACCACCTATACCCGCGGTTCCGGAATGACCACCCGTGCGCTCGGCACTTGGGCGGTGCGCAATGCCATGCTCGATGCAGGGCTCAAAGCCGCGGATGTGGACGGCATGCTATCCTATCAGTCGGGCGATTCCACGTTTGCTCCCTTCATCGCCGGCGATCTCGGCATCCGCCTCAACTTCTATATGGACGTCTTCGGTGGCGGCTCCTCAACGGAGGCCTTGATCGGCATTGCCATGGGTGTGATCGAGGCCGGCATGTGCAAGACGGTCGCCATCTTCCGCGCCATGAACGGCTTCTCCCAGGTGCGCATCGGCGGCACCGGTGCGCGCTCGGCGGTGCCGGTGACGAGCGACATGTTGCACAGCCGTGCCTACGGCTGGCAGAGCGCAGGGCAAATGTTCAGCCCCACCTTCATGCGTCACATGTACGATTACGGCACCAAGCCCGAGCAGGTTGCCGCAGTGCGTGCCGCGCACAGCAATCATGCCTCCAATAATCCAAAAGCCTACTACCAGAAGCGTGTGACTGTTGAGGACGTGCTGGCGAGCCGGGTCATCTGCAAGCCGTTGCATCTGCTCGACTGCTGCGTGGAGACCGACAACGCCACCGCCATCATCATCACGCGGGCGGATCGCGCACGCGATCTCAAGCACACCCCCGCGCTCATTCGCGGCGTTGCGGGTCGGGTGTGCAAGCCGCGCATCGACATGCACTACCAGGCCGGTCCAATCTCTACCGTCGCCGGCAGGTATGCCCGCGAGATCCTCTGGCCTAATTCGGGTGTCGGCCCTGAGGACGTTGACGTCACGGGTTCCTACGACGCGTTCACGTTCACGACCATGCTGCAGCTCGAGGACTACGGCTTCTGCAAGAAGGGCGAGGGCGGGGAGTATGTGTCCTCGGGCATCACGCGGCTGGGCGGGCGGCGGCCGCAGAACACCTCGGGCGGACATCTGTGCGAAGGCTACACGCACGGCATGAACATGGTGATCGAGAATGTGCGCCAGCTTCGGCACGACGCCGACGACTCGTGTCCGATCGGGCCGGACGGTAAGCGGCAGCACACGTTCGACCATCGCGAGGGCGGCTGCCGCCAGGTGCGCAATGTCGAGGTGACCGCCAATCTGGGCTGGGCCAATCCGATGACCGGATCGGCCATGGTCATGCGGCGCGGCTGAGGGAGAAACGGATCATGTCAGTTCGCGGAACCTATCTCGACATGTCGCTGTCGATCGACGATCTGGACGGCGAGAACCTGGAATATTTCCGGCATTGCGCCGAGCATGATTTCCACTTGCAGCAGTGCGATGACTGCAAGCTACTGCGCTATCCGCCGGCGACCGCGTGCCCGTGGTGCAGTTGCCTCACGTCGAAGTGGACGAAGGTTGAAGGCAAGGGCGCCGTGTATTCGTACGAGGAGGTGCGTCACGGCATCCAGCCGGCTTTCCAGGCACGCACGCCGTACATGGTGCTGCTGGTGGAACTCGACACGCAAAAGGCCACGCCGACCGAGCACGAGTCGCTGCGCGTCATCGGCAATCTGACCACGCCTGACGGCGTGCTGGCGCCGCCCGACATGGTGAGGCGCGTCGGTATCGGCTCGCGCATGCACATGGTGTTCAGCGACGTCGCCGCGGGGCTGTCGCTGCCGCAATGGACGATCGATGAGGGAGCGACGCAGCCGGAGAAGCCGTGGCGCTATCCGCAGGAGTAATACAGACCATTACTTAGGAGTAATGTTAGTCGCTGCCGCGGCCGACACGTACCGGCTGCGCCAGCAAGCGGTGCTCGTTGCGTCGCAGGATAAGCGCTCCGGCGACCAGCACCACGGCGACGACGGCGCCGATACCGATGGCGACGGGACCAGCCAGGTGCGCCGCCTCGTGCCCCAGCAGGTATGCACCGAGACCATAGAGCGTGGACCAGGCCACGCTGCCGGCTACGTTGGCGACCATGAAGCCGCCCAGCGGCATGCGGTTGGCCCCGGCCAGCAGTGCTGCGAGGGTGCGTAGCAGCACGACGAAGCGCGCGGCAACAACCACCTTCGCTCCGTGGCGAGCGAATAGCTGCCGGCCGAGTTCGAGCCGTTGGTCGGTCAATCCGATGTAGCGGCCATAGCGCCGCAACAGACGGAAACCGATGCTCCAGCCGATCGCGTATCCCGCTGCCTGGCCGACGATCGCGCCGATCGCCGCGCCCGAGATGACGAACGCGATATTGAGCTGATGGGTCGTGCCGGCGAGCACGGCGGCAGCGATCAGCAGCGTTTCGCCGGGCAACGGCAGGCCAAGGCTCTCCAGCGCGATGATGATACCCACCGCCACGGCGCCGTAGCCGTGCAACTGTCCCACCAGATGGTGGAGCGAGAAAAACGACATTCTGGCTATAAGGCGACCCGGCTGCGGTGTAACAAGCCGCCGATGACGGCAGAGTGTTTTGATGTGGTTGTGGTCGGCGGCGGGCACGCCGGCTGCGAGGCGGCAGCGGCGGCGGCTCGCGTCGGCGCCCGGACATTGTTGCTGACGCACCGGTTGGAGACGATCGGCGAGATGTCCTGCAATCCGTCGATCGGTGGGATCGGCAAGGGCCATCTCGTGCGCGAAGTGGACGCGCTCGATGGACTGATGGGGCGGGCGGCCGACGCGGCCGGCATCCATTTCAAGCTGCTGAACCGGAGCAAGGGGCCGGCAGTGCGCGGGCCGCGGGCACAGGCAGATAGGAGACTGTACCGTCGCGCCATCCAGCGCCTTCTGGCCGAGACGCCCGGCCTGACCGTGCGCGCCGGCGCCGTGGAGGACCTGGAAATCGGCGGCGAGGGCCGGCTGGCCGGCGTGGTGTGCGGCGACGGCACGACGATCCGCTGCGCCGCGGCGGTGCTGAC
>DATBGH010000031.1:0-101786 GCA_036558085.1 Hyphomicrobiaceae bacterium
GGCTTGTAATCGGGAGGCGCGCCCGGCGGCCGGCGCGTGCCTTCCGGGAAGATCACGATCTCGCGCGCGTGGCTCGCACGCTCTCGGGCATCGCGGATGAGGCTTTTGAGGGCGCTCGGGCCTTTGTCGCGCTTGACGAAGATGTGCTGGAATTTGTGTGAGAACCAGCCGTAGAGCGGGATCCAACCCAGCTCCACCTTCATCACCACGGCCGGGTCACGGAACACGGGGATCAAAGCAAAAGTATCCCAGGCGGATTGGTGCTTGGAGGCCACGAGGCAGGCGCCGCTCGGCAGCTTCTCGCGGCCGCGCACTTCGTAGCGCGTGCCACAGATGACCTTGAGCCACCACAGGCTTGCAAGCCCATGCAGCCGCAAGCCCTCCATGGCCCAGCGCCGCGGCGCCAGCAACAGCCAGCTGCCGATGAGAAGAAAGGCGGCGGTATTGACGTAGAAGACGACCAGGAACAGGAGCGAGCGAAACATCAGCATCGATGGCCTCCTGTCACCGAGGCCCGTGCGCCCGAGGCCCGTTTGGCCGATGTGCCGGCAGCCTGGGTGTTCCTGCCGCCGGCAACGGTGCTCCGCTCCCGCGAGCCCAACAGCTTGGCCACTCCCAGGCGTGCCGCCGAGGGCAGGAACTTCAAGTACTCGGTAAAGAGCAGTCGGGCCGTGGCGCCGTGCAGCCACCAGCGCTCCGTGCGGAAGCTGGGCGACACCACCGGGTAGGGCACCAATGCGACCTCGGGCATCGCCGCCTGGAGTTCCATCACGCTGCGCGGCATATGGTAGCTCGAGGTGACAAGGATCAGCCGCCTGTAGCCCCGATCCGTCGCCCACGCCTTCGTCTCCAGCGCATTGCCGCTGGTCGTGAGCGCGTCATAGCCGATATCGACGCAACAATCGAAAAGCCCCGGTGCAAGCCCGCTCTTGCGGTGCAGATCCTCGCGGGTCGCCATGCGGTTGGCACCGGAGATCAACAGACGCTTGCCCCGGCCCTCGGCCAACAGCCGCGCAGCCTCGCTCAGCCGATGCTCGCCACCCGTCAACACGACGATACCGTCGGCGCGTCCACTCCCCGCGGCCGCGACATAGCCGGTGATCGAGCTCGCAAAGATCACGAAGCCGCCGACGAATGCGAACAACACCAGGGCGACGGCTGCAGCAACGATTCTGCCTGCTCCTCCCACTGTTCCTCTCCGAACCGTCACCCCGGCGTGGGCACGGCCGATGACGACTACAGTAGCCGATTTGGACGCGTTTGTGACCCGCAGGCGCCGTCCGCAAAGACCAATTATTCCCGCCCCTGGGGTCGAGCGCGGATCAGTGCTGGCTGTTCAGGATGCGGTAAACGCCGATCCGCGACGTCAGCATGCACAAAGAGGCGATGACCAGGACCACGATGCCGAGCAGGAAATAACCGGGCGGATCCAAGGTGGCGATGCCGATGAGCCGGCGCAGCTCGGTGATCGTCACCGACCCGCCGCCCAACAGCTCCATCACCATGGGCATCACCAAGAACACGAACATCGCCCAGACCGCCCCGACAATCCCGGCCCTGACACCCAGCCGCAGAAAATGCCGCTCGAACTCCCTGGCGATGAAGCGGTCGGTGGCGCCCACGAAGTGCAACACCTCGACGATTTCGCGGTTGGAGGCCATCGCGCTCTTGGTGGCCGATACGATGATGGAGGTCGTCGCAGCCCCCACCAACAGCAGAATGGCCAATCCCCCGAGCGCGAAGGAACGGGTGATCGTGCGGATCTGCTGCTGCCAGCGGCGATGGTCGTCGAGGCTGACGCCCTTGAATTGCCGGCTGAGCTCGGCGCGCACCATAGTGAGGTCCGGCGGCGACTGCCGGTCGAGCTCGACGGCGACGAGGCGCGGCACAGGCAAGTTCGCAAGCGCATCCGTTTGCCCGAGCCACGGCTCGAGCAGTTGCGCCGCGTCGGCAATGCTCAGTGCCCGCACATTGGCGATGCCCGGTTGACGCGAGAGGTAGCCCGCCACATCCGTCACCAGCTTGTCGACGTCGCCCTTCTCCTTCTGCCTCGCCTCGATCTGCACGGTGACCTCGCTGGCGATGTCACGCAGCCAGGCTGAGGCCGACTGGTTCATCATGTAGACCGCGCCGGCCGTCAGGCACGCAAGGAAGCACATGATGGTGATGACGAGCGTCAGCGAGCGGCCGGTGACGGAGCCGGCCGGAACGATCGGAGCGGCCGTCTGATTGGCAGGGCCACGCCGCGCGCGCGTGCGGGGACCCTCGCCCGGATCGAGTTTTGGCGGACGAGTGCGCCCGCCGCCGGTCGTGAAGTCGGACGTGCCCGTGTGCGCTTCGTAAGCCTCCTGCTCGGCGTGCGCGTGCAGCGGACGCAGCGCCGGCGGGCCCGTGGGCCTATCATACGATCCGGACATGGCCGTCGTGCAACTCCAGCCGTGGCGCCTTGGTCTGCCGCATCAGCTGATGGTCGTGCGTGGCAATGACGACCGAGGTCCCGAGCCGGTTGAGCTCGATGAAAAGACGCAACAGACGGCGTGCCATCTGCGGGTCGACGTTGCCCGTCGGCTCGTCTGCCAGCAGCAGCTCCGGCTTGTTGATGACGGCGCGCGCAATGGCTGCCCGCTGCTTCTCACCGCCTGAGAGCACATGCGGGTAGGAGTACATGCGATCGCCAAGCCCAACCCATTGCAGCAAATCGGTCACATCCTCCTTGTAGTCCAGGACCCGCTTGCCGGTGACGCGCAGCGGCATGGCCACATTTTCCCATGTCGTCAAGTGATCGAGCAACCGGAAATCCTGGAATACGATGCCGATGCGGCGGCGCAATTGCGCGCGTTTGGCCGGTGTCACCCGGGTGATGTCCTGGCCGAGAACGTAGATCTGACCGCGCGTCACCTGCATTGACATGAACAGCAGCCGCAACAGCGACGTCTTGCCCGACCCCGATGGACCCGTCAGGAAGTGAAACGAACCGGGCCGCAAATGAAACGTGATGTTGCGCAGCACTTCGTGCCCGGTGCCATACTTCAATCCGATGCTGTTCAGTCTGATCACGCTCTCTCCCCGCCTCCAGATCGAGCGGACACGCATGTTCGGCGCAAGCTGGGAAGGGCGATCAATCGTCCAGGATTGTGGCGGACTGGTGTTGGCGCCATGACCTCAGGAAAGCCTGGAACCTTGATGCCGCACCAAGGGGGTTGCCGGCCATTGTCCCCCGCCAAATCGATCCCGTCCGGTGACAGCCGACCCGGCCCGTGTTAGGAGCGCCCTCTCCATTCGGCAGCCGTCCTCCATTCATGGAATACCGAAAGGATATCGACGGTCTGCGCGCGGTCGCCGTCCTTGCCGTGGTGTTTTTTCATGGGCGGCTTGCCGGGTTCTCCGGCGGGTTCGTCGGGGTCGACGTCTTCTTTGTCATTTCCGGCTTCCTGATTACCGGCCTCATTGCCGAGGACTGCAAGGCAGGGCGCTTCTCCTTCGCGACGTTCTACTTCAGGCGCGTACGCCGCATCTTGCCCGCCCTGCTGTGCATCTATTTTGCAGCAACCGCGCTCGCCGCTTTGCTGATGATGCCGAGCGATATGGCCGAGTTCGGGCGCAGCCTGGTGAGCTCCGCGGCGTTCGTCTCGAATCACTTCTTCTACCATTTAGCCGATTATTTCGGTGGGCCGTCGGAGCAAAAGCCGCTGTTGCACACCTGGTCGCTCTCGATCGAGGAGCAGTTCTACCTGGTCTGGCCGCCTGTGTTTTTGATGTTGGCGCGCTGGCGCGCTCGATGGCTGCCCTATTGCGTGGGCATCGTCGGCGCACTTTCGCTCGCCGCTTCGGCATTGGTGGTCCACGAACACAAGGAGGCGGCCTTTTTCCTGGCGCCGTTTCGGGCCTGGGAACTCCTGCTCGGCGCGTCGCTGGCGCTGCTGCCGCGGCAGCCGAGGATGTCGTTGCGCCGCGGGCAAATCGCGGCAGGCCTCGGCCTAGCACTGATCCTTGCCTCCATCGCGCTGCTGGATGAGCGCCAACCGTTTCCCGGGCTCTTGGCCTTGCCGGCTTGCCTCGGCACGGCAATGCTCATCCTGGCCGGCATGCACGATAAGCCGCTGGTGACGCGGGTGCTCTCGGTTCGTCCGGCAGTTGCCGTCGGGCTCATCTCCTATTCGCTCTACCTCTGGCACTGGCCGCTGCTGGCGCTTGCGCGCTACCACCTCGACCGTCCCCTCAGATGGACGGAGCTTGCCGCGATTGTGGGCGCCAGTTTGCTGGCGGCGATCGCGACCTACCGCTACGTGGAACAGCCGGCGCGCCACGTGCGCTTGCCGTTGGCGCCGCGCCTGGTGGCCGCGGGCGCCCTTTCGCTGGGCGCCGTCGCGCTCGTCGGGCACCAGATCGACAAGAGCCGCGGCTGGACCTTCAATCTCGACCCGGAAATCCGCCGGCTCGATCGGATATCCAGAACCAAGAACAATTATCGCAATAGCTGCAGTGGGGCGCGGACCCTATCGCGCACCGACGAAGCCTGCACGTTCGGGCCGCCGCGCAGCTCCGGTTCCTACGATATGGTCATCATCGGCGACTCGCACGCCGATCACTACACGCCCACCATGAGCGTGCTGGCCCAGCAGGCCGGCCTCTCGGGCCGGCAAGTCTCGGCCGGCAGATGTCTGGTGCTGTTGGGCTATTACGAGATCACCGGCACTGCGGCACAGCAGGCGGGCTGCCGGGCGCTGCGCGACGGCATGGCTCGGTTCGTCGACGACAATCCGCGACTGCAGCTCGCGGTTTTGGCGCACCATTGGTCATCGTACGCGGGAAAAACCATCTGGGAGGACGTGGAGCCCATCTATCTGCTCGGCGCAAAGGGCGACCAAACGTCGGCGCAGCGCTCGCTCGAGGTGCTGCGGCAAAGCCTCGAACAAACCATCGACTTTCTGACCGCACGCGGCATCCAGGTGCTGCTCATGGGCGAAGTTCCGCTCTACGACCGCGACCCCATCAAGTGCGTTACCGCCGCCATCAAGCAGGGGCTGGGCGCTCAGGGCTGCCGCATTTCGGCGAAGTCGGTTCAAGAGCGCATCGGCGCCACAAACAGGATGCTGGCCGAGCTCGCTCGGCACCGAGACAATGTCTCGTTCTATTCACCGCTTGCGACCCTGTGCGACGACGTCTCCTGCAGCCCCGTCCTCGACCACGTCTATTTGTATCGGGACCGCATGCACCTCAACCGCATCGGCGCCGAGTACCTCGCGCGATCGGTGCGCCTTCCGCACCCAGTGCCCCGCTCGTGACGGGGCGAGCCGGGGTCTGGGACTTACCCGTCGGCGTGGGACGTCCCAAGTCAGTGCACCAGATGCTCGAAGGCTGGAACCTCCGGCCAGAAAATGCGCGCCGTGCGGGCCACGCGTGCCGGATCGCCTGAGGTGAGGAGTATGGGCGAGCGCGGTCGCTCGGCCGTTTCGCTTACAAAGGCCGGGTGCCGGTTGAGGTAGTCCTCGAGGCTGTCGGCCACCACCTCGGGCTGCGACAGGAGCCGTGTGAAGGGCGGCAGATGGCGGCGGAATAGCGGCTCAACCAGGGGATAGTGCGTGCACCCCAAAATGGCGCGGTGCGGCGGCGCGCCGCCGGTCTGGGCCAACAGCGCGGTCGCGGCCGCCCCGACCAAGCCGTCGAGCTCGGGCTCAGGTGCCCCACTCTCGATGGCGCCCACCAGTTCCGGACAGGCCTGCTGCACCACCATCACCTTTGGGCAGCGCTTGCGAATTTCCTCCGGGTAGGCGTGCGAGGCGATCGTTCGCGTCGTGCCGAACACGGCGATGGTGTCGGTGTTGTATTTCTGTGGGTATTGCGGCGAGGTCACCGCCCAGGGCGTTTGCGTCGCGGCCTCCACCGTGGGGGCGACGATGCCGAGGATATTGCGACCGACCCAACCGCTGACCGGCAGCCAATCCTTTTGCAGCGTGCGGGCCGCGACACAGGTTGCCGTGTTGCAACCAAGGAGCACAAGCCTGCAGCCGCTACGGAAGAGCGCGCTAACCCCTTCGCGCGTCAATGCCACGATGTCGTCTGAGGCGCGGTTGCCGTAGGGCACGTTGCGGTGATCGCCGAGGTAGACGAAGGCGATGTGCGGAAAGCGCCGCACCAGGGCACGGAACACGGTGAGCCCGCCATGGCCTGAATCGAAGACGCCGATCATGGCCTCACGTTCCCACGATGCGCGTGCAGGCGCAATTCAACTGTCCCACTGCGCCTCGCCCGCTCCCGCGGGCACCGCGGCGTTGCGTTGCGAGGCGCGCGGGCCGACGACGGAAAGTTCACAGATAGGAGCGCATATGCAGATGATGCCGGCGGGGGACGGCTTCATGCGCTTGCAAGAGCAAGATCGCCGCCCCCGCAGTAAAGGAGCTCGTCGCGAGGAGGCAATGACCGCAGCGGCCGCTAAGTGCGCGCGAGCCCCCGTGGCAGCGCGCGCGGGTGCGGCTCTCGCTCTAAGACCCGCGAGCCTTGCGGTCACTCCGCCGCTTTCGGTGTGTCCCCGAGCAGGGCTGCGCCCTGCTCCATGGCCCGGAGCGCGTCGAGGTTCGGGACGGCGATGGTATTGTAGCCGCAGTCCACGAAGTGCACTTCGCCTGTCACCGCGCCGGAGAGGTTCGACAACAGATAGAGCCCGGCGCCACCCACCTCGTCCAGCGTGGGCGTGCGGTGCAGAGGCGCGTGGTCGCGCTGGTAGTTGAAGAGCATGCGACCGTCGGAGATGCCGGCGCCTGCCAACGTGCGCATTGGCCCGGCGGAAAGCGCGTTGACCCGGATCCCCTGCCCGCCAAGATCGGCCGCCAGATAGCGCACGGAGGCTTCCAATGCAGCCTTGGCCACCCCCATCACATTGTAACAAGGCACCCAACGCGTGGCGCCGCTGAAGGTGAGCGTCAGTAGCGAGCCGCCGTGCGGCATGAGTTCCGCGGCCCGCTTGGCGATCTCGGTAAAGGAGAAGCACGAGATCACCATGGTGTTGATGAAGTTTTCGCGCGTGGTGTCGGCGTAGCGTCCCGCGAGCTCGCGCCGGTCCGAAAAGGCCAACGCGTGCACCACGAAATCAAGGCTGCCCCACTTGCTCTTGATCTCGGCGAAGGTGTTGTCGACGCTGGCGATGTTGGTCACGTCGCAATCGATGATGATCTCGGCGCCCGCCTGTTTGGCGAGCGGGATGGCGCGGCGGCCAAAGGCATCGCCCTGATAGGTGAAGGCAAGCTTGGCGCCCTGGCCTGCCAGCACGCGCGCGATGCCCCAGGCAATCGAACGCTCGTTGGCAACCCCCATCACGAGGCCGCGCTTGCCCATCATCAGCGGCCCGGGCCTGGCAATGTCTGTGCTGGTCATGACCTTCTTCCATTCATGGTGTACGCGAGCCGCCTGGGCCCAACCCTTCACGATCCTCCGTCTCACAGCGCGTGCGAACTCCAAAGCTCCGAATGGCGCACGACACCGCCGGCCGAGGTGCCCCTCGTGCCCTCAGGCATCGCATCGCTTCAACACCAGAGTCGCATTGGTGCCGCCGAAGCCGAAGCTGTTCGACATTACACAGTTAAGGTTGGGGTTGTCCTCTCGTTTCCGCACGATGGGGACGTCCGCGAACTCGGGGTCGAGCTCGTCGATATTGGCGCTCTCGCAAATGAAACCGTTATTCATCATGAGCAGCGAAAAGATCGCCTCCTGCACGCCGACCGCGCCCAGCGAATGGCCGGTGAGGGACTTGGTCGAGGAGATCGGGGGGATGTCCTTGCCGAACACCTGACGAATCGCCTCGATCTCCCGCTGATCGCCGACCGGTGTGCCCGTACCGTGCGGGTTGATATAGTCGACCCGCCCGACGCCTTTGCCGTCGAAGCCCTGCATGGCCGAGCGCATGCAGCGCACTGCGCCCTCACCCGACGGTGCCACCATGTCGAAGCCATCGGAGGTGGCGCCGTAGCCCGCCACTTCGCCATAGATGCGAGCGCCACGGCTCTTGGCCCGCTGCAGCTCCTCCAGCACCACCACGCCGGCGCCGCCGGCGATCACGAAACCGTCGCGCTGCTTGTCGTAGGCTCGGCTGGCTTTGGCCGGAGCGCTGTTAAAGCCGGTCGACATGGCCCCCATGGCGTCGAACAACACCGACAGCGTCCAATCGAGCTCCTCGCAGCCACCCGCGAACATCAGGTCCTGTTTGCCCCATTGGATCTGCTCGGCGGCATTGCCGATGCAATGCGCCGAGGTGGCACAGGCCGACGATATCGAATAGTTGACGCCACGGATCTGGAAGGCTGTGGCCAGGGCCGCCGACGGCCCCGAGCACATGCCCTTCGGCACCTCGAACGGCCCGACCTTCTTGGGGTCCTTCTCGCGCGCAGTATCGGCGGCGCGCACGATGGCGCGCGTCGAAGGACCACCCGAACCCATGATGATGCCGGTGCGTTCGCTTTGGATGGCGCCTTCGTCAAGGCCGGCATCGCGGATCGCCTGGTCCATGGCGATGTAATTCCAGCCCACGCCCGCCTCCATGAAGCGACGCGCTTTGCGCGGGACCATGCCTTCCCATTCGATGTGCGGTTCGCCGTGCACCTGGCAGCGGAAGCCGAGTTCGACGTACTTGGCGGCGCGGACGATGCCGGATTTGCCTTCCCTCAGCGAGGCAACCACCTCTTGCGTACTATTACCGATGGAGGAGACGACCCCCATCCCGGTCACGACCACGCGGCGCATTCGATTGGCCCTCTCCTTGCCTCCCCGCCTCTCCTCTTCACTCGGAGATCGAGCGCGGTTCCGGCCCTCCGGCATTTGCGGCGCAGCCTCAAGCGGCCGCGGGTTGCTGTCCCCCCTCGAACAGACCGACCCTCAGGTCTGTGGCGGCATAGATCACCTGCCCATCGGCCTTCATGACGCCGTCGGCGATCGCCAGCTTTAGTTTGCGTAGGATGACCCGCTTCAGGTCGACGACATATTGCACGGTCTTGGTGCTGGGCATCACCATGCCGGTGAACTTCACCTCGCCAACGCCTAGGGCGCGGCCCTTGCCCGGCGCACCGAGCCAGCCAAGAAAGAACCCGGTCAACTGCCAGAGCGCGTCCAATCCCAAGCAGCCCGGCATGACAGGGTCACCTTTGAAGTGACAGGCCCACAGCCAATCGAGCATCGGATTGCCGCAAACCTTGAGCTCCGCGACAATCTGGCCCTTGCCGTGCACCCCACCCGCGTCCGAGATGCTGGCAATGCGATCGAACATCAGCATGGGCGGCAACGGCAGCTGGGCGTTGCCCTGTCCGAAGAGCTCGCCGCGGCCGCAGGTCAGCAAATCCTCGTACTCATAGCTCGTTGGACGCTCGGCCATGGCCATGGTCGTCCCACCCCCCGCGGGCAATTCTGGCATCTGACGGACTGTTGCGGCTTTCGGCGCCATTGCGGCTTCCTATCACACTCGGGGGTTGCTCAAAAGCCCGCGTTCCTTCCTGGGCGCCAGTCACGGGCGCCAGTCACGGGCGCCAGTCACGGGCCTCGATAGTCGTCCCCATGCCGGTCTCAAAACTTGGCCTCTGCACTGACCTTCACCACTGGCTTGCTGGCGATTTGTGCCCTGCCTGCTCCCGGCCTGCTCCCGGGTGAGCGCACCCCACGGGGACACCTAGGCCAGCACCACCCCGCCGCCGTTGCGGGCCGTGCTACTCCAGCATATACTGATATATGAGGACGGCATGAAGGCTGTGCGGCGCTTTGGCAGGCGGCTCACCGCCCATGCGTCGTAGCCGGTGACAGGCCTGGTGACGGGAATGGGTAGTTTGGCAGGGCGACCCGAAACGACGGGGGTCGACATAGGGGCGCTGCTGCGGCGGGCAAGTCTGCGGCCGACCCGTCAACGCGTGGCCTTGGCGAGCTTGCTGTTTGGCAACGGCGACCGTCACGTGACCGCCGAAATCCTCCACGAGGAGGCCGTGAGGGCCGGCGAAAAGGTTTCCTTGGCCACCGTTTACAACACCTTGCACCAATTCGAGCGCGCGGGGCTGTTGCGCGAGATCGCCATCGGTGGACAGCGCGCCTATTTCGACACCAACATCTCCAATCACAACCACTTCTTCGTGGAGTCCGAGGGACGGCTCATCGATATCCCCGGCACCTCGATTCGCGTCGACGGTCTGCCACAGCCCCCGGACCATCTTGAGATTTCCTATATCGACGTGGTGGTGCGGCTCGTCAGCAAATGACCGAGCGCCATCAAGCCGCCACGCGGCTTTGATCGCAAACACCAAGCATTTCCAGCGCCGAGCCCAATCGCTTGTTGAGCCGACCCCGCAGCCACGTCGGTGTCGGCAGCCGACAGCGCCGCCGTGCAGGACACGGTCGCACCAAAGGTAACGGGCGCGTGCGAGCCTCTCGTTGTGCGGATTGCGACCAACGAGCTGGCACGAATGGCTTTGGTGGCCAGCACGTTCAAACAAGCACGTTCAAACAAGCACGTTCCGACTGGCACGTTCCGACTGGCACGTTCGAACTGGCACGTTCGAACTGGCACGTTGCAGCCAGCCTTCCAAATATGAGCCCGCCGTGGCCTCGCGGATGGTGCGGCTTGCAATCGGTCGGCACTACAAGAGTGCAAAGCTCCACCCAAAAACCCTGTTCCACGTGGAACAGCGAGATTTTCTTGAGTGCGCGACACTGAGTTCGCGAGTGCGGCCCTGCGGTCGGTTCGCGGAAAACCTCAAGGGTGGGAGAAGGTCCCATGCGCTTCATCGACGTCGTGCTCGCCGCTGTCCTGCTCGGCCTCACCATCAGCTTTTTCACGATGACAGGATCGGAGGCTGGGGCTGCTCACGGCAAAGTCGTCAGTGAGCGCATGACCTGGATCTGGACCCCCGCCATGCCGCGCCGGAGCGCCGTCCAGTAGCGATCCCCCGTGCTCGCGCGTGTGCGCCGCGGTCGACCTCGCTCATCTGAGCCGCAAGGAGGCTTTGCAACGCAAGGCCCCATGCCGCGGTTCAAAATTGCTCCACCAGCGGCGCCGTGGGCTCGTCGAGGACGAGCTTGGCGCGACGCGACTGAAAGCACCGCCCAATTCGCCAGGGGGCATTGCCCCTGTGCCCATCGTTCGGTCAACACAATTGCAACGCTTCCATGTGCCAACGAGCCGGCAACGCCAGCGTGCGAGAACCGCGGCCGAACCGAAGGGATTGTGATCCATCTCGTTGAGGCACAAGTTGATGGTGGCCGCCATGGTGCTGGCCGGGGTACTGGCCGGCCCATGGCCGGCCGAGGGCACCACCTCGGGTCCGCGGCGCGAGTTTGTCGATCGCATCATCGTCCACACCATCGGTGGACCGAGCTGCGAGGGCGGCAAGCTCGTCTTCTCCGGTGCGCCGGGGGATGCACAGCGCTGGAAAAACTTCTTCGACCGCCACCCGTTTCTTGGCATTCACTGGGTTGTGGATCGAGACGGCCTCGTGCTCGCCAGCACGCCCGAGGATCGGGTCGCCAACCACGCGCTCGGCAACAATGCCACCTCGATCGGCATCGAGCTCGTGCACGAAGGCGACGGGAAGGAACCCTTCGGCAAGCGGCAGATCGACGCCCTCATCGGGCTCCTCAAGGCGATCCGTTCCCGCTACGAGGTGCCCATCGAAAACATCAAGAGCCACAGCGAGGTCGACGTGCGCACGTTCGCATGCGGTGGTCGCCTCTACCTAACCAAAATGGACCCGGGCGCCAATTTCCCGTGGGCACGCGTGCGGGCAGCAGTGCGCCGTGACCCCCCAACCGCAAAACCCGGACACCCCCCGGCACACCCCACGCGGTAATACGCCCAGGCAGTGTCGACAGTCTTCGGGATTTTCCATCTTAGATAGAAGCCATAATCGTTCTACACGCTATGCGCGAAGTAACTTGTGAGTGAGCGGTCTTGGTTTGGCCACAAGCATCGCGCGAGTTACGGACTTGCGGGGGTGAGGCGGCAAAGTGCTCAGATGGCTGAGATGTCTCGTGGGATGCCGCGGGCTCCGCGGCATGGCGTGAGAGCGACTGGACACGGCGCGCGCGGGGGTTTGGGTCTGACAGGATCCGGCATGGGAGCGGGCCCCTAATTGCAGCAGACCTTGATTGCAGTTGAAGCGCTTGCCGCCGGAAGGAGCCTCTCATAAGGAGAGCGAGTGGACGTCCAACACCTCACGCTTGATGCTGCGAACAAATCTTGAACTCAGATGCAACACGCGATGGAAAAGCTCAATTCGATGAGGTCGAACCGCTGGAGCAATTGGCGCCTGGCGGCCCTGGCCGCCGGGATGGTCTTGGCGGTCATGGCGCAGGGAGCATCTGCACAGGGGTCGGAGCGGCCGTGGTGGGAAACCATCCCCGGGTTCGGCCATCCTGACGAACAGCCGCGGCGCGCCTCTGATGAAGATCCCCGCCGGCGGTCCGAAGTCCTCGACGACCTGCGCCCCGACGCCACCCCCTGGCGCAGCGACGTCATGATCCAGGCGATGGAGGGCGCCATCGAGCGCTATGAGGCGATCGTGTCGCGTGGCGGCTGGCCGACGGTGCCGGGCACGCGCATGATCCGCCCGGAGGACGATGACGAGCGTGTTCCGCTGCTGCGTCAGCGCCTGATGGTCAGTGGCGAACTGCGCCGCAGCTCAGGTGGTTTTGGATTTAGCGAAGACTGGGAAGCTGCCGTGCGCCGCTACCAGCACAACAACGGCTTGCGCGTGACCGGCCGTGTCGACAAGCCCACCTTGCTTGCGCTCAATGTCCCCGCGCAAGCCCGTTTGGCGCAGCTGCGTCTCAATCTGCATCGGCTGCGGGAGCTCACCACGCAGCGTGTCGAAGACCGCTACGTTCTCGTCAACGTGCCGGCATTCCAGCTCGAGGCAGTGGAGCACTTCCAGGTGGAGTTGCGCCATCGCGTCATCGCCGGCAAACCCGAGCGCCAAACCCCGACCGTGCGCGCCACCATCAAGGCCATCAACTTCTATCCTTATTGGCGCGTGCCCGAGAGCGTCGCCCAGCTCGATCTGATCCCGCGCCTGGTCAAGGAGCCCGACTATCTCGCCAAGGAGCAGATCCGCGTGTTCACCGGCTCCTACAACGGGCCTGAGATCGATCCAGTGAACATCGATTGGCGCAGGGCGGATGCAAACAAGCTCAGATTCCGCCAGGACCCGGGCCCGCAAAACGCCTTGGGGCTCCTGCGTCTCGACATGCCCAACGAGCACGGTGTCTACATGCATGACACGCCGATGAAACCCCTCTTCAATCAGCGTGCGCGCGCCTTCAGCGCCGGCTGCGTGCGGGTACAAGACGTGTTCGCGCTGGCCGAGTGGGTGGCACGCTACGAGCCTGGTTGGGAGCGGCCGGGCCGCGTGCGCGAAACTCTTGACATCGGCCGCGCGTTCGACCTCAACCTCACGCGGCCGGTGCCCGTCTACTTCACTTACATCACCGCCTGGGCCGATCCCTCCGGCGACATCCAGTTCCGGCCGGATATCTATGGTCGCGACGGCCTGCGCGACCTCGTCGCAAGCCACGAGCGCGACCCCGCCGACGGGCCGGCCCCACCCTGGACACTCGCGCCCTGACGCGCCCACGGCCCACCCATGGCGGCATTGCCGAGCTTCGGATTGGACGTTGGGGTCTACGGGCCGCTGGCCGATGCCGAAACCATCTTGAGCCTCGCCCGCCACGCTGAGGCGATCGGATTTGAGTCCATTTGGCTCGCCGACCACGTCGCCTTCCCCGTCTCGTTCAATGCCGTCTATCCCTACAGCGCCAAGGGCGATTTCCCCACGCGCTTGTCCGATCCTCTGCTGGAGCCTATCGCCACCATGGGCGTGCTGGTCGGGGCAACGCAGCGCGTGCGCATCGGCACGGCCGCGCTGATCATGCCCTACCGCAACCCGGTGCTGCTGGCACGCATGCTGGTGACGCTCGATCGGTTCTCGGGCGGGCGCATCATCGTGGGTGCAGGCGTGGGTTGGCTGGAGGAGGAGTTTGCCGTCCTGGGCGCCCACGACTTCAAGAAGCGTGGCCGGGTCACCGACGAATATCTCGAGATCTTCAAGGCCATTTGCGCGGGTGGTGAAGTCTCCTACCGCGGCGACACCTACGCCTTCGACCCCATCTTTGCCTCGCCGGGCTCCGTGCAGCAGCCCCATCCCCCGATCCTGATTGGCGGGTTGTCGAGGGCTGCGCTGCGGCGGGTCGTGCGCCACGGCAATGGCTGGCTGGCCGTCGCAGCGCCGCCAGGGGCGTTGCGCGAGCGGCTGGTCGCACTTGAGCGGCTCGCCGCTGAAGCCGGCCGGCGGCTCGAAGATCTCACGCTCGTCTACAAGATCTTTCTCGGCATCGGCGAGCCCAAACGGGGTGCCTTCGAGGGGCGTGAGCCGGGCACGGGCTCGGTTGGCGAGATCATCGATGACCTCAAGCAGCTGCGCGACTTGGGTTTCGGCAAGATCATCGTGCGGTATCGCGGCGCCAGTGCAGCCGAGCAGATGCGCCAGATCGATCGCTTCGTGAGCGAAATCGTGCCCCGGGTTTAGCTCGGGGGTTTGGCGCCACACGCGAAATCGCACGCGCAGCCGATCAAGCCCCGTGCGAAGGCTTAGGCGTCGCAGCGCGGATGTCGGGCGTTCGCCGGCCAGCTCAACTTGTGGAATGGGTGGGTCGATGGTGCCGGTTGAGCGGTTTGACGGTTGGCCTATGGCTCATCAGGATGCGTTGTGAGCAACCGCCGGGGAGGAGCCGCATGGCCAAGACGCAATTTGGGATCTTCAGCCTGAGCCAGGTCCCTGATCTCTCCCGCGTGGTGGAGAGTTTCGATGAGGATCTAGACTTCTTCGAGCTCGCCGAAAAGCTCGGCTACGACAAGGTGTGGATCGCGGAGCATCTCTTTTCAACCTACGGTCTCGTCACCTCCACGCAGGTCTATGCCGCCGCCATCGCCCAGCGCACGAAGCGCGTGCGCATCGGCATGGCCGTGTGCGCCGTCCCGTTCAATCACCCGCTGCGCACTGCCTCAGACTTTGCCTTGGTCGACGTCCTCTCGCACGGCCGCCTCGACTTTGGCGTGGGTCGGGCTTATCAGCCGCACGAGTTCATTGGCCTGGGCGTTCCTATGGATAGGAGCCGGCAGATGCTGGCCGAAGGGCTCGACATCATCTTGAAGGCGTGGACGCAGGAGAAGATCTCCTACCGCGGCGAGTTCTGGACCATCCCCGAGCCCGTCGAGTTGCTGCCCAAGCCGGTGCAGAGGCCGCATCCGCCGATCTACCAAGCGACCATCAGCCCTGAAAGCTTTGAGCAGGCGGCGCGCACCGGTGTCCATCTGCAGATGGCCTCGCCCTTTACCTACCGCACCTACCGCGAGCGCTGGATGGACGAGCTTGAGAAGAACTGTCGGCATTTCGATGCGGTCTGCCGCGACCTCGGTCGCGATCCCACCCAGACGCAACGCATGCTGCTCTTGCCCTTCTTCGTGCACGAGGACGCAAGGATCGCGCGTGAGATTTTTAGATCTCACGTGGAGTGGTTCTACGCCAAGGTGACCGCCAATCAGCTCGCCGGTGCGCCACAGGTCGGAGAGGTGAAGGGCTACGAGCTCACCATGCGCGAGGGCAAGAAGACCCGCGAGCTCGGTTATCTTTCCTTCGACAAGCTGCACGAGTTTGGTGCGTGCATCGCCGACGATCCGGCCACCTGTGTCGCCAAACTGAGGGAGATGAAGCACCGCTTCGGCATCACCGAGTTCGTGCTCTGGTTCAACATCGGCGGCATCGCCAAGGCCCACGCCGAGGCGGCCATGCGCCTCGCGGCGGAGAAGGTCATACCCCTGGTTTGAAGGCGTTAGTCAACTGGACGCTGTCCACGAGGCCGAGCCCCGGGGGCGCCGTTTCACGCCAGCCCATCGTGCGGCTGAGGCTTGGATCGCAACGGTTTGATGCCAGCGGCCGTCCAATGCATTGACGCGAGCGGCCGGCGGCACCAGAAATGGAAGAGGTGCAGGACGCGTTCTCTTGACTTGAGGAGGTGCGACCAATGACCGAACAGATCTCGCAAGCCGATATCAATACGAGGATCGCCGAGGCACGTCGGCAGATCGCCGACAACTGGGGCTGGTTCCTAACGCTCGGCATCTTGCTCAGCATTGCCGGAGTGGCAGCCATCGCCTTTCCGCTGCTCTCCACGATCGCAACCAAGATCGCGCTGGGCTGGATCTTCCTCATCGCCGGCGCGCTCATCGTGGTGCACGCGTTCTCGATCCGGCAATGGCAAGGTTTCCTCCTGAGCCTGTTGATCGGCGTGCTCTATCTGGTGGCAGGCGCCTGGCTTGCCTTTACGCCGTTTGCCGGTGTTGTCGCGCTCACCCTTCTACTGGCGGCGCTGTTCCTGGCGGAGGGCGTGCTGGAGGTGATCATGGGCTTGCGCATACGCCCGCATGAAGGCTGGGGCTGGCTGCTGCTCAGCGGGCTGGTCGCGATCGCCGTTGGCGTGTTGATCTCCGCCGAGCTGCCCTCCTCGGCCGCCTGGGCCATCGGCCTGCTCACGGGCATCAACCTGCTCTCGAGCGGCGTGAGCTTCGTGGCATTGGCTCTGGCCGGCCGTCGCGTTGGGCGGGGCGCGCCCGTCCCCGCTTAGCTGCGAGCGAGGGGCTGGAGGACGAGGGCGTGCTTTTGGGGAGTTGTAGGGTTGCGTGCCCGCTACTTGCGCCGCGGCCCTAGGTATTGCTCGATCGGCGGAGTACCATGGGTGTGGAAGCTCTCGATGGTCTTGAGCCCCCACGCCTGGCCCTTCTTGCGCTCGCGCTCGGTCCACACGATGGGTTGCCAATCGGGTGCCAGCAGCAGGCGCGCGCCGGCGTTGGCCACCTCCACGCGGTTGCCGCCGGGCTCATAGACGTAGAGGAAGAACGTCTGCTGGATGGCGTGCTTGTGCGGACCCGTCTCGATGGGCACACCCGCCTCTAGAAAGATGTCGGCGGCGCGCAGGATTTCTTCACGCGAATCGAGCGCGTAGGTGACGTGGTGAAAGCGGCCCATGGCGCCGTAGTGGTCGCGGGTGAAGGCGAGGTCGTAGCTCTTGTTGTTGGTGGTGACCCATCCTCCAGCCTCGCGACCGTCGTCGAGCACGATCTTTTCCGTGGTCCTCAAGCCCACCACGTCCTCCAGAAACTGACGCAGCTCCGCCGGTTCGGAGGTGAGCAGGTTCATGTGGTCGAGCCGACGGACATTGACGCCGCGCGCAGGAAAGCGTTGCGCCTGGTTCTTGAGGGCAGGTGTCAGCTCCGGCGGGGGCTTGTACCATTCGGTTTCGTAATAAACCTCCATGGTGTGACCGTCCGGGGTAGTAAAGGCGTAAGCGGCCCCATGGCCCAGATCGCCCTCGGTCCAGCCCTTGCCACGGCCGGACCTCTCGATGATGCCGACGCGGTGCTCGAGCGCCTCGGGGCTGGTGGCGCGGTAGGCGAAGTGGCCCATTCCGGCGATCCTCGCCTCGGTCAGCTTCAGAGTGTGGCGCTCGTAGTCGTCCCATCCGCGCAGATAGACCGATTGGCCCCGCCGGCCGCTCTCGGTCATGCCCATGACATCGACGAAGAAGCGTAAGGAGGCCTCGGGCTTTGGCGTCAGAAGTTCCACGTGGGCAAGGTGCGCAAGATCAAAGGAGCGGATGGTGGACTGCACGGCGGGAGCACCCTCAGGTCGAGCTTGTTTCACACCATAGCGCGCGGTGCTCGCCCGAACACCATGGCAAACCGCCACTTCAGGCTGGGCCTGAACTGGGATACCAATGTCGCGCGGGGTAGACGGCGCCGAGATTTTCCCTCAACTGCGCCGTGGAGGAGGACCCATGTCGCGGATTGCCGGGCTCGCCATTGCCCTAGCCGCCCTGGCTGGCACCCTGGCCGGCACCCTGGCCGGCACCTTGGCCGGAGCCGCCGCCGAGGACTATCCGACACGGACGGTCAAGATCATCGTGCCGTTCGGCGCCGGCGGCCCGGCCGATATCTACGCCCGCTACCTCAGCCAGCAGCTGCAGGGCGCCCTGAAACAGGCCTTCGTGATCGAGGACAGGCCCGGTGCGGGCTCGGTGATCGGTACCGGCGAGGCCGCCAAGGCAGCGCCCGACGGCTACACGCTCTTGATGATGTCGAATACGCACACGACCAACGAGACGCTGCTTCCCAACAAGCCCTTCCAGCTGATGCGCGACTTCGTGCCGGTGGCGCCCGTCAACACCTCCGATCTGATCATGGTGGTGCATCCCTCCGTCCCGGCCAAGGATCTCAAAGAGTTCATTCAACTGTTGAAGGCGAGACCGGGCGACCTCAACTATGCGTCCTCTGGCCCCGGCACCCCCTACCACATGGCGAGCGAGCTCTTCAAAGCCATGAGCGGCACCAACATTGTGCACGTCGCCCATCGCGGCAGCGGCGATGCGCGCACCGCCGTGATGGGCGGCCACGTGCAGATGATGATCGACGCCATCACCACCACCGCGCCCACGGTGCAGTCGGGCGAGCTGCGCGCGCTGGGTACGACGGGGCTCAAGCGCTCGAGCGTGTTGCCCGACGTGCCCACGATCGCCGAGGCTGGCCTGCCAGGCTACGAGGCCACCATCTGGCTCGGGCTGATGGCGCCGGCGGGTACGCCTGCAGCCGTGCTCGACAAGCTCAACAGCGAGATCAACAAGATACTAAAGCAGCCACAGACGCGCGAGGCGTGGGCCAAGCAGGGCGCCGAGCCGCTCGTCATGACGCCGGCCGAGTTCGACCGATACCTGCGCGCGGACATCGAGAAGTGGGCCAAGGTGATCCACACCGCCGGCATCAAGGTGCAGTGATGAGCTCCAACGACGCAATCATCAAGCTCAACGTCAACGGTTCGGACCGCACCGTCGAAGCGGATCCAGCGAGCGCATTGCTCGACGTATTGCGCAACCAATTGGGACTGACGGGCACTCGCTACGGCTGTGGTGCCAACCAGTGCGGGGCCTGCAACGTGCTGATCGAGGGGCAGGCCGTGGCGGCATGCGATACGCCGCTGTGGGCCGCTGCCGGCAAGAGCATCGTCACGGTCGAGGGCCTCGGCACGCCGGAGCGCCCGCACCCCCTGCAGCGCGCCTTCATCGCCGAGCAGGCGGGCCAGTGCGGCTATTGTCTGTCTGGGATTCTGATTTCCGCCGCCGCGCTTCTGAAGCGCAATCCGAACCCGAGCGAGGTCGAGGTGCGTGCCGCACTCGATCGCAATTTGTGCCGCTGCGGGGCCCACAACCGCATTGTGCGCGCCGTGTTGCGCGCGGCCAAGGAGGCCTTATGACCGGGGCACTACCCGCCAATCTCAAGGCCAATCCGCGTCTGGCGCGGTGGCTGCGCTTCGATGCGGCCGGCTTCATCGAACTGCGCCCCGGCAAGGTCGAGATCGGTCAGGGCATCCTCACCGCACTGGCGCAGATCGCGGCCGACGAGCTCGACGTCGATCTTGCCCGCATCCGCATGATCCCCGTGACGACAGCAGCGAGCCCAAACGAAGGTACCACCTCCGGCAGCCTATCGGTGGAACAGTCGGGGTCGGCCGTCCGTCACGCGTCAGCGCAAGCGCGCGCGATTTATTTGGCCGCCGCCGCCCGACGCCTGGGCATCGCCGCCGACACCTTGACGGTGGAGGACGGCACCATCGTCGGTCCCGGCAACCTGCGCACCAGCTATTGGGAGCTGGCCGACGACGCGCTGTTGCAGTGCGATGCAATTTTTGGTGTCGTCCCAAAACCGCCCAGCGCGCGGCGCGTCGCCGGCACACCCGCCGCCCGGCTCGACATCCCCGATAAGGTCTTTGGTCGGCCGCGTTTCGTGCACGATGTCGTGCTGCCAGACCTGCTGCATGGCCGTGTCATCAAGCCCGCGGGCCCAGGCGCCAAGCTCACGGCTCTCGAGGAGGGGCCGGTGCGCGCGCGGCCGGGGATCATCGCCCTCGTGCGCCACGGCAGCTTTGCGGGCATCGTCGCCGACACCGAGGCCGCCGCGGAAGCCGGTGTCGAGGCCCTGCGCAAGGCCGCCACATGGAGCGGTGAGCCGATGCTGCCGGACGAGGGCAATCTCGCCCAGTGGCTCAAGGGTGAGCCCGCTGAGACCACCATCGTTGAGGACAGGAAGGCAAGAACGGGAGAGCCCGGCCAGCGCACGGTGCGTCGCCAATACAGTCGCCCTTTCATCGCCCATGCTGCGATGGCGCCCTCCTGCGCCATCGCGCAATGGAGCGGCCCGGACAGGCTGCACATCTGGTCGCATTGCCAGGGCGCCTACGGCCTGCGTGCCGACACGGCGCTCGCGCTGGGCATTCCGGCCGAGAACATCGTCGTTGAGCACGTGGAGGGCGCGGGCTGTTACGGGCACAACGGTGCCGACGACGTGGCCTTCGACGCTGTTTTGCTGGCGCGGGCCGCCGAGGTCGGGGGCCGTCCCGTGCGCGTGCAATGGTCGCGCGCGGACGAGCTCGCCTGGGCGCCGATGGGGGCCGCCATGGCGATCGAGCTGGAGGCCGATCTCGCTGCGAGCGGCGACATCGTCGATTGGCGAAGTCAGGTGTGGAGCAACGGCCACGTGTCGCGGCCAGGGCGCATGCCGATCCCCACGCTGCTTTCGGCTTCCCTGCTGGCCAAGCCCTTCGAGCGCCTCATCGCCTTCAACCCGCCAATGGCGATGGGCGGCGGAGCCGAACGCAATTCCGTGCCGCTCTATGATTTCCCCACCATGCGGGTGACGTGCCACCGGCTGCTCACCATGCCGATCCGCACCTCGGCGCTGCGTACCCTTGGGGCGTTCGCCAACATCTTCGCCATCGAATCCTTCATGGATGAGCTGGCGGCCGAGCGTGGCGAGGACCCGCTCGCATTCCGCCTGCGTTACCTCAAAGACGAACGCGCTCGTGGGGTGCTGCAGGCGGCTGCCAAACGCGCCGGCTGGAACGAATGGAAGAAGCGCGAGGGGGTTGGTCACGGGATCGCCTTCGGGCGCTACAAAAACTTCGGCGCCTACTGCGCGGTGGTGGCAGAAGTTGAAGGCAGCGCCGAGATCCGCGTGCGTCGGTTGGTGGTGGCGGTGGACGTCGGCGAGGTCGTCAATCCGGACGGCGTCGCCAACCAAATGGAGGGCGGCGCCATTCAGGCAACGAGTTGGACCCTCAAGGAGGCCGTGCGCTTCGACCGTCAGCGCATTACCTCCGACGCGTGGGAGACCTATCCCATCCTGCACTTCTCCGAGGTGCCCGCCGTCGAGGTCGAGATCCTCAATCGGCCCGAGGAAAGATCGCTGGGGGCTGGCGAGGCTGCCCACCCGCCGACAGCCGCGGCCATTGGCAACGCCGTCTTCGATGCGCTGGGCGTGCGCGTGCGCAACCTGCCCATCACACGCGAGCGCATCATCGCCGCCATGGCTTGAGGGGCGAGCCGGTGCAACTCATCCTTCTCAGCGGGGGGGCTGCCGAGGGACTTGTGGGGGAATTGCGTCACGAGTTCCAATTCTCCACCGGCTGCGGGATCGCCGGCACCTTCGGCGCAGTCGGCGCCATGCGCGAGAAGCTCCTCGCCGGTCAGCCCGCCGATCTGATCCTCCTCACGTCGCCGTTGATTGCGGAGCTGACGCGCTCAGGCCACGTGCGGCTGGGCTCCGCCGTTGCTATCGGGCGCGTGCACACGGGGGTCGCCGTGCGCGCCGGCGATCCAACGCCGCCCCTTGCCGATGCGCAGGCGTTGCGTTCCGCGCTGCTGGCGGCCGATGCCATCCACTTCCCCGACCCAAAGCTGGCAACCGCCGGCATCCACTTCGCCAAGGTGCTCGACGGGCTCGGCCTTGCCGACGCGCTAAGATCCCGGCTGCGACCCGCGCCGAACGGAACCGCGGCGATGCGGGCGTTGGCTGCCGCCGCGGAGCCGCGCCCCATCGGCTGCACGCAAGTGACCGAAATCTTGCACACGCCGGGCATCACCTTCGCCGGACCGCTGCCCAAGCCATTCGAGCTCGTGAGCCTCTATACCGCCGCCGTGTGCACCCACGCGCAGCTGCCAGGCCAGGCCGCGCGCCTGGCGGCGCTGCTTGCTGGCGATCCCGCTCGATATAAGCGCGAGCAGGCGGGATTTGGGCCCCTCGCCTGAGACCGGTACCGTTGGCCGGTGTTAGCGACCGAGATTGACGGGCTGACCGGCGATGGCGACGGAGAGATCCTCGGTCGACAGCAGCGAGCGCGCCACGCGGGCCACGTCGTCCCGCGTCACCTTGGCGAGTTGCGCCTTGCGCTGGTTGACGAAATCAGTCCCCAGCCCCTGCAACTGTGCGCGCAACATTTGCTCGGCGATCTTGGCGTTGGAGTCCAGGCTCAGCACGAACGAACCGATGAGGTAGCTCTTGGCCGCCTCGACCTCCTCCTGCGTGGGTCCCTGCTCGGCCAGCGCCTTGAACTCGGCGCGGACGAGCTCCAGGCTGGTGGCCACATCCTTGTTGGGGCTGGCAAAGCCGCCGATCAGCATCGATGAGTGCTTGAAGTTGTAAAGCAGGGTGTAGATCCAGTAGCTAAGACCGCGCTTCTCGCGCACTTCGCGAACGAGGCGCGCATCAGAGCTGCCGCCGCCAAGAAGCTGAGCCAGGACCAGACCCGGAAAGTAGTCGGGATCGCTGCGCTCGATACCGCGCCGGCCAAAAATCGTGACGGACTGCGGGCCCTCTACGTCCACGACCGTCGGCTTGGTCACCCCCTTGGGTTGCACATCGGCAACGGGTGTCAGTTGTGGTTCGGCCGGCAGTGCGCCGAACACCTCGTCGAGCACCTGGCCAAGGAGGGTTGCGTCGATATCGCCGACCGCCGCCACGCGCAACGTCCCCCGCGCCATGATCCGCTTGCGATAGTCCTCCAGATCGTCACGGGTGATGACCTTGAGCGATTCGGGCGTGCCCGAGATGGCGCGTGAATAGGTATGCCCGGCGAAGGACTGTGCCATCCACTGGGCATTCGCCAGCTTGTTGTTGTCGCCGGCCTCAAAGCCGGCACGCGCCATGAGCTGGGCGCGCGTGCGCTCCAGATTGGCCGGCGCCAGCAGCGGCTTGGTGATGGCGAGGCGCAATAGCTCGGTGGCCTTGCTCAGGTTCTTGGTCAGCGTCTCGAAGTTGCCGAAAAAGGTGTCACGATCGGAATCGAAGGCCAGGCGCACCGACAGCCGTTCGATCTCCTTCTGGTATTCGCTGGCAGACAGCTCGCCGGCACCTTGATCCAGCATGGCGGCGAGCAAGCCCGCGGTGCCCTCCTTGCCGACCGCCTCTTGCGCGCTGCCGCCATCGAACGCGAAGCGAATGGCGATGATGGGCAGGCTTCTTTCCTCGACCAGCCAGGCGGAAATTCCGCCGGGGCTGCGGATCTGGCGAATCTCTGCGGCGGAGGGCCTTGCCTCCCAGGCGCAGAGGCACAAGAGCGCGAGTGCGATCCCAAACGTGGTGGCGCGCAGAGGGCCCGTCATCGTCGCGCCTCCGCCGGCTGCTTGTCGGACGCCGCGTCGTCGGCCGACCGTTGGGGGATGAGATAGCCCGTCACCGAGGACTCGATCACCAGGTACTTGGCTGCGACCTTCTTGACGTCTGCCGCCGTCACCTGCCCGACCTTGTTTGGCCAGTCTTCGATGTCGGCAATGGAGCGCCCGATCACGAGATTGGAGCCGTAGCGCTGCGCCAGTCCGGCCTGGTTGTCGGCGCTATAGATGTAGCTGGCGATCATGGCATTCTTGGCCTGCTCCAGCTCCTCCTCGCTCGGACCGTCCTTGATAAATTGGGCGATCGAGGCGTCGAGGGCCTGCTCCAGTGCTTCTTGCTTCACGCCCTCGCCGGCCACCGCATAGAGCGTCAGCGTACCGCCGTCGAGGGCCACGGCGGAGAAGCTAGCGCCGGCATTGGCGGCGATGTTCTTTTCTTCCACCAGTTGGCGATAGAGGCGCGAGGTGGGACCATCGCCCAGGATGATCGACAAGGTGTCGAGCGCCTCGGCCTCATTGCCCTCGGCGGACTTATAGCTTGGGGTCATGTAGTAGCGCTGTAGAGCCAGATTGTTCACGCGCGCATCCTTGAGCTCGACGCGCCGGATGCCTCGCTGCGGCGGCTCGGTCGGGCGGGCCTCGCGCAACGCGCCCGGCTGACGCTTGATCGGGCCGTACACTTCTTGTGCGAGCTTCTTCACTTGATCGGGCGTCACGTCGCCCGCGACGACGAGGATGGCGTTGTTGGGGGCGTAATAGCGTCGGTAGAAGGCGATGGCCGCGGCGCGGTTGAGCTTCTTCATCTCGTGCTCCCAACCGAGCACGGGGATCCGGTAGGGATGATTGAGGTAGAGGTTGGCGTTGATGAGCTCATCGAGGATGGCCAGCGGCTTGCTGTCCACCACGGAGCGACGCTCCTGCAGCACCACGTCGCGCTCCGTCGCCACCTCGGCTTCGACGAGGTTGAGGTTGCGCATGCGGTCGGCTTCCATGACCATCGCCGTCTTCAAGTGCTCGCTGGGCAGGCGCTGGAAATAGTAGGTGGCATCATGCGAGGTCACCGCGTTGTCGCGCCCCCCAAGCCGGGACACGGTGCGCTCGAGCTCGCCGGACTTGAGCTTCTTGGTGGACCTGAACATCAGGTGCTCGAGAAAGTGGGCGATGCCCGATTGGCCCGGAGGGTTGTCGGCGCCGCCCACGCGGTACCACACCACATGCGTAACCACGGGTGCGCGATGATCGGGGACAACGACCACTTGCATGCCGTTGTCGAGCCAGAACTCGCTCGCCCGCCGCTGCGGTTCAGCGCGCAGAGGCGCACAGGCAGCAGCGGCCACAATTGCAGCCGCCGCAAGCGGGGCGACGGCCCGGGAACAGCGGATCGCCGCGGCCCCGACACCTCGCCCGAGATCTCGCCCAACACCTCGATTGATCAATGCTGCCATTGGCTCCATCCTTGGGAGCTCTCTTGGCGAGCTCTCAAACCCCGCGGCCCAAGACCCACTCGCCAGACTTCGCCCGACCGATCGCATGATCGAGGAAACGACCAACCGCAAGGGCCCCGCGAGCGCGTCACAGCGCCACGCCGGTTGCCATCGGCCACTCCCGCAGAAGGATCTGCGACCCAAATGGAGCTCGCCGTCAAGTGGACCTGGATTTGGTCGACCAGACTTGGTTGACCCGGGCTTGGTTGACCCGGGCTTGGTCGACCTGGGCTCTGGTCGACCTGGGCCCCGTCGACCTGGGCCCCGTCGACCTGGGCCCCGTCGACCTGGGCCCCCTCGACCTGGGCCCCGTTGACCTGGGCCTCGTCGACCTCACCCTCTCGTCCCCAGGGCTTTCCACTCGGGCCTTAGTTGAAGTGAGCCTCGAACCCAGGCACCCCTGGCGCCCGCGCCCGGCCACTGCGGGGGTTCCAGCCGGGCCTTATGGGGGTTTTGCCGGGCCACATGGGTTTCCCGGCAATGGGAAGCCCATGGGCCAGTTGCGAGGCCTGCGACCCAGCCGGGTGTCAGAACGCCATCTTGCTCAGACGGTCGAACAGGGCCTTGGCATCCTGCTCGTCACCGGCCTGGCACGCGTCGTAGGCGCGCAGCGCCATGCGGCTCACGCCAGCGAGCTGCTCGGCCGAGATCTTGGCATACTTCTCGCGGTCGAACTTCTCCCAGAAATCCTTGTAGAGCCGGCTGCAATCCATTTTGGTCTGCGCCGTCGCCGCTCCGGCCATCACGCCGAGCGCTACGAGGCCGATGAGTGTAGACCTGAGCATCTAGTCCTCCGTTGGCTTGTCCTAGGGTTTGCTCTCGGGACACAGCAAAGCCTAGGATGCTGCGGCCCGGCCAAAGTTACAAGGCGGTTCCGGGTTAACTGTCAAGAAACATCCATGTGCCCACCAATTGTCCCTCCAGAAGGGCATGCGTGAAGGCGCCCATTTGAGGTCCTCGTCGCTGAATTGCCGGCCCCGGCGACCCGGCACTTAGCTCCCCCAACTTGTCCGAGCTCAGCGCCAGGTTAGGCCGTGCAAGCGAAATGGGCGGCGCGATGGCATGCCGCTTGCTCCCACCCCCGCGACGCGAGTTATATGCGAAACTCGGGTCGGACCCGCCTTCGGGCGCTGCCAACGCGCTCATTTCTTAGGCAGACTGGCCTTAAAGCAGACTGGCCTTAAAGCAGACTGGCTTTAAAGCAGCCCGGCCTTAAACCAGACCGGCCTCAAAGCCGACCGGCCTCAGGCAGACGGCCTCAGGCAGAATGGCCTTGGGCAGAATGGCTGGGACCACCGTCCGCGCACAATGTTGGGAGCTTGAGCACATGGACCGCAGATCGTTTCTCAAAGCCTTTGCCGGCGCCGGCAGCCTGGCCGCGTCCGGGGCCTTTCCGGCACCGGCCGTATCCCAGGGGGCGGCGGCGAAGACGCTGCGCTTCGTGCCGCAGGCCAATCTGGCCAACTTCGATCCGATCTGGGGCACACAGTATGTGGTGCGCAACGCCTCCCAGCTCGTCTGGGACACGCTCTATGGCGTCGACGACAAGCTCGAACCGCAGCGCCAGATGGTGGAGGGCGAGGAGGTCTCAAGCGACGGTCTGACCTGGACGTTCAAACTGCGACCTGGTCTCAAATTCCACGATGGCGAGCCCGTGTTGGCCAAGGACGTGGTGGCGAGCCTTGCGCGCTGGATGGCCCGCGACGCCATGGGCCTGATGATCAAGGCCCTGCAGAAAGAGCTCACCGCGGTCGATGACCGCACGATCAAGCTGGTGTTGTCGGCTCCCTATCCCAAGCTGCTGCTTGCGCTCGGCAAGAACAACACGCCGATGGCGTTCATCATGCCGGAACGCATCGCCAAGACCGACCCGTTCCAGCAGATCACGGACTATGTCGGCAGCGGGCCCATGAAGTTTGCACGCAGCGAATGGGTGCCGGGCGCCAAAGCCGTGTTCGAAAAGTTCGCCGACTATCAGCCGAGGAACGAGCCGCACTCCTGGCTCGCCGGCGGCAAGAAGATGCTGATCGAGCGCATCGAATGGGTCATCCTGCCCGATCCCGCCACCGCCGCGGCGGCGTTGCAAAATGGCGAGGTGGATTGGTGGGAGACGCCCATTCCCGACCTCGTCCCGGTGCTGAAGAAAAACAAGAGCATCGCGGTCGATATCGCCGACCCGCTCGGCAATATCGGTTCCTTCCGCGTGAACCACCTGCATCCGCCGTTCAACAACGTCAAGGTGCGGCGCGCGGTGCAGATGGCGCTGAGCCAAGAAGACTACATGCGCGCGGTGGTCGGCGACGATACCAACCTGTGGAAGACGCTTCCCAGCTTCTTCACCCCCGGCACGCCGCTCTACACGGAGGAGGGTGGAGATGTGCTGAAGGGCAAGCGCGACATCGACGGTGCCAAGAAGCTTCTGGCGGAGGCGGGCTATGCCGGCCAGCCCGTCACGTGTCTCGTCGCCCAAGACCAGGGGCCCCTCAAGGCCATGGGCGAGGTGACCGCCGACCTCTTGAAGAAGCTTGGCATGACGGTTGATTTCGTGGCCACCGACTGGGGCACGGTTGGCCAGCGCCGCGCCTCCAAATCACCCCCCGGCCAAGGCGGTTGGGGCATGTTCCACACCTGGCACGCTGGCGCCGACTGCGCCAACCCATCGTCCTACATTGCCTTGCGTGGCAACGGCGACAAGGCGTGGTTTGGTTGGCCAGACAGCCCCGCGGTGGAGAAGGAGGTGGCGGCCTGGTTTTCGGCCAAGGACCTGGGCGAGGAGAAGGCGGCCGTCGCCCGCCTCAACAAGGCCGCCATGGAAGATGTCATCTACCTGCCGACCGGCTTTTACTACGGCTATCAGGCTTGGCGCAGCAATGTCAGCGGCATCGTCAAGGGTCCGCTGCCGTTCTTCTGGGGTGTGACCAAGGCGTGATGCCCAACGGCGCTCGATCAAGCGGTGGGTCGCAGCAGGGTCGGGTCGGCGAGCCCGACCTTGGCGTCGTTGCGGGCGCAGCTCGCGTCGGCCGCGATCCGGCGCGGATCGAGCGTGAGTGCTAGGCCCCATGCTCCGACACATCTGCCGGCGCATCGTGGCGACGATCCCAGTCATGGCGATCGTCGCCTTGTTCGTGTTCAGCCTCCTCTACATTGCCCCGGGCGATCCCGCCGCCGTCATCGCCGGCGAGCAGGCATCGCCGGAGGATGTGGAAAAGATCCGCAAGGGTCTCGGCCTCGATCGGCCGTTTCTGTCCCGCTTCGGCGAATGGTCTTGGCACATCGTGCAGGGCGATCTCGGCACCTCCATGTTTACGGGGCTGCCCGTCACGGAGCTGATCCGCCAGCGGCTCGAGCCCACGCTGTCACTGATGGTGGTGACGCTCATCCTCGCCGTCAGCATCGCCGTGCCGATGGGCGTCATCGCCGCTTGGAAGGCGGGCAGTTGGATCGACCGTGGGCTCATGGCCTTCGCCGTGCTCGGCTTCTCGGTGCCGGTGTTCGTCGTGGGCTATCTGTTGGCCTACGTCTTCGCTCTTGAGCTCGACTGGTTCCCCGTGCAGGGCTACACGCCGCTGTCGGCCGGTTTCTGGCCGTGGCTTGAGAACTTGGTGCTCCCGGCGATCGCGCTCGGTTGCGTCTATATCGCGCTCATCGCCCGGATCACGCGCGCCTCCATGCTCGAGGTGCTGCAGCAGGACTACATCCGTACGGCGCGATCCAAGGGCATGGGCCAAAGCGGCATTCTGTTTGTCCATGCCCTGAAGAACGCCGCCGTACCCATCGTCACCGTTATCGGCATCGGCGTGGCGCTCCTGATCGGCGGCGCAGTGGTCACCGAAAGCGTGTTTGCCATTCCCGGTCTCGGCCGCCTCACCATCGATGCCATCGTGCGCCGCGACTATCCGGTGATCCAGGGCATCGTGCTGTTGTTCAGCTTGGTCTACGTGCTGGTCAACCTCGCGGTTGACGTGCTCTATACGCTGCTCGATCCGAGGATTCGCTATTGAGCGCCCAATCTTCAACGGTGGCCTCGGCCGCGGCCGTACCTCGCGATGTCGCCGTCGAGCCGGAGATGCCCGACGTGCTGCCGCCGATCAAGGTGCGGCGCGGGCTTGCGGGCTTCGTCTATCGCCATCCCACCATCGCCTTTGGAGCGGCCCTGCTGATCGCGATGCTGTCGATTGCGGTATTGGCTCCCTATCTCGGCACCGTCGACCCAACGGCGCTCTCTCCGGCAAAGCGCACGCGCACTCCCTCCGCAGAATTCTGGTTCGGCACGGACATGCTCGGTCGCGACGTGTACTCGCGCGTCATGTATGGCGCGCGCGTGTCGCTCACCGTCGGCTTCTCGGTGGCAATCCTGGCCTCGCTCGCCGGCCTGGCCATTGGGCTGGTCTCGGGGTTCGTGCGCTGGGCCGATGGCATCATCATGCGCATCATGGACGGCATGATGGCGATCCCCTCGATCCTGCTCGCCGTCGCCTTGATGGCGCTCACGCGCGCCAGCGTCAGCAACGTCGTCACCGCCATCACCATTGCCGAGTTTCCGCGCGTTGCCAGGCTGGTGCGCGGCGTGGTGTTATCTTTGCGGGAGCAGCCCTACGTTGACGCCGCCGTGGCGGCCGGCACGCGCAGCCCCATGATCATTCTGCGACACATCCTGCCCAACACGTTGGCGCCCATGACCGTGCAGGCGACCTACATCTGTGCGTCGGCCATAATCGTGGAGGCGATCTTGTCCTTCATCGGTGCCGGTACGCCACCCAATGTTCCCTCCTGGGGCAACATCATGGCCGAAGGCCGGGCGCTTTGGCAGGTGAAGCCCTTCATCGTGTTTTTCCCGGCCGCGTTCCTGTCGCTCACCGTATTGGCGGTGAACCTGTTGGGCGACGGCCTGCGCGACATGCTCGACCCGCGCATGGCCAAACGGCTGTAGCTTGATGCCGCACGCCCCCCAAGCCCGCGCGGTCATGCCGGTCGATGTCACCAGATTGGGCCAAGATTGGGCCAAGATTGGGGCCAGAGATGGGGCCAGAGATGGGGCCAGAGATGGGGCCAGAGGTCGGGGCCAGAGATGGGGCCTGGCCCCCTTGAGGAATAGGCCGACGCATGCCGCTGCTCGAGATCAATAACCTGCAGACGCATTTCCGCACTCCGGATGGGGTGAACCGGGCCGTGGATGGCGTCTCCTTCCAGGTGGGGGAAGGCGAGACGCTGGCGGTGGTGGGTGAGTCGGGCTGCGGCAAGTCGGTCACCGCCAACTCCATCCTGCGCCTGATCCCCGAGCCACCAGGAAAAATTGCCGGCTCCATCCGCTTCCGGGGCGTCGATCTTCTCAACCTCTCCGACAAGGAGATGCGCCGCGTCCGCGGCAACGACATCTCGATGATCTTTCAGGAGCCGATGACGAGCCTCAATCCGGTGCTCACCGTCGGGCGGCAGCTCGGCGAGACGCTCAGATTGCACCAGCGCGTGAGCCGCCGCCAAGCCGATGCCAGGGCTGTCGAAATGCTGCGGCTGGTCGGCATCCCCGAGGCCAAGCGCCGGCTCGGCGAATATCCCCACCAGCTCTCGGGCGGCATGCGCCAGCGCGTGATGATTGCCATCGCGCTCTCGTGCCGTCCCAAGCTCTTGATCGCCGATGAGCCGACCACGGCGCTCGACGTCACCATCCAGGCGCAAATCCTCGACCTGATGAAGGACCTAAAATCGAAGGTGGGTGCCGCCATCATCTTGATCACACACGATCTTGGCATCGTCGCCGAGGTGGCGGAGCGCGTGATGGTGATGTACGCGGGGCGCAAGGTGGAGGAGGCGCCGGTGGCAAAGCTCTTTCGCACCCCGCGTCACCCCTATACGCAAGGCCTGTTCGGTGCGGTGCCCAAGCTCGGCTCCTCGCTCACGGGCAATGCGACCAAGCTTGCGGAAATCCCCGGCGTGGTCCCCAGTCTCAAGCAACGCATCCCCGGCTGCGTGTTTGCAACCCGCTGCGCCTCGGCGACCGACCTGTGCCGGCAGAGCGCGCCGGCGCTCGAACTCAAGGCGCCCGACCACATGGCCGCCTGCCATTACGCCCCCAAGGAAGCGCTTGCCGCATGAAGAGCCCGCTGCTCGAGGTCTCCGACCTAAAGAAGCACTTCTTCGTGCATTCAGGCCTGCTCGGGACGGGTGCGGCGACCGTGTATGCGGTCGATGGGGTTTCCTTTGCCATCGATCGGGCCGAGACGCTCGCGCTGGTGGGCGAATCGGGGTGCGGCAAATCCACGGTGGGCCGCTGCATTCTGCGCCTCTTTGAGATCACCGCCGGGCAGGTGGTGCTCGACGGCAAGCGTATCGACGACCTCTCCGCAGGCGCGCTGAGGCCGTTTCGGCGGCGCGTCCAGGTGGTGTTCCAGGACCCATTTTCAAGCCTCAATCCGCGCCTGCGCGTGCGCGATATCCTGGCCGAGCCGATACGCAACTTTCGCCTCGCCAAGTCACGGGCAGAGCTGGCAACGCGCGTGGATCGCCTGTTGGACGTGGTGCGACTGCCGCGCGATGCGGCAAAGCGATGGCCCCACGAGTTCTCCGGCGGACAGCGCCAGAGGATCGGCATCGCCCGCGCGCTCGCCGCCGAGCCCGACCTCATCGTTTGCGATGAGGCCGTCTCTGCGCTCGACGTGTCGGTCAAGGCGCAAATCGTCAACCTGCTCTATGATCTGCAGCAGGAGCTGGGGCTCGCCATGCTGTTCATCAGCCACGACCTCGCCATCGTCGAACACATGACGCACCGCGTGGCCGTAATGTATTTGGGCAAGATCGTTGAGCTGGCGCCGAAGCGGGCCCTCTTTGCCGGACCCAAGCACCCCTACACGCAGGCGCTCTTATCGGCGGTTCCGGTGCCCGAGCCCGGCGCCGCGCGCGAACGCATCATCCTCAAGGGCGACGTGCCAAGTCCCATCAACCCGCCCAAGGGCTGCCGCTTTCACACCCGCTGTCCCTACGCCTTCGAGCGCTGTCGCGGCGAGGAGCCGGCCCTGCGTCCCACCGCAGGCGACCACCTGGCCGCCTGCCATCTGCACGATTTGCCGGCGGCGCAGAAGCCGCTCGCTGCGGCGGCGTGAGGCCGCCTCCCCGAAGGATTGGTGGCAGCGCGCATCGACGGGGAGCATCGACGGGCGCCCGCACGCGCGCCATGGCGGGCGTTACCGCCCGTCTCCGGCTCGCGCCGCCCGAGGGTCGGACAAACCTGCTGTGGCGCCCGGCGTGGCTCAAAGAGTATCCTTGGCACTCATCGCCCATGAGCCGGAAGACCACCGTCGATGCGAGATCTCGAATTTGGATGGTTCCTGCCGACGCGCGGGGATACGGACGACTACAGCGCCCCCCTCAAGGTGTCCGCGGGCCTTGAAATGTTTGATCGTGTCGCCGTTGCCGCGGAAGAGGCCGGGTTTGAGTACATGCTCATTCCCGTTGGCCACCAGTGCTGGGACGCCTGGATGACCGGCACGATGATGACGCGCAACACCTCGCGCCTGCGCATGCTCATTGCCGCGCGGCCGAGCTACATCAACCCCGTATTGCTGGCGAAGATGATCGCCACCTTCGATCAGCTGAGCGAAGGGCGCATCTCGGTCAACCTCATCGCCGGTCAAAGCGAGATTGAGAACGTGGCCGAGGGCGTGCGCTGGAGCAAAGAGCAGCGCTATGAGATCATGGACGAGGAGGTGTCGATCCTCAAGGCTCTATGGACACAGACGGGGCCCACCGACTGGCACGGCAAGTACTACACGCTGACACAGGCGGAGCTGGTGCCAAAGCCCTATCAAAAGCCGCACCCGAAGTTCTATCTGGGCGGCGGCTCGGGCCAGGCAGCACAGCTTTCGGCGAAACACTCCGACGTGCATCTATTTTGGGGTGACACGGTCGAGCAGATCGTCGCCAACATGAAGACGCTGCGCGGATTGGCGGCAAAGCACGGCCGCGAGGATGCGCTCGGCTTCGGCATGCGCCTGCAGATCGTGTGTCGTGAGAACGAGAAGGACGCTTGGGAGGCGGCCGACAAGCTCGTTCGCAACATCACCGCCGAGCGCACGCACTATATCCAGACCTACTATGCCCACTCGGTTGCCAACCAGCGTGTGCAACAACTGGCGCGGGAGATGGGCGAGCTCATCGCTCCCAACCTCTGGAGCGGATTGACGAAGGCGCGCCCGGGGGCGGGCATCTGCATCGTCGGCAACCCCGAGCAATGCGCCGACGTGTTGCAGCGCTACATCGACATCGGCTGTCACTCGTTCTGCCTGTCGGGATATTTGCACGACGCCGAGGCCGAACGGTTCCACCGCCTGGTGCGCCCGATCCTGATGGAGCGCAACCGCGGGCGCATGAAGGCGGCTTGAAGGGGGCGGGCGCCTCAACGTCCGGAAAATTTCGGGGGGCGCTTCGTCAGGAAGGCCTCAATCCCCTCTTGAAAGTCGGCGCTGCCGTAGCAGAGCGCGATGAGGTCGCGATCGTCCACGCTCGCGGCGCGCTCGCGCATCCGGCGTACCACCTCCTTGCCGGCGCGCATGGTAAGGGGCGCTTGGGCGGCGATCTGGCCGGCGAGCGCCTGTGCGCGCTCAACCAGGGCCTCCGGCGTATCGACGAGCTCGCTCACGAGGCCGACGGCGAGGGCCTCCTCGGCGCCCATCAACCGCGTCGTCATCAGCAGGTCGACGGCGCGGCCAACGCCCACCAGCGCCGCCACCCTGGCAATATTGGCGGCGGACAACATGTTGGCGAGCGTGCGGGCGATGGGAAACCCATATTTGAGGCTGCGCGTCGCGATCCTCAGGTCGCAGGCCGCGGCCATCACGGCGGCACCCCCCGTGCACACGCCGGCGATGGCGGCGATGGTCGGCACCTCGCAGCGCTCGAGCTTGCCAAACATGCGCTCGAGCCGGTCCTCGTAGGCCAGCCCGTCGGCAGCGCCGCGGAAGTCGCGGAAGAGGGAGATGTCGGTCCCGGCCGAGAAGGCGCGCCCGCCCGCGCCGGTGATGATGAGGACGCGCAAGCTGCCGTCCGCGGGAACGCCAGCGCAAATCTCGCCCAGCCGGTCGTACATCTCGAAGGTGAGCGCGTTGTGGGCCAGCGGCCGATTGAAGGTGACGAGGCCGACGGCGCCCTTCACTTCATAGACGAGATCGCCATCCCTTGGGTGCTGCATCGGCTGCCGCTCCTTGCGTGCTCATGATATCGCGGGCCGACGCACCTGCAGCGCCGCCGTCGCGTGGGAACGATGACGAATTGGGGCCGCGGCGGCCCGGACGGCGAGCCCGTCCAGGCGATCCGCAAGGCCGGCCGGTGCGGCCTGGCCGTGGATCCTTGCCGCCAACCCCCTGCGAAGGCCATGGCCGTCAACGCCGGGCCCCCGGGGGTCGGCCCGGCTCGACGCCAAGGGCGGCCGCAACCGCGGGATGAATGATGCGCCCACGGTGCACGTTGAGACCGGCCAGCAGATGCGGGTCATCGCTCATGGCGACTTCGGGGCCCTTGTCGGCCAACGCCAGGATGAAGGGCAGCGTGGCATTGTTGAGGGCGAAGGTGGAGGTGCGCGCCACGGCCCCCGGCATGTTGGTGACGCAGTAGTGCACCACCTCGTGCAGCACATAGGTCGGGTTGGCATGGGTGGTGGGGCGGGAGGTCTCCGAGCAGCCGCCTTGGTCGATGGAAATGTCGACCAGGACGGAGCCGCGCTTCATTTCGCGGACCAGCTTGTCGGTGATGAGCTTGGGTGCCGCCGCTCCCGGCACCAGCACGGCGCCGATGACGAGATCGGCATCGAGCACGTAATCCTCGACCGCCTGGTGGGTGGAGAAGATGGTGTTGACGGCGGCGCCAAACTGCTGGTCGATGGCGTAAAGACGCTCGACATTGATGTCGAGCACGGTGACTTGCGCCTCGAGCCCGATCCCCATGCGCGCGGCGTTGACACCGGAAACGCCGCCCCCCAACACCACGATCTTGGCCGGCGCTACGCCGGCGACGCCGCCGAGCAGCATGCCGCGGCCGCCCTGCTCCATCTCCAAGCAGTGCGCACCCGCCTGGATGGCCATGCGGCCGGCCACCTCGCTCATGGGCGCCAGCAGCGGCAGGCCGCCGCGTGCACCCGTCACCGTTTCGTAGGCGATGGCGGTGACGCCGGATGCCATGAGCGCCTTTGCCTGCTCGGGATCCGGCGCGAGGTGAAGGTAGGTAAAGAGCGTCTGACCCTGGCGCAGCATCAGGCACTCCGTCGGCTGCGGCTCCTTGACCTTGACGATCAAGTCGCAACTGGAGAACACCTCGCTGGCGGAGCCGAGCACCTTGGCACCGGCGCGCTCGAAGTCCCTGTCGAAGAGGCCCTGCCGCGCGGCTGCGTCGTGCTCCACGAATACTTGATGGCCATGTTCGACGGCCTCGCGCACACTGGCCGGCGTCATGCCGACGCGATACTCGTGAACCTTGATCTCCTTGGGCACGCCAATGCGCATGGCTCGCTGTCTCCGGGGTCACATCAGAAAGTCGCAAGGTAGAGGCTGGCTGCGGCGAGGGCAATTTGCGGCCATGGCTCGACACTGCCTGCCCACGAAGTCTACCCCGTCAGCGCTCAGCGCGTCCGCTTTGGGGGCCGAAGCTCGGCTGCGGCGTGCCGAAAAGGGCCCCGAAGCTGCCTTCGTTGTTCGGCACCACCCAGCGGAATGCCGAGCCCGACAAGGTTTGGCAATCTGCCATGGCAAATCACCACCTCGCCGGGGTCGACTTCGGCCCCACCATCGACCTTCATGGCGTCAATCCTTCCGCGCGCTTGCCTTGGGCCTTGCACGCTGGCGCGCCTGGCTCGTCTTTCGGTTGCTTCGCATCCACTGGATGTCTTCGGGCGCCAAGAGCGGGGCCGACGTCTCGCAAGGACTACTCCCGGCGCTCTGCCCCGACCATTGCGCCACCGCCATCACGTCACAGCCATCAGCGGCCTGGCGTTGGGCACGTCCCGGACGTGGGCGGCCAGGGCCTCCAGACCGCGCGGCAGCGGACCACCATAGGCCCAGTCCAACAGCTCCACGGTGTGGGCGACGGGAATGTCCATGCCGCTTGCCAGCTGGGTGATGCAGCCGATGTTGCCGGTCGCGACCACATCGGGGCGGATGCTGCGAATGTTGGCGACCTTGCGGTCGCGCAGCTCGGTGGCGATTTCGGGCTGCAGGATGTTGTAGGTTCCAGCCGAGCCGCAGCACAGGTGACCCTCCGGCACCTCAACTACGGTAAAGCCCGCCGCGCGCAGGAGCTTGCGCGGCTCCTCAAAGATGTGCTGGCCGTGCTGCATGGAGCAGGCGGAGTGATAGGCCACCCGCAGCGATGACCAGCGCACCGGCGGACCCATCTCGTAGCTGCCGAGAAACTCCGTCACGTCGCGGGCCATGCTCGCAAGCTTGGCCGCCTGCTGCGCATAGGCAGGCACATGCGCCAGCATGTGCGCGTAGTCCTTCACGGTCGTGCCGCATCCGGAGGCGTTGATGATGATCGCATCGATGCGATCACCCTTGTCCATCAGCCGGGTCCAGGCATCGACGTTGCGTTTGGCAAATTCCACCGCTTCGGCCTCGCGGCCCATATGATGTACCAAGGCCCCGCAACAGCCGGCCCCCGGCGCCACCTCCACGTCCACGCCGCGGCGCGCGAGCAGGCGAATGGTGGCGTCATTGATCTCGGGTCGCAATACCTGCTGGGCACAGCCCGCCAGCAAGATGACGCGCCGTCGGCGCTCGGACTTGGTCGTGGCCGTTCCTGGCCCGGTGAAGGTGGCGCCGCGCAAGAACCCGGCCGGTGCCAGGTCGAGCATGGCGGTGAGCTCCTTCAGCCCCAGCCGTTGCCATAACCCAGTGAACGGCCGGGCGAAGCGCGCTGCCCGCAATGCCAGGCGCAGCCGCTGCGGGTAGGGCAGGACGGCGGCGATGAGGGCGCGCACCAGGCGTTGCCTGAAGCCGCGGTGGCGTGTCTCCTCGATGTGGGAGCGGGCGTGATCGACGAGGTGCATATAGTCGACGCCGCTCGGACAAGTGGTCATGCAGGAGAGGCAGGAAAGGCAGCGGTCGATGTGGTGCTGCACCTCCGGGCTTGCCGCGCGGCCGTGCTCGAACATGTCTTTCATCAGATAGATGCGGCCGCGCGGGCTGTCGCGCTCGTCGCCCAGCAATACATAGGTGGGGCACGTGGCCGTGCAGAAGCCGCAGTGCACGCAGCGGCGCAGGATCTTGTCGACCTCGGCGGTGCGGGGGTTCTCCAGCTGCTGGCGCGTGAAGTTGGTGTGCATCAGCCCGTCGCGTCCCTAAAAATGCGCATACATGCGCCCAGGATTGAGGATGCCGGCTGGATCGAAGGTGGCCTTCAGCCGGCGCGAGAGCCGTTCCAAGCCCGCTTCCAGCGGCTGGAAAACCTCCACGGCGGCGCGCACCTGCGGCTCCGCCCGGATCAGCGTGGCGTGCCCGCCATGCGCGGCAATGACCCGGCGGATGTCGGCGGCCCCGGCGTCGGTGGTGGGCAACACCTCGGCCCAGACCAGGCCGCCGGACCAGTCGTAGAAGGCGCGACAGCGCATGTAGGCGGAGATTGCGGCGACGACCTTGGGTCCTTCCGTCGGCGCCGTCGAAATGCGCCAAAGCGGAGCATCGCTGTCCTGCAGCACCGACAGCTGGCGCAGCTCGCCCCAAAAGGCCTGCGAGTTTTCCGTGTCGAGGTCGTGAATCTCGCCGTAGGCCTTGAGGTGCTCCTTCAACTTGTCCTTGCGGTAGGCCACCGACTTGGCAAAGTTCTCAAGCCGCAAGGCCGTCACGGCCTGACCTTGCGCGCGCAGTCCGTCGTGCCAGAGCCGGGCGACAAAGGCGGGTTGCAGGTGGACGGCGCCCGACACCTCGTAGGGCGTGGTCAGGGCCTCGCAGAGGACCTCCACCGCGATCGCGTCGGGCAGCCCGAGCAGGACCAGCGTGGCGGTCTCCTCCGGCATGGGCTGAACCTTGAACGTCACCTCGCACATGACGGCGAGCGTACCCCAGCTACCTGCAAGGCCGCGGCACAGGTCGAGCCCGGTCACGTTTTTCATCACGCGGCCGCCGGACTTGAACACCTCACCGCTGCCGCTGACCGCCCGAACCCCCAACAGGTGGTCGCGTGCCGCGCCCACGCGAATGCGGCGCGCCCCGGACAGGTTGGTGGCAAAGATGCCGCCGATGGTGCCGTCCGCCGCCTCGCCGCCGAGGCAGGCGAGCCCGATCGGTTCGAACGCCAGCATCTGGCGGCGTGCGGAGAGCGCATCCTCGATCTGGGAGAGCGAGGTGCCGCTGCGCGCCGACATCACCATCTCGTTGGGCTCGTATAGTGTAATGCCGCGCAGGGCCCGCGTGGACAGGTGCGTCGTCGCGTTCATCGGCCGACCGACGCTGGCCTTGGTGCCGGCGCCTGCCAGCGCGATCGGCGTCGAGGTCGCCGTCGCTTCCGCCAGCAACCGCGAGAACTCCCGTTCATCCACCGGGCGCATGTTCGCGAGCACGGGGCCCACTCCTCACGCAGCTTCCAGGGCGGCCTTGCGCCCATCGAGCGGAAACACCTTCGACGGGTTCAGCAGCCACTTGGGATCGAACACCGTCTTGATCCGCATTTGCACGGCAAGATCGCTCTCGCTGAACTGCACACGCATGAGATCGCGCTTCTCGATGCCGACGCCGTGCTCGCCGGTCAGGCAGCCGCCGGAGGTGACGCAGAGCTCGAGGATCTCATGGCCCGCTTGCTCCGCGCGCTCGGCCTCGGCCGGGTCGTTGGCATCGTAGAGCACGAGCGGGTGCAGGTTGCCGTCGCCGGCGTGGAAGATGTTGGCAACGCGCAGGTTGTGCTTGTCGCAGATGTGCGAAATGGACACCAGCACTTCGCCCAACTTGCCAAGCGGGATCACGCCGTCCATGCAGTAGTAGTCGGAGATGCGGCCAATGGCGCCAAAAGCCGCCTTGCGCCCCTTCCATATGGCGGCGCTCTGCTCCGCGGTTTGGCTGATGCGCAGCGCCTTGGGCGCGAAGGGCTTGGCGATCGATGAAATCACGGACAGGAGTTCGGCGATCTCCTCGTCCGACCCTTCCACCTCGACGATCAGCAGCGCCGCCACATCCAGCGGATAGCCCGCCTTGGCGAACGTCTCACAGACATGGATCGCCGGCTTGTCCATGAACTCGATGGCCACCGGCACGATGCCGGCGGCGATGATGGCAGAGACGCACTGGCCGGCGGCCTCGCTCGAGTCGAATCCGAGCAGCATCGGTCGAGCCCCTTCGGCGGCCCGCAGGATGCGCACGGTTGCCTCCGTGGCGATGCCGAGTTGGCCCTCCGAGCCGATGAGGAGCCCCAACAGGTCGTAGCCCGGAGCGTCCAGATGCGTGCCGCCAATCTCGATCACCTCGCCGTCCATCAGCACCACCTTGAGGCCGAGGACATTGTTGGTCGTCACGCCATACTTGAGGCAGTGCGCGCCGCCCGAGTTCATGCCGATGTTGCCGGCGAGCGTGCAGGCCAGCTGGCTTGAAGGGTCGGGCGCGTAAAAGAAGCCGCGGTCCTTTACGGCTTCGCTGATGCCCAGATTGGTGATGCCGACTTCCACGCGCGCCACGCGGTTCACGTAATCGACCTCGAGCACGCGGCTCATGCGCGAAACGCCGATCACGACCGCATCCTCGCTGGGCAGGGCGCCGCCCGAAAGCGAGGTACCAGCACCGCGGGCTACGACCTTGATGCCGTGCTGGTGGCAGTAGCGCAGCGCGCGTGAGACCTCCTCGGTGGACGCAGGCAAAAGCACGGCCAGCGGCAATGCGCGGTAGGCGGTGAGCGCGTCCGTCTCGTAGGCGCGCCGGCCGTCCTCGTCGGCAATGACGGCGTTTGCGCCCAAGAGCCGGCGCAGGTCCGCCACGATGGTATCGCGTCGCGATAGGATCGCGCGGTCGGGTTCCGGTAGCACCACCAATCCCATGGGCTCTTGGCTCCTCGGGGCGCGCAGGCAATGGGCATTGGCGGGCGGGCGCGTCGGCCGCCGCATGCGCATGGTATATCTCGCTTCGCCCGTTACCGCCATCGGCGGGATCGCTGCTTGGTGCTGCTGCGAACGGTCGCGTCGGCGCTCAGGCCGCTTCTGCTAGGTTTCGTTCCGACTTCGAAACCTGAAGCCTTGGCGGAGGGGTGATAGCGATGAAGCGACGTGATGCTTGGGGGCTCTTCTCGGCAGCAACGGCGACGGCGGTAGCGCTTTTCGTGGCGGCTCCCGCGTCGGCCCAGGAGGGCAACGCCGAGGAGGGAGCTGAGGTCTTCAAAAAATGCCGCGCCTGTCACGATGTGGGGCCGGAGGCCAAGAACAAGGTGGGACCCTTGCTCAACGACATCATCGGCCGCAAGGCCGGCACGGTCGAGGGGTTCAACTACTCTCAGGCCAACAAGTCGGCCGGGGCCAAGGGCTTGGCATGGACCGAGGACGTGCTGTTCAAGTACTTGGAGAACCCGCTCTCCTTCATGCCCGGCACCAAGATGGCCTTCGCCGGCCTCAAGGATCCGCAGGATCGCAAGGACGTCATCGCCTTCCTGAAGAAACACTCGAAGTGAAGACGTGCCGGCGTCGCCGGCGGGGACGGTTGCCGTCAGAGGGCAACGACGAGCCCTGATTCGCGTCCCCGTTGGTGCCTCAATGCCTGCTGCGGATGCAGCCCTCAAGGCAGCGTTGCAACTGCGCCTGACACTTGGAGCGATCCTGGCTCTTCTTATAGCACGCCCCGTAAGCGGCCTTGCAGCCGGACGAGCACGAGGCCTCCGCGCGCAAGAGGCAGGGCGGCATCGTGAGGGCGGCCAGAGCGACCGCGAGGAACAGTCCCGCCGTGGCGATCAGCATGGTCCGGCGGCGTTTCACAGGTGGGCTCCTGGCCGGCTCGTAGGGGATGCGACTGTGCAGGAAACATTGAATCGCAGCCTACTGCTACGGCCCGCACCATGAACGAACGCTGAATGCCGCCCCAGGACGCCTGGCTGGGTCGCCTCCAGAGCATGGGCGCAGAGCCATTGACCAGATCACTTGACCAGATCAATCGACCGGATTGCTCGACCAAATCACTTGATGGGATGCATTGGGCAGATCAGCCCCAGAACACATTGGCCAAATCACACTCAACACACTCTTGAGCCCATTCCCGACACCCCGGGGCCTCGATGAGCTCCTTGCGCCATGCCTCTCCTGATGCCTACAGCCAGAAGGCCGGTGCGGGCCCCGTCACGCCGTGGTCAACGCCTTGGGTCCGGGATAGACGCACAGCAGGGCGTAGACCCCCACCGCGCTCGCGCCGGCAATGCCGAGCGCCGGCGGTGGTGCCGCTGTCAGCCTCGCTGCCACCTCCTCTGCATCCTCCCGGCGCAGGCATTCAACGATGAAGGCGCCGGCGGCGAGCCGATCCTTGGCGCGGCTCTTCATCTCGGCGGTGTCGGATGGCGTCTGCCTGGCCGATGCGGTCCAGGTCTGTACTCGAGCGATGCCCTTCTCACCAGCCATGCTGCCAACGAGCTCGCGCGCCTCTTCGGTGGGCGCCATCGCGCCGTCGGCGCGCAGCACCGTCGCATAGGCGCCGATGAGATCACCGGCGGCAAAGCGCAGATCGCACACGGTGCGCACGGAATTGCGGAACGCTACCCGCATGGTCTCCTGCGTCCAAGGCGTCGGCGCGTTGAGCCGCTCCAGATAAGCGGACGAGGACAGCACGTCGGGGCTTTCCACCTCGTAGCAGGCAAAAAAGCGCCGGTCACCGCCACTGACGAGTTCGTAGCGACGGCCGAAGCGGAAACCCGGCACGCCGACACGCTCCTGCAGATGCTCGCGGATGTACCAGCGCTCGAAGTGTTGGTAGCCCTCGGGCGTGCAGTCATTGAATACGGCCAGGATCCCGGCGGGCATGGTGGCCATCCCCAGACTGCTAGGCCGCGTTGCGGGAGGCATCGCCGCCGATGAGGCCCGCTGCCACGAGGCCCTGTCGGATGCGACCGATCTCGGCACGGCCGATCTTTACGAGCGGCGGGCGCACGCAGGCGCGCGGCAGCCTGCCGAGAAGCACCAGCGCCTCCTTCATGCGGTTGTGCATGTCGACGAAGGGATCGGCGTAGAAAACGCGCATCAAGGGCTCAATGCGCTCGTTGAGGACGCGGGCAGCAGCAAGGTCGTTGCGCTGCACCGCATGGAACAGCTGCGACTGCAGGTCGGGAATGACGCTGCCGCTGCCCGACAGCAGGCCATTGCAGCCGAGCACGAGCGAGGAGAGCAGCCAGGCACTGTGCGTGGTGAGCACATTTACCGGCGGTGCCAGGCTCTGCAACGTACGCACGTGCCATTCATGATGCGGCGGGTTGCCGATCCAGTCCTTGATGGCGCGAATGCTCGGTACCTCCTGGACCAGCTTCAAGAGCGTCTCCTTGGGGTAGCCCTGGCCGGTCGCGAGCGGGTATTGGAAGACGATGAGCGGCAGATCGGTGGCATCGGCAATGCGCTTGAAGTGGGCGACGGCCATCTGCGGCGACTGTCCCAGCGTGAAGGGCGCCGGTGGAAAGACCAACAGTGCGGAGGCGCCACCCTCGGTTGCCATCCGGGCGATGCGTGCGGCCTCCAGGCTGCCGTCAGCCCACACACCGTTGACGAGCGGCAAGCGAGGGCCGATTTCGTCCTGGGCAATCGCCAAGACGCGCCGCTGCTCCTCGAACGTGCACGAGGCAACCTCGGTGGAATGGGCGTTGATGGTGATGGCGGAAAGCCCGGGCGTCGCGGCCACGTCGCGCAGGTGCTTGCGCAAGGCCGGCTCATCGATGGCAAGGTCGGCATCGAAGGGGAGCAAGACGGCGGGGATGACGCCGTGGGGGATGTAGCTCTTGTGCCGGGCCATGGGCTCACCTCGCTGCAGCTCCCCCAGCATCGCAGATCGGCCCGCACAACGCCAGTTGGCGCCAAGGCCGCTGGAGTTGGCCTTGGGTTGCCAGGCGCGCGATCAAGCCGCGCCGACCAAGGCATGCCGATCAAGCCGTGGCGATCAAAGCTGCAGGGCTGCCGATCGAAGGCGCGCCGATTGCCCAAGCAAAGGCATGCCGAGCCCCCAGCGCAGCTGGCGCTGGGCGCCAGCCCGCCAGGACAACCTCAACGCGCAATTAGGGAAGCACCTGGCAGAAGGCGCCGGTGCCGTTCGAAGGGTGGGGGCAGCGATGACCCCATCGAAGACCGCCCACGGAATTTGCGGCCCGCCCTCCACACATGGGCATAGGGAAGGCAGCGTGACGGCGCGCATCATGGGAGCTCAAGGTGCCCGCCTTGGCGCACCGCGCCTCGCGCCACCGCGCCGATCGGCTCGTGGCGCGCAAAGGCAGGCCGGGAGCGCTCGGCTTGTTGGACTGCGCTTGCTCGGTCTATAAAGCGCGGGATAGCCCAAGCGTGTGCGACCCCATCCGTTCAGCAGGGGCGCCAACGCAATAAAGAGCGAAGGGAGAAGCCAGAATGTCCGACAACGACCCAGTGCTGGATCCGATCGAGGGCCTTTGGCACGCTCGGAAAGTCACGCGTCGCCGGCTCATCGGGTACGGTGCGGCGACCGCCGGCGCACTTGGAGCCACCATGCTCGTGCCGGCGCCGTGGCGGGCCGCCTTTGGGCAGGCCAAGCCCTACAAAATCGGAACGCTGCAGCCGCTCTCGGGCGTCGCCGCCGCCGGCGGCAAGACCTCACTCGTCGGTGCGCAGATGGCCGTCGACCGCATCAACAAGGCCGGCGGCATCAACGGCCGCCCGGTCGAGCTCATCGTCGCGGATGATGAATCCAAGCCCGACGTCGGTCGGCGCAAGGTCGAGAAGCTCTTGGTCGAGGACAAGATCGATATGCACGCGGGCGGCTTTCTCTCGAACGTGTGCTTAGCGTGCATGCCAAGCTACGAGGAGACCAAGGTGGTCAACATGATCACGGTGTGCCTCGACACCACCATCACCACCAGCAAATGCAGCCGTTACACCTTCCGTCCGTTCGACTACGCACCGGCTCAGGCCGTGGGGTTCGCACCTTACCTCATCAACAAGCTTGGGAAAAAGTGGCACGTCGCCTACCTCGATTACTCCTGGGGTCAGTCGACCCGCGACGCCTATACCGAGCAGATCCGCAAGAATGGCGGCGACGTGGTGGGCACGACCGGCATTCCCCTCGGCACCGCGGACATGACGGCGTTCCTGTCCAAGATCTCGGGCGAGTTCGACGGCATCTTCGGCATCCTATTCGGCGCCCCGGCCGTCACCTTCTTGAGCCAGGCCTACGACCTAGGCTTGAGCAAGAAGTACAAAATGGCCGGCGACGGAGCCATGGTGGAGGCGACGCATTTGCCGGCTCTTGGTCAGAAGGCTGAGGGCTTTGTCGGCATCAACCGCTATCTGCCGGTGCTGGATCCGCCGCTCAACACTCCCTACCACAAGCGGTTTTTCGAGGACGGCGTGGCGCGCCTCAAGCAGATCGATCCGTCGGGGCCGCTGCCTGACCGCTATACGCAGTCCAACTACGAGGCGATCAATGCGCTGCGCATCGGCATGGAAAAGTCCAAGTTCCAGGGCCGGGAAGACAGCATGAAGCTCATCGAGGCCCTCGAGGGATTGGAGATGAAGGAGGGAGATGATTTCCCGCAGGGCGACAAGCTGTTGCGCAAGGAGGATCACCAAGCGTTCCTGCGCCAGTTCATCTTCGATGTGCAAGACGGCAAGCACCGCATTCTCGAGGTGATCGAAAAGGAGAAGACGATCGTGCCACCGGCCTGCACGTTCTCCTGAGCGGCCCATTTTCGCCTCAAGCCCCCAGAAGGATCCCTCTCGGCCGCAGTTCGCTACGTGTCAGCAGACCTCTCTCTTCGTTCGCCTACCTCGCCCGGCGCTGAGCCGGGCGAGGGCGGCGTGCCGATCTTACGCACCGAGGGCCTCACCGTTCGCTTTGGCGGCTTGACGGCCCTCAACAATGTGAACTTCGAGGTCGGAGCGGGGGAGATCAGGGCCATCATCGGCCCGAATGGCGCGGGCAAGAGCACCTTCTTCAATTGTCTGACCGGGGTCATACGCCCCACATCCGGCCGTGTGCTGCTCAACGGCGAGGACATCGCCCGGCTTCCCCCCAACCGCATCTCGCAGAAGGGTATCGCCCGTTCCTACCAGATCACCAACATCCTGCCCAACGCCACCACCCTGGAAAACGTGCGCATCGCCGCTCAATCGCGCCGGCATGGCTGGAACATGCTCAAACACCATGGCGACTTCCGCGACATCCTCGACAAGGCCGAGGCGGTGTTGCACGCGGTCGGACTTTCATCCAAGGCGGAAGATTTGGCCGCCAATCTCTCGCACGGCGATCAACGCAACCTGGAGATCGGCATCGCGCTGGCCACGCAACCCCAGCTCCTGTGCCTCGACGAGCCGACCGCGGGAATGAGCGCGGCAGAGACCCACGACACCATGGAGCTCGTGCGCCGCATCGCCAAGAACCTGACGATCCTCATCGTCGAGCACGACATGCAGGTGGTGATGGAATTGGCAAGCCGCATTACCGTTCTGCACTACGGCGAGGTCCTCGCCGAGGGCGCACCGGCAGAGATCCAAGACAATCCCAGGGTGCAGGAGGTTTATCTCAAGACATGAGCCCGCCGCCGACAGCTGCCGAAGCGCTCGTCGTCGTGGAGGATCTGCACACCTTCTACGGCAAGAGCCACGTCCTCTTCGGCGTATCCCTCTCGGTGGGACGCGGCGAGGTGGTGGGACTGCTCGGCCGCAACGGTGTCGGCAAGAGCACCACGCTCAAAACCATCATGGGGCTGCTTGGCCCCAGTCGGGGCAAGGTGTTGCTCGAGGGACAGGCGATCACCGGTTTGCCCGCCCATAAGGTGGCACGCATGGGCATCGCCTATGTCCCCGAGGACCGGCGCATCTTCAAGCTTCTCACCGTGATGGAAAACCTGCGCACCGGCCTCGACCGGCACGGTGTCACCGAGGCGCGCAAGCAAGAGCTGTTGGACAAGCTCTTTGCGTATTTTCCGCGCCTTGCCGAGCGGCGCAGTCAGGCCGGCGGCACGCTGTCGGGGGGTGAGCAGCAGATGCTGGCCATCGCCAGAGCCATGATGCTCGAGCCCAAGATCATTCTGTTGGACGAGCCCACCGAAGGCCTCATGCCGCGCATGGTCTCGCAAATTAGGGAAATCGTGGAGGCGCTGCATCGCGACGGCGTCGCCATCTTGTTGGTGGAGCAGAACGTTCCGCTGACGCTCGAGGCCTGCCAGCGCGTCTACTTCATGGAAAAAGGCATGGTGCGCCATCACGCCCTGGCATCCGAGCTCAAGCTGGATGACCCCGTCATCCACCAATACTTGGGGGTCTAGCCCATGTTCACGATGGGGGACGCGATCGGGTTGGCTTGGGGTTGGCTCGCCACCCATGGCGAAATCATCATCATCCAGACGGTCAACGGCATCGTCACCGGCATGATCCTGGCGCTCATTGCCTCGGGTCTGACGTTGATTTTCGGCATCATGGATGTCGTCAACTTTGCCCACGGCGAACTCTTCATGCTGGGCGCCTATGTCGGGGTCGTCGTGCTGACGGCCAGCGGAAGCTTTTGGTTGGCTCTCGTGCTGTCCACCATTGTGGTGGCACTGATCGGAGCGGCGCTGCAGATCACCACGTTGCGGCCGCTCATCGGCCGCGATCCGTTGAACACCATCCTCGTCACCTTCGGCATTTCGCTGGTGCTGCAGAACTACGCGCTGTGGCAGTTCGGCCCCGTGCCGCGCAAGCTCGACGAGCCGATCACCGGGCAATTCGTTCTCTTTTACCTCGCCTACCCGTGGTATCGGCTGCTGATCGCGCTGCTGTCGGGCGCGATCATCGGCGGCCTTTACCTGTTCCTCAAGCACGGCACCTACGGCATTTGGATCCGGGCAACCACGCAAGACAGGGTGATGGCGCAGGCGATGGGCATTCCGGTGCCCTGGGTCTATACCGGCGTATTCGCTATCGGTGCCGGAATGGCGGCCGCCAGCGGGGTGCTGTTCGGGCCCTTGATCGGCATCAACCACGCCATGGGCCTCGATTGGGTTCTCAAGGCTTTCATCGTCGTTGTGGTCGGCGGCATGGGCAACCTCGGCGGCTCGATCGCCGCCTCAATCTTCGTGTCACTGCTCGAAGCCTATGCCGCCATCGTCGTCAGCCCGGCGCAGGCCGTCATCGTCTCCTTCGTCGTGCTGATCCTCACCCTGCTCTTCCGTCCCACCGGTCTCTTCGTGCCGACACCCAAATGAGCAAACGCTCCAACAAGAGCTTCTGGATCGCCTTTTGGATCGTATCGGCGGTGCTGATCGTTGCGCCGCTGGTGTTGCCCGAATTCTGGCGCCGCTTTCTCACGGAAATCCTGATCTGGGGCCTTCTTGCCATGTCCTCCGATCTGCTGATCGGTTACACAGGCATGGTGTCGTTCGGACATTCCGCCTTCTTCGGTCTTGGCATGTACGGCGCGGCGGCGGCGCTGCTCACGGTAAAGCCTGCAAACCTGTGGCTCGCCATCCTTTATGGGCTCTGCGGCTCCGCCGTGGTCGCAGGCTTCGTGGCCTACTTCGCCACCCGGCTGCGCGACATCTACTTTGCCATCACGACTTTGATCTTCTCGCAGATTTTCTACGTCGTCATTTTCACTTGGACGGAGGTGACGGGCGGCGAAAACGGCCTCAACTTCGCGCGGCCGCGGCTCGGCATTCCCGGCATCTATACCGTGGCCTTTACGCCGGAGTTGCTGCACTGGTTCGTGCTGGCGGTGGTGACGGCCTCCTATTTGATCTTGCGGCGCATCACCCATTCGCCGTTCGGCATGGTCCTGCAATCGATCCGCGAGAACGAGGCGCGCACCCGCGCCATCGGCTATCCCGTGGAGCGCTACAAGATCGTGGCGGTGATGCTCTCGGGCCTGTTTGCCGGGCTCGCCGGAGTGCTTTATGCGGTGCAAAACCGCTTCGCCGCACCCGATTTTGTCTACTTCGTGGTATCCGGCGAGGCGGTGATCTACAACGTCATGGGCGGCATCGGCACGCTCGTGGGGCCGATCGTCGGCGCCGGCTTCTTTCTTGGCCTGCGCGAGCTCTCCGCGCGCATATTCGGGGACCAGTTTCCCTATCTTATTCCTGTCGGCGTGATCTTCATCGCCATGGTCATCTTTCTGCCGCAGGGCTTGCTGGGCTTCGCCAAGCGCTGGCTCAATCGCTAGGCCGCTGGTCCCACGCAGTGCCCGGCAATTCATTGCGCGCTGCCGGCACAGGGCCCAGCAATCCTGAGTGAGATGCCCGCACCGAACCACCCCCCTTGCGCCCGTGCCGCAGAGCGGCATTGGACAAATTTCGGCGTATTCATTCCGATTGAAGCGAGGCTATGATGCTTCCACCATCCCTCCTTGTTTGGGGCTCGGGCCTTGCGGCTCTGAGCGGGCACGGTGGCAATCCTTGGCGCCACATCGAGGTTTGCTCGCCCGTTCAAGTACGGAGCATGGGAGTGGACGCGGCGCCCACCGCAAAGGGTCTGTTTTGGAGGCTTGTCATGAGCTTGCGCAATCTGTCGGCTGGCGTGGCAATCGCCTCCCTTCTGTTGCTTGAGGCCTGGCCGGCGCCGGCCCAGCAACCGCTCAAGACCGCGGTTGATGGCACGTTTGCGCCCCACGCGATGCCGAAGCTCTCGGGTGGGATCGAGGGCTTCAATGTCGACCTTGCCAACGAGATCGGCCGGCGCCTCAAACGCCCCGTGGAGATCGCGGCGACGCAGTTTTCCGGCATCCTGCCGTCCCTGCAGGCCGGTACCATCGACTTCGTGGCGGCTCCCGTCACCGTCACCAAGGAGCGCGCCGAGAACTATCTCTTCACCGAGGGTTATCTCAACACCGATTACCAGTTCTTGACCAAAAAGGGTGAGCCCGCCATCACCGACCTCAAGCAACTCAAGGGCAAGGTGATCTCGGTCAATAAGGGCTCGGCCTACGACAGCTGGGCGCGCGGGCTCGAGGGCGAGATCGGTTGGACGGTGGAGAGTTTCGGCACTCAGACCGATGCGGTCCAGGCGGTCATGGCCGGCCGCGCCTATGCCAACGTCGCCGGCAACACGGCGGTGCAGTACGCCGTCAAACAGCAACCACAGCTGCAGCTCTCCTACCTTTATTCGACCGGGCTGGTGTGGGCCGTGGCGCTGCGCAAGGATTCCAGAAGGCTGCTCGATGAGATCGAGAATGCCATCGAATGCATGAAGAAGGACGGCACCATCGCCGGCATGCACGAGCGCTGGTTCGGCATCAAGCCGCCCCCCGGCTCGGCCGCCGTCACCATCTTTCCGGGAACGGGCGTGCCGGGCATGCCGGGCTACGATCCGACGCCGCGGGAGCCAAAGTGCGACTGACCGGCCCCGATGACAGCGAACGGCGCTCGGGGCGCATGGCGATACTCACCCTCTCGGGCCTGAGGAAGAGTTTCGGGGCGACCGAGATCCTCAAGGGCATCGACCTCGCAGTGGCAGAGCGCGAGCTCGTTTTCATCATCGGGCCTTCTGGCTCCGGTAAGAGCACGCTGCTGCGCTGCATCAACCGATTGGAAGAGCCAACCGCGGGCCGTGTCGTCTTCGACGGCGTTGAGGTGACCTCGCCCAAGGCCGACCTCAATGCGCTGCGCCGCTCGATGGGGATGGTGTTTCAGTCGTTCAACCTCTATCCGCACATGACGGCACTGGGCAACGTCACTTTGGCGCTGCGCAAGGTTCTAAAGAAGTCGCGCACCGAAGCCGACGCAATCGCTGAGCGTGCGCTGAGCGAGGTCGGACTTGCCGACAAGAGCGCTAGCTATCCCTCCGAGCTCTCCGGTGGCCAACAGCAACGCGTCGCGATCGCGCGTGCGTTGGCGCTGGGCCCCAAGATCGTGCTTCTCGACGAGCCGACCTCTGCGCTCGACCCCGAGCTCGTGGGCTCCGTGCTGGCGGTGCTGCGCCACCTCAAGGCGAACGGCATGACCATGCTATTGGTGAGCCACGAGCTGCGGTTCGCGCGCGAGGCGGCCGACCGCATCGTCTTCATGGACAAGGGCCAAATCGTCGAGCAGGGACCTCCTTCGGTCATCTTCAACGCGCCGCGCGAGAGCCGCACCCGCGCTTTCGTTGCCGAGCTCACGCGTTAGGCGCACGCGCTTTTCTGTTCGCAGCGAAAGGAGCTTGGGGGGCGGCACACCCCGAGCTTGTTTGAGCCCGCACCAGCGCGCGTCCCATCAACAGCAGGCAGGGGCCGGTGGTCCGCGTCGCCGCAATGCGCTCGCCTATGGTGGCGAGCGTGCCGGTAACGACGCGTTCTTCCGGGCGGGTTGCGTTGAAGACGGCGCATGCCGGTAGCTCCGCCTCCGCGCCGTGCGACAACAGGCGCTCGGTCAAAACGTGGAGCGTGGCGAGCGGCATATAGACCGCTGTCGTGGCGCCGACGTCCGCCAAGGCGTCGAGATCGAGGTCCTCGGGCAGCCGGCCATCATGGCCGTGGCCCGTCACGAGCTGCAGCCGGCGCGGGCCGCCGCGCCGTGTGAGCGAGACTTTGAGGCTTGCTGCCGCCCCCTGGACCGCGGTGATGCCGGCGACCACGTCGTGGGGGATGCTGGCGCGCTGCAGCGCCGCGAGCTCCTCGCCGGCCCTGCCGAAGATCATGGGGTCGCCGGCTTTCAGGCGCACGACGCGCCGGCCCGCCCTGGCGAGCCGGATCATCAAAGCGTTGATGTCGCGTTGCCGGCAGGATGGCCGATGTCCGGTCTTGCCGACCAACATGCGCTTGGCCTCGCGGCGCGCGAAGTCCAGGACTTCGGGGGCCACCAAGTCATCGTAGAGGATCACGTCGGCCGAGCGCAGGGCGCGCACGGCGGCGAGCGTGAGCAGCTCCGGATCGCCCGGCCCAGCGCCAACGAGCCAGACATGGCCCAAGCCGGCACCGCCGTGCGCCTCAGCAAGCAAGCGGTCGCGGTCGCGCGCCTCAGGTGCGCGGCCGGGTTCGGTGAGCGCAAGCGTTGCGAACCGGTCCCAGAAGCGACGGCGCACGGCGTTTGCAAGCTTGAGGCGCCTCAACTGTTGCCGCCAGGCGTGCGCGGCCTCGACCCAGCACGCGAAGCCCGCCGGCAGCAGGGCCTCGATGCGTGAGCGGACGGCCTGCGCGAACACCGGCGCGGCGCCATCGGTGGAGATGCCGACGATGAGCGGCGAGCGATTGACGATCGCCCCGAAGCGGAAGGTGCAGAACGCCGGTCGATCGATCACGTTGAGCGGCACGCCGGCGCGGCGCGCGGCGCTGACCAGGCGGCGCGCTTCGGCCGCATCGTCGGCCGCCCCGACGACGAGCGCGGCGCCCGCAAAGTTTGCGCCGTCCCATGTCTTGGCTTCCAACACAACCGACCCCCCCGGCGGGTCGGCGGCGAGGGCGCGCATTTCGGCGCAGGGCTCCGGCGCCCACACCTCGACCATGGCCCCCGCGGCCGACAGCAACTCGGCCTTCCAGGCCGCCGCGGCATTGCCGCCAGCGATGACGACGCGCTTGCCTTGCAGCTTGAAGAACAGCGGCACGTTCGCCAGCGGCGACATGCGGGGTGGCCGCGCCGTCTGCGGGGTGCGCCCTTCACGCGCGCTCATGCGCCGGCTCCTTGCTGGCAATGAGGCGGCGAATCTCGGGGATGCAGCTGCCGCAATTGCTGCCGGCGCCGAGACGCTTGCTGATCGTCTCGACCGTGCGGCTCCCGGCCGCAGCCGCGGCGCGGATGCGCCGGGCGCCGATTTGGAAGCACACACAGACGATGGGTCCCTCATCGCCCGCTCCCTCCATCGGCCGGCCGGCGAGCAGGGTGCGACGCTCCGGGGTCGGAATGGTCGCCCGCTCGAACTGCGTCTTCAGCCAATCCGGCGCGGGCAGCGCCGGCGTCGGGCCGACGAACACGACAGCTTCGAGGCGCCCTTCACGCAGCACGGCGGCGCGATAGGTGCCGGTTGCGGCATCGGTGAAGGTGAGACGATCGCCCTCCGGCAGCAGGGCGCGCTGCCAGGCGGGCCAACCGCCGCCCGGTGCATTGAGCGCGAAATGAAGGATGTGGCCGAAGGTTGCGCGGGCCTCGGCCCAATAGACAAGTCCGGTGCGTGCGAGGGGCCGGCGCGAGCATGCAAGGCCATAGTGGCCGACGGCGAAGGGGGTGATGCGCGCCGGGGTTGCTTTGGCTTCCGGTTGGCCAGAATGGGGGTCAGTCGCCGCCTGTACCAGAGCGCCCACCCGCCCGCCCGAGCTGTTTTCGGCCGACCAGTGGATCGGCACGAACAGCGTACCTGGCCGCTGACCACGGTTGACGAGCACGCGCACGGTGGCCGCGCCGTGCTTGGTTGCGACACGTGCCAGCGCGCCTTGCACGAGCCCGACGTTGGTCGCATCATCGGGATGGATCTCCACGAACGGCTCGGCAATGTGCGCGCTCAAACGCGGCGACAGTCCCGTGCGCGTCATGGTGTGCCACTGATCGCGAATGCGGCCGGTGTTGAGGACGAATGGCCGCGATCGCGTCGTGGCGGAGGCAAGGCGCGGCTTGGCAATGGCAACGAAGCGAGCCTTCTTGTCGCCCGTGAAAAAACGTCCGTCCTCGAAGAGACGCAGGGCGGGGGTTGCACCGGCCCGGCATGGCCATTGGACCGGCGCCAGCTCGGCGAAGGCCGCACGCGTGAGGCCGGCAAGCCCCGAGATGTCGAAGGCGCGGCTGCCGTCGTTTTCAAACCCGGAGAGGCGCGCATGCTCATCGAAGATGTCGGCCGCCGAGCGATAGGGGAAGGCCTTGCCATGGCCCAAGCGGCGCGCCACTTGGGCGAGGATCCACCAGTCGGGGCGGGCATGTCCGGGAGCTTGCAAGAACGCACGCTGGCGCGAGATGCACCGCTCCGAGTTGGTGACGGTGCCGTCTTTTTCGCCCCACGCCGCGGCGGGCAGGGCAATATCGGCAAGCCGCACGGTCTCGTTGGCCGCGACGTTGTCGGAGACGATCAGCAGTTTGAGCCGCGACAGCGCCTGGCGCGCCTGATCGGCGCGCGGCAGCGACACCGCCGGGTTGGTGCCCATGACCCACAGTGCCTTGATGCGCCCCTCTGCCACTGCCGCGAACATGTCGACGGCTTTGAGGCCTTCGCCGGCGACGAGGTTGGCTGCGCCCCAAAAGCGGCTGACGCGGGCTCGCTCGGGCGGCGCAAAGCCCATGTGCGCGGCCAGCATGTTGGCGAGCCCTCCGACCTCGCGGCCGCCCATGGCGTTGGGCTGGCCGGTGAGGGAGAGGGGCCCTGATCCGGGCTTGCCGATGCGGCCGGTGGCGAGGTGGCAATTGAGGATGGCATTGACCTTGTCGGTGCCCTGGGCCGATTGGTTGACGCCCTGGCTGTAGCACGACACGGCGCGCGGGGTGCGGGCAAACCAATCGTAGAAGCGCTCGATGTCGCACGGGTTGAGGTCGGTTGCGCTGGCAACGGCCGCAACGCTCGGTGCGACGGCACGGGCAGCCCACAGAGCCGCGGGGAACCCCTCGGTATGCGCATTGATATACGCAGTGTCGATCGCACGATGTTCGGCGAGCCAAACCAGCAGGCCCGACCACAAGGCAGCGTCGGTACCCGGCTTCAATGCCAGCTGCAAATCGACGCCTTCGCTGGTCGCCGTGCGGCGCGGATCGATGTTGACGATGCGCACTCCCCGCTCGCCGCGTGCGGTCTGCATGCGCTGGTAGAGGATTGGATGACACCAGGCGGCATTGGAGCCCGCCAGCACCACGAGATCGGCAAGTTCGAGATCATCGTAGCACTGGGGCACCACGTCGGCGCCGAACGCTCGGCGATGGCCGGCGACCGATGAGGCCATGCACAGTCGCGAGTTGGTATCGACGTGCGGCGTGCCGATGAAGCCCTTGGCCAGCTTGTTGGCGACGTAGTAGTCCTCCGTCAGCAACTGGCCGGAGAGGTAGAAGGCGATGGACTGTGGGCCGTGCGCGCGCCTGATCGCCTCGATGCGTCGCGCGATTTGATCGAGCGCGTGTGCCCAGCCGGTTCGGGCGCCATCGACGATGGGGTGCAGGAGGCGCGTCTCGCTGCCCAGCGTCTCGGCCAGCGCCGAGCCCTTGGAGCAGAGCCGGCCGGCGTTGGCGGGATGCTCGGGGTCGCCCATGATGCTGGCGCTGCCCTTGCCATCCGCAATGGCCAGCACGCCGCAGCCGACCCCGCAATAAGGACACGTGGTGCGGATGGCCCCCGTTGCTGCCGGTGCGCCACGTGTCGCTCTACCGCCCCCAGAAACGGGCAACGCCGCGGGCGAGGCAGGGCGCGGCCTCATCAATAGACATCCGTTTGGTAACGGCCGGTGGCCTTGAGTTCGGCGATGAAGTCGCGGGCGGCGGCTTGGCTCATCTGGCCGGCCTTGGCGGAGATGTCGGTGAGGGCCGTCTCCACGTCCTTGGCCATGCGCTGGGCATCGCCGCAGACGTAGAAGTGGGCTCCAGCCTTGAGCCAACTCCACAGCTGCGGTCCCGCCTGCAGCATGCGGTCTTGCACGTAAACCTTGGAGGCACCCTCGCGCGACCAGGCGAGCGAAAGACGCGTGAGCGTGCCATCGCGCAAAAAACCATTGAGCTCGTCGCGGTAGAGGAAATCTTGCGCCTCGCGCTGATGGCCGAAGAACAACCAGGCGCGGCCCTTGGCGCCGGTCGCCCGGCGATGGAAGAGGAAGGAGCGAAACGGGGCGATGCCGGTGCCTGGACCCACCATGATGATCGGCCGATCGCCCTGCGAAGGCAGCGCGAACCCATGCGCCCTCTGGATGTAGACCTTGACGCGCTGACCCGGCGCGAGCCGATCGGCGAGCAGCGTGGAGGCAACCCCGAGGCGTTGCCGCCCAGCCAGCTCGTAGCGCACCGCAGCGACGGTGAGGTGCACCTCCCCTGGGGTCGCGAGCGGCGAGGATGCGATCGAGTAGAGGCGAGGTTGCAGCGGCTCGAGGCATTCCAGGAACGCTTCGGGGTCGGCACGCACGGGGGCGAATTTCTCGAGCGCGGCCAAAACATCGAGGCTTGCCGCGTCACCGTCGGGGTCCTCGCCGGCCGCCAGCGCCTTGGCCTTGCGGCGGCGCTCGCCGCCGACGAGCACGCCGATGAGCCCAAACAGCGCATCGGGCGCGGACCCCAGCGCGTAGTCCTCGATCAGGGCTTGCCGGATGGTCTTGGCGCCGATCGGGAAATCTGCCGGGACGCCCAGGCTCGAGCGCACCGCCTCGGCGAGCTGCAGATCGTTGCTGGGGTAAAGGCCGAAGCTGTCGCCCGGCGCAAAGGCAAGGCCGCTTGCGGCGATGTCGAACACGATGTGGCGCGTATCCTTCTCGGACGTATCGGCGTTGAGCCGTGCCGCTGAGCGAAAGATCGCCGCCACGGGCGCCTCGCGGCTGCCAGGCTCGGGTGCCGGCGAGGCCTGGAGCTTGACGTCGATCTTGGCCTGGATCTGCGTGTGGATCTGGGCCTGGTGCTGGGCCTGGTGCTGGGTCTCGGTCGGGGCCTCGGTGCGGGCCTGGCGCTGCATCGGCGCCTGGGAAGGGCTTGCTTTGCCTGCGGCTGGCGTTTCCTCCAGCAGGCGCTTGAGCGTGCGGCTCGTTTCCTTGCCGCCGGGCACGCACAAGTTGAGCTTTGGCTCCTGGCCTGACGCAATGGCTGCCGAATAGGTTTCGCACAGATAGCCGCACTGGCCGCAGTCTTGCTGCGCCATGGCGGCGAAGAGACGCCGTGGCAAGGGCTTGCCTTGCGCCAACGCCATCCGCTCGAGGATGGGCATGGCGGGATCGTGCCAGGGTGCGCCGTCGTCCGCGCCCGACACTGCCTTGGCGGCGGCGTCTGGCACGGCGCTGCCGAGGGCGGCGGCGCCCGCCGTCGCATCAAGCGACAGCAGGCCGGCGAAGAAGCCGTTGAGCCAGGCGCGCTGCTCGGGTGAGAAGGGGGCCGAGTCCGGGATTACGGTTTGGCCTGCCGCCATCTTCGGCTGCACGCTCATGCGGCCTCTCGCGGGAGCCCTGCGATCATGCTCTTGAGGGCATCGACGTCGTGGCGGCGCGCGAAGGCTGAAAACTCTTCTCCCGCACCGGTCCGATGCCTGAGGTAGGCCTGCAAGATGCGCGCGATGAGCTGCGGGCAGTCCGGCGCCTTGACGTTGCGGAAGAGCTCGCGAGCGATGCCGGCATCCGTGCCGAAGCCGCCGCCGATGAAGACATGGAAGCCCTCGAGCGTGTCTTCGCCGGCCGCATCGACCGGCACCCGACACGCAAGCAGGCCGATGTCGCCGATGTAGTGCTGGGCACAGGAGTTGGGGCAGCCGGTAACGTGGATGTTGACGGGCGTGTCGAGGCCAACGCGCGGTTCGACCCATTCGGCGATCGCCAGGCCCATGCCCTTGGTGTCGGCGAGGGCGAATTTGCAGCCGGTATTGCCGGTACAGGCGATGAGCCCGGCGCGTGGGCTGGCGGCTCGGGTCGTGAGCCCGATCCGGGCCAGGCGCTCTTCCACCCTTGGGGCATCGGCTTGGCCGATGCCGGAGAGCAGCAGGTTTTGCCAGACCGTGAGGCGGATATCGCCGTCGCCCAGTTCGCGCGCGATCTTGGCAAGGAGGCGCATCTGCTCGCAGGTGAGCTTGCCCACGGGCAGGACGATACCGGCCCACACCTTGCCGGCCTGTTTCTGGGGATGAAAGCCGATGTGGGCCTGGCGATGCTGACGGCTGCGCGCGGAGACCTTGCCGTGCTCAAGCCGCGCAAGCTTGGCTCCGAGCCTGGCCTCCACCTCGCCCAGAAACTTGTCGTGGCCCCACGCATCGAGCAGGTACTTGAGGCGGGCCTTTTTCCGGTCGGTACGGTCGCCGTTCCCGATGAACACACGCACGACGGCATCGGCCACCGCCACAGCGTCGCTGGGCTTGACATAGACGCCGGCAAATTTTGCGAAGTGCTGGTGGCCGGTGATGCCCCCGAGCCCAAGTCGAAACCAGACGTCGGCATCGGCCCCGCGAGCCTCGGCCACGCGCACCGCCGTGAAGGCAATGTCGTTGGTGTCCTCCAGCACGGGAATGGCACCGCCGCCGTCGAAGCCGACGTTGAACTTGCGCGGCAAGCCGGAGAGCGAACGGTCGTTGAGAACGTGGTGATGCCAGGCGCGGGCGTAGGGACGGGTGTCCAAGAGTTCCTGAGGGTCGATGCCGGCCGTGGGCGAGCCGGTGACGTTGCGGATGTTATCGCCGCCCGTCCCTTTGGTGAGGATGCCAAGCTCCGTCAGCCCTTCGATCAGCGGGATGGCGTGCTCGGGCAGCACTTCGCGGATTTGCAAATTTGCGCGCGTGGTGACGTGCGCGTAGCCCCCGCCATGCGCTTGGGCGAGGTCGGCGATGCCGGCCAGCTGCCAATGCGATAGAACTCCGTTGGCGATGCGCAGCCGGCACATGAAGGCGTTTTGCGCCGGTGCCACGTAGAACAAGCCGTGGAAGCGCCAGCGGAAGTTGTCGAGGCCCTTGGGGAATTGACCCTTGGCGCTCTCGCGCTTGAGGCGCGCGTAGGCGTCGAAGGGATGTTCATCGCGCTTGGCCTTCTCCTCAGCCGACAGCGTCCTGCCTCCGGCTTCGAAGCGTGCCATGGCGGCGAGATGCTCGCGGTCGGGACCGCCGGGCGGGGCGGCGGCGCCCTCCGCGCCCAACGGTTTGAGGCCCTGTGAAGCGCGGCGCGCCTGCACGCCCAAGACGAAGCCTTCCAGATAGCGGCGCTGTTCCTCCGAGAAATCTTGTGCGCTCATCAGGCAGCCTCCGCGTAGGCTTGGCCAAAGGCGAGCGAGCTGCGGATCGCCGCAATGGGCGCCTGTCGGCGGATCAAGTCGCGGTACCAAAGCGCTTCCGCGGTGTCGCCGAACAGTATGGCGCCGGCCAGCCGGCCATCGCGCACGACGAGCTTGCGGTAAAGCGCAGCTCCCTGGTCTTCGAGCAGTATGGCCTCCGCGCCCCCGCCCTCGAAGTCGCCCATCGAGACCACCGGAATGCCGGCGACCTTGAGGGCTGCGGCCACCGCGCCGCGCGCGTAGCGTGCTGGCAGTCCCGCAAGCAGGCGAGCGAGCGCCTTGGCCTGCTCGTAGGCGGGCTCGACGAGGCCGCAGCAGGTGCCGCAGTGCTCGGCACATTCACCGATGGCATAGATGCCGGGAACGCTCGTAGCGAAGCCATCGTCGACCGTGATGCCCCGGCCGAGCTGCAGGCCGCCGGTCTGCGCGAGCCTCGTGGCCGGGCGTATGCCGACCGCCATGACGACCAACTCGGCCGGATAGACCCGGCCATCCCGGAGCCTGATGCGCTGGGCGCGCCCCTCGCCGATAATGGCTGCGGTCTCAGCCCCGAGGACGACCTCGATGCCGTTCCGCCGCAGGGCGGCGACCAGCAGGGCGGCGGAGCGCGCATCGAGCTGGAGCTCCATCAGCCGCGGCATGAGGTGCAGCAGCGTGACCCGGGCGCCTCGGCTGGCGAGGCCGTGCGCCGCCTCCACGCCCAGAAGGCCCCCACCGATGACCACGACCGGCGTGCCCGGCCGCGCCCGCCGCAGCCTCGCCACGTCGCCCAGGGTGCGGAAGGTCTGGACGCCGGCAAGCTCGCACCCGGGAACCGGAAGCCTCACGGCGGTCGAGCCGGTGGCAAGCACCAGACGGTCGAAGGTGAGCAATGCGCCGTCCGCCAGCGTCACGCGCCGCTTGAGGGGATCGAGCGTGCGGCACTCCACGCCGGTCAATAGCTTTATGCCCTTGTCGCGGTACCACGACGGCGGCTTGAGCTTGAGGTCGTCTGCCTGCGCATCGCCGGCAAGCAGGCTCGACAACAAGATCCGGTTATAGGGCAGGTGTGCTTCCGCACCCAGCATGGTGATGTCAAAGCCGCCAGGACGGAGCCTTGTGAGCTCCTCCACCAACTTGAAGCCGGCCATGCCGGCTCCCACCACCAGCAGCCGCTCGCGCACCTGCCGTCGGCGGTGCGCGACCTGCGCGCACGCGCGGGGTAGGGCGGTCAGGCCTTGCGGTTTGGCGCTCATGGCGTATCGGCGGCATAGGGCCATTGCCCCGCCCCTGGTTGGCGCAGGGTCGCGGCGTGCGCAGCGCGGCACTCGCAACGCGCTTGGCGTCGGCGCCGTCGGCAAGCGAGCCTGGCAAGCTCGACGGGGGCTTGTGCATCATCGCAGCGGGGAGATGCCATCGCGCTACTCCGCGGCTTGCAGCGCCGGCGCCTTATGCCGCGCGTAGAGGAATTCGAGCACCGTGGCGCGCGCTGCGATGTAGGTCGGGTGGCCTGCAAGCTCGAGGCGCTTGCGCGGCCGCGGCAGGTCGACGTCCAATATCTCGCCGATCGTTGCCGCGGGGCCATTGGTCAACATGACAATGCGGTCGGCGAGCAGCACGGCTTCGTCGACATCGTGCGTGATCATCAGCACCGTATTCTTGAGCTTGTGGTGGATTGTCATCACGCAGTCCTGCAGGTGCGCGCGCGTCAGCGCATCGAGTGCTCCGAACGGTTCGTCGAGGAGCAGCACCTTCGGCTCGATCGCGAGCGCCCGCGCGATGCCGATGCGCTGCTTCATGCCGCCCGAGATTTCCATCGGTCGCTTGTCCCAGCGCGGAGGCATCGATGAGGGCGATGTAGCCGAGGATGGCCTTGGTGACTTCGGGTCCGGCGGCCGCTTGCGCATGGGCCCCCGCCGAAAAGGCGGCCTTGAGGGCCGAAAAGAGCGCCGACGTCGCAGCCGTTGCCGACGCCTGCTTGGTGAGATCGCGTCGGCTCGGGCGCCGCGCCCGCGCCGGCGATGCCGCGCGCCTGTCATCCCTGCTTGTCGCCATGATCGCCCCTGGTTTGCTCGCCCGTGTCGTCAACAATGAAGCCGCGGGCTGGCCCGCCATCCGGCGTTCCCTCCTCTGGTCAGCGCCGTTGCGTGGGTCCGGCATCGGACCGCGGCACCGGCACACGTTGCTTCGATGCCCCGGCTACAAATTTTGTGCCAATTCGCTTGCACCCTTGATATTGGCTGACATCAACGGCTGAGCGCATGGCTCAAAACCTGGTCGGCGACCTCTTGCTGCCCATTCGAATTGCAGGCTGCAGAAGCTGTGTGCACCGCAGCGGGCAACATCGCTCGTGTCGAAAAAAAGAGACGCGCTTGATGGTCGCCCGCGAGTTGGCTCGCAACGCCGCTTCCTTCAAGGCGCGGGACCCCCGACGCGCCGAGGCGTCTCAGCGCAGCCACGTTGGATTTGGGGCGCAGTGCCGGCCGCGTTGAGGCCGGTGGGAGCGTCGGGCACCTGCGCCATCGCATCTTCCATGAATGGCCGCCTTGGGGCGCGTGCGCCCCCGCATCAACCCCAGCAGCGCGCCGGGGTTATCGTGGGTTATCGTTGGTTATCGTTGGTTATCGTTGGCGAGCTCGCGCGGCGGCGCGCTGCGGGCTTGTGGCCCTCGTGGTACGAGATGCAAGAGGATGCCGATGTCGAGTTCGACGACATCGCGGCGACAGCGTTGGCAAAGGCTCAAAGGCTCGCCGCGCTGCCCAAGATCACCGTTGCTTGCGACGACAGCACACCGCCGTTGCCGTGCGCCAGGGCGACGTCGCAGTCCTTGACCTGGCGCAGGCCACACTCCCCGCGCAGTTGCCGGACCGCCTCGATCAACAGGAACAAACCGTACATGCCGGGATGGCAGTAGGAGAGGCCGCCGCCGTTGGTGTTGACGGCAAGCGTGCCCTTCGGGCCGATGCGCCCCCCGGCGACGAAGGCGCCGCCTTCCCCCTTCTGGCACAGCCCGAGGTCTTCCAGGAACAGGATGGTGTTGAGGGTGAAGGCATCATAGAGCTCGAAGGCATCAACGTCGGCGGGCCCAAGCTTGGCCATCTTGTATGCGGCCTTGCCTGATGCGAGGGCACCCGTAACCGTCAAATCGGGCATGCTGGAGATGCTTGAATGCGTGGTGGATTGGCCGCAGCCCAGCACGTAAGCGGGCTTCTTCTTGAGCGAGCGGGCGCGCTCCGCCGAGGTGACAATGACCGCGCCGCCACCGTCTGTGACGAGGCAACAGTCACGCACCGTGAAGGGATAGCTCACCATGCGCGAGGAGAGGACGTCATCGAGGGTCAGCGGCGCTTTCTCCCACGCTGCCGGATTGAGCAACGCCCACTCGCGCGCCGCCACCGCCACCGCCGCCAGTTGCGCGCGAGTGGTGCCGAACTCGTGCATGTGACGCGAGGCCGCCAGCGCGTAGGCGCTCGAGGGCATGAACGGCTTGAAGGGTGATTCGTATGGGTTGATCTCGCGTACCGAGGCCTGTTTGCGTCCGACGCTCCTCTGGGTGGAGCCGTAGGCGATGACCGCGACGGTGCACAAGCCTTGCTCGATTGCACCGACGGCGTGGGCAACGTGATACTCGAAGGAGGAGCCGCCGACGATGGTGGAGCCCAGATACGGCGGGTCGATCCCCAGATATTCGCAAAGCGCCAGCACCGACAGCCGGCTCTGCGTCGTGGCGGAGAACACGCCATCGACGTCCTTCAGTCGCAAGCCGCAGTCGTCGAGTGCACGCTGCACGCCTTGCGCCATCAGGTCGATCACCGAGAGCCCGTCGGCGACGTGACCGAGGTCGGATTCGGCGACCCCAACGATCGCGGCGCTGGCGCGCTTCAGGCCCCCCATCACACATCCTCCGCTGGCACGAACACCGGGCAGGGCGCATCATCGCCGCCGGGGCGATGCACCCGGAAGCGGACGCGCTGGCCGATCTTCACCTGCATTGGATCGATGTCCTCCACGCGGCTCATCAGCCGGAAGCCTTCGTCGCAGTCGATGAGCGCGACATTGAAGGGTGCGCCTTTGGTGGGATGCACGACGGTGGTGGCGTGCACCGTGCCGGTCCCCTTGCTGATGCGCCATTCCAAGTTGGCGCTGCCGGTGAACGGACAAAGCAGGCGCGGGTAGAACACCGCCTTACCCGCTTCGGGGCTGTACTGGTAGGCGAGTTCGCCCTTTTCCAGGTGGGCGAGATATCTGTTGAGCGGCGATGGCTCACTGGCGGGCATTTGATCCTCGGTCTTGCGGGCAACGGTCCCCTGATGCTAGCCCCAGATATCCCGGCCGATCAACGCTGCGTTTGTGTCCCGCCGCGCGATCGCTACAATCGTCAGAGCGCACAAGTTGCGCCCGGCAACGGATCGGCCCGTCAATCGATCGACGCGTCATTCTCGGACAATTGAAGGCAAGGAGGAGTCGGCGTGCTTAAAGTTCCTCAGCAACAGATACCGGGCATCTTTCACCGCCGTGTGGGCGACATCGTCGTCACTGCGCTCAGTGACGGCTACCTCGACGGCGCGCTCGACGTGCTGCGCAACATCTCCCAGGAAGAGGCGCGCCAGATCCTGATCGACAATTTCCAGCCGGCGCGCCGCACCCCCGTCAACGCTTTTCTCGTCTATTCTGGCGGCCGGCTGGCGCTGATCGAGACCGGGTCGGGCAATTACCTCTTGCCGACCGCGGGCAAGCTGCTTGCAAACCTCGCAGCGGCGGGCGTCGATCCTGCCGCTATCGAAGCCGTGCTGCTCACCCACATGCATCCCGACCATTCGGCGGGGCTCACCGACATGACCACCGGCAAACGCAACTTTGCAAATGCCGAGCTGGTGATGCACGAGAACGAGCCCAAGCATTGGTTCGACGACGGCAAGATGGCGCAGGCCACGGAGCGGGCCAAGAAGCTCTACTTCCAGGCCGGGCGCGAGCAGGTTCTGCCCTATAAGGACCGCTGGCGGCTCTTCAAGGACGGCGAAGTCTTCCCCGGTGTCACCGCCATCCCACGCCCCGGCCATACGCCGGGCCATACCACGTTCCTGGTCAGCTCGGGCAAGGATCAGCTTCTGATCTGGGGCGACACCGTGCATGTCCCGGAGGTGCAGACCGCGCGACCGGAGGTGTGCATGGAGTTCGATACCGACGCCGATGGGGCCGCTGCGTCGCGCCGCAAGGTGTTCGACATGGTGGTCGCCGAACGGCTCGCGATCACCGGCATGCATTTGCACTTTCCAGGCTTTGCCCACCTGACGCGCCGCGGTACGGCCTATCAGCTGATCCCTGAGGCCTGGGAGCAGGCGCCGTAGCGGCCCCGAGTTTTGGGGCAGCTTGGCGGCGGCACCGCCCGAGCGCGGCTATTTCAACACGATCAATGCGTCGGCGGCGACCACGCCGGACTGAGCGGGGCCGACGAACACCGGGTTGATGTCGAGCTCTTTGAGGCGCGGGGCGAGCGCGGTGGCCATTTGAGAGACCGCCACCAGCGCCCGGGCCAGCGCTTCCTTGTCCGCCGGTGGCTTGCCGCGATAACCCTCGAATAGTTTGGCCGCTCGCAGTTCCGCGATCATGTCGCGCGCGGTGTCGATGTCGAAAGGTGCGACGCGGTAGCTCACGTCCTTCAGCACCTCGGTCAGCACGCCGCCGAGCCCCAACGCCACCACCGGTCCAAAGCTCGGGTCGTTGATGACCCCGATCAGCGTTTCGAGGCCCGAAGCCATCTCCGAGACCAGGATGCCGTCGATGGCCGCGCCGGGCACGGCTCCTTTGGCGTTGTCGGTGACTTGCCGGGCCGCCGCGGCGAGCCCATCGCGCGTGACCCCGAGCTTCACGCCGCCGGCTTCCGTCTTGTGCGGGACGTCGCGCGAGACAATCTTGACCGCGAACGGCGCCTGCAATGTGCTGCTGGCAGCGATGACGTCGTTGCCGGTTGGCACGAAGACTTCTTTGGCGACCGGCACGCCGAAGGTCGCCAACAGGGCCTTGCTTTCGGCCTCGTTGAGCGTCACGGCGCCCGCGGGCAGTGCAAGATCCCGCGCCGTCGTCACATTGGCGACCCGGCGCGGCAGCAGCCGGCGCCGATCCTCGGCGAAGCGCGAGAGGATCGCGCACGCGCGCGCGAGCCGTACCGGCGTCGTAACGAACGGCACGCCGGCCGCAGCGAGCGCCGTCATGGCCGCCTCGGATTTGGCTTGCCGTCCCGACCATTGCACGCTGACGGGCTTGTCGGTCTTGGCCGCCGCCGCGGCGACGACCTCGGCACTGTGCGCCGCGCTTGCGCCCGAAATCGAGGCAATGAGCACCACCAGCTGATCGAGCCCGGGATCCTGCAACACCACGTCGAGCGTGCGTGCGAACAGCGTCTTGTCGTTGAAGAGGGCAGCCGTGATGTCGGCGGGATTTTCCGCCGAACCGAAAGCGGGGATCATCTGCCGCAGCTTGGCGAGCGTCTGGGGTGCAAACGGCGGCAGGGTCAGGCCGCCGCGAACCGCCGCGTCGGCAAACACCACGCCCGAGCCGCCCGAGATCGACAGCACGCCGACGGCGTTGCCTTTGGGCAGCCTGCCTTGGGCAAAGAGCCTGGCGAGGTCGACGATCGGCTCGACGTCATCGACCTCGATGAGGCCGCATTGGCGCATGGCGGCACGATAGAGGTCGTAGGTGCCCGTCATGTTGGCGGTGTGGGAAGCCGCGGCTTTGACGCCCGCGTCCGTGGTGCCGGCCTTCCAGATCAGCACCGGCTTGCCCATTTCGAGGGACTTGCGCCCAACGTCCAGGAGCGGGCGCGCATCGGGCGTGCCTTCCATGTAGGCGAACGCCAACGACGTGCCGGGATCGTCCAGAAAGGCGGAGAGCAGCTCCGGCATGGCGATATCGGTCTCGTTGCCGGAGGAGACGCAATAGCGGAAGCCGACGCCTTGGGCCTCCGCCAGATTGACGATGGCATAGCCGAAGCCGCCGGACTGGAAGGCGCATGACACCGACCCCGGCCGAAAATCGGTCTCGTCGGCGACGCTGCCAAAGGCGGCGAACACGCGCGACTGGAGCGAGAGCATGCCTTGACAGTTGGGGCCGACGATGCGCACGCCGCTCTCGGTGGCGGCGGCCTTGAGCTCTGCCTCGAGCCTGCGACCCTCGGCACCGGTCTCGCGGAAGCCGGCGGTCAGCACGACGGCAAACGGGATGCCGGCCTTGCCGCAGTCGCGGATGGCGTTGGCGACCCCAGGTGCCGGCACGGCCACCACGGCAAGGTCGCATCGCCGCTTGAGCGACATCACGTCTGGGAAGCACGCAAGCCCGTGCAATTCGCGGTATTTGGGGTTGATCGGGAAGATGCCGCCGCGATAGCCGGCGTTCTTGAGCGCCTTGATGGGGTGGCCGCCGATGCGGCCGATGTCGGCAGAGGCGCCGATGATGGCAATGCCGTCGGGATGAAATAGGCGCTCGAAGCTCACGGGCAAACCTCCCCCGCACATCGGCCGGCGGGATTAGGCTTCTCCCGGCTCGACCGAGCGCAGAAGTTTGCACGCCCCGCCGTCCGCGTCGACCCCGATCGGAGCAGACCTGCTCCTCGGTCGCTCGCCTATGGGCTCACGCGCAGGGATGCCACGAACCGGTTCACATCGGCCGAACGGGCGGTGCCCGGCTCGCCGGCATAGATCAGCGTGAACACCTGGCGACCCTTCATGACGGAAAACGAGCGGATGGCGTGACCGCTCCGCGTGCCCACCGCGTCGCTAGCCGTGAGACCTTGGTGGGAAACCCAATCGACGCTCGTCCATTTTGCGCCTTCCATGCTCTTGGCGAGGTTGTCGAGCCCGCCCTGCAGGTTGGTGCGCGGGTTGGAGACGTTGATGTCTTCCGGATAGGTTGCCATCTGCACGATATAGGCAACGTCGCCCTGTTCCAGCAGATATTGGTGCACGGTGTAGAGCGAGCCCGTGCCGGTCTTCACCTCGGTGGTGGTGTACGTGGGAGGTGCCGGCAGATCGGCCATGAAGCTCTTCTCAGGTCCGGTCACCGTGTGCCATGTCGCCGGATCGGCGGACACCGTCGCGGTGGGGGCCGAGGTTGGGACCTGCGATGGGGGCTGGGGTGGCGCAACGCTTGTGGCCGCGGTTCCGGGAGGGCTCGCCGCGAGCGGCGATTGGCTTTGAGTTGGCTCCCTCGCACCTGGCGGCGCTTGCGCGAGAGCTGCCTGCGCGAGCAGGCATAAGATCACGGCGAGCGCGCGTGTCGGAGAGCGACCCAGGTGTGTGGTCATTGTTGCCTCAAATTCCCATTGCATCTGCCGGCAGTCGCCGCCGCGCGAGCATAGGGGCGGAAAAGGAGAAAGGATGGCAATTCCAAGCCTTGAGCTGCGACATCGCGTGCCCGCTGGGCGCGCGAGGGTCACCGCGGCCCGCCGACAAAGGGCCGATCCCCTGGGGGCCTTGCCCTGGAGCGGCAGGGTCTGCAACAACGTCTCCATGTGTCGAGCATTTTTGACACCCCAGAAGGCTCCTAGCGATGCCGCCAAGCTCACCTGGTCTGTGGTTGATTGACGGGGCAAGCCTTGCCCTGGCTGTGCTCAGTTATGTCCTGATCGTTCGGCTTGCCCTGGATCTGACCTTCGGTCTCTTCGGCAACAACCTGGCCGTGCGGGCGCTGCGCTGGGCGACCGATCCCGTGGTGCGTGGGGTGGGAGCCATTACCCCACGCGTGGTGCCCCCTCCCCTGGTTACGGGATGCGCGCTGGTGTGGACCTTTGCCGCCCGCATCGCGCTGGTGCAGGTCGGCGCGGCGATCGCGCTACGGCGCATGATGGGTTGAGCCCCCAGTGAACCGTTTCCGAAGCTTTGACTTTCGGCAGCGGCTCGGCAAGCGCCACTTGGCGCTGCTGGCCACGATTGCTCTGGCCCTCGTCAACGGTCTCGACGTCTCACCGGCCTTCGATTCGGTATCCTTTTGGCTCTACACCTTTGCGCGCGGATCGCCGATCTTCGATGGCGAGCTCTTCTACTATCTCACCTCGGCGGCGATCTCGGTGATGACGCTGCTCGTGGCGGGCATCCCGGCTGCGATCTATGAACGCGCGCGCGGCCTCACGCAAAGCACTCCGGGGTCGCTCGCCATTTGGTTTCTGGCGACCCTCTTGTTGACCCTGCCGACTCTCCTCAGAGCGCTATCGACGGGCGAAGTCTAGGCATCGTTGAGCGGGGCTGGACGTTGCCGGGCATTTCGCTGTCCTCGTTTGGGCCAGCGTATTCCGCGTCGGCCACAGCTTGCGGCGCGAGGGGCCTCGACACTCCGTTAACCGAGCTCTAGCGAAGGTTTGCCTGGCAACGGTTCAGGGTGGCAGTTTCGAGGTGCGCGCCTTCCTCCCAGGCCAGCATCCCCGGCAGGGTAAACAGCGCCGCGATGTAAGCCGCAGCGGTCCCGTCGTCGCCATAGGGCGTCAAATCGGGGAGGTAGGTCCGAAAGCGAGCGGCGACGGGGGCGTACATGGCGTCGGCTGCCGAGAAGGCGCCGAAGAGAAACGGCCCCATACCGCCATGTTGGCGGCGACAGTCTCGCCACAGGTCCAGGATGCGCCGCACCTCCAAGGCAACCGCATCCGGCAGCGTGGACAAAGGCAGTCGCGCAACGAAGTCCATGGGGCAGTGCTCGCGCAGCGCGGCAAAGCCTGCGTGCATTTCCGCCGACGCCGCGCGGGCCTGCGCGCGGGCAGGCTGTGGGGCGGGCCACAGTCGGGCCTCGGGGTGGACCTCGGCCAGATACTCAAGGATGGCCAGGCTCTCCCAGATGACGCGCTCACCGACGAGCAGAGCAGGCACGCGTCCTGAGGGAGAATAACGCCAGATGTTGGCCTTTGTGTCGGGCCGGCGCAGCTCGATCTTGACCTCCTCGAAGGGGATGCCTGCCTGGCGCATGGCGAGCCATGGCCGCAAGCTCCAGCTCGAAATGTTCTTGTTGCCGATGACCAGTCGGTAGCGCATTGGCGATTGGTAGCCCATGTTCCCCGCCGTGTCGCGGCCCGCGGCCGTTCACCCCCGGCCAAGCTCGCTGCGCTGCGCTACCCAACTGGGCCCGGCAATGCTAGGCCTTCTTGCCCCATGAGGCCCGAGCCAACCGCAGCCCATGAAAAAGCGCGTCGCCGTTCTGATCTCCGGGCGTGGCTCCAACATGATGGCGCTCATCGAGGCCGCGCGCGGTTGGGACTATCCAGCTCACGTGGCGCTTGTGATCTCCAACCGCCCGGAGGCTTTGGGCTTGCAGCGTGCGAGGGACGCCGGCGTCAAGGCGCTTGCCATCGACCACAAGGCCTACGCCACCCGCGACGCATTCGACGCCGCGGTCGAAACCCAACTCGTCGCCGAGGGCATCGAACTCGTCTGCCACGCAGGTTTCATGCGCATCCAAACCGAGGCCTTTGCGGCGCGCTGGCTGGGGCGCCAGCTCAACATTCATCCCTCGCTTTTGCCGTCCTTTAAGGGTCTCCATCCGCATAAGCAGGCGCTCGATGCGGGTGTGCGCGTCAGCGGCTGCACCGTGCATTTCGTCACGGCTGAGCTCGACGCCGGTCCCATCGTTGCACAGGCAGCCGTCCCGGTGCTGACAGACGACACGCCCCAGACGCTGGCCGACCGGGTGCTCAGCGCCGAGCACAGACTTTATCCGCTGGCTCTCTCTCTTGTGGCCTCCGGCCGCGCGCGGCTTGAGGGTGGGCGTGTGCAGCTGAGCGCTTTGGTTAACCCGACAGATCCGCTATTCTCACCAACGCCATAACCCCGCCCCAGAGGTTCAGTCACAGGTCGGGGAAAAAATGCGGCGCGGGTGCGCGGCGTATGGACATGGCTCAGAAACGAGTGCTAGCTGTCCGACAGTGAACGATCCGAAATCATCCAATTTCGCCAAAGCGTTGATCCGAGACGAGGCGCGGGAGGAGACGCATGGGCGGCGTCTCCGCCGAGAGCGCCTTTGAGACCGCGCAGCGAAAGGCGACGGAGCCCGTCGACATGACCGCAGCCCTTTCTCACGTGCATCAGTTGGGCGAGGAATCCTCCGTTTGGTTCAAGCTGACGCCGCTGCTCAAGGGACCCAACAATCCCTTGACGATCCTGATGACGATGGCGGAGCGCTATGGCGGCGTCATTCCCGTCAATATGGCGAGCCAGCGGGTGGTGCTGCTCACCGAGCCCGAGCACTTCAAGCGCATTCTCGTCACCAAGGCTGACGACTATCTCAAATACTTCGATGGCTTGAAGCCGATCTTCGGCAAGTCGATGATCACGCACGATGGGGCGCTGTGGCAGAAGATCCGCATGCCGCAACAGCCGGCGTTCCATCCCGACATCTTCGCCGAGTACATCCCCTATTTTCTGGCCGCCATCCGCACCAAGATGGCGATCTGGGCCAAGCTGGCGCAGACCGGCGAGACGGTCGAAATGGTGGAGCAGACCTGGACGCTTGCCGCCGACATGATCTGCAAGGCGCTGTTCGACCGGGAGATGCCGTTCAATCCTCACTTTGTCTTCAAGTGCGTCAAGACCTACACCGACGTGATGAACCACAAGTCGATCCGCTTAAAGAAGGTGGCCGGTGAGGAGTTCGAGATTACCGAGGAGGATGCGGCCAAGGCGATGGAGGTGTGGGCAAGCGTGCCGCCGGAGGTCATCGCGGCAGACCCGCGTGAGCAGCGCGAACGCACCCTTCTCAAGATGATCGAGGGCGCCGTCGCCGACCCATCCATCCCCGAATTCGACCAACAGCAAGCCGTCGACGAGTTAAAGCAATACCTTTGGGCGGGCACGGAGACGACGGCACTGACGCTGGCCTGGGCACTCTATCTCACCTCGCGCCATCCCGCGGCCGCCGACCGCATCCGGCGTGAGGGGGAGACGACCTACGCCGATCGCGAGCCGACCGCTGCCGATTACTCGGCGCTTGCCTACACCCGGGCGGTGATCCAGGAGACGATGCGGCTCTATCCGCCGATCTGGATGCTGGTGCGCGTGGCCTCGAAACCCGACGTGATCGACGGCAAGGAGGTCCACCCGGGCGACAAGGTCGCGCTCTTCGCCTATGGCACGCACCACAATCCCAAGTTCTGGGACGATCCTGAGGCATTTGTCCCGGAGCGCTGGCTGGGCGAGGCCGCCAGGAAGCGCAAGCCCTACACCTATCTGCCCTTCGGTGGGGGCAAGCGTTCCTGCATTGGCGGCGCCATGAGCCAGGTGGAGAACGTGCTCGCCCTTTCCATTTTGCTCCGCCGCTTCCGCCCGGAGTACGTGGGCCCCGAACCGCCCGGCATCAATGCCACCGTCACCCTCACCCCCAGGGGTGGATTGCCCTTCAGGATCCACGAGCTGAGCTAATGCCTGAACTGTGGCCTGAACTGATGGCTTTGGGCTGATGGTGGACTGATGGCATATGGGCGTTGGTCACACGCGCCGGGCCGGCGGGTGTCTCCTCGAAGCTGGGCGCCTCCTGTGGGCGTCGGCACTCTTCGCGGGGATCGGCCGGATCATCGCGCAAGCGCCGTCTGACGGGGCACGGCCATCGCCGCTCGGCTAAAGGGCAGCGCCAACGCAAGCCCGGTCGCCTGAGGCGCCTCAGCTCGGGATTCGCGCGATGGCCTCCACCTCGAGCAGGAACTCCGGCTTCACCAGGCGTTCGATGACGAGCAGCGTGTTGGGCGGGTACTTGCCGCCCGGGAACAGCTTGGGAAAAAGCGCCGCACGCTCCCGCATCCAGATGGGGATGAAGTCGGCGCTGGTGAGGAACGTCGTGAACTGCACCACCGCCCCGAATTCGCTGCCGAGGTCCGTCAGGATGTTGCCAAGATTGTCAAACACCTGGCCCACTTGGAGCGCGAAGTCGCCGATGCCCACGGGATTGCCACTGGTGTCGATCGCGACCTGCCCGGCGATGAAGGCGAGCTCGCCGGGGGCCATGCGCGCCACGTGCGAATACATACCCTGCGGCGGGGGCGCACTCGCGGGGTTGAGGTAGGCAACACCCGATTTGCCGATGTCTGCTTTGCCCATGTGTTTTCTTCCTCGCGGGGCTTGTCGCTAGGCCGCCTCGATCCACACGTGGTTGTCGTGGAAAGGCGCGCCTCCGTAGGGCGCGCCCTGGACCGCGCTGGTGAGCGTGTTGATGCCGGCACCAGCCTCGAACTGGTCGTTGGGGGCGATGCTCTCGACGATGACGACACCCCGCTGCACACCGGCAAAGGCCTGCGCAGCCAGCGTGATCTGGCCGCGCTCGTTGCCCATGCGCACGCGGTCGCCGTCAGCAACGCCCAGCCGCGCCAGGTCGTCAGGGTGCACCTTCACGCGCGGTGGCCCGTGCTTGGCCCGGCTGGTCGGCATCTCGTTGAACGAGGAGTTGAGATACTCGCGCGCCGGGCTCGTGGCGAGGCGGAAGGGGTGACGGCCGTCCGCCTTCTCGATCACATCCCAGTGGTCGGGCAGGCTCGGCATGTCATGGTCGACCGCGAAGGCGCCCGGCCGCGGCGCCGGCACGTTCTTCCAGTCCGGCTTGAAGCGGAACTTCTTGTCGGGATAGCGGAACCCATCAATGTAATGCGCCCGCTCAAACGCCGGCTGGCAATCGATCCACTTCTTGGCTTCGAGCTCTGCCAGGCTCCCCCAGCCGGATTTCTGCAAGGTCCAGTCGATGATCTGGCGCGGGCCCATGGCAAAGCCTCGGTGATGGGCGCCCACGCGCCTGGCCAGCCCGCAGATCACGTCGTGGTTGGAACGGCATTCGCCCGGCGCATCGATCAGCTTCGGGCCCAAGATGATGTGCTGATGGCCGCCGCCTTGGTAGATGTCATCGTGCTCGAGGAACATGGTCGCCGGCAGCACCACGTCGGCCAACTTGGCCGTCGCCGTCATGAAGTGCTCGTGCACCGTCACGAACAGGTCCTCGCGTGCAAAGCCCGCTTTGACCTTGCCCTGTTCGGGTGCCACCTGCGCTGGGTTCATGTTCTGGATGAGGAGCGCCGTCACCGGTGGGCCATCCTTGATGTCGGCGGGATCGCCGGTGAGCACCGGGCCGATGCGCGATTGATCGAGTGTCCGCACCTTGGGGTCGGCCAGGTCGAGGCCCTCAATCAGCGTCTTGTTCCAGTGGAAGATGGCGCCGTTGTTGTGGAAACCGCCACCGCCTTCGTGGAGCCATGCGCCGGTGACGGTCGGGATGCACAGCGCCGCGTGCATGTTGTGGGAGCCGTTCCGGGAACGGGCAAAGCCATATCCGAGGCGAAAGAAGCTTCGCGGCGTGGTCCCCACCATCGCGGCGAACGTCTCAATCTCGGCAACGGTCAGTCCGGTGATGGCGCTGGCCCACTGGGGGGTGCGCGTCTTGAGGTGCGCCTCCAGCTCGCGCGGGCAGTCGGTGTACTTTTGTAGATAGGGCCAATTGGCGTAGCCATCGCGGAACAGCACGTGCATGACGGCGCAGGCGAGTGCCCCGTCGGTGCCCGGCCGCAGGCACAGCGCCAAATCGGCCTGCTGCATGGTGCCGTTGTGATAAATGTCGACGGCGACGATCTTGGCGCCGCGCTCCTTGCGGGCGCGAACGGCGTGCGTCATCACGTTGACCTGCGTATTGACGGGATTGGTGCCCCAGATCACGACGAGGTCCGACTTTGCCATCTCGCGCGGGTCGGGCCCGGCCAGCCGACCGGTGCCGGCGATATATCCGGTCCAGGCCAGCGTCGTGCAGATGGTGGCGTGCATGCCCGAGTAACGCTTGGCATGGCGTAGCCGGTTGATCCCATCGCGCATCAAAAGGCCCATGGTGCCGGCGTAGTAGTAGGGCCACACCGCCTCCGGACCGTAGCGCGTTTCGGCCCGCAGCAGAGCCTCAGCCGTCAGATCGAGGGCATCGTCCCAGGAGATGCGCTGAAATTCGCTCGAACCCTTGGGACCCCTGCGCTTCAGCGGATGCGTCAGCCGGTCGGGATGGTGCACGCGCTCGGCATAGCGTGCGACCTTGGCGCAGATGACGCCTGCCGTGTAGCTGTTGTCCTCGGCGCCGTGCACCCGGCCAATCTTGCCATTGGGCAATAGCTCGACGTCGAGCGCGCAGGTGGAGGGGCAGTCATGCGGGCAAGCCGAATGACCGATGGCGATCTTGGCGCGGGCGTTCATGGGACGGCTTTCATCGACGGGGGTTAACCTAACCGACTTCGGGGCGGTGCGGGAAGGGGAGACCCTCTCGGCTGCGGCCGAGCGTTTGATAGGCGAACGGGGTTGCAACCGCGCCAGGAGCACGACATGGCACGCGTCGTCGGCATCGATCATCTCGTCATCCGCGTGAAGGAGTTCGAGCGCTCGAAGGCCTTCTACGACACGGTGCTGGGCTTTCTAAAGTTCAAACGCAAGTATACGTCGGGTAAGGCGGCCGGTTGGAGCAACGGCAAGACGCTCTTCTGGATCGGCGAAGCCGACGCGGAGGGCAAGCGACACCCGCATCGGATCGGCAACATTGGCTTTCATCATTATGCGTTCGAGCTGAGCAGCCGGCGCGACGTGGACACCCTCTATGCACACCTTGCGAAGTCGAAGGTGAAGGTGGTCGATCCGCCGGCCGACTATCCCGAGTACGGCGAGGGCTATTACGCGGTCTTCTTCCTGGATCCCGACGGCTTGAAGCTCGAGGGCATGGTGTTCAAGCCGCCGCGCAAGGCAAAGGCAAAACGCCCGTCCGCGAGGACGAGCGGCGCTTGAGGGCTGGGCCAGGGTTGCCCGGAAAGGCCAGTAGAAGGGTTGGCGCACCTGTTGGGGCAGGCCCCCCCCCGCGCTTTGCCGAGGCCTCACACCTTGCGCCCTTCCTTGCGCCCTTGGTCCACTAAGCCTGGCGTTTACTGGGTTTGGTTCCCTCGGCTTGGGCTTGGGTTTTCCCGGGCTCGGGCTTCCCTGGGTTTGGGCTTCCCCGGGTTTGGGCTTCCGTGGGTTCGGGCTTCTCTGGGCTTGGGAGTTCAGGGCTGGGCCGCTGCAGCCCGACCGTCCAAACAGGACCATCTTGCAAATAGGTCAGCAATACTGACATAATTGGCCCCCGCATAAAGGTGCACCCCAGCTGGACCGCCGGGGTGGGGGTCGCAAGAGGAGCAATTCACGTGACCAGTCAGGCTCAGCCGAGGGTCTGGGAGCCCACCTACGCGGCGCGCGCTGAGCGCATGCGCGCCTCGGAAATCCGCGAGCTCCTGAAGCTGTTGGAGCAGCCGGGCATCGTTTCCTTCGCCGGCGGCATTCCCGATCCCGCCCTCTTTCCGGTCGAGGAAGCGCGTGCGGCCTATGCCGCCGTGCTCACTGACGCGACGCTGGCGGGCAGCGGCCTTCAGTATTCGGTAAGCGAGGGCTATCTGCCGCTGCGGCAATGGATCGTGCGGCACATGGGCAGGCTGGGTGTCGCCTGCGAGGTGGACAACATCGTCATCACCTCAGGCTCGCAGCAAGCGTTGGACTTCCTCGGTCGAATGCTGCTCTCGCCGGGCGACACGGCGCTGGTGACGGCCCCCACCTACCTTGGCGCTCTGCAGGCCTTCTCAGCCTACGAGCCGCGCTACGACGAGCTCCGTCCCGAAGACGGCAACCGCACGCCAGCGTCCTTTGCAGAAGCCGCGACCACGGCCGGCGGCCGGGTCAAATTCGCCTATGTCGTGCCTGATTTCGCCAACCCGACGGGCGAGACGCTGTCGCTGGCAGCCCGCCACCGACTGCTGGACCTCGCAGCCGAGCTCGACATTCCCATCATCGAGGATGCGGCCTACGCCGCGCTCAGGTTCGAGGGAGCGAGCTTGCCGCCCCTCATGCGTCTCGAGGTCGAGCGCCGCGGCGGCATCGAAAGGGCGCGCTCGATCTATTGTGGCACCTTCTCCAAGGTGCTGTCCCCCGGCCTGCGCGTGGGGTGGATCGTGGCGCCCGCCGCCATGATCCGCCGTCTCGTGCTCGTCAAGCAGGCCTCCGACCTCAACAATGCGACCATCAACCAGATGGTCATGCACCGGCTGGCGGAGCAGGTCTTTGATGCCCAAGTCGAGCGCGCCTGCGCGCATTATCGGCGCCGCCGCGACGCGATGTTGGCCGCGCTGAACCGCCACATGGGGCGGGGCGTCGGCTGGAGCGAGCCCAAGGGCGGTCTCTTTGCCTGGGTGCGTCTGCCCGCTGCCATCGATGCTGCCGATTTGCTCGACCGGGCCGTCGAGCAGGCCCGCGTTGCCTTCGTGCCGGGCGCGGCCTTCTATCATGACGGTCGCGGCCGCAGCGCGCTGCGGCTCAGCTACTCGCTGGCGGACGAGGCCCAGATCGAGGCGGGAATTGCCCGGCTGGCGCGGCTCATCTGAGGGCAGAGGAATTGCCGTCAGCGGCAAATCGCACCGAAAATCAGGTGCTTGCTGCCCGATTGTTGCCACCCGATTGTTGCCAAATGCAATTGTTAAACCATGGGCCACGGTGGCGTTGCGTGAAGCTGCGTTTGCCACCATACGGGGGTCAACATGCCTATCATCAGCCGTCGCGAGGCCGCGCGCCTTGCGCTCGTGGCGCCCTTTGCAATCGCTGCTTCGACGAGCTCAGGCGAGGCCTACTCTGCGGCCAGGATCGATGCTGGTGTCCATGCCACGCTGCGCGAGTTCAACTATCGCATTGGGGGAGCCCGCGAGCTCCTGTCCAAGGCGTCCGCCGTCCTCGTTTTCCCGTCGGTGATCAAGGCGGGTGTCGGCGTCGGCGGAGAGTACGGGGAAGGGGCGTTGCTCGTTCGCGGTGGAACGGTTGGCTATTACAACACCATTTCGGCTTCGTTCGGCTTCCAACTCGGTGCGCAGGCGCGATCGGTCATCATCGTCTTCATGACGCCCGAGGCCCTCGAGGGGTTCAGACGCGTGCGGGGCTTTAAGGTCGGCGTCGACGGATCGGTGGCCTTGATCACGGTGGGCATCGGTGGCTCGATCGATTCGAGCAAGGTCGCGAGCCCGATCGTGGGGTTCATCTTCGACGGCAAGGGGCTCATGTACAACCTGACCCTGGAGGGAACGAAAATCACCAGGATCAATCGCTGAGCTAGTTCAGCCGGCCCTTGAGCTCGCGGATGCTCTGATCGATGAGCGAGACCCCGCCGCTGCCGGATGCCTTCTCACGCAGGATTTTCTCCGCCGCCGCTACAGCGAGCTCGATGGCCGCGGCGCGGACCTCGTCGACCGCCTGGGCTTCGGCGCGAGCGATCTTATCCTCAGCCTGCCGCGTGCGTCGCTCCAGCATGTCCTTCAGGCTGGCGCGCGTCTCCTGGGCGAACGCCTCCGCCTCCCCCCGTGCCAGTTCCAAGATGGTGTCTGCCTCTTGCCCGACGTTGCGGTGCTTTTTTTGATAGTCGGCCAGCAAGTTTTGCGCTTCCTCGCGCAACCGCCGGGCCTCGTCGAGCTCCCGGCGGATCGCCTCGCTGCGATCGTCGAGCGATTTGGCGATCAGCGCCGGCACCCGGTAGTAGAGCAGGATGAGCAGAAACACCACAAAGGCGATCGCCACCCAGAACTCGGCCATTTGCGTCATTGAGCAGCCCTACTCGGCGGCACGCTGCAGCAGCGCCCGCTTCACTTCGTCCTTGGTCGGCTCGGCGCCGATCAGGCGCGTGACGATGGTGCCGGCCACCTCGCTGGCGATCTCACCGACGCTGGCGAGCGCCCGCGATTTGGTCTCGGCAATGCGCGTCTCGGCTTCGGCCAGTCTCTCCGCTATCTGCGCTTCGACCTTGGCCCGTTCCTTGCCCGCCTCCTCAGCAAGCTTATCGCGCATGGTCTTGACGATGCCGCCGGCTTGCGTCCGGGCGTCGGCGAGCGCCTGCTCGTAGTTGGCCAGGGCCTTTGCCGTCTCCGCCTTCAGCGTCTCGGCTTGTCCCAGGTCGCGCTTGATGCGGTCGCTGCGCTCTTCGATCACCTCGCCGACGCGCGGCAGCACCACGCGCTTGAGGACCACGTAGAGCAGGGCGAACGTCAGAGCGAGCCAGACCAGCTGTGGAACAAACGTGCTCACATCCAGGGGCGGGAACGCCTTGCCGTGCGGCGCATCGGTCGGCGTGCCGGTTGAGGCAGTGCTAGCCATGGAGCCCGTCCACCGTTGGTCGCGGTCTGATCACAGGGCGAACATCAAGAGGAAGGCGATCAACAGGGCGAAGATGCCCAATGCCTCTGTGACGGCAAAGCCGAAGATCAATCGACCGAATTGGCCGTCCGCGGCGGAGGGATTGCGCAGCGCGCCTTGCAGGAATTGGCCGAAGAGATTGCCAACGCCAATGGCAGCAGCTCCCGTGCCGATGGCGGCCAGGCCGGCGCCGATGAGCTTTGCGGAGGCGGGATCCATTTTGTGTCTACTCCCCTGTTCGATGCGGGTTGGATGTGAAGGCAGTCAAACGAATACGCTTTGTATCTAGTGCCCCGGATGCAGCGCGTCATTGAGATACATGCAGGTCAGCATGGTGAAAACATACGCCTGCAGGAACGCTACCAATACCTCAAGGGCAGTGATCGCGATCGCCATCAGCAGCGGCAGGGGCGACAGCGCCGCGAACGTGCCGGCGCCGAGCAGCATGACGACGAAGCCGCCGAACACCTTGAGCGTGATGTGTCCCGCCAGCATGTTGGCGAAAAGACGCACGCAATGGCTGACTGGACGCGACAGGAACGAGATCACCTCGATCAGCACGACCATCGGCAGGATCGCGATGGGTACGCCTTCCGGAACGAACAGTTTGAGAAAGCCGATGCCGTGCTTGGCAAACCCCACGACGAGCACAGTCAAGAACACGAGAGCCGCCAGCGCAGCCGTGACGATGATTTGGCTCGTCACCGAGTAAAAGCCCGGGATCATGCCCAGCATGTTGCACGAGAAGATAAACATGAAGATCGTGAACACGAACGGGAAATACTTCATCCCGGCGCTGCCCGTGCTCTCGCGCACCATGCCGGCCACGAACTCGTGCGTTACCTCGGCCATCGACTGCAGCCGCCCCGGAACCAGGGAGCGCGAGCGCATCGACAGCATGAAGAAGGCGGTGATCAGGACGACCGACACCAGCATGAACAGTGCGGAGTTGGTGAACGAGACATCCCAACCGAAGATCTTGATCGGCACGATCGGATGCAGCTCGAACTGATGAATGGGATCGGGCATCCGTGAGCCCTGACTTCCCGCGTGCTCTGCTGCCACGTGATCGCCCTCAGTCCTCGTCGTCCGGCACCGTGTGGCCGAGCCTGCCACCGGTTCTTACCGCTATGTCCTTCTGCACGCGCTCGTAGGACCTCACCACATTGACCACGCCGGCGACGAACCCCAACACGAAGAACAGCAAGAACAGCCACGGTGTGGACCCAAGCCAGCGGTCCAGGCCGTAGCCAATGGCACTGCCAACCACCACGGCGGCCACCAGCTCAGCGGCCATGCGCATGCCGTAGGCCATGCCGCGCCCACGCATCTCCGCGTCGAGATCGGCGTCAGCGTCAGCCTGACGTTGGGCTTTAATCTTATTCAGCCGGTCGCCGAGGTCGGAAATCCTGCCTTCGAACGCAGCCCTTTCTGCTTCGGTCATCTGGCGTTCGCCAGAGCCTCGATCGTTGGCTGGTCCAGGCATCGGACTGACGTCCTCGGCGCAGACGGCCCGAATGATCACCCAAACTCCCCGGGGGCCTATTGAACGGGGCGCACCATAGGGACGGGGCCCCAGGGTGTCAAGGAATGGTCGGGCGCACCAAGCACTTACCGCACATGGCAGATTTGCCAAATGCTCCGCCATGCGACAATTGGACCGGCGCTATTGCGAGCAAGCCTTGCCGCCGATCCGATCGCGCAAGCCGAGCACCATCGCGCAGAGCCCAGCAGGTGTCGGGCAAAGTGCACAGGCGCCAGCATCGAGGAGCTCGTCGGCCGTGCCGTAGCCCCAGGTCGCGCCCACGGTGGGGATGCCGTTGCGCGCAGCTGCGGTCACGTCGAACTGGCGATCACCGACCATCACCGCCCTCTCGGGTAGGACAGCTTCTCGGGCCATGATATGGGCAATGAGGTCGCCCTTGTGATCGTTGGTGCCATCTAGCTCCGGCCCGTGAATGGCGGCAAAGCGGCGGGCGAGATCGAAACGCTCCAGGATCGGTCGCGCGTAATGGTGGGGCTTGGACGTGGCGACGATGAGCCGGCACCCAGCAGCGCCCAACGCATCGAGGGCGGCGGGTATTCCCTCATAGACGGTGGCCTCGTACATGGCGCCGCCGTAGTAGCGCTCGCGGTAGTGTGCGATGGCGCGCTCCGTCAGCTCGGCAGTGCCGAAGAGCTTGGGAAATGAGAGGCGAAAGGGCGGCCCGATCAGCCACAACAGCTCATCGACCGGCGGCACCGGAAAGCCGAGCCGGTCCAAAGCATACTGCACCGACCCGATGAGACCCGGCTTTGGATCGACGAGCGTGCCGTCAAGGTCGAGGAGGACATCCATGGGCTCACTCTAATGGCCATGCGATCAAGGCCCTGCAATCAAGTTTATGCAGTCAAGGCCATGGCCATGGGCCTGCTCACCGCCGCAGGGGGAGGTCGACGGGCGACCGCGGGCGAATATTGGCGCTAGCTCAGGTCTCAGGAGGCCTTGGTGGGGACCGGCTGGCTCGGATCGGGTGCGGGCGGTGCGCTTGTCGCGGCATTGGCGGCCGCCACTCGGCTCAGCAGTTCCTGGCACACGGCGCGGACGGCGACGCTCGAATCGCCAGGGTATTTGGCCATGTAGGAGCGCTCCACCGCGCTCAAGTGCGACGCGTGCTGCAGTGCACTGGTGCGTGGGATGGTTTGCGCGAACACGCGGTTGTCGGGGTTTTCGCTGAGCCAACGCTGGTAGTCCGCCTCCACGGCCGATTGTGGGTCGCGCATGTTGATAATGACGCCGAGGTTTTCGGCGAAACCCATTTCCGGATTGAGCCCCTTGAAGCGACGGAACACCTCCAGCCCGCAGGTCGACACGTAGTCGGGTTTGGTCGGGGAGAAATGGAAGTCGGCCTCCCTGAGCCAGGATTCGGTCAGCACGGATAGCCCGGGGGGGCAGTCGACCAGCACAATGTCGAATACCCCGCGCACATGATTGAGTAGCGCGCCGATGCTGGTTCGCAGCCGGGCATGGAGGCTCTCCTTGGAGACCTCGCGCTCAAACAGCGTGAGCTGCATGTCGCTCGGGATCAGATAGACGGTGCGCGCCTCGTCCACGTCCGAGACGCCGCCCACCACAAACCGCGGCCAGTCGACGGCGACATTGTTGAGGACACTGGCCACCAGCAGATCGACGATGGTCAGACCATCGGATTGCAGGCGATGCAAGTTGGTGGCGGACAGCAGCATGGCGCTGACGCTCGCCTGCGAGTCCGAATCGATGATGAGCACGTTCTTGCGGAACACGGCCGAGAGCGTTTCGGCAACCGAGAGCACGAGCGTGGATTTGCCCACACCGCCCTTCGTGTTCATGACGGCTATGGTGTTACGCATGCCCCGCCATCATCCATCCCGCGTGCTCTCGACAGAGCGCACTGCCTTGACCTTGGCCTCGACCCCGGCTGGTGTGACGGGCAAATGTGGCAGACTGCAGATGCCCGTTACAAGATCCAAGCGCGGCTCCCCAGTATATCCCTCACACTGTCTACCCGTCACAGTCTACCCGTCACAGTCTACCCGTCACACCGCGCGCCTTCGCCGACGCCCGCCATCGCCTGCCTCATGGTTTCGGCTCCTCGAGGCCGCCCCGACGGGGGCTCCAGCCGCGCTCGGCCCGGCGTCGTCCTCGCCCACCATCTCGCGCACCATCTCCCGGGCCATGTAGTGATACTCTCGGTTGGGCCTCATATCGGCGGCGGCGGCGAGCCGATTCGACATGTTATAGAAGGCGGCGACAGCTGCGATGTCCCAGATGTCGCGGTCCTTGAAGCCGGCGCGGCGCAGGGTATCGCGGTCGCTCTCCTCGATCTTGTCAGGGGCCTCGGTGAGGCGCACGGCGAAGTCTAGCATCGCCTTCTGTCGTGCGGGCAGGGCTGCGGCGCGGTAGTTCTGGGCGATGAGCTCGCCCATCTCGGGGTCTGCGGCGCGTTGGCGTACGGCGGCACCATGCGCGGTCAGGCAATAGTGGCAGTGATTGGCGCAGCTCACCGCCACCGCGATCATCTCGCGCTCCAGCTTGGAGAGGCCGCTGTCGCCCAACATGAGGTCGTCGGCCATGGCGATGAATGCCTTGAGCTTGCTGTTGTCGAAGGCATAGGCCTTGAGCACGTTGGGGATGAAGCCAAGCTTTTCCTGGCACTTGGCGAAATAGGCTTCGCTGTCGGGGTCGAGGCGGGCCTCCGGCCCGAGGTCGAGGGCCATGAGCCTTGCATCTTTCACCATAGGCTCCTCTCCTCTTTGTGGTGTTGCGCGCGTGCGCAATTGTCAACGGCCAATGCGGTGCATTGTCAATCGTGGCGCAGAGGTTCACTACTTGCCCATCATCGACAGGAGAGGCGCCAATGGCTCTCAATGCCGAAGCCGCAGCCGGCGGTCTCATCCGCAGGGTTGAGACGGCATTGGGCAAGGGCTCGCCGGCCGCGCCGCTGGTGCCGTTGCTCTATGCCCACGACGGGCTCTCCGGGCTTGACGGCCTGCCCGCCGAGTGGCTTGCCAGCAATGCGTCCGAGGCGATGGCGTTCATCGCCGACAAACCCAAGGGGCGGCACAAGATTTCGGTCCGGCGCCTGGTGGGCGGCGGCAACGGCGAGCCGCCGCCGGGCTCGATCGTGGAGATCCTCAACGACGACATGCCCTTCCTCGTCGATTCGGTGCTGGGCGAGCTGCAGGCCCGAGGGCTCACCGTGCGGCTGCTGTTCCACCCAATCTTCAGGACCCAGCGCGACAAGGCGGGACACCTTGCGACCATCGCCGGCGCCGGCGACGAGCGCTGGGGCGACGGGCATCAGGAGAGCTATATCGCCATTCTCCTGCGCAACCTCATGCCGGCGGAGGCCGGCGAGCTGACCGCGGCGCTGTCAGACATTCTGACGGAAGTGCGCGTTGTGGTCTCCGATTGGCGGCCGATGCTGGAGCGCCTGGAGGGGGCGCGCAAGCTGCTCGAGCGGGTGCATGGCAACCTTCCCGCCGAGGCGCTCGGCGAGGCCATCGCCTTTCTGCACTGGCTTGAGCGGGCCAACTTTACCTTTCTTGGTGCCCGCTCCTTCGAGCTGGTAGGCGACCGCGACCTTGAGCCAGTGGACGACACCGGTCTTGGCGTGTTGCGCGACCCGACCGTGCAGGTGCTGCGGCGCGGCACTGAGCTCGTGGCGATGACCCCGGAGGTGCGCCGCTTTTTTCTCGAACCGGCGCCGCTCATCATCACCAAGGCCAACGTGGTGAGCCGCGTGCACCGCCGCGCCCACATGGACTACATCGGCGTCAAGACCTATCGGGGCGACGGCACGCCCAAGGGCGAGATGCGGTTCGTTGGTCTCTTCACCTCGCAGGCCTACGTAACCCCACCGGCCCAAATCCCGCTGTTGCGCCACAAGGCGGAGACGGTGCTCTCGGCTTCCGGCTACCCCGCCGCCAGCCACGCAGGAAAGGGCCTCCTCAACGTCCTGGACACCTTCCCGCGCGACGAGCTCTTCCAGATCGGCGCCAAGGAGCTGCAGGCCTGGTGCGAAGGCATCCTCGATCTCGAGACGCGGCCTCGCGTGCGCGCCTTCACCCGCATCGACCGCTTCGACCGCTTCGTCTCGGTGCTGCTCTACGTGCCCCGCGATCGCTACAACACGCGCGTGCGCGAGCGCATCGGCGCATTGCTGTCGGAAACCTACGATGGCCGCATCGCCGCATTCTACCCCTACTTCCCGGAGGGGCCCTTGGTGCGGGTGCAGTTCATCGTCGCCCGCTTTGCGGGACCGACGCCGCAGGCCGATGTGGCCCTCCTGGAGCGCCGCGTCGCCGAGATCGTGCGCACCTGGGAGGATCGGCTGGCCGATGCCATTGCGACCCAAGGCGAAGGCGCCGTGGCGCTGCAGGCCAAGTACGGCACCGCCTTCTCCGCCGGTTATGCGGAAACTTTCCCGGCCGAGCGGGCGCTTGAGGATATCAAGCGCATCGAGCGTGTCGGCACCCATCATACCCTGGTGATCGACTTCTATCGGGTGGCGGGTATGGCCGCCAACCGCGTCCACGCCGCGGTCTACTCGCTCGGTGCACCGATCCCACTGTCGCAGCGCGTTCCCGTCCTGGAGAACCTCGGTTTCTCGGCCATCGACGAGCGCTCTTACGACATTCGGCCGCGGTTTGCAGAGGGTGAGCGCAGGGTCACGCTGCACGACATGGTTCTTGAAACGGCCGACGGCACGCCCATCGAACTCGAACGCCATGATCGCAGACTGGAGGGGTGTTTCCTCGCCGTATTGGGCGGCGAGGCCGACAACGATGGTTTCAATCGGCTCATCGTCTCAGCCGGTGCACAATGGCGCGAGGCGGCCGTGCTGCGCGCCTATGCAGCCTATCTGCGTCAACTCGGCTCGCCCTTCGGCCTGCGATACCTTGCCGAGACGCTCAACCGCCATGCCGGCCTCGCCCGCGACCTGCTCGAGCTGTTTCACCTGCGCTTTGATCCCCATCGCAACCTCGCTCCGGCGCAGCGCCAGGCGGCCGCGGCGCCGATCCAGCAGCGCATTGGCGGCGCGCTCGCTGCCGTGCCGAGCCTCGATGAGGACCGCATCTTGCGGCAGTTCCACAACCTCGTTGAGGCCACCGTGCGCACCAACTTCTACATGAGGGATGCGCAGGGTCGGTGCCCGGCTACGCTTGCGTTCAAACTCGACAGCAAGGCCGTGGAGGCAGCGCCGCAGCCGCGCCCCTTCCGCGAGATCTGGATCTATTCGCCGCGCGTGGAAGGCATCCATCTGCGCTTTGCTGCCATCGCCCGCGGTGGCATCCGCTGGTCGGACCGGGCGCAGGATTTCCGTACAGAGATCTTGGGCTTGGTGCACGCGCAGCTCGTCAAGAATGCGGTCATTGTCCCCTCGGGCGCCAAAGGCGGCTTCCTGCCCAAGCAGCTGCCGCGGGTGGGCGCACGCGAGGAGATCCAGAAGGAGGGTGTTGCCGCCTATCGCATTTTCATCTCGGCGCTGCTGGATATCACGGACAACATCAAAGACGGCAACGTTGTAGCGCCGCGCCATGTGTTGCGTTACGACGGCAATGATCCCTACCTCGTGGTTGCCGCCGACAAGGGCACCGCCACCTTTTCCGACATTGCCAATGACATCTCGGCGGCGCACGATTTCTGGCTGGGCGACGCGTTTGCTTCGGGTGGTTCGGCCGGCTACGACCACAAGCGCATGGCGATCACCGCACGCGGCGCCTGGGAGTGCGTCAAGCGACACTTCCGCGAGATGGACAAGGACATCCAAAGCGAGCCCTTCCGCGTGGTGGGCGTGGGCGACATGTCCGGTGACGTGTTTGGCAACGGCATGCTGCTCTCCGAGCGCATCGAGCTCCTGGCCGCCTTCGATCACCGCGACATCTTCATCGACCCCAACCCCGGCAGCGCTGCCTTTGCCGAGCGCAAGCGCTTGTTCGACCTGCCGCGTTCCAGCTGGCAGGACTTCGACAGGACGAAGATTTCCAAGGGTGGCGGCGTCTTCTCGCGCTCGGCCAAATCGATAGCGCTCAGCGAGGAGATGCGACGGCTGCTGGAAGCCGATGCGGCAAGCCTCACCCCCACCGAGCTGATACGCGCCATCCTGAAGTGCCAGACCGACCTTCTCTGGTTCGGGGGCATCGGTACCTACATTCGAGCGACCGGCGAAAGCGATGGTGACGTCGGCGATCGCGCCAACGACCCGCTCAGAGTGACGGCCGCCGAGGTCAGAGCCCGGGTGATCGGCGAGGGTGCCAATCTCGGCGTTACCCAGCGTGCGCGCATCGAGTTCGCATCGCGCGGAGGGCGCATCAACACCGACTTCATCGACAATTCGGCCGGCGTCAACACCTCCGACCAGGAGGTCAATATCAAGATCGCGTTGGCGCCCGCCGTGCGTGCCGGCAAGCTCACGGACGCCGCCCGCAATGCTCTGCTGGTCGAGATGACAGAGGACGTTGCCGCCGCCTCGCTGCGCAACAATTACCAACAGTCGCTCGCCTTGAGCCTTGCGGAGCGACGAAGCGTACAAGAGCTCGCCGACTATTCTTTGCTGATGCGCACGCTTGAGGCGCGCGGGCTATTCGACCGGTCGCTGGAGGCGCTGCCCTCCGACATGGACCTGCAAGAACGCGGTCGCGCCAGACGCGGGCTCACCCGGCCGGAGCTGGCCGTGCTGCTGAGCTACGCCAAAATCGCCTTGCAGCACGACCTGCTCGAGAGCCGCGTTCCCGATGAACCGGGGCTTGAGCCGTGGCTTAGCGGTTATTTCCCGGCCGCTTTGCGCGCACGCTTCGGACCCGAGTTGGAAAGGCACAGCCTTCGTCGCGAGATCATCGCGCTCGGCCTCACCAATGCGATCGTGAACCGCGGTGGCCCGGCCATGGCCGCGCGGTTGGTGGAAGAGACGCAGCGCTCGAGCGCCGATGTCGCCCACGCCTTCCTCGCCGCGCGCGAGGTGTTCGAGCTGCCGGCGCTCTGGCAGCGCATCGATGCGCTCGACGGTAAGACCAAGGGTGCCGCCCAGCTTGCCCTCTACCAAGTGATCCAGAGCCTTGTAAACGCGCAGACGCTCTGGTTCCTGCGCAACGGGTCGGCGATATCGGACCTCGACGTCACCATCGCCCGCCACCGTACTGGCGTCGCTGCCTTGAAGGTCGCGCTCGGAAGTGTACTGACCCCGCGGCGCCAGTCCCTGCTTGCGGCGGAGGCGGGGCGGCTCTGCGGTGCGGGGATACCCGATCAGCTTAGCCTCGACGTGGCAGCACTCGAGCTGTTGGGGTTTGCGCCATCGATCACCGAGATCGCGGCCGAGACCAAGGCGCCGGTGGCTGCTGCGGCACAGATCTATCTTGCCATCGGCGAGCATCTGCATATCTCCGAGCTCGCCAGCAAGGCGGCGGGGATCGCAACCCCCGACTACTACGACCGCCTGGCTGTGGCTCAGGCGCTCAACAAACTGGCTGCCGCCCAGATGGCCCTCACCCGCAGTGCCATCGTCTCGGCCCATGTCGGTGCCGAGGCTTGGCTGGCCGTCCAAGGCGATCGGTTCGCGCGGGTCCGGACCATGCTGGCGCAGATCGCCGGCGAAGGTCCGCTGACGGTTGCGCGCCTGCTGGTGGCCGCTGGCCAGCTCTCCGATCTCATCGATGCTAAACCGGCCGCTCGCGCAGCATGAGCCAGGACGGGCCGAGCAGTCGGTCATTCCAAATCCGCCGCCAGCGGAAACCCGCCCGCTCGTAGGCGCGCGCGGCTGTCTCGGCCTTGACCGACACCAGGCTGGAGCAGGCCACGGCGAGCGTGGTGGCGAAGACCTCCGTTGAGAGCAGAGCCAACACCGCCGCACCAGTGCGCCCGTGGCAGTTATCCCCCCCGGCCAAAAAATAGCCGATGTGCCAGGTGCCGGCCGGCAGCTCGGACGGACGCTCCTCGGTCCACAGGCCGATCTCAAGGGCGTGCGCATATCCAATGGGTGTGCCAGCGCCGTCGATGATGCGGCAAAGTGCAGTCGGGCTGGCCAGCGCCAAGCTGATCTCGGCCTCGGCGCTGGCCGCGTTGCCCCACGCGGCGGCGATCTGTGGATCGGCCAGCCAGCGTCGAATGCGAAAGCGGTCCTCCGGCACGGCCGGGCGCAGGCGGACCGCGACCTCGTTCGTCATGGATGTGCCAGAGGCCTCGGATTGGGTGCAGCCCAGCTCACCAGTTTAGCCCCCCGTTGCAAGCTCAACCACCTTCGCGCCACGCTGGCCAACCCTTGCTTAACCCTTGCTTAACCCTGGCTTAATTCTGGCCTAACTCTGGCACCGCCCAGGCCGCGGTCGGGTCGCGTTGACGAGCCTCCTCGCCGGGCAGCAAAATCGCTATCGGCCGGCTGGAATTGGCAGGGCGAGGAGCAAGGCCATGCATGGCGTCCGAAATGGCAGCCAAAGTTTTGCCGGCCACGAGAGCCCGACCGGTGGCTAGGCCAAACCGCGTCGGCTGGCTGATCTGGCCTGCGCTCTTGTTGTTCGCGCTCTTCTTCCTGTTGCCGTTGGGGGTGCTCGGCGTCATGGCGTTCCTGTCCGGCAATCCAGTGAACGCGCCCGTGCATTTCACCCTGCGCCACTTCGAGCGCTTCTTTCGCGACGATCTCTATCCGGAGGCGCTCTGGGCGACGCTGCGCATCGGTTTGCTCACCACCCTGTCGGCACTCCTCTTGGGCTATCCGCTCGCTCACCTGATGGCGCGTGCGCACTCGCGTATCGGCCATGCGCTGCTGCTGATGGCGGTCATCGCACCGATGCTCACCGGCATCGTTGTGCGCACCTTCGCCTGGATGACGCTGCTGCAAGATCGGGGCGTCATCAACACGACGCTCGTTGCCCTGGGCGTGACGGAGCGGCCGCTCAAGCTCATGTACAACGAGTTCGGCACCATCGTTGCGCTTACCCACATCTATGTCCCGTTTATGGTGTTGACGCTGGCAGGCGTGATCGGCCGCGTCGATGAGCGGCTCGAGGATGCCGCACGCAGCCTCGGTGCCACGCGCTGGCAAGCCTTCCGCGAGGTGACGCTCCCCTTGAGCCTTCCGGGCATCCTCGCCGGTTCGCTGTTGGTGTTCGCGCTGTCGATCAGCGCCTACGTCACGCCGTTTTTGCTGGGGGGCACCGACGTTTTGACGCTGCCGATGCTGATCTACCAGCAGGTGAGTTCCAGCTTCAATCCAAACTTCGCAGGTGCTCTTGGTCTCATCTTGTTGGCGGTGTCGCTGGCCGTCGTGATCGCCTACAACAAGGTACTCGCTGGGTTGGCCGGGGAGGAGGCGGCATGAGGGCGAAGGTCGGCTTCGGCGCGATCGTCTACTTCGGCCTCAACGGCGCGATCTTGTTCTTTCTGCTCGCGCCCATCGCCATCGTGTTGGTGTTTGCGGTCAATCCGACGCCCTACATTTCCTTTCCCCCCGTCGGCTTCACGTTGGCCTGGTTTGCCAAGTTCTTTGCCAACCCGGATTTTATCAATGCCCTTTGGCTTAGCCTGAAGGTGGCCGCCGCCGTGCTCGTCTTGTCGATGCTGATCGGCGCCTCGGCGGCCCTGGCGCTGGCGCGTGGAAACCTGCCCGGCGCACGCCTGGCAACCGCCTTATTCATGTCGCCGCTGATGCTGCCGGCGATCCTGACGGGATTGGCACTATTCCAGATCTATCTGCTGGCGGGGATCGGTCGGCCGATCTGGGGCCTCATCATGGGGCATACGGTGGTTGCGGTACCTTATGTCATTCGCACCACGCTGGCGGTGCTCGACAACTTCGATCGCCGGCTGGAGGAGGCCGCGGCCGCGCTCGGTGCCAATCCGCTGCGTGTGTTTTGCGAGGTGACGTTGCCGCTCATCCGCCCAGGCGTGATCGCGGGCGGCATCTTTGCCTTCATCGTCTCGTTTGATCAGTTCCCGGTGTCGCTCTTTCTTGTCGTGCCAAAGGGTGAGACGCTGCCGGTGGTGCTCTTCAACTACATGAAGTTTGATCTCGACGGCGCTATCGCTGCCGCCTCGATGGTGTCGATCACGCTGGCCCTCGCCGTCGTGATCGGGCTCGAATGGATCATTGGCCTGCGGGCCTATCTCAAGCTCTAGCTGGCGCGCTCGAATGGAGGAACCCATGCGCAAATCGCAAGCAACCCGGCGTCAGGTGCTCCTCGCCGCTGCCGTCACCGGAGCCGCCGTTGCCGCCCCGACGGTGCTGCGGGCGCAGTCATCGGTGCTCAAGATAACGACCTGGGGCGGGAAGTGGGGCGAGATCATGAAGGGCAAAGTGCTCCCCGCCTTCGAAAAGGAGTTCAAGTGTACGGTTGAAGCTGACCAGGCCTTGCCCTACCTGCCCAAGCTGCAGGCAAGCCCCAAGACCGCGCCCCTTTACGACGTGCTGCACTCCAACTCCAACGAGCAGTGGCAGGCGGCCGAATTCGGATTGGTCGAGCGCCAGATTACCGCCAAGGAGGTGCCAAACATCGCCGACGTCTATCCCTATGCCGTATCTGACAAGATCGTTGGCGTGTCGATATTCACGAGCGCGGTCGGACTTGGGTTCCGCACCGATAAGGGACTTACGCCGCCAACCACCTGGAACGATCTCGCGGCCGCGTCGCTCGCGGGCCAGCGCGGCGGATACCTCATTCCCGTCAACAGTTTGGGCCAGGCGCATCTGATGATGCTGGGCAGGATCCACGGCAAAGGCTTTGAGGATCTCGACGCGGCTTATAAGGCTTTGGAAGCGCTGAAGCCGATCAAGCTGTTCGACTTCACTGGCCAAATGGAGAAGGCGCTTCTGTCGGCGGAGGTAACCATGGGTGTGCTTCACGACAGCGGCATTTTCCGATACGACGGGCAGAACCAGCCGATCGAATTCGCTGCGCCCAAGGAGGGCGTCCTCGCGCTCGAGCAGGTCCTGAATGTGACACCTGGCAGCAAGGTCAAGGAGCTGGCGTTTGGCTATATCGACTACATGCTGCGTCCGCAGGTGCAAAAGGAGCTTGCTGAAGGCGTGTGGTACTCGCCCTCGAACAAAAAGGTAAGGCTCGAGCCCAAGTACGATGCCAAGCTCTTCAACACTGAGGCCAAGGTGGCGCAGCTGCTGCAGGTGCCCTGGCAGTGGTACAACGCCAAGAAGGACGAGATCGACGCGCGCGTGCAGCGCATCCTCAAGGGTTAGCCAAGAGATGCCGCGCTTGAAGTGGAGCGGCCGTCCGGGATGCCTGCGCGGGCACCACACGGCCGCGGCGCTGCAACCTCGGACATCGCGGCATCGGGCGGGGTCCTGGCATGGCATCTGCGATGACACCGGCGAGCAGCTTTGACCCAATCGAGCGCACGTCCGTGCGGCTGAGCCCACTGAACTCCCCCAAACCTTCCGCGGGCCTGCCGGGGTCCGCCTCGGTTTGCCTCCAAGGGCTCAGCAAGTCCTTTGCCGGCGCCATCAAGGCGCTCGACGGAGTGTCGCTCGACATCGGTGCGGGCGAGTTCTTTGCGCTGCTTGGGCCGTCCGGGTGCGGCAAGACCACGACCCTGCGGCTGGTCGCCGGCTTCGAGACGCCCGACGAAGGGCGCATCGTTGTGGGTGGCCGCGACGTGACGGAGATGCCCGTGCATCGGCGCGAGATGGGCGTGATCTTTCAGTCGTATGCGCTCTTTCCGCATCGAACGGTGGCCGAGAACGTCGGCTTCGGGCTACGCATGCGCAGGATGCGTCGGCAAGAGATCGACAGGCGCGTGTCGGCCGCCTTGGCGCAGGTCGCGCTCACGGGGCTTGAGGCGCGCCGACCGGCACAACTCTCCGGTGGCCAGCAGCAGCGCGTGGCGCTGGCGCGCGCCATTGTCATCGAGCCGCCGGTGCTGCTGTTGGATGAGCCGCTCGGCGCCCTCGACCGCAGGTTGCGTCAGCAGATGCAGTTCGAACTCAAACAGCTACAAAAGCAGCTTGGCGTCACGCTATTGTTCGTCACACACGATCAGGAAGAGGCGTTGGCTCTGTCCGACCGCATCGCCGTGATGAACGCAGGGCGCATCGAACAAGTGGGCACGCCGGCTGAAATCTATGAGCGACCACGCACGCGCTTTGTTGCCGATTTCGTCGGCGAGATCAACATCATCGATGGGACCTGGAGCGCGGGGCGACTGCTGGCGGCTGATGGCCAGGCGATGCCGGCTCCAACGGCTGCGGGCCGAGATGGGCCGGGGGCGATCGCGATCCGTCCTGAACGCATTGCCATGACGCCGCCACAAGCGGGCCTGCTCACCGGTCGGATCGCGACTGCCAATTTTCTCGGCGGGCAGACGCTCTACCGCATTGCCGCGGACAGTGGTGCGTCGGTACTCGTGAAGGAAGGACGCAGCGAGGGCAATCCCGCGCGCACCATCGGCGAGCACGTCGGTGTACGATGGCGCCCGGAAGATGCCGTGGTCCTGGAGGCGTGAGATGGCGAACGGAACGCTTGGAGTTGCCACCATCGGCCAGGCCCCGCGCGAGGACATCCGGGGGTTGTTCGCGGCCGAGGTGCCGGCCGACACGCGCGTCATTCTGCGCGGCTGTCTCGATGGACTGAGTGAGGCGGAGCTTTCCGCCTGCTCCCCGACCGATGGCGACGACACGCTCTATACACGGCTCAAGGGTCAGCGCGACATCAAGATCTCCAAGGCGGCGGTTATCGCGCGGGCGGGCGCCACGCTGTCAGCGCTCAGGCGGGATGGGGCCACGGTGATCGTGTTTGCCTGCACGGGTGAGTTCCCGCCCATGGCTGGCGATGCTGGCGTCGTCTTTCCCTCAAGGGTGCTCAACGCGCTGGCGGCGGCACTGCTTCCGGCGGGGCGCCTGGGCATCCTCATTCCGCTGCCGGAGCAGGCGCGCAAGCTGACGGCCAAGTGGGCGAGGCCAGGCGTCGCGGTGGCGGCCGAGCCGCTGGTTCCGAGCGCGTCGGAGTGCCAGATCGCCGCCGCGGCCGAGCGCTTGGCGGCGCACCAACCGGATCTCGTGGCGATGGACTGCATGGGCTACGGCCCGGCCACGAAGGCCATCGTCAAAGAGGTGTGCCGCGTGCCGACGCTGCTGGCCATCACCGCAGCGGGGCGCCTGGTGCGGGAGCTCATCGATTGACGCTGCGCGAGCTTACCCTCGACGACATCGAAGCGCTTGCCGTCGGCGCCTGGATCCTGGGCACGGGCGGGGGAGGCAGCCCCTACCTTGGCCTTCTCAACATGCGCCGGCTCTACGCCGAAGGTCATCGCGTTTCGCTGATGTCTGCGGCCGAACTCGCCGACGACGACTGGGTGGCGGCCGTGTCCAACATGGGCGCGCCGCTGGTTGGTCAGGAGCGCCTCACCGACAGCCGTACCATCGCGCGTGCAGTGGTATTGATGGAGGCGCACACGCAATATCGCTTCCGCGGCATCATGGCGCTCGAGATCGGCGGCGGCAATTCGATCCAGCCGCTGATGGCCGCCGCGCATTTGCGACGCCCGGTGGTCGACGCTGACATGATGGGTCGCGCTTATCCCGAGGCGCAGATGACGAGCGTCGCCGTGGGCGATCTCAAGCCCTGTCCGCTTACCACCGTCGACGTACGTGGTCTTGAGACCGTCGTGGAGCGCGTGCCAAGCTGGAAGTGGATGGAGCGCGTGTCGCGCAAGATCTGCGTCGAATACGGGTCCATTGCCTCAACCTGCAAGGCACCGCGCACGGGCCGCGAGGTCAAGCGCTGGGGGATCCACGGCACGACCACCAAGGCCATCGCGATCGGCCTGGCCGTGCGCGATGCTCAGCGCACGCACCGCGATCCCATCGCAGCAATCCTGGCGGTGGAACCGGGGAAGGTGCTCTACCAGGGCAAAGTGCGGGACGTGGAGCGCCGCACCACCGAAGGCTTCCTGCGCGGGCGCACGCAGCTTGAGGGCAGTGGCGATTGGCGCGGCGTGGGAATGCGCATCGACTTCCAGAACGAGTGGATCGTGGCCTGGCTGGAGCGGCAACCGATCGCCATGTCCCCGGACTTGATTTGTGTTCTCGACAGCGTCAGCGGCGAGGCCATCGGCACGGAGACGATCCGTTACGGCCAGCGCGTCACGGTCATCGCGCTGCCGCCGCCGCGCGTGTTTCTCACCCCCAAGGGGCTCGAACACGTGGGCCCACGCGCGTTCGGGTATGACATCGACTTCGAGAGCGTATTCGAGGCATGAGACGGATCGGCATTGACGTCGGTGGCACCAACACGGACGCGGTCCTGATCGAGGACGGCCAGGTCGGCCTCGCCGTCAAGGCGCCGACCAGCGAGGACGTGACGGGGGGCATTCTCGACGCGTTTGTGCGGCTAAAGGCGACCGGTGGGCTCGGTGGCGAGCGCATCGACGCGGTTATGATCGGCACCACGCATTTCATGAACGCGGTGGTGCAGCGCCGGCATCTGACCAAGGTCGGGGCGTTGCGCCTCGGCATGCCGGCCAGCGCCTCGTTGCCGCCCTTCTGCGACTGGCCGCCGGATTTGGCGCGCCTGGTGCAGGGCGGCGTGTGGATGGTTGAGGGGGGACACGAGTACGACGGCCGGCCGTTCATGCCGCTCGACGGCGAGGCCGTGCGCCGGGCGGCGCGGGAGATGAGGGCGCAGGGAATAGGATCGGTCGCCATCTCGGCTATCTTCTCGCCTCTCGATCCCAGCCATGAACGCGAGGCAGCGGCTATCGTCGCGCAAGAGAACCCCGGCGCCGCCATCACCTGCTCCAGCGACCTCGGGCGCATCGGCTTGCTCGAACGGGAAAACGCAGGGTTGCTCAATGCGGCGCTCGCCGAGCTTGCACACGACACGATTGCCGCGTTCGAGGCGGCCATCCGCGGATCGGGTCTCGATGCGCCGCTCTATATCACCCAAAACGACGGCACGGTGGCGGAGGCCGCGCAGGCGCGATCCTTGCCGGTCTATAGTTTTGCGTCCGGCGCCACCAATTCCATGCGCGGCGGCGCCTACCTTTCCGGGCTCGACGACGCGATCGTGGTCGATGTCGGCGGCACCACCACCGACGTCGGTCAGCTCAGGAGCGGTTTTCCACGCGAGGCCAATTCGGTGGTCCGAATTGGGGGCGTGCGCACGCTCTTCCGCATGCCGGATCTGATCTCCATCGGGCTCGGCGGGGGCAGCCATGTAACGTTGGAGCCGTTGCGGATCGGTCCGCTGTCCGTCGGCTACCGGCTGCCCGTTGAAGGGATGGCATTTGGCGGCACTCAGCTCACTGCCTCCGACGTTGCTATCGCTGCAGGCCTCATCGGCATCGGCGACCGCAGCCGCGTTGCGCACCTCGATACTTCGATCCGCGCGCGGGTCTTGGGCGAAGCCAAGCGCATGATCGAGGAGAGCGTTGATGCGGTGAAGACGGCGGCAGGCGATGTGCCGCTGATTGCTGTCGGCGGCGGTGCGTTCCTGGTGCCGGATCGGCTGGAGGGCGTAGCGCGCGTCATCCGTGTGCGCCATGGCGACTGCGCCAATGCCGTAGGGGCGGCCATCGCTCAAGTGTCGGGGGAGGTCGACCAGGTGTTCCGCGACTTGCAGCGCGCCGACGCCATCGCCAAGGCCGCCGCTCTTGCCGCGGACCGAGCCGTTGCTGCCGGTGCCGATCGGGCGACGCTCGAGACGGTCGAAACGGAGGACATTCCGATCGCTTACCTGCCCGGCAACTCAATTCGCGTGCGGGTGCGCGTTGTCGGCGATGTTGCGGCTTCGACAGGTGCGCCCCGCCGGGGTCGGTGATCGGCCCGCTCTGGTTTGCTCTGGCTTGCTCTGGCCCGCCGCTGCTTGTGACAGGGCAGCCAGTTTGCTGTAAGCATCGATTGGGAGAGACGCAAAATGGCGGGCAACCAAGCCGACCTCATTGCAGACTATGTGATCATCGGCGCTGGCTCGGCCGGGTGCGTCCTGGCGAGCCGCCTGAGTGAGGGTGGCGCGCGGGTCATCTTGCTCGAGGCCGGTCCGAAGGACTGGCATCCAATGATCCACGTGCCGGCGGGGGTCCTGAAGCTCTTGCATAATCCCAGGGTCAACTGGAACTACACCACCGATCCCGAAGCTGGCATCGCCGGCCGGCAGATCCATTGGCCGCGTGGGCGCGTGCTCGGCGGCTCCAGCTCCATCAACGGCATGCTGTGGATCCGCGGCAATCCGGCCGACTACGACAGCTGGTCACAAATGGGCTGCAAGGGCTGGTCGTTCGAGGAGGTGCTGCCCTACTTCAAGTCGATCGAGCGCTATGCTCCCGGTGAGGCCGATCAACGGGGAAAGGATGGGCCAATTCTGGTCGAGGACTACCGCACGACGCTCGCACTGACCCGCCGTTTCGTCGAGGCCGCGCAGCAGGCTGGTATTGCCTACACCCTCGATCTCAACGGCCGCCAGCACGAGGGCGTGGGCTATTCGCAGATGTCGCGCAACGGCCGCTTGCGCGGCTCGACCGCGCGCACGTTCTTGGCGCAGGCGAAGGGTCGCCCAAACCTGCGCATCGAGACGAAAGCATTTGCCATCAAACTCCAGTTCGCAGGCAAGCACTGTATGGGCGTCGTGTTCCGCCAGAACGGTCAGGACCGGAGCGCGATCGCTGCGCGCGAGGTGATCCTGTCGGGCGGTACAATCAACTCGCCCCATCTGTTGCAAGTTTCCGGCGTTGGTCCGGCCGCGCATTTGCAATCGATTGGTGTCCCCGTTGTTCACGATCTGCCCGGCGTTGGCGCCAATCTGTCCGACCATTACGCCACCCGCATCTCGCACCGGGTCAGGGGTGCGGTGTCCATCAATGAGCTGTCGCGCTTGCCGCGTCTTGCCGGCGAGGTCGCGCGGTGGCTCACCACGGGGCGGGGCGCTTTGACGTTCGGCGTGTCCAGTGCGCAAGCGTTTGCACGCAGCCGCGAGGGGTTGGCGAGCCCCGACATTCAGCTGCTATTCTCGCCGGCGAGCTATGACCAGAACAGGTTCGGGGAATTGGAGCGGGAGCCTGGCATGACCGTCGCGGTCAGCATCGCAAGACCTGAAAGCCGCGGCACGATCATGGCCAAGTCGCCCGATCCCTTCGTTCGCCCATCTCTGAAGCCGAACTACCTCTCCGTCGAGAGGGACCTTAACGTTGCGCTCGCCGGCATCGCGCTGGCGCGCCGGATCTTCGCCGCCCCGGCGTTGGCTCGGCACAGCGTCAGGGAGATCACGCCCGGTCCGGAGGTCGGCACGGAGGTGGCGCTCGCCGACTATGTTCGCCAGCAGGGGACGACCATCTATCACATCGTCGGCACCTGCAAGATGGGGGAGGATCCGATGGCGGTGGTCGATTCGCGCCTGAAGGTTCGGGGGCTTGCCGGTTTGCGCGTCATCGATGCCTCGGTGATGCCGGCGGTTACCACCGCCAACACGAACGCGCCCACCATCATGATCGCCGAGAAGGGCGCGGCCATGCTTCGCCAGGACGCTAATTAAAGGCGTGCGGCTGCAGGCTTAGTTTGCCAGGTCGAGGCGATAGAACCGCGTCGCCGTGCCGGCGAAGAGGTCAGCCTTTTCGCCGGGGCTCGCGCCCTTGGCCAGCAGTTTGCAGGCGTTCCAGAACACAGGGTAGCTGTAGGAGCCCTTGTCGACCGGGAAGTTGCTTTCGAACATTGAGCGTGAAGCGCTAAATGCTTCGATGCAGGTTGCGACGTAGGGCCGCCATGTGGTCGCCAGCGTTTCCGAAGACGGCGGCTCGGGGGTCTCGTGGAAGCCGAACCCGCCCATGCGCATGCCGAGGCCTCCAATTTTGACGCTGACGTTCGGGCAAGCGGCCAATGTTTTGATCGAAGCGGCCCAGCGGGAGAATACTTCCTTGTGTTGCCCGGCATAGGTTCCGATGCCGATCGGACCGCCGACATGGTTGAGCACGATCTTCGTATCCGGGAAGGTGCGCGCCAGGTCGGTGAGCTCATCGATCTGCGGGTGATAGAGCCAGGCGTCGAACGAGAGGCGCAGCCGGCCAAGCACGGCGAAGCCCTCCCGGAAGACCTTGTCCGCGAGCAGCTGTGCTGGCGGGCTATAGGCCGGGTTGCGCAGGGAGACGTCCGCGTCCCACGCGGTGATGTGGCGAATGCCGCGGAAGCGATCGCCCGCGGCGCGCAGGTGTGACAGAAGTATATTCTCGACTTTGCCGCCAAGCGTAAGATCGGCGTGGCCAACGATGCCGGCGCAATGGCGGGCGTTGCCGTAGATGCCGCTGTCGCTCATGGCCGCGATGCCATTGATGAACTCTGTCTCACCGACGGGTTGCATTTCGATGGGGCCACGGGCGCGGTACATGGCCCGGGCCTGCACGTAAACCGTTGCCTGGATGTTGTGGCCGCTGTTGGTGTCGGCCAACAGCTCATCGAAGAGGTAGCGCCAGCCTGGTCGGTCCCAGAGGTGGTGATGTGGATCCACGATCGGCAGCTCGGGCTCGAGGATCGGTTCCTTGCGCCGGTCGAGCCAGTCCTGTCGCACCGGCAAGTAAGTGGGAGAGCTGGCTGGGGAGGCGGACGTTGTAACCATTGGCGGTTTCCCCCGGGGGATCGCGGATCGGAGCTAAGCATAGCATCCCGCGTGAGCCGCGCACGGGCGGCGGTCCACGCTAATTCCGGGGTATCATCTCGATGCTGCCCTCAGCAACCTGGATCTGAGCGCGCCTAGCGTTTGCAGCGCAGACTTCGTGCTGGTGCATCCAGCTCGCGTGCTGCAGGAGACCGCGACGTCGCTACGTGCCGACGCCCGCACGCTGGCCTCAGCAAGCGGGTCGCAGCCCGGATAGCCAGTGGAGGCGCGGGCGGAGGTTGGCGCGCGGCGCCTCACTGCAGGGCACGCGCCCCCGACGTTGGGATCTCTTCGATATCACCCGGCTTCCAGCGTCCGTCGAAGGCAGGCCCGTCCGGTCCGTATAAACGCAGGTAGACGAACCATCCGTTGCCGACCTTGGTCTTGATCCACCGGCCTTCCTTGCCGGCCGGCGCCGCGGGGCCGAAATAGAGATCGGTCGCGCCGGTCTGGGGGATATCTTTCAGTTCTACCAGCGAGCGCAACGCGGCTTTGTCTTGATCGGTCTGGATTTGCGACCGGGTTTTAGCGTCGTATACCGTGATCGACCAAAAAGAGCTTCTGTGGCACGGGTTGCGGCACGCTGAGCTTGTAGGTCTTGCCCCCGTCAAGGAAGTTGCCGTCCTTATCACGAAGGCCAAGCCAATACAGCGAGCCTGCGCCTGGCGTTCGCAAAACCATCTTCGGGGACATGCCGATTGCTTGCGAGAACCAGCGGTTCCTTGCTTCAAGATCGATTCCAGTCGGCAATTCGAAGTCGCCATTCTCATAGCGCAACGCCGCATATTCCCATTCCGGTCCGGCCACACGAAACGATCCGGGCGCGCGCTCGCGTAACCGGCGATAAGCATCTGGTCGCGGCCGATCTTCGCGGCCCGCTCCAGGATTGAGTTCATGCGTGCATCGGGTGCCAATGGCTTGCCCTGCTCGATGCCGAGATTGGCCAGCATGCAGTCATCGACCGAAATTCGTCGATGACAGGCTCTTCCTGCAGAACCTTGTGCAGCTTCTCCCAGAACCGCATGTTGTCTTCCCAGCGCAGGAGGGTGATGTCGATCTTATCGTTGGTCCTGTCGATGAACTGGTAATCAGGCGGGTTGGTGGCTCGTGAGAGCGGATACATTTTGATCTTACGTTGTGCTTCGAGACCGGCGTTCATGTCACCATTGGGCAGCAGCGCGCGAGCGGCGACCAAGATGTAGTTTGTCTTCGAGCGAGCCGTGAAATAGCCCTGCGGCACGTCACCTTTGTACTCGGGCGGCAGGATCAGGTGCTTGCCGCCTTTACCGGCGTCCGGTCCGGGGAGGCCGATGTCGTGCGCCCAGCCGAAATTGTGGTCATTGACGATCCCACGGTATGGACCGGCCGGCAGCTCGATCACCGGCGGCCCGGTTTCTTTCAAATTAAAGGTAGCTCCCATGTAAGGTGTGTCGGAGTTTCCGGTGAACAGCACGTGGCGAGGCGCGCCCGACAGGGTCATCCCGTTCTTGTTGTCCATGACGTACCTGGAGGCTGCTTGCGGCGGCGGCCGCCGTGAACTACAGGCCTACCGGTTTCTCGGAACTGCACGCCCCGCAACATCCTTCTCGTTGGGCGAGGCGCAATTTCAAACCGCGACACCAGCCAGGCTGGGTTCCCTCCGCTCAGCCTCGGCCTTGGCGCTCGCTCGCAATTCCGGCTCGCGCTGCTCGAGATGGACCATGTTGCTATAACCAGCGCCGCGGGTTCAGTTTCAGTGCGGCGTGCGTGTTGGAAGACCGGGAGCGACCCTGGCTCGATGTTGCTCTCGGTGGAGCTTCGACTAGACTGGGCTAGGTGAGCCGAAGGCGGTGATCTGCCCGCTCGCTTACTTTGCTTGCGGCACACGCATGCTTCGGCAGCTGGAGCGTGTTGTGGACGCCATTGGAACAATGATGAGGTATCTTGGGTGCCAATCCGGTTCCAATTTCCGGTTTTGTCCCGCGCAACGATCTGCTAAGTCCTTGTCCCGCCTAAACGGAGACGTGGCCGAGTGGCTGAAGGCGGCGGTTTGCTAAACCGTTATACGCTGTTAAGGCGTATCGAGGGTTCGAATCCCTCCGTCTCCGCCAACGGTGGGTCCCAAGCGATCCGAAGACGTCCAGGAAATCCCAAAATCTGCTGTGTTTGCCTCGACTTTGGTCTTTTCACCGTCCGAAGCGTTTTGGTACAATCCAAGAACGAAATGTGGGTACAGACGTGGGTACACACGTCCGCTCACGGAGGGATCCCTGGAATGTCGATCAACCGCCTGTCACAGCTCGAAGTGACCAACGCTAACTTTGGGATGCACGCTGACGGTGGTGGCCTATATCTCCAGGTGACGAGAACGCGCGCAGGACAACTCAACAAGAGCTGGCTCTTTCGCTACAGCATCGGCGGCCGCGAACGACAGATGGGATTGGGCTCGCTCACTGAGGTCAAGCTTGCAGATGCGAGGCAAAAAGCTGCTCAATGTCGACAGCAGCGCCTCAACGGAATAGATCCAATCGAGGCCCGTGCAAACGCTCGCCGGTCAGCGGAGGCAAGCCGTGTCACGTTTCGCAACGTCTTCGAGACGTTCTTTGCCGGTAAGCGTGAGAGCCTCTCCAATCCCAAGCACGCCCAGCAATGGCGGTCCACAATGAATACATACGTCTTCCCGTGGATCGGTGATCGGGCGGTCGCAGACATCCAAGCCCGCGAAATTTTGGACCTGCTAAGGCCGATTTGGTTTGCCAAGCCCGAGACAGCTAGGCGCGTGCTTCAACGAATGGAGGCCGTCTTCAAATCTGCGATTCTCTGCGACTATCGCCAGCGTGTTTCCCCTTGTGTGGGTGTCAAAGAGGAGCTTGGCACGCGTCATCAAAAGAGACTCAACCACCGGGCTCTGCCTTATCAGCGGATACCGGCATTTCTTGCCGATCTGCGCATCAGCAATAGTCAGCCCGCCACAAGGCTGGCCTTCAAATGGCTCGTTCTTACAGCAACGCGGAGTGGCGAGACTCGGCTCGCGCGCTGGAGCTAGATTGACGAGCCATCGCGACTTTGGACCATCCCTGCAGAGCGCATGAAGGCGAAGCGCCCTCACACTGTGCCGCTTTCGGGTCGTTGCCTGGAAATCTTGAAGCACGCGCGCGCAATGTATCCGTGTTCAAACCTAATCTTCCCCGGAACCAAGATTGGTTCGGCGCTCTCTGATATGACCTTCACCTAGGTGCTGCGGGACGTCGGATATTCTGAGGAGGCGACGCCGCATGGAATGAGAAGCGCCTTCAAAGATTGGTGTGCCGAGGTTGCCAAGGTGGTCGATGAGGTCAGCGAAGCGGCTTTGGCGCACAGGATACCGCAGAAGGTTCGTGCCGCCTATTTGCGCACGGTTTTCCTTGAAGAGCGCAAAAAGCTTATGGTGTCGTGGGCAGAATACTGTGCGGGTGAGACAACCGCCTCTCGAACTCCCGCCACAACCAACGTCGCTGCGGCATAAGAGGTCCTCGTGTTCGGTGCTACAGATTCGGGCTCGCACTGGCGTCTCGTCGATTGAGACTTGTCCCCTGGCGCGATGGCAGTTTGCACCTCACACAACCTGCCTGCGTTCGATCAGAAAGTCGACGTTGTAACCGTGAAACGCGCGCTTCGTGATCCCTCGCAGAGCTTGCCGAGCTTGGGGATGGTTGATGTCCGTTCGCTCGCTTACTTCTTCCAGAGAGCGCCTAGGATGAACCCGATCACGGCGGCGCCCGCCAATGTCGTCATTGGCTTTTCACGGAGGGACTTCTTGACAAGGGATCTGTATTGCAGCACCAGCTCCTGAGCTTTCTCCCCATACTGGATGGCTTGCTCTCCGATCTGTTCGACGTAACCCTGTACTTTGTCCGATGCATCCTTTGTGCGGGTCAAGACCCGATCGGGCGCATCCTTCGCCTGGTCCCGTATGTTCTTGCTTTTTGGGCCCTTCATATGGTCCACGCGTTAATTGCCGAGTTGTTCGATCGAAAACCACTCTTCCACGACATCCAAAATGAGTGCGATGCCATGAGTTTCTTTGCATTGATCTTTATCAATGCCGAGACGACTTAGACTGCCGCGAATGCTTAGTACAAAATCTGTGCGGGGCGTTGTTGAGATGCTCTCGAACAATCGCTCGTGCGTGCCTCGGAACACCAGGGTTTCAACTTGGTCCTCTCACTGCGCAAATATGTCCGGGTACCGACCAAAACGCTCTCGACGATTATGCTCGTCCTGGCTTCAACCATCATGGTGGCCGGTCTCGCGGTTTGGACTTGGTCGGATATCTTAGACGCTCGTAACGATGCCGAGACTATAGTCTCGACCACAGCTCTGGCCATGGGTGACCTTACCAGCGCCTCATTGCATGCAGTTGATGGGGTGCTCGAGTCCCTAGTTGCCAGGATCGAGGAAAAAGGTATCGACAATCTAGGCACTGAAGCGGAAAGCGAAAATCTCAGGCGGATTGCGAGACGCCTTCCCGAAATGGGGACGATCTATGTTGCCAACAATGCGGGTGACATAGCTGCCGCGGTGCCATCTTTGCAGTCTCCAGTCAACGTCAGTGACCGCGACTGGTTTAAGA
>DATBGH010000032.1:0-20806 GCA_036558085.1 Hyphomicrobiaceae bacterium
GCGCCAGGCGCGTAAGTGTGCTGTACCGGCTTCTCCACCTCGCGGTGGCCGAGCAGCTCAAAGATCACCATCACGCCCACCAAGCACAGCTCGAAGACCGCTGCGACGATGGCCTGCTGCCACGCCGTCAGAAGTGAGGCACCTGCTCCCATGAGAAGTTCGAGAGCTGATCCGAGGGGATTGGCATTCTGCACGGGCGCGGCCTTGGCAAGTCGGATGCGGATAGCGGCCGCTGCTGCGTCGAGCGCTGAGGCCCGGGTCGCGGCTGCTTGGTCGAGGAGCAGTGCACCCAAGGCGTCTCGCCTTGCCTGTTCCTCTATCTCTCGCGCCCGGCAGTTTTGTCCACGCTGCCGAGGGTCGCCATTCCCGCACTCAGCCACCCGAATGCGCTCGGCGGCGGCCGCCACGTCCCGAGCTGCTGCCAGGGCTTCGTCCGTCACCGGCCTCAAGGTGATGGCGTCGCGGTCGCGTGCCAGCCGCGTGAGCTCGGCGCGGTCCGCTGCGATCTCGGTGCTCGCACGAACTCGCTCGGCCTGGCTAATGTCGGCTCGCCCAGCAATCGCTCCGAGGCTATTTGTGAATGTAACAACCAGGGCTGCGGCGGAGATTGTGCCGACCACGACCGCACCGAGGCGGTGGTGCATGAACCAGAGACGCACAGCGGCCGCATCGAAGATGAAGGCGCAAAGTGCTATGGCGCCAAACACCACCGCGCTGATGACACCGTCCACAATCGTGTCCGCGCCCTTGTAGCCGTAGCGGGCCGCCAGCGACACGCTGACAGCTCCAAGCAGAACGCCTAGGCACCCGAACAGTACGCGCATCTCAGCCGCCCTTGGTCCGCGCATATGCTTCGACCGCTCGTTCGATCACGGTGATCATGGCGACGCCTTCGTTGAGCGCGAGCGCACTTACGCGGTCATAGAACTCGGGGAGAACCTTGAGGTTGAGCTGCTGCCGCTTCGGGGGCGAAGGCGACGCATCACTCTGGGTAATGCGGCGCCGATCGGCCGGCGGAAGAGGCCGCGTTTCGCGGATGCGCCGGCCGGTCAGCGTCGCTGAACTGGTGCGCTTGCCAAACCTGGCCAGGATGGCCATGTCTTCGCCTTCGAGGTCCGACATCAGGCTACCTTTTCCGCAACAAGCTTCTTGACGGCCATCCACAGCGCGTCGATCTCCCGGCGCGCTACGTCGCCTTTCTCCACCTCAGGCCCGGATTTGCCCACCGTCGCCGCCGCCATGTAGCTCGTTCGGAAGGTGATCGGCGCATCGATTACGGTGCCGCCGTTCTGCTGCAAGAACTTCACAGAAGACCTCGTCAGCTTGGCTCCTGAAGGCGCGTGATTGAGCACGAATGCGTGGGGCTTGCGATGGCTCTCGCACAGTTCCACGCAGAGGGCCGCCTGCTCTATGTCGAAGGCGCTCGGTCGCGTGGGGATCAGCACAAGATCGCTTACAGCCACCCCGGACTCGATCAGCTCGATCCTAGCCGGACCCGTGTCGATGAATACCCAGTCCCATCCCTGGCTGATCAGCAGCTCGATCGCCTCGACGGCGGCATCGACCTCGAACAACTTCGGGTTCTTCGTCTTGCCACGACGGGTCCACCAGCTGGCGAGGCTCTCCTGAGGATCGAGATCGAGCAGGGCCACCCGCCGGCTCTCCTCGGCAGCGCGCACGGCGAGCGCGCTGCAGATCGTGGTCTTGCCCACTCCGCCTTTGGGATTGGCCAGCGTGATGACGCGCAATCGTGAAGGCTGCTTGGGAGCCATGTGGTACCTGGCACGGGATGGGAGACGGGACGCCCGAGAACTTGGGCGAGGTACCAACGTCAAACATGGTACCTTCAGGTTGGTACTATCGCGCTTTAAGCCAGGCTCGCTCAACAAAGATCGTTCAGCGCCGCAACAATGTTTGTGGACGAGTGAGGTACCAGCCACATGGTACCATTGCCCTGCGGTGGTACCACCGTCACCATGTCCATGGTACCGCACCACCATCATGGGCCATGATGGCAGCTAGCGTCGGCGTCGCCCGTGGTACCGCGACCCCTAGTGAAGCAGGCCCGACGACCATGATGGTCGTGTTGAGCGTGATCTATGCAACTCAGCACTCACCGGTTTGCCCTCGTCACGACATCGCTCGCTGGCTCCAGCGCCGCCCCAAGAGGGCAAGGGGAAAGAGAGTTTGCTTTTTTAGTCAGCCTACTGAGATTCAACTCTTCAGAGACCTCGCCGGCGCGACCCTTGCTCTCGGGTCGCGTGGGGCTCGTGGCCGGCGGTAACCGTAGCCGACACGGTTGGGACCGAAGACGAACGGTCCCCAAGTAAGCGGGACGACTGGTTATGGGCTGCAATGTGGGCTGATCAGAATTGAGTGCAAAAAATTCAGTGATTTCAATATCAATTGGCGGATGGGGAGGGATTCGAACCCCCGGTGGGCGTGAACCCACGCCGGTTTTCAAGACCGGTGCCTTAAACCACTCGGCCACCCATCCGTCCTTGGAAATCAATCATTTAGCAAATCGTCACCAGCGAACAAAACCGAAATTGTCCACGCAGTGTCGACGAAGAACCATCACACGCTAGTCGGTTGCGGTTTCGTTGTCATGGCGGCCTCCGAAACATCTCGCAGCGCTCCAAGCGCGCCCATTTGATGAGCCTGCCTAGCAAGCTCGGCAAAGCCGCGGTGATCGGCGGCAAATGCTACGCGCAGCCCTTCGCCACGTCGGACGAGTTCGCCGCCACCTTCATGCAGCTCGATGCGAAACCGCGCATGGAGGCCGATCGAGTTGGTGGTGCGCATGATGGCGAGGACCCCCGTACAACTCGCCACGCTTGACGCCTCCGCTCGAGAGCGCGTCAAAGTCAGATGCGACGATGACATGGTCGACCGCCTCAAGGCAGAGCGCCATCCCCGTCAAGCGACATCGACCTCGCTGCTGATTACCGGCTTTTTTGCCGCTCTGCGGTCCGCTCTGCTAGGTGCCGCCAATGGGATTTGGGCGAGGAAGCAACAAAGTCAAACCCGCGCCCGACGCGCTCAGAAGCTGCGGCTTTATGCAAATCGCGGCTTGCACAAGCGGGGCCAGACAAGGCCTCTCACGCGGGGCCCGGCGGGACTTCGCGGCACCAACCTCTGGGCGCCGGGAGGTTGCCTCTTCCATCCCTTGCCCGCGTCGAGCCCGGCCCCTCTTTTTTGTGAGCATTGTTACCGGAGATTTCAGAACTTGAAGATGACTGCCGCGCGCCCGACATCGACTGATGGCGCGTTCACCGATGTGTCGCCGGCAAAGGGCAGGGCCGGCGGCGGAACGGCGGGTTGAGGAAGGACCTGCACAACAGTTTGGCCGGTGTAGTGGTAGCCCTGGCCGTTGAATTCGTAATGCAGCCACTCGCCGCGGATGATCCACCGGGGCGAGAGCGCGATCTCGACCCCACCGCCTCCAACCCACCCCAGGTGGTTGGCTATGGCCGCGCCGCGGGCCAGCAGAGCTCCAGTGTCCATGAGGGCGATGTCGGACTGGGCATTGGCCCAGGCCCCGCCGGCGGTGCCGTAGACGAGCACGGGCCCCACGGCCACGCCGAGCCGGCCGCGAATGGAGGCGAGCGTTTCGAACTTGGTGCTGATGTTCCAGGAGGTGGTGTCGACGGTCGAGGGGAAGACCTGGTTGGTCCCCAATGTCCCCGCCATGAAGTCCATCTCAAGGCCGCCCACGACGAAGCCCAGCTGCTGATTGTAGCCGAACAGTATGCCGCCCAACCCTCCCGTTGGGTCCGGGGTGGTGCCAGGTGCAAAGGTCGACGGCACCGTCATCTGGAAGTGCCCGGTGCCGTAACCGCCTGTGCCGCCCAGGTAGAACCCCGTCCAGGTCGGGATGGCCTCGAAGAGAACGGGCCCGCCTCCGATCGGGACAGGCGGCGGACCGTCAGCGCGCGCCGGCATTGCAGATAGAAAGCCGAGGCTGGCAGCAAGCGCAATGGCGCGATACATAATCAATCCCCCGTAGGCCGCAGCACAATAACGCTCGCTCGCTGGCGAACCCGTCTATGAGAAACCTGGCCCTGGCGAGGACCTGGTCGATGAGCGCGAGGCGCCGGTGGTTGCAGCGGGACAGATGAGCCCAGACAAGTTTGTCATCGGTTTTCAAGACCGGTGCCTTAAACTACTCAGTCACCCATCCTTCATGTAACTTGAACAAGGCCGCTGTGTGGAACAAACTAGGAATTGGGCCCAAGCATCGGGATCACAAGCTAGATGGTTCCCGCTTCGCTGTCATGAAGTTCTTGGCGGCAGAGGCCGCTTTTGTACCGTCCTTGTCGAGTACCTACGCGCAAGATCTTGAGGGTCACCGTGGGGTCCCACTGCCCGGCGCTGGCTGATCGTCACGACAAATGGGCCGGAAAACACCCCCGCGGACCCAGGCTTAAGCAAGCTTTGTTGACTGCGCGGCGTCAAACGGTGGCGGCGTCGACCTTCGGCAGCATCATTTGGCTCGTCACCTCCGCTCGAATCGGTATGAATTCCCCGGCTGGGATATGGTGTGGCTTCAGTCGACGCTTCCTGCAAGGTGCGTGGCCGTTCCGGTTGATTGAGGCGATCTGGGCCGGCATTGCCGCTCACGGCTGGCGCAAAAAAATCAAAGCTAAGGGTCGGCTAAAAGAAAAGGGCCGCACCCCGAGGGAAGGGGTGGCGGCCCATACGGATCACGACGAGGGAAAGAGACGACGGGGGAGAAGTCTCGATGCACGTGATCCAGGGCGCAGTGTCTCCGAATTCGGGCCGACGTACCATCAGGTGGAATCCCGAATCTACGAAGGGCAATTCTCTAGGCCGCGACGCGCGATGCTCACTTAGTCGCGCGCGGTGCGGGAAGATTATCTCCAGCGCGTTACCAGTTCGACGGCGGCAACCACGGTCACGGAGAATACCCCAAGTTGCATCCAATCTTCGGGGCTGTTACCGCCCAATGCCATCGGTGTCACGATGAACCAGTCATAGGCAAACACGGCGGCAGCCGCAAAACCGAGAGCCTTCCACCGGTCGAGCTTGGTGATCTTCTTGTCAGACAGCCAGACCGCGACCCCCGTAACAGACGCCAGGATCGCTGCCGTGCCAACAAGGGATCCCAGAAGGAGCCAGCCGTGTCGCATTATTGGGCCTCCCCGGCGAGCACCGCGGAGCCGGCCTTAGAGCCGCGAAGCTGCGCGCGATTCGTTTACGCTTGATCGGTGAGGAATTTGAGGCGGTCTATCCCGTATCGGGTTTGAGGCGCCAGGTTCAAGCGCTTGCGGCGCGGGGCCACCAAAGTTGACCCCAGAATTGGCCCAGGATTGCGCCGGACGCTCCCATGCAATCTGGTACTCGGGGCCACAATCGAGCAAGAAACGCGCCGCAATTGCGATCGGAACGTGCAAAGACGGACGTGCGTATTAGGTTTCAGGCTTGTGCTTTAAACCGCTCGACCACTCATCCGCTATCGAGGATCGAGTCGTTAGCAAACGTTGGTTTTGAACGGTTCGGAAATTGATGCCGGGAGCGCTACGATCCCTGCCACGTGACGATATGGAACTGGCTGGACAATCGGGGCGGCGGCGAGATGTTGTGCCGTGGCCATTGGTGGTAGACCGCCGGTCGCCTATGCGTGGACTTCGGGCAATGGCGCAGGCAGATCGCTCGGACGGCAGGGCTGGTGTTGGTCTACTTGCCGCCCTTGTCAGCGTTGAGTTGCTCACCGACGCGGCTCGAGCAACATCTCTGGGGCTTGGGCAGGATAACTTGCGGCCGCGCAACCGGCGGGCGCCGCCCAAGGGCCCTCCCGCCGGCGAGATCCGAAGACGTCCCATTCCTGCCGCGTGGGTGTTCGCGGCCGGTGCGTCTGTTAAGGTTCTCTTTGAGTGTGCGTCCCAAGGGAGCTTGAGGGATGAAGACGGTTGGCCATGGCTACTCCTGGAACGACCTCGCAGTGGGGTTTAGGTTCCGCACGCTTAACCGCACCATCACCGAGGCCGACCTTGTTGGTTTCATCAATGCGACCGGCATGTTGGAGATGATCTTCATCGATCAAACCTTCGAGCACGAGGGCGGCATCAAGGGCCGCTTCGTGCCCGCCGCCTTGCCCTACTGCCTGATGGAGGGTCTTCTGTGCCAGACGGTGCAGCAGATGACGGGCCTCGCATTGCTCGAGATCGAGAAGAAGGTGCTGAAACCAACGTTCGTCGGTGACACCATCCATAGCGAGGTGGAAGTGACAGCGATCAAACCGACGAGCCGTGGCAATCGCGCCGTCGTTACCACTGTCAACAACATCGTCAACCAGCGGGCCGACACGGTCATCACCTACAAAGCAGTGCGCATGATGGCGGGCCGTGCGGCCGGCTGAGGATCGTGTGGCCAGGGGTCGCCGGGCAATGCAAGTGCGGTACTCACCTTGAAGAGCTATCCCTTTACCGACAGCCTGCGTGACGAGGTCACACGGCGCTGCGCAACGTTCTCCCGACTTTCGCCGCGCGCAACGGCGGTCGAGCTCAAGCCCGCGGCCGTGGCCATGGTGCTCACGGGAGCGGATGACGGATCGGAGGAGACCTCACTGTTATTGACCCGTCGCACGCAGACCTTGCGCGCCCATGGGGGCCAATGGGCGCTGCCCGGCGGGCGATACGAGCCGGGCGAAACCGCGGTGGAAGCCGCCCTGCGCGAGCTGAGCGAGGAGCTCGCATTGCGGATCGACGCAAGCTCCGTCTTGGGCATTCTCGACGACTACCCGACGCGCTCGGGATATCTCATCACGCCCATCGTGGCGTGGGCGGGATTGGATCCGGTTTTGCATATCAACGCGAGCGAAGTTGCCTCGGTGCATCGGGTGGCCCTCAAAGATGTGATGCGGCCGGACGCGGTCGATTTCATCGCCATTCCCGAGAGCAATCGGCGTGTCATCCGCCTGCATGTCAATGGCACCGCCATTCACGCTCCGACCGCTGCCCTCGTCTACCAATTTCGGGAGTTGATGGCGGGCCGTATCACCCGAGTTGCCGACCTTGAGCAGCCCGTGTTTGCCTGGCGATAGGGACGTGTGGACATCCGGGCACAGACGCGCGAGGATCGTTGTCAACCCAACTGGAGCGGCTGCCATGCTCTCGAAGCTCAAAGCAGGGTGGTCCCGTCTCGTGAGCGGGGCCGCGGGCTCGGCATCGGGTGCTCCCGCGCCCACACCGGTTGAATACAAGGGGTACCGGATCAAGCCGGCACCTTATCTCAGCAATGGCCAGTATCAGACCGCGGGCAGCATCGAGAAGGACACGCCCGAGGGCGTGAAGGAGCACCGCTTTATCAGGGCTGATACCTACAGTGGTCGCGAGGACGCCATCGCGTTTACGATTACCAAGGCCAAGCAGATCATTGATCACCAGGGCGATCGCATCTTTAGCTGAGCGAACGCCAGCACTTGGGAGATCCAAATCATGCCGATCGTGCGCCACAGCGACGTCGCATCGGAACCCTTCAAAGGCGGCGCCACCTACCAAACTCTGGTCGGCGACACCGAAGGCTCGACACCCTACCGCATCGGTATCCAAACGTCGCCGCCTGGCTATCGAACGGCGCTTCACTCGCATCCCTATATGGAGACGATTACCGTGCTGGAGGGCGAGGGCGAGGCCTGGCTCGAAGGCCAGGAGGATGTCGTGGAATTGAAGCCCGGTGTGACGCTCGTCCTGCCTGCGCACCAGCGTCACTGGTTCCGCACCACCGGCGATCGACCGCTCAGAACGTACGGGGTTCATGCCTCGCCGCATCGCGTCGTCACTGTTCACGACGCGAGCTAGGGCCTCTTTTGCGATTGCCGTGCCGGCGCGTGCTCGACCACCAGTGTGGTTCCGCGCGCGTCCGTCACTGTCACGCTAGCTCCCACCGGTGTGTCTGGACCTTCGGCCGCCCACAGCGTGTCACCCACACGCACCTTGCCGCGCCCGTACTCGATGGCCTCCGCCACCACGAACGAACGACCAATATATTGTCGGCTGCGCGCGTTGAGATCGGGCACGTCGCTCTTTACGACATCGGGTCGTGCGTAGCGCCTTACCCAGAGCGCGGCAGCCACGGAGGAGGTACCAAACGCGACGATCTGCCATTGCCACGCAACGCCGGTTGCCAGAGCTAGAAGGCCGGTCGCGGCGGCCGCGATGCGAAACCACAGGAAGTGCACGCCAGGAACGATCATGTCGAGGAGAAACAGTACGACAATGAGGTAGAACCAGATCCAGGGCCCCAAGCTCGCGACGAACGCCGACAAGTGCTCCATGATCCTGATCCAGAGCCGCAATCTTGCCGCGCATTAGGGCGCATGCACGGCGTGGGAGAACGGTAAGCGCGCAAGGCATTCGCAGAGCGGATTGCGGCCCCAGTTTAGCAAAGGCGCATCGCGCGATGGAGCCCAGGGAGGCCCCGGCTCGAACCGCCGGTTTCAAACCTGTTGACCCCAGGTGGGCTGGATGGCTGCCGGACAAAATCGCCGGAATGCTCAAAGGGTGCCCAGCCCGATGCACAGGCCGCGACCAGGCTGAGCCGTGACACAGCGGTCGAGCAAGCTTGCTCGCCAAGAGCGCTCAAGGCCGTGGGCGCCGGAAGGGGTGGGTGCTGCTCAGTCCGCCATCGACCGCGTAGGCCTGACCATTAACGTAGGAGGCCTCGTCGCTGGCGAGAAACAGGGCCACGGCCGCGATTTCGCGCGGCTCGCCGTGGCGACGCAACGGGTTGAGCTGGCCGATCTTGTGCTCGGAGCCACGCGTCCGTGCGGCATCGAAGATCGGCTTGGTCATGCCCGTCTCGATAAGGCCAGGACAGATGGCGTTGACGCGTACCCCTGTGCCGTAGAGCTCGTTGGCCGCAGTCTGCACCAGGCTGATGACGCCGGCCTTGCTTGCTGCATAGGGCGAGCCGCCGGCGTTTGCCCGCAAGCCAGCAACCGATGCTGTGCATACGATCGAGCCGCCGCCCTGGCGTACCATGAGGGGGCCGGCGTGTTTGATCGCGAGGAACGGCCCGAGCAAGTTGACGCGCACTACCTCCTGCCACAACTCGAGTGGTTGTTCGAAGAGGGGGATCCGGCCGCCACTGATGCCGGCGTTGGCAAAAAAGATGTCGAGCCCGCTCCAAGCAGCCAAGGCGCGCTCGACGAGGCTCTTGACGCTGTCCTCCGCAGCGGCATCGGCCTCAGCCGCCAGCGCAACGCCGCCTGCAGCGGTGATCGCCGCAACCGTCCGGGCGACCGCTGCCGCATTGTTGTCTGCTGCAAGCACACGCGCACCTTCGGCGGCGAACAACTGGGCGCTGGCACGGCCGATGCCGCTGCCCGCACCAGTTACGATCGCACGCTTGCCGGCCAGTCGAAGAGCTGTGTTTGCCATTGCAAGATCGCCTAACAGAAGAGGCACGCACGGCACATTGAGCGCACCTCGGCCACGGCGGCGTCAATCTTGGCGCGCGTACTCTTGACGAGGGCTTTAGCCTGCTCGGTGTCGCACACAAACGCTTGGCGCCCGGTCAGCTCCGTCACCTTGCGGCGGAAGAACGCTGCGACCCGATTGAGCGCGCCCGCTTCGACACAATCTCTGGCGGCCACGCGCATCCGACTTTCGATGTGGGGCGGTGAGCCGCACTGCTTGAGAAAGACCTCCGCCATGGCATAGTTTTCGGTGAGCCGCCATAACTCCTTGAACTGGGAGGAGGAGAGATAGGAAAACCCCACCTTGGCAGGTTCTGCGATGGACCCCGGTGACAGCCGATGCGGTGCGGCAAAGCCCGCAAAAAGCAGCAGCCCCATGCCGGCGAGCAGTCTCAGCGCGACGCGTAGATGATCCATTGCAATCACCCCCAGGTATCAAGACAGTTTAATGCTCCCTGCGGCTTGAGCGAAAGTGAGCGGCTCCCTACGCCGTTTCTCCTGTTGCAAAGTCATTCCACTGGGGTCCTTGCAGCGGGCCGATGTCCGAACCGAATGTTAGGCCCACAGGCGCGGACGCAGCAGGCTGATGGCCACGCAGAGCGCCAGGGCTGCGGCGGCATAGCCAAAAGTGGCCTGAAAGCCATCGAGGAAGGCCGCCGCTGCAGGCACGCCAGCGCGCTGAGCCCGCAGCTCGAAGTATTGGAAGGCCGCCGACAGGGCCGACGCTCCCCCGACCACGCCGACCGTTCGGGTGAGCATGGTCAGACTGCCAGCAACGCCCCGATCGGCCGAAGGCAGGGAAGCGATCACCAAATCGGTATAGGCCACCTGGAATAGGCCAAGCCCCAACCCATGGAGCACGAGCGCCAGGGCGACGGTAGAGAGGGGTGTGGCAGGGGTCCAAGTCGAGATGGCCCAAAGACCGGCGATGCCGAGAAAAATGCCGGCGAGCGCCAATTGCCCGGTCCTCATATGCGCCGCGAGCCTGCCGGCAAGCCACGCCCCCAGCGCGGTGCCACCGGCCCCGCAGGCCAACACTATCCCCCCCACGCCCGTGTCCAGGCGTGCGACCCGCAGCAGGTAATAGGGTACCAGAAGCAGCACCCCAAAGGCGGCGAGGTTCACGGCCACGCTCGCGAGGTTCATTGCAGTGAACCGAGCATCGCGAAACAACGTCAGCCGGATAAGCGGGTGGGTCCGACGCGCTTCGCAGAGCAGGAAGGCAGCGAAGCTCAGCAGCGCCAATCCCAGGAGCGCGCCGCCAACAGAGCGGCCAAACGGCTCGGTCGTGATGGAAAGGGCGAGCAATAGAGCGCTCATCCATGTGACGAGCAGGGCAGCACCAGGGGCATCGAAGGTCCCAATTGAGCCCTGCACCGGCGCCGTGCGCAGGCGCCAGGATAGCGCCAGGGCGGCGAGCACGAGCGGCACGCGCGCCCAGAATACGGCGGGCCAGGCGCAGCAGTCGACCAGGTAGCCGCCAACGAGGGGACCGAATGCGGAACCCGCGGCGTGGATGGCCGCATAGACACCCAGCACGCGAACGCGGTCGCGCTCCTCGTAAAGCGAGATTGCCAGCGCCGGGGCACAGCTGAGCGTCAGCGCGATGCCGACGCCCTGCACCATGCGGCCGAGCAAAAGCAGGGCGTAGCTCGGCGCCGTCGCGCAGGCCACCAATCCCGCCGCGTTCACCATCAGTCCGAGCTGGAACAGGGGGCGGTAGCCCATCAGGTCGCCCAGACGGCCGAACACAAGCATGAGGCTGGCATAGGTCAACACGTAAGCAATCACGATCCAGCGGATGTCCTGCACGTTGAGGTGAAAGGCCTCGGTGATGCTGGGAAACGCAATGTTGACAGCGGTATCGAGGGGAGCGGATAGGATGCCAAGGGCAAGGATCAGCAGTCCCACGCCTGCTCGTGGAGAACGCGCCATAGCTAGGAGACCTACACGTCGCCACGGCGACGCTTCCCGTGTGGTGGAGCTCCCTCTTAACGCATGGGTGTCGCGCTGTCCCGCGTGGTTCGCGAAGGCAAGCGATCGGCGTAGATTAGCAAGGCCAAATGCCAATCGAAGACTGCGAGCCATCCGTGGGCCAGGCTGAGAGTGCCCTTTCGCCCAATTTGTCGCGTCGCCGGCAGGTGCGCAAACTGAGCGCCTGCTCGCGTGCCGGCATTGTCGTCAGCCAGAATCGGACGGCTTCGGTGATGGGAGCACGCGTGCTTAAGGCGGGCGGCCATGCCGTCGATGCGGCCGTCGCAACGGCGTTCGCCTTGGGCGTCGTTGAGCCTTGGATGAGCGGCATCGGCGGCGTCGGCGGGATGCTCGTCTATGCCCCCGCTGCGGACACGACCGTGGGCTTCGATTTCGGTCCCAGCGCACCGATCGGGCTTGATCCATCCGACTTTGTGCTGAGTGGAGTGCGCGACGACGACAACCTGTTCGGATGGCCAATGGTGGAGGGCAGGATTAACGCGGTCGGTGCTAAGGCCGTAGCGGCGCCGAGCGAGCCTGCCGGGCTTGCGGCTGCGCACAAGCGGTTTGGGCGGATGCGATGGCGCGACCTCGTGGCGCCGGCGGCCAAGCTCGCTGAAGACGGACTGGCGGTCGATTGGCACGCAACTCTGGTGGTGGCCTGCGCGATGCCCGACTTGGTTGCCAACCCGGGTGCGCGCGCCCGTTTCCTGCCCGGCGGCCATCCACCTGTCCCAGCACATGCGGTCGATCCCCATCCGATTAGGCGTCTGCCCATGCCGGAGCTCGCCCGTACCTTGCGCGCCATCGCCGAGGAAGGGGCCGATGTCCTCTACAAAGGGCCGGTAGCGCGCTCGATCGCTGAGGACGTCACGGCGATGGGAGGCTATCTGAGCGTTGAGGATCTCGCGGCCGTTCGGCCGCGCGAGGTCGTGCCGCTGACATTCGCCTATGGCAAGCGGTCAATCCATGTGCTGCCGGAGCTCAATGGCGGCCCGACGCTGCAGGTTGCCTTCGAGGCCTACAAGAAGCAGGGCATAGAGGCCAAAGGGGCGCCCGATGCTGAGACCTTCTGCAGCTACGCGCGCGCTCTGCAGGTGGGCTGGCAGGATCGCTTCGAGCGCATGGGCGATGCCGGTGAACGCGGGGCGCCGACTTCGACGACGCACATTGCAGTCGTCGACCGCAACGGCAACATCGTCACGCTGACGCAAACGCTGTTGTCGCTGTTCGGGGCGCGCATCGTCCTGCCGGGGACCGGCATCCTCATGAACAACGCCATCAACTGGTTCAATCCGGTGCCTGGAGGCGTCAACTCCATTGCGCCCAAACGCCGTTGCCTTGCCAACTACGCGCCAGCCATCATGACGGGTGATGGCGCCACGATGGGCATTGGTGGCAGCGGCGGCCGGCGCATTATCCCTGCGGTGTTCCAGCTGCTCGCCATGTCCGCCGATTTCGGGTTCAACCTCGAGCAGGCGTTGCAACAACCGCGCATCGACGTCTCCGGTTCGGACGTGGTGGTGGCGGATCGACGCATGCCGCCGGAGATGATCGCGGCGCTTGCGCACGAATTCGCCATCGTTCTGGCCGAGCCGGTCGAGTATCCCTTCCCCTACACCATCGCCAGTGCCGTGCGTCGCGTCGGCGAGATGAACGAGGGCGCGACCGAGCCGCAGCATCCCTGGTCGGAAGCCGTGAGCGAGGATGAGGTGTAGCGGAGCAAAGCGCGGGCCCCCTCGCCCGTGCGGCCCTTGCGGAGGACACAACGATGGATGCTATGGCCGAGCTTGCCGCCAAAGTTGCCCAGCGCCTGAAGGAGCGCCGCGAGACCATTGCGATTGGCGAATCCTCGACCGGCGGGCTGATTTCCGCGGCACTCCTCGCCGTACCCGGTGCCTCCGCCTATTTCCTAGGCGGGGCTGTGGTGTACACGCGCCGCGCCCGTGTCGCGCTCTTGGGCATTGGCGACGAGGCGATGACAGGCATCCGCTCTGCGAGCGAGCCGTATGCTGCCCTGGTCGCCGCGACCGTGCGCGAGCGGCATCGCGCGACGTGGGGGCTGGCCGAGACGGGTGCCACCGGACCGACCGGCAATCGCTACGGCGACCCGGCGGGGCACTCCTGCATCGCCATCTGTGGCCCCGTGCAACGGGTTCTCACTGTCAGGACCGGCGATAGCGATCGGGCCGCCAACATGGGCGCCTTCGCCCTGCGCGCGCTTGAAGAACTCGATGCGGTGTTGCAGGCATGAAGTCCTTTGCCGGGCTGGCGTGTGCAGGGCGCGATATCCTGGGGTCGGCTCGGCAGGTGGAAAGAAAAGGGGGTGTCACCCCCTTTTGCTGCCACAAATCGATCCCCACATGCGGCGCCGTGCGCGTAAGACAGTCGCGTCCCCTTCGGCATTCAGGAGCTATCCCCATGCTTGGCCAGGGTTTTCGGCGCATCACTGCGCTCGTCGCCGTTTTGACGCTCGGGGCCGCTCTCGCCGGTTGCGGCATCAACAACATCCCAAGCTTTGAACAAACGGCCAAAGCAAAGTGGTCGGAAGTATTGAGCCAATACAAGCGGCGCGCGGACCTCATCCCCAACCTCGTGGAGACGGTCAAGGGGTTCGCCGACCAGGAGAAGAGCGTGCTCACCTCCGTGACCGAGGCGCGCGCCAAGGCCAATCAGGCACAAGTGAACCTTCCCGCCGATGTGCTCACCAACCCGGAGGCCATGAAACGTTTCCAGGATGCGCAGAACACCTTGGGCGGCGCGTTGCGGCAGCTGATGGTCGTGGTCGAGCGCTATCCCGACATCAAATCGGGGCAGAATTTCCTGGCCCTGCAATCGCAGCTTGAAGGCACCGAGAACCGCATCGCCATCGCACGCCGCGATTACATCGAGGCGGTGCGGGTCTATAACACCGAGCTCGTCACCTTCCCTGGTCGCATCTGGCGTTCGATCATGTACCCATCCTCGCAACCGATGGCGACGTTCGACATCGCGCCAACGGAGATGCAAACGCCCAAGGTCGACTTCGGGACTAAGAAATAGCGCCAGTCTAGTCCGCCGGCGTCGTTTGGGTGGGATGCGTGAGGAACGACGGCTCGCGGATTGCACCTCCGGTTCGCTCCGATGCCGAAATCAGCAGCATTGCTCGGATGGGCCCAGCCATCCTCCGCGCTAGCGCAGGGGGGCACTGGGCTCCATTCTTGGCGCCGAAGGGCCGCGTGGACGTTGGCGTGGGCGTTCGCGTTGGCGGGCGCACTCTTTTTCACGGCGGCCGCCTTCGCCCAGCCGAAATTTCCTCCGCTCAGCGGTCGGATCGTGGATGAAGTAGGGCTGCTGTCGGCGGATGATAAGCGCGCGTTGGAGGGCGAACTCAAAGCCCTGGAGGAAAAATCCACAGACCAACTGGTGGTCTATATCGCTCGCTCGCTTGAGGGTTACCCGATCGAGGATTTCGGTTACCGCCTAGGACGCTTCTGGCAGATCGGTCAGAAGGACAAAAACAATGGCGTGATCCTCATCGTGGCCCCCAATGAGCGCAAGGTGCGCATCGAGGTGGGCCGCGGACTTGAGCCACAGCTCACCGACCTGATGAGCAAGCTGATCATCGAGAACGCCGTATTGCCGGCGTTCCGGCGCAATGATTTCGCCGGCGGCGTCAAGGCGGGCGTGCGCGATATCCGCGACGTGCTCTTGGGCGATGCCGAGGCCGTCAAAGAACGCGCCAGGAGCGGGGTGAAACGATCGCCCACATCGGGGAGTGGCCAAATCTCCCTGATCTTTCTCTTTTTCTTCATCGTGATGGCGTTCATTGTCGTGTGGGCGCAGTCGCGGCAGACGGCGAGCCCAACGGCGCTCGCACGCGCTCGACGCAGGAGCGGCGCGCGCACCGTGCCCGCATCTGCACCTTGGTGGAGTTCCGGCGGTTGGGGCGGCGGAAGCGGTGGGTCGGGCGGCTGGGATAGCGGTGGCGGTGGCTTTTCGGGCGGCGGCGGCGATTTCGGCGGCGGCGGCTCGTCGGGCAGTTGGTAGAGAGCGATAGGATTGCGAAGGTAGCAGGCATGACGCTCGTTGCTGAAGACGACCGCCGGCGGATCGCCGCTGCCATCACGGCGGCCGAGCGCAAGACCTCAGGCGAGATCGTGGCCGTGATCGCGCCGGAAAGTGCCAGCTATCTGCACGGACCTTTCCTCTGGGCCGCGCTCGCCGCGTTGGCCGTACCTTGGCCCTTCGTGTTCTTTACGTGGTGGCCGATAGAGCGCATCTACCTGTTGCAACTTGTGGTATTTGTCGCGCTCGTCATCCTCCTCATGCCGAGCTCGGTACGCGTGGCGCTGGTTCCCAAGTCTCTGAAGCACGCTCGGGTGCACCGGCGCGCCATGGAACAATTCCTGGCGCAGAACCTCCACACCACGGTCGGCCGTACGGGGGTATTGATCTACGTTTCGGTCGGCGAACGCTGCGCCGAAATTGTGGCCGACGCTGCCATCCACGCCAAGGTGTCCGAGGCTGTATGGGAGGCGATCGTGGCCGACCTCACGCAGGCGATCGGTCGCGGTCGGGCCGCCGACGGCTTTGTGCGTGCGATTGGCGCTGTGGGCGAGCATTTGGCCAGGCATTTCCCGCCCGACCTGGAGCACCCGCATGTGCTCAGCAACCATCTCATCGTGCTGCCTCACGTTTGAGGCGGCGCGCTGCGCCGCCTGATCGGCCGCGGGCGCGGTGGCTTTCGCTTGACCACGGCGGATGGATCGGCATGGTCGCGATCGGCCAGTTGCATAAGTGCGCGACTTGGGTGCGCCAAACGAGAAGGGGAACAATTATCGCGGCTGTCGATCTATTCACCTGGTTCCACACCATCCTCAGCTTGATTGCAATCGCTGGGCTTGTGGTGGTGCGCGATCTCTTTGCCTCACGGGGCGCGCTGGAGCGGACCGCTTTGTTTATCGCCACCGCGCTGACGAGCGCCACGGGTTTTGGCTTCAAGGCGCCGTTTGGGCCGTCGCACGTGGTGGGGGTCATCTCGCTCGTGCTTCTGGCCGGCTCGACCCTTGCGCTTTACGTCTTCCGTCTTGCGGGGCGGTAACCGCAGATGTACGCGATCGGCCAGACGCTCGTCCTATTCCTGCTGGTGGCGCAAGTCTTCAAGAAAGTGCCGCCGATTTCCGCCATTGCGCCTACTCAGTCCGAGCCGCCGTTCGGCGCGGGCGAGGTGTGGCCCTCGTCAACTCTTTCGCGTTGGGGGCTGTGGCCACGCGGTTTTGCCCGCTCACCGTCGGCACGATGCCGACGTAGGGGTTCGAGCGACCGTCCGGTGCCCTTCAGCCCTTGCATCTTGCGTGCTTGGCTTGGCCGAGGCGAGGATGGGTAAAGAGGTGCTGGCACGTTTCGCTGGTTGTGGCGCAGGCTGACCGGCAAACGGGTGGGGAGGGACCCAATGAAGCGGCTCGTGATTTGCTACGACGGGACTTGGAATGCCGTGACCAAACCCGAAGAGGTCACCAACGTGGTGCGCATGGCGCAAGCGGTGAAGTCGGTGGCCTCCGACGGTGTTGAACAGGTCGTCTACTACAATGCGGGCGTGGGCAGCGGCGGCCCGCTCGACCAATTCCTGGGCGGTGTCTTCGGCGTCGGGCTGCGCAACAACGTCAAGCGCGGTCTGGCGTTTCTGTCGCTCAATTGGGACCCGCAAGAGCCCGGCAATCCCGTGGCGGATGAGATCTACATCTTCGGGTTCTCGCGCGGGGCCTACAGTGCGCGCGCCCTGGCGGGGGTGATCGGGGCGATCGGCGGTATCCCCAAGCAGTCAAGCTTCGACGAATTGGAGGAGATCTGGAACCACTATCGCAAGAGTGAAGAGGCGAAGGAGAGGGACAAGGAAGAGGACGCAAAGAAGATCGCGGACTGGATCTACCCAATGTCGGCGGACCGCAAACCGATCATCACGTGTCTCGGTGTCTGGGATACCGTGGGTTCGTACGGGATTCCGGCCGGGCTAGGGCTTGGAGCGCTAGCGCGCAAGCTCACCTCCTGGACCCGTGGCTTTCACGACAACGAGATCGGCGATGAGATCGAATACGGCCTGCACGCAATGGCCATCGACGAAGCACGACGATCCTTTCCCGCGACCTCATGGGTGACGAGGAAGGCAGAGGATCGGCCCGGGGTCGAGCAGGTCTGGTTTGCCGGCGCGCATTCCAACGTGGGAGGCGGCTACAAGGAGTGTGGCCTGTCCGATCTGGCGCTCATCTGGATGATTGCGCGCGTGCATGATAAAACCGGGCTCCAGTTCGACGAAGATTACATCAAAGAGCATTTCTGGCCGTGCGCGGCCTGCTCGCTCTATCGTTCCAACCGCGGTTGGCTCATCAGCGGTCTTCTACCATTCCGGCGACCGATCCGAGAACACGCAAAGCGCACGCAAGCGGGCGTCGAGCGCCTGATCAACGACAAGGTGCATTGGAGCGTGCGTGAGAGGCTCGGCAAGGTCGCCATTGTCGACGAACATAGATATTTGCGCTACGCGCCCAAGAACCTGCCCAAGCATCCCGATATTGCGGAGCAAACCAAGACCGAAAAGGACCTGATCGCGCTCTGTCGTGGCAGCGCCGAGAACAAGAAAAAACAAGGCTGTGCACTCTATCGCCGGCACTCCGTGGCGCGCCAGGAATGGCTCGAGCGCTGGCGGTCGCGCCGTTTCCGCCGGTTTCGCAAAGAGTGGGCCGAGGACGAGGCGGCGTCGACCTGAAGCTCGCAACGGGGATGGTCTCGACGGTGGGGCAGTCTCCATGCCACTGTTGCTGCCTGGCGCGCGGACGTTTGCCGGCGAGGCAGGGCAGTCATCCATGCTGCAAGACCGCTACGGCTTTGGCCTGACGACCGCCTCCTCCGAGGCGCGGGATGCCTACGTGACTGGCGTCGACCTCTCGCTATCGGCCAACCGGGGTGCCGCAGGTGAGTTCCGACGCGCCATCGCCTGTGATCCTAGCTTGGCCGTTGCCTATGCCGCTTTGGCACGCACGCTGCAGATCGAGCACAAGCCGGAGGAGGCCAAAGCCGTCGGCGTGCGGGCGCGCGAGCTGGCATCGACCTTGCCGCATCGCGAGCGCAGCCATGTGAACGCCCTCGCCACTGTCGTCGACGGCGGCAGCGTTGCTGGGCTCGCGGCGGTAAAGGAGCACCTCGCAACCTATCCGCGCGATGCGATGGTGCTGGCGCCATGCACTGGCGTCTTCGGTCTCATCGGCTTTTCCGGTCGCGCTGGTCGCGAGGCGGAGCTCTTGGCATTCCTTTCTCCGTTCGCCGACGACTATGGCGAGGATTGGTGGTTCACCAGCGCGCACGCCTTCGCGCAGGTGGAAGTGGGCGAGATTGAGCGTGCACGTGCCACCATCGAGCGTTCGCTAGCGCGCTATCCGCGCAATGCCCACGGCGCGCACATTCGCGCCCACGTCTACTACGAGGCCGGCGAGCGCGAAGCGGGGCTGGCCTACCTCGAGGACTGGTGGCGCGACTACCCGAAGGAGAGCCTGCTGCATTGTCACGTGACATGGCACATCGCGCTCTGGCAGCTGGCGCTCGGCAGGAGAGAGGAGGCATGGCACCTCTATCGCACGCACCTGCGGCCGGGAGCCTCGATGGGACCTCCCATCAACACGCTCAGTGATTGTGCTTCGTTCTTGCTGCGCGCCGAGATGGCGGGGGAGGGCCGTCAGCCCGAGCTGTGGGGGGAGCTCAGCCGGTATGCTACGCGATGGTTTCCATCGCCCGGCATCGCCTTCGCGGACGTGCACGGTGCGCTCGCGCATGCATTTGCCGGCGATGCCGCGGCTTTGATCAGGATTGTCGAGCGCGCCAAGGGTCCGGCGCGCGACGTGGTGGCGCCGCTTGCGCGCGCCTTTGCCGCCTTCTTCCGCTCGGACTGGGCCGCAGCGGGTGCCGAACTTGAGGTTATCATGACCTCCCACGAGCGCATTGGGGGCAGTCGCGCCCAGCGCGATCTCATCGAGTACGCGCTGGTGGTATGCTTGTTGCGCTCCGGCCGCGCCGAGGAGGCGCGTGAGCTGCTCGCGACCCGACGGCGCCAGAGCGGCGCGGATGGTTGGCCGATCCAGGGCCTCTAAGCAAGGGGACGTGAGAGGTAGGCAGGCACGCGAATTTTTCTGCTCGATCTGGCGAAGCGCGCAGGTTTCCCCTATAAGCCCGCCGCAATCGATCCAGCAAATGCCTCACTGCACCACCCCTGGCCGGCATGACCCTGGCTCATTGGTGGGCGCAGCGGGTGGGATGACTGCGGAGTAAGACCGATGGCACAGCCGTGGCGGCTAGATAGCTGGAGGGGCAAGCCGATCCTCCAGGTTCCGGAGTACCCCGATCAGGGTGCGCTCGAGGAGGTGGAGGGTCATCTGCACAACTTTCCGCCGCTCGTCTTCATCAAGGAGGTGCGCGATCTCAAGGCTAAGCTCGCGGCCGTGGCGACCGGTACCGGGTTTCTGCTGCAGGGCGGCGACTGCGCCGAGAGCTTCAAGGAATTCCACGCCGACAACATCCGCGACACCTTCCGCCTGCTCCTGCAGATGGCGGTGGTGCTCACCTTCGCCGGCGGCAAGCCCGTGGTGAAGGTCGGCCGCATGGCCGGCCAGTTCGCCAAGCCGCGCTCCGCTCCGACCGAGAAGATCGGCGAGGTCGAGCTGCCGAGCTACCGCGGCGACATCGTCAACGGTATCGACTTCACGGCCGAGTCCCGGGTGCCCGATCCCGAGCGGCTGGCGCAGAGCTACAACCAATCGGCCGCCACCCTCAACCTGCTGCGCGCCTTCGCGCAAGGCGGCTTCGCCGACCTGCACAAGGTGCATCGCTGGAACATGGATTTCGTGGCCGAGAGCGCGCAAGGACATCGCTACTCCGAGATGGCCGACCGGTTGTCGGAGACGCTCGAGTTCATGGCCGCCTGCGGCATCACCTCCGCCACCACGTCGCAGTTGCGCGAGACCGAGTTCTACACCAGCCACGAGGCGCTGCTGCTCCCATACGAGCAGGCGCTGACCCGCGTCGATAGCTTGACCGGCCGCTGGTACGACTGCTCGGCCCACCTGCTGTGGATCGGCGACCGCACACGCCAGCCCGACGGCGCTCATGTCGACTTCCTGCGCGGGGTCGAGAATCCGCTCGGCCTCAAATGCGGCCCCAGCCTCGATCCCGACGAGCTGTGCCGGCTGATCGACATCCTCAACCCGCAGAACGTCCCGGGCCGACTCACCCTCATCGCCCGCATGGGTTTCGACAAGGTCGAGGCGAAGCTGCCGGCGCTTATCCGCGCCGTGCAGCGCCACGGTGCCAAGGTCGTGTGGTCCTGCGATCCGATGCACGGCAACACCGTGAAGTCGTCGAGCG
>DATBGH010000033.1:0-8895 GCA_036558085.1 Hyphomicrobiaceae bacterium
ACCCGTCACCATCCGCGATGCCGACAAGCCTATCGGCACTTTCGTCTTTACCGCGCTCGGCTATCGCGATGCCGGTTGGGACGTGCGCTGGAGCGTCGTCTCGATGTACAGGTATTCCGAGGCGATGGAAGCCATCGCGCAGCCGGAGCGCGAGCGCGGCGAGGGCCCCGGTTTGGAGGCGATCGCGGCTGATGTGACAGCCGCCAAGGCCGCTCTCGACCGCATCACCATCCGCCCCGATGATCTGGAGCGCATTTCCGAGGTGGTGTTGCCGGGCTCGTCCCTCATCATTTCCGATGAAGGCGCCAGCATCGAGACGGGCAAGGATACGGATTTCGTTGTGGTCATGAGCGGGGAGCCGCAAGGCGGGCTCAAGACGCGCCGCCGCGAGCCACGCTACCGCGACGACGACTTCTTTGGCGGCGGCAGGTCGCCCTTCAGCTTCTTCTGGAACTAGGCGCGACCCGGGTCACGTACCGAGCCGCCGTGGCAGCCATTGCTTAATGCAAAAAATTCCTGCGCGCGCCGTGTGGCCGGGAGACGAGGCGTAAAAATCCGTGCCGGCTATTCCACGCCGACGAGTGTTGGCCGACCTAGCCGATGGACTTCACGTGGTTGGAGGCCTACCTCGGCGGGCGTTGGTATCCGTTTGAGGCTCGCCATCGCATGCCGTGCATCGGGCGCATGCTTATGGCGCACGGTCGCGATGCTACTGACGTGGCGCTTACCCGCTTTGGGGCGACACGGCGCGCGAGCTTCAATGTGCACACTGACGAGGTCGGCGCCCCTGACATCCACGGCTCCTTGCGCCCAGCCCACCTTGACTGTTTGCGCCCGACGCGGTGGGCTTTCCCAAACGACCCTGCAAGTGTGTTGGTAGATCGCTGGCGCCTGTGCGAAACGAGCCTGGGTCCATGGCATCACCCCCGCAGTTGGAGCGCACTGCTCAGGCCGCGGCGAGCCTGATGGCCACTTCGCCGAGCCCGTCGATGATGCCTTTGAGCTGGCGGTTGCCGGTGAGCCAATTCATGCCGATCAAGCTGCCGGTGATGATGATCTGACCGGCGGCGAGCGACTTGCCGCGCGATGTCATCGCCGGCGGTAACAGCTGCAGGGCGGCAAGGGGATCAACGCTCTTGCCCTCGACGTAGGGCTTGCCGTCGACCACCAGGCGGCCGGCACGCGCCCTCAGGTCCTGCCTGCGCCAGGCAAGGATTTCAGACCCGACCACCAGCCCGGCATTGGCGATGCAGTCCGCGAGCATGACGTGACGGGGCTGCGCGCCAGGATCGGCAATGCGGCTCTGACACAGCTCAAAGACGACGTGCGCACTTTCCACCGCCTCAATCACCTCCCCTGGTGCGGCACCCGCCGGGACGTCCCGGCCAAGGCGAAAGGCGATCTCAAGCTCGATCCCCGCCGGCTCCCGGCCGATCACTTCCCACGTGCCACCCGCCGGCACACGACCCGACAGCAGGATCGGTGCGAAGATGACAGGACCCTGGGGCAGAGGCATCACCTTCCAGCCAACGGCCGGCGAGTTCAGCGCCGAAACCACACGGTCTTGGATGGCGAAGCCTTCTTCGTAATCCGCAGGGGCGTCAGCGCCAACGAGGGCGATCCGTGCACCTTGGCGGCGCGCTGTCACAAGGCGATCGCAGATGGAGGCAAGGCGATCCTTGGCCATGGTGCGGATGATCTCCCTCAGCTGCAATCGCAAGGACCGCGGTCCGATCGGCGCCTGTGGCGAGGTGAGCGTTTCAAGCCAACGGGCGACATCGCAGCGCTCGCACCTTTTCTATCCGTGCTCTTGCAACGCTCGTCAACCGCGACCCTGCGAACCTCTAACGCCAGGCACTGCTTTCTACTTGCGCTTGCCGCTTGCGTTCGGCGCGCTGGGCGCGAGCCCCGCGCGGCGACACGTGATGGATTGGCAGCGACGCCGACACGGGCACGCATGCCTGCTGCGCGAAAAGTAGGCGGCGTGCTTGACCCGGACAGCATATGCGCGGATTGTCCCGCGCCCATGGCCGTCTCTGCACAAATATTGGGCGAGTCCGCCGGTAGCAGCGAGACTGCCTATGCCTGGCTGCGGCTGGCGGCGTCGGTGCTCATCGGCACCATCGGCAGCGTCGGGCTGTGGTCCTACGTGGTCGCGCTGCCCGCTGTGCAGGCCGATTTCGGTGTGACGCGCGCCGATGCTTCACTGCCCTACACGCTCACCATGCTGGGCTTTGCTCTCGGCGCCGCGGCCATCGGCGGCCTCGTCGACCGGTTGGGCATTGTCCCTCCGCTCATTGCCTCGACGCTGGCCCTGGGCGGAGGCTTTCTTGCCTCGGGTTTCGCGCCGAGCCTCTCGGCGTTCGCGCTCGCCAACCTCATGATCGGCATCGGCAGCTCGGGGGCCTTCGCACCCTTGATCGCCGACATCTCGCACTGGTTCACGCGCCGGCGGGGGATCGCCGTCGCGATCTGTTCCTCCGGTAACTACCTGGGGGGGGCGGTTTGGCCGCCTGTCGTGCGGCAACTTATCGAGACCGAAGGCTGGAGGCAGAACCAGCTGTTGATCGGCATCATCTGCGTTCTCACCATGCTGCCGCTGCTCTTGGTGCTTCGCCGCCAGGTGAAGTATCACGACCTTGAGGGTGCGCAGTTCTCGGCCGCAGGCGCGCGCGCCTACCTGGGCTTTCATCCCTATGTGCTATTCGGGTTGCTCGCGCTCGCAGGCGTCGCTTGCTGCGTCGCCATGTCGATGCCGCAGGTGCACATCGTCGCCTACTGCGGCGATCTGGGTTACGGCAGAGGGCCGGGCGCCGACATGCTGTCCTTGATGATGGGCTTCGGCATGGTCAGCCGCATCGCTTCGGGCTTCATCGCCGACCGCATTGGCGCCATCGCAACGCTATTGTTGGGCTCGCTGATGCAGGCTGTGGCACTCTTGCTCTATTTGCTCTTCGATGGCCTCACGCCGCTCTACATCATCTCGGCGCTGTTCGGGCTATTCCAGGGTGGGATCGTGCCGATGTATGCCATCGTGGTGCGCGAGTATTTTCCTCCGCGCCAGGCCGGCACGCTCGTTGGGCTCGTGATCATGGCCACCATCGCCGGCATGGCGCTGGGTAGCTGGATGTCGGGTGCGATTTTCGACCTGACGGGTTCCTATTGGCAGGCGTTCGCCAACGGTTTGGCCTGGAACCTGCTCAACGTCGGCATCGCCTGTGTCCTGCTCCGGCGGGAGCGGACCCGACTGTCACCGGCCCGCTGATGTCGGCCGATGCGGCGGGTTGAGCTATTGGCGTGCTGGCCGCGCTTGCGCAACCATGGCGCTGCGGCGATTGCTGCACCGATCTGACGTTGGGGCCGTGCAGAAGCCAGGAATGATCAGCGCCGTGAGGATCCGAAAAGCGCGAGCACGGCGAGGCCGATGAGGCTCAACGCGGTCGCGACGAAAAATGGCACCGCGTAGCCGCCGCTAACTTCATAGAGGAGGCCCATCAACGTCGGGCAGCCCGCCACGCCGACCATGGTCATCAATTGGCTCGTTGAATAGATACGGCCGTAGTCTCGAGTGCCGAACCGCTCGGCCAGGAGCAGCGGGTGCATCATCAGCGAGTTGCCCATCGTGATGCCAAAGAGGACGGTGCCGAGCAAGATCTGGGCGGGATCTGACGCCACCGCCAGCGCTGCCAGTCCGAGCGCCTGCAGGGTCATCAAGGTGAGCGCGAACGGACGTGAGGAAATCGAGAGCATGAGCCAGCCGCCGGCGAGCCGTCCCATCGTGCTCGAGCCGGCGAGGACGGACAGAGCCAACGCTGCCGTCGCAGCGCCGGTGCGCAGGCTCGCGAGCCGGTAAAAGTGGGCGATGGCGCCGACCTGGGCGCCGAGCAGAAACAGGTAGGCGGCCGAGACAGCAAAGAAATAACGGCTGCGGCGCGCTTCCCGAAAGGCGATGGCGGGTTGCGGCAAAGGCGGCTCGCCGAGTGCTGGTTCCGCGCCGTCGGGCTTGAGGCCTCTCGCCGCCGGGCGCGGGCTCAGCACAAGGAGGATCACTGGCAGCGTGCCCAACGACAACGCGAGCGCCATCCACGGTGCGGCGCCCGTAAGGCCCAAGTGCTCGATGAGCAAGGCAGCGGCCGGGGCAACGGCGATGCCGCCGAAGGAGAGCCCCGTCGAGGCGATGGAAAAGGCGAGGGCCCGGCGTGCGCTGAACCAGCGGGCAACCAGCGTGGTGAGCGGTACGAGCCCGCTGCCGCCGTTGCACAGCCCAAACACAACGTGAAAGACGTAGAGCTGCCATATATCGCTGAGAACCCCGACGGATGCCAGCGCCAGCGCGCCAGCCGCGGCGCTGGCGGCGATCACGATCCGCGCATCGATGCGCTCCACCAAGCGGCCGGCGATGGCGCCGCCGATGCCGCTGGCAATGAAGAAGGTGGCAGTGGCACTGCTGGCGAGGCCCACGGGAAAACCGCGCTCGGCCACGAACGCCGCCAGCAGAATTGAGAGGTTGTAGAACGCCAACCCCGATGTGGTCATGGTGACGAGAAACACGCCGGCGACGACATACCAGCCATAGAAGATGCGAGGCGGCCGCAAGGCAAAGCTCATCTCTTGGTGACGATTGCTGGTGGCGATCGGGGCTCGGCAACGTAGGGTTGGCAGTGCCGCGGCGCAAACGGGGGTGACGCATCCCTGCCATGGCGTTGCCGGGGAGGATCGAACCAGGCTTGCCCAACCGCATCGGACGGGCGATCGTGCCTTCGCCACCCTACCGATGGAGCCGCTGAATGACCCGGCCTCACCGCCCACGCATCTACCTTGCCGGCCCGGAGGTGTTCCTGCCCAACGCGCGGGCGATGGGCGCGGAGAAATGCCGGCTGGCGGCGGCTGCCGGCCTGGAGGGTGCCTTCCCGCTGGATGCTCAGCTGGACCTCGACACGCTGCCGGCGGGCGAGCAGGCGCAGCGTATCTCGCGGGCCAACGAGGCTCTCATGCGCTCCTGCGACGGTCTGATAGCCAACTTGACACCCTTCCGGGGGGTATCGATGGATGCAGGCACCGCCTTTGAGGTGGGCTTCATGCAGGCATTGGGACGGCCGCTGGCGGGCTACACCAACGTCCTAGCAGGCTACCCCGAACGTGCGCGGGCATTTCGGGCGCGCGGGCCAGCAACGATGGACAGTGATCGACCCGATCTGGAGATTGAGGACTTCGGGCTCGCCGAGAACCTGATGATCGAGGTCGCGATCCTGTCCAGCGGCGGTCGCGTCGTGCGCCGGCAGGTCGCCCCTGGCTCGGAGCTCACAGACACGGCCGGCTTCGCGCAGTGTCTGGCCGCCATGGCCGAGTGTTTCGCGGGCTAATCCCAACGACCTCGCGTGAGGCCAAGGGGTGGCCCTTCCCCGACTGCACCGGCATGTCGCAGACGGAAGTCAGAGCTTGCTGGCCCCGTCTCTGGCCCCGTCGCTGGCCGCGTCTCTGGCCGCGTCTTCCTGGTCCCGTTCTCTGGTCCCATCGCTTACGGGCTCGATCTGCGCGCCCCAGGCGACCCTGCGTGCCGGCACGGCGAATGGGGTCCCGATGGGCGGCGCCTTCGGCTAGCGCAAGGCGTAAGTTAGGTTCACTTCGACCGTCAATGTGCGTGTGCCGGCTTCGATGGGCACGGGCCCGCCCGCGGCCGCACGCGCCATCGGCTGCGCCTTGGGGTTGGCGTTGGTCTCTGAGATGGTGAGCACACTGCCAAGCTGGGCACCTGCCGCCGCCGCATAAAGTTCCGCGCGGCGACGGGCATTGGCGATCGCCAGTTTTCGGGCGTCGTCCATGAGGATCTCGGCATTGCTCACGTCGAAGTCGATGCCGTTGACTTGGTTGGCGCCAAGGCCGATGGCGGCATCGAGGATTTCCCCCAACCGCTTGACCTCGCGCACGGTCAGATGCACCCGGTTGACGAGCCGATAGCCGGCAAGAGCCGCGGGACGACCGTCTTTGGCCTGGGTGTAGCGCGGCTCGATGTTGATGGCGGTGGTCTGAATGTCCTTGGCGGCGATGCCTAGTGCTTTTAGGCCATCGATGAGCTTGGTCATCACGGCGCTGCTGCGCGCAAGTGCCTCCTTGGCCGTGTCGGCCTCGACGATCGCTGCGACCGAGACGCTGGCGAGATCGGGCTCGACATTCACGCTGCCGGTTGCCGAGACGCTGACGAGGCGCTTGCCCGGCGTGGCGTCATCCGCTGCCATCGCCGTCCTCGGTTCGCAAAGGAGGATCGCGCCGAATAGGGCCGCGATCAGGATAGGTCTTTGGGTGCCCATAGTGGTCTCGCGATCTCGGCCGCCTGCCCGATGCGGCGCCTAATTTTTGTCCGAACCATGCCTAACGGAAGCGTTTCGTGGCGCCAAAGAGGTGCTATAGAAGCGCTCCCGTTGGCCGGCGGGGCCCGTAGCTCAATGGTTAGAGCCGGCGGCTCATAACCGTCTGGTTGCAGGTTCGAATCCTGCCGGGCCCACCAAGTCCGGGCAGGCACAGGGCGTTTCAGGTGACGCGGAGCGGCCGACCGTGCCCAACTCATACCCGAGCGGAACTCACAGCGGGGCCGAGCCCGTGCAACCGCCAGCCTTGACCGCACTGCTGCTTGTCGATCGTAAACCCGGCCACTACCACCAGTCCGAAGGGGTGATCGCGGCCATCCGCCGCATGCGAGGGGTGACGACCCATCGGCTCGAGGTACGCCGGCGCTTCTTTTTGCCGACGCGCGCCCTCCTGCAGCTGGTCAATCGTGGCGTAACCCCCGCGGTGATTTTGCGCCTGGGCTACGGCATCGATGCGGCGAGCCTGCCCAAGGCCCATGTCGTCGTGTCGGCGGGAGGGGACACGCTGGCAGCCAACGCGGCGGCAGCCAAGATGCTGGGTGCTGCCAACATCTTCTGCGGTCGCCTGCGCCGGCTCGCGCCGGAACATGTGAGGCTCGTCATCGTGACCCTGGAGCGGATTGCCGACCGGCCCAATTATCTGGTCTCGCTGCCGCCTTCCCCAATCGATTTGGGGGCGGCGGCGGCCGGCGACGGTCGAGCCGTCCGCTTCGGGCGCAACGAGCCGCCGGCTCGCGTCGGCGTGCTGGTCGGAGGTAACTCCGGCGCCTACCGCTACCGCAACGAGGATTGGCTGCAGCTCACGGCGTTTCTGCGCGAAGCGCATCGCTCCTATGGCGTGCGTTGGCTCGCCACGACGTCACGCCGGTCGGGGCGCTTCATTGCCGATGGGCTCGCGGCCATGGCGCAGACGGGGGAAGGCGGCTTGGAGACGTTCATCGACTTCCGCACGGCGGGTGCGGGAACGCTGCCCTCCATTTTTGCCGCCGCGCACGCCATTCTGTGCACCGATGATTCCACCACTATGATCTCGGAAGCTGTCGCTGCGCGCCTGCCGGTCGTATCGGTCGCACCGGCGACGTCCGCCCTTGAGCCGCGCGAAGCCGAATTTCGCCAGGTCTTGACGCGTGCGGGCTGGTACCGCTCGCTGCCTCTTTCGCAACTAACGCCCGAAACCTTCCTGGCCGCGCTGGAGGAAATCTCTCCACGCACCGGCAGCCAGCTCGACGAACTCGCGGCCGCGATGAGCCGGCGGCTGCCCGAGCTGTTCTCTGTGCCGTAGAGAAGGCTGGATGCGATCATGAAGAGCCGGGACCCTACGCTGCGCTCAATAGCCGCCCTGCAGGCGGCGGGTTTGGTGCGCGAACGCGATCCGACCGCGCTCGTAGAGGTCGGTGCTCGGTACGCAGTCGCCATCACGCCCGAGATGGTGCGCCTGATCGACCCTAGGGATACGCAAGACCCGATCGCGCGCCAGTTCGTCCCCGACGTGCGCGAGTTGCAACAATCGCCCGACGAACGCGTCGACCCGCTGAACGAGGATGGTCTGGCGCCGGTGCGAGGCATCGTGCACCGCTATCCCGACCGCGTGCTCCTCAAGCTGACACACGTGTGTCCCGTCTACTGCCGCTTCTGTTTCCGACGGGAGGTCGTGGGCCCGGGCGGACCGCAAGCCCTCTCCGGCAGCGCGCTCGATGCGGCGTGCGACTACATCGCAGGGGAACACGCGATCTGGGAGGTCATCTTGACGGGCGGCGATCCATTCATGCTTTCGCCGCGGCGCATCAGCGAGGTCAGCCAGCGACTGGGTGCGATTGGGCATGTGTCGGTGCTGCGCTGGCATACGCGCGTTCCGGTCGCCGATCCGGGACGTGTCACGGCCGAGCTGGTGGGGGCGCTCAAGGCGACGGCGAAGGCCGTCTACGTCGTGCTCCATTGCAACCACGCGCGCGAGCTAACCGATGCTGCGCGGGGGGCGTGTGCGCGCCTTCTCGACGCTGGTATTCCCATGCTCGCCCAGACCGTGCTGCTCAAGGGCGTCAACGACGATGCCGAGGTGTTGGCACAGCTCATGCGCGCCCTCGTGGAAGCGCGCTTGAAACCCTACTATCTGCATCACCTCGATGCTGCACCTGGCACCGGCCATTTCCGGACTACCATCGCCCAAGGTCAGCAATTGATGCGGGCCCTGCGCGGGCGCATCTCGGGCCTCGCACAACCCACATATGTGCTCGACATTCCCGGCGGCCACGGCAAAGTGCCGATCGGACCCGACTATTTGGTCGACCACGGCCGAAGCGTTGCCGATCCCGGTGGCGCGCTACACGACTATCCGGAGCGCGGGTAGATAGGACGCAAAGCACCGGTCGGTGTGGTTGGGACCGGCGCTGCCCGGCGCGGGCGCCCATTGCAACACGGCTTGTTGATTGAGCCGGCCTCATCCGCGCGGGTTAGCGCCTCGACGACTTCGGCAATGGCACTGAGAACTTGTCATCCACCGACGCTGTCGGCGCCGTGAGAGCAGGTGGCG
>DATBGH010000034.1:0-3804 GCA_036558085.1 Hyphomicrobiaceae bacterium
TGTCTTCGGGTCCAGCCGACCCAACGTGTTGGCGAGTTGGCCGGTCCACCAAATGGCGCCGTCCCGCGTCGCCAGCGGGTCGTGCGGGCGCGAACCGGGCGTGGGAACCGCCCACTCCTTAAGGACGACCTCCACCGACCCCGGGACCACCACAGCAACGGGTCGAGGGCGTTCCGGAAAGTTCTTGATCAAATAGTCACTGACCGTGGCCCACTGGCTCGGCTCGACCGGTGCCTCCACGTTCTGCATCATGCGGATCACGGTCCCCCATCCCTCCGCGGTGTAGCCAATCCGGATGCGATTGACGTCGTGACAGGTCCCACAAGCCGTGACCACGATCTGTTTACCGGGACCGTCGGGGAACTCCTGGGCTGCAGCGGATAGGCCCAGGAAGAGCATTGCAACCATCGTGAGGGGCGGGAGCGTGTGCATCGATGGAACTCTCAGACTTGAGCTACCCCCAAGTTTAGGCGGGAGAGGCCTGTGAGCGCGAGCCTCATCATGATGCGTAGGGGGCAGGCAGGGATTTGACCTCATGAGTGCCGGCCACAAAACGCAGATTTTACGACTTGAAGCCACCGTCGGTCGCCCATCCACGCTCTCGATGGGGCTTGATTTTGCCGCCAAGCCCAAGAAGGCTAGGACATCGCGCAAGAGCATCCTGCGGCTGAGGTGACGGGCCCCGTCACATGAGTGGCAATGTCGGACAAGAGCGGCACCTGGCTGCCCTGATGCGCGCCGCGCAGGCCGGCGACCGACAGGCCTATTCGGCGCTGCTCTTTGCTCTGCTGCCCTTGCTACGCGAGGGAGTGCGCCACCGGTTCCCCTTCCTGCAACCCCAGGACATTGACGATGTCGTGCAAGACGTCCTCCTCTCCCTTCACGCAAGTCGCGCCACCTACGATCCCAAACGTGCCTTCTTGCCCTGGCTGGGTGCCATTGCTCGAAACCGCATGGCGGACAGCGCACGCCGGTACGCCCGCCGCGCAGCCCACGAAGCGCCAACCGAGCAGCCCCTAGAAACCTTTCCCGCGGAAGCAGCGAATGGTTCAGGGACCGGGTATGGCGATACCCAAGCCCTCGGCCAAGCCATGGCGGCCCTGCCGCCGGGTCAGCGGCAAGCGATCGAGTTGATGAAATTGCAGGAGATGTCGCTCAAGGAGGCCGCCGCGGCCACCGGAATGACCATTGGCGCCCTTAAGGTGTCGGTCCACCGCGCGATGGCTGCCCTGCGCAAGCGGCTAGGTGCCAAAGATTGAGCCAGAGATTGAGCCAAGGGTTGAGACAGAGGTTGAGCGTGAGACTGGGCATGAATACCAACGAGCTCATCACGCGCCTGACCGCAGACTTGAAGCCGGTACGGCCGCTGCGGCCGCCCTGGGCAAGGGCTGGCCTTTGGTTGGGCCTGGCACTTCCCTGCGTGGCAGCCCTCGTGTGGGGCAAGCTGAACGTGGACGCCTCACTCGTCATGAGCGATGCCCGCTTCATGGTCGAAGAAGCCGCCACGCTTGCCACAGCGCTAACGGCGGCCATTGCCGCCTTCGCGAGTGCCATTCCCGGGTTCGACCGTCGTATCCTGCTGCTGCCGCTCCCGTCGCTTTCCCTGTGGCTTGCCAGCGTCGGCCACGGATGTCTCCAGGATTGGATCCGGCTTGGAGCTGACGGGCTCGCCATACGGCCGGATTGGGATTGCCTGCTGTTGGCCACCATGATCGGCGTGGTGCCGGCAGCCGCCATGATCACCATGCTGCGCGCGGCGCCACCGCTGCGCCCGCGTTCAACCCTGGCCCTGGCGGCTCTTGCCGTCGCATCGCTCGCCAATTTCGGCCTCCAGTTTGCCCACGTCCACGACGCCAGCATCATGGTTTTGACCTGGCACCTGGGAGCCGCCGCGGTCTTTTCGGCCCTGGGCGGCTCTCTCGGAGAACGCATTTTGGGGCCGCCCGACCGCATGCCCGCGCGTTGAGCTTGAGCGCACATCCAAGGCAAGGAAATGCCATTCCTCCTGTAACCCTCGAGGCGGTTCAAACGAAATCAACTTGAGGCGCCGTTCACCCCCGCCTCATCGTGAGCACAAAGAGGCCGTTTCCGCATTGGGGGTGGGTCAGGCCACAATGAAAGTCGAGGCTTGCATGGGCGACGGGCTAGATTGGCATTTGCGTTCCACCTGCGCGATCGCCGTCATGGCTAAGGCATCAATCCCCGGCAAGACGAAGACGCGCCTGGTGCCGCCACTGAGCGAGGACGAGGCGGCAACTCTCAATACGGTGTTCTTGCGCGATGCCGCCGACAACATCCTCTCCGCCGCGGCGCTCGCCAACATCAGCGGCTGGATGGCCTACACCCCCGTCGGCTCGGCCCCTTTTTTCCGGCGCCATCTTCCCGCGCGTATCGGATTGCTCGAGGCCGCCGCCCCGTCGTTGGGCGAGTGCTTGCAGTTCGCATCAGCCGCACTCTTGCGCTCAGGACACGGTGCCGTTTGTCTGATCAATTCCGATAGTCCGACGCTTCCCGTCGGCTATCTCGCCACTGCGGCAACGGCACTCGCAGCAGCCGGTGATCGCATCGTTCTCGGTCCCGCAACGGACGGGGGATACTACCTCATTGGCATGAAGCGGCCGCACCCCGCCTTGTTCGAGGATATCGCCTGGAGTACGGACCGCGTTTTCTCTCAGACACTCAAAAGAGCCGAGGCGCTGGGCCTTGCCGTCATTGAGCTGCCGACCTGGTACGACGTCGACAGCACGGAGAGCCTGCGAACGCTGATTGACGAGGTGCTTCATGACAAGCCGTTTCGCAGTGTCGGAACCCCGACGCGTGCAGCAGCAACGCGAAACTATCTTTTAACGCTGGTCGAAGAGCTGGGGTTGGAGGGCCGCATGGGCTCCAGTCGAGCCATCGGTGGGCTCTCGTAATGGCATGGCTGGCGCCGACAGTGCGACCAATCCTTCGCCTGGCGGCCATGGCGCTCGGTCTCATCCTCGTTACGGCCGCAGCATATCTCTTGCACCGGCGCCTCGGGGGTTGGACGCTGATCGGCGCCTTTGCGATCGCCACGGGCTGCGCCTTCGCGGCCGGGCGCATGGTCGGCCAGGCCGATCAGAAGACCGCTTTGATCGTCATCCTGGCCGGCGCAGCAGCCATGCGCCTGGTGCTGTTGTTCTCCGAGCCGACGCTGTCCAGCGATCTCTATCGCTATATCTGGGATGGTCGTGTCCAAGCCGCGGGGACCAATCCCTACCGCTTTGTCCCCGCCGCACCGGAGCTGGCACCCTTGCGCGATCCTCAGATCTACCCCCACATCAATCGCGCCGACTACGCGGTCACGCTTTATCCGCCGGGAGCGCAAGCGGTCTTCTTGGCAGTTACGCGCGTGAGCGAAAGTGTTCTCGCCATGAAGCTTGCCCTCTTGCTGTTCGAGGCAGCAGGAGTTGCGGCCCTCATCGGCCAGCTGCGGCGCCTGGGAAAGCCTGCAACAGACGTCGCAGCCTACGCCTGGCACCCGCTGCCAATCTGGGAGATAGCCGGCAATGGCCACGTCGATGGGTTCATGCTGGCCTTTCTTCTCGCGGGCCTGCTCCTCTACGTTCAAGGCCGAACGCTCGTCGCCGGCGTGCTCATAACGATAGGCGCGCTGATCAAGCCGCTGGCACTGCTGGTGCTGCCGGTGCTCTGGCGAGCCTGGGATTGGCGCCTGCCGGCCTGCGTTGCGGCCACCATTGCGCTGGCCTACGCGCCTTATCTCGCCGTCGGATGGGGCGTCTTTAGCTTCGTGGCGGGCTACGTTGAGGAAGAGGGTCTTGC
>DATBGH010000035.1:0-21243 GCA_036558085.1 Hyphomicrobiaceae bacterium
ATCATAGCGTCAGGTAAATCCAGGAAAGGGGGAAGAGATGTAGTAACTCGGAAACCTTTCATCGCGGTCCAGAGGGTTCGACTCCCTCCCGGCAAAGGCGAGCCAGCCAGCCGGAAGCGAGCCTTGCGTGGATGGTGGCAACATCATTCTCGAAGCGTAGGCAGCAGGCGCCTAAGCCCCGTGGTAGCCCCGATATAGTTCTGCACGCTGAAGCCCTTGCTGTTGATGAGGCAGGGGCAGCATCGACGGTTCCGCTACGGCAAGGAGCCGGCGATTCGGCCGGGGTCTTAGATCGGGGCAAAAGCGCAGGAAGGATCGCCTGGGAACCTGAGATGGCCCACTCACGTCCACGTGGCAGTGAACCGGCAATGGGGATCGCCGGTCGAACAATGACCCTGGCTCGATGCGGGACCTCCACCCGCTCGGGAGCGCTGGCAGCAGCGAGCACGAACCGCGGAGGAAACATGTGGGCACCGGAAGCGAACCAAATAAGTGACCGGTGATGCGGCGAGCGGGGGTCGTAGCGCCTTCATAGTGCTCATGACGTTGGGGAACCGGACTCACTGGGACCCAATCGAGGGAAGGGAGGCGCCGCGTGGAGAGAACCGCTGACGGGCAACATGGGAGAGAACTTTGGGTCTCACAAACCTGTCCACGAAACGGCAGCGGATAGCTGAACTGGCGAGAACCAAAAGCGGGGTGGCATTGTCCACGCTGCACCACGTCCTCGACCTGGAATGGATGAGGGAAGCCTACCGGCTCACCCGCAAGGATGGTGCTCCCGGCATCGACGGTGTCACGGCGGTAGAGTACGCGCAGAACCTTGAGGCCAACCTTTGGGACCTCCTGGAGCGTATCAAGTCCGGCCGCTACCAAGCACCGCCGGTCCGGCGGGTGTACATCCCCAAGGGCGATGGAGCTGGATCTCTTCGGCCCCTCGGCCTTCCAACCTTCGAAGATAAGGTGGCGCAAAGGGCGGTTGTCATGGTCCTGGAGGCCATCTACGAGCAGGACTTCCTTCCCTGTTCGTACGGCTTCAGACCGGGTCGCTCTGCTCATCAAGCCTTGCAAGCGTTGCGTACTGGCTTCATGAGCCACGGACTGCGTTGGGTGATAGATTTGGACATCGAAAAATATTTCGATTCAATCTCGCACTCCCACCTGCGTGCGTTTCTTGACAGACGAGTCACGGATGGTGTCATCCGTAGGATGATCGACAAATGGTTGAAGGCAGGAGTGCTGGAAGACGGACTCCTGCGCCATGCGACCGAAGGCTCCCCGCAGGGTGGAGTAATTTCACCCTGCCTATCGAACATTTTCCTGCATCACGTGCTGGATGAGTGGTTCGAGAACGAGGTGAAACCTCGGCTCAAGGGGAGAAGTACCCTTGTCCGATTCGCCGACGACGCCGTGATGGCTTTCTCGGATTCCAGAGATGCCAAACGAGTCCTAGGCGTTCTGGGCAAGCGTCTTGCTCGTTACGAGCTCACGCTCCATCCCGACAAGACACGCTTCGTCGATTTCCGCAGTCACCGACCAGATGACAAGGACCATCCGGGCTCGGATGGATCATCGTTCACCTTTCTCGGCTTCTGCCACGTCTGGGGAAAGTCGCAGAAAGGCAACCGCACGGTGTGGCAAGTAACGGCAAAGAAACGTTACGCCCGTGCGCTGGCGGCGGTCACGGACTGGTGTCGGACCAACCGGCACAAGTCTATTCGTGACCAGCACGCCCATTTGGTTCTGAAGATGCGCGGCCACTATGCCTACTATGGCATATCGGGAAATCTCCGACGACTGCGCCGGTACGCGTATGAGGTCGCAAGGATCTGGCACAAATGGCTGTGCCGGCGGGATCGGCGGCGACGGCTCATCTGGGCTCGCTTCCGCGCCCTCTTAAAGCGGCATCCGTTGCCAACAGCCCGGATCGTCCATCGCTACACCGCTGTGAGCGAAACTCTCCCGTGAAGAACCGTATGCTAGAAATCGGCACGTACGGGTCTGTGAGGGGTGGGGCATGGTAACATCCCCACCTACTCGGCATCTCAAGACTGCCAAGGCGCTCGGCCTCGTCGTACCACCATCGATGCTCGCCCGCGCCGACGAGGTCATCGAATGAAGCGCCGCGCGTTCATCACCCTTATCGCCGGTGCGGCTGCTGTTTGGCCAAGCCGAGCGCGTACCCAGCACCCCGCAGTGCCGACGATTGGCTGGCTCTATTTGGGTACGGAACTTTCGATTCGGTCCATAGTCGAGGGTTTCCGGTCCGGTTTGGCCGATTTGGGATATACCGAAGGTAAGAATATTCGAGTGCTGTACCGGTTTGCCGATGGGAATGTTGACCGGCTCTCCGCTCTCACGGGCGAATTGGTTTCGCTTGGTGCAACGATGATAGTCACAAACCACACAACTACAATCCGAGCGGTTCACGACGCGGCACCGAATGTTCCAATCGTCTCATGGGGGGCTGGTGATCCCATAATGATGGGATGGGCGCAGAGCCTGGCGAGGCCGGGCGGCTGGCGCACCATTTCAACCCAAGTTCTTCAAAGCCATCGTCGCCAACGGATTGCGGCTTCAGCATCGGATCCATCCATGTGTTCGAAAATTCACACTGATCCTCTGCACTCCGATGCCAAGGCTTTCCTCTGACTTTTTGCTGCCGAGGATAGTCCGTTTTCGCGATGCCCCGCGCTATCTCGGGATGGACCGCAATCGCTTCAACGCAGAAGTGCGGCCCTACCTTACAGAAATCCCCATCGGCAATCAGGGCATCGGCTTCGATCGCCTTGATCTCGACGCTTGGGCCGACGACTATAAATCTCGCAACGGGCGTCCCAGTCGATGCAAAGGAGACAAATCATGGGACGCAAGAAGGTGCCGGGCCTCCTCAGGCGAGGCAATGTCTGGCACGTCGACAAGGTCCTCTTCGGGCGGAGAATTTGCCAGAGCACTGGCTCAGCTCAGCTCGCGGAAGCAGAAAGAATGCTCGCGAAAACAGTGGAAGAGACGCGATTAGCCCAACAGTTTGGGATAAGGCCTGCTCGAACATTCGAGCAGGCTGCGGCTAAGTTTGTCTTGGAGAACCAGCACAAGCGCAGTCTTGCAGACGATGTTAGCCGGCTCAAGGGACTCATGCCGTGCATCGGTCATGTTCCGCTTGGTAAGCTACACACTGGTATCCTCCAGCCGTGGATTGCAGGGCGGCGACGTTCTGGGGTCTCGGCCGGAACTATCAACCATGGCCTGCAAATCGTCCGGCACATTTTAATTCTCGCGGCCAGCGAGTGGATGGATGAGCAGGGTCTCACCTGGTTGCAGGCTGCGCCAAAGATCAAGCTGCTTCCTAACCGAGACAAGCGGCAGCCGTACCCGCTCAGTTGGGAGGAGCAGTCTCGACTTTTCCGCGAGCTGCCAAGTCACTTGGCTGAAATGGCGATGTTTGCGGTGAATACGGGCTGCCGCGATGCCGAAATTTGCAACCTGGAATGGGCTTGGGAGGTCCCAATTCCGGAACTCGGCATCTCCGTCTTCATCATTCCTGGGCGGGAGGTGAAGAACGGGCAAGACCGCTTGGTTGTGCTCAATCGAATTGCCCGATCTGTGCTCGACAATAGACGTGGCAACCATTCGAGGTTCGTGTTCACCTACAAAGGGCGGCCCGTACTGCACATTCTGAACTCAGCTTGGAAGAAGGCCAGAGAGCGTGCTGGGCTTGCGCACGTTCGCGTGCATGACCTCAAGCACACCTTCGGCCGGCGGCTCCGGGCAGCAGGCGTGAGCTTCGAGGACCGGCAGGACCTTTTGGGCCACCGGTCAGGCAGGATCACGACGCATTACTCGGCGGCTGATCTGCTGAGGCTGATTGTGGCCAGCGAGAGCGTATGCGAACGCGACGGAAAACGACCGGAACTGGTCGTCTTACGGAGCGGGTTGCTGCGGGGTCCCGCAAAAGTCCCGCAAGAGCCGCAGGCGGAAACACTCAGTATCGGGCAAGCCCTTGAAAATGCTGGTAGCGGAGGCCGGACTTGAACCGGCGACCTTCGGATTATGATTCCGCTGCTCTAACCAACTGAGCTACTCCGCCATCCCGCGTGCCCGGAAGCACCGGAGATAAGAGAGAACGACCGGCTTGTCCATACCTGAGGATGCCAAAGTGGGCGAATGCCCATTATATTGCGAACCGCAAAGAAAGTGTACTTCTCCCGGCCACCAGCCGGGCTAGAAAGGCAGCATGCCAGGTCCCTTGCAAACCCTCGCCAAGTCCGCTTGCCCGCACGACTGTCCGAGCGCCTGTTCGCTCGAGGTACCCGTGCTGGCCAATGGCAGCATCGGACGGATCACGGGAGCGCGCGATAACAGCTACACGCTCGGAGTGGTATGCGCCAAGGTGGCGCGCTATAGCGAACGGCTCGAACATCCAGATCGGCTGCTGCGCCCGCTGCTGCGCAAGGGCCCCAAGGGCGCCGCCGAGTTCCAACCAATCGATTGGGACGACGCGCTCGACGAAATCGCGGAACGCTTCACGCGCATCGCCCAACGCTCGGGCTCGGAAGCGATCTGGCCATATCACTCAGGTGGTAACATGGGCGTGCTGCAACGCTACGGGCTCGATCGCCTGCGCAACGCCATGCGCTATTCTCGGCAGCAGACCACGATTTGCGTGACGCCCGCCGAATCGGGGTGGCTCGCTGGTGTGGGCAATCTGATGGGGGTCGATCCGCGCGAGATGGCGGATGCCGACCTCATCGTCGTGTGGGGCGCCAACCCTGTTTCCACCCAGGTCAACGTCATGACGCACATCGCCCGTGCCCGCAAGGCGCGTGGCGCGAAGCTCGCCGTCGTCGATGTCTATCGCACACCGACGATAGAACAGGCGGATTGGCCCCTCGTGTTGAAGCCGGGTAGCGATGCCGCGCTGGCTCTCGCCGTCATGAACGTGCTGCTCAGCGAGGGAATGGCTGACCGCGAGTATCTGGCCAAGTTTACCGACTTCGACGAAGGGGTCGAGAAGCACATTCGCGGACGCACGCCGCAATGGGCGGCGCAAATTACCGGGCTCGGAGTGGAGAAGATCGTCGATTTCGCCCGCCTCTACGGCAGAACCAAGAAGAGTTTCATCCGCGCCGGCTTCGGCTTCACGCGCACGCGCAATGGCCCATGCGCGATGCACGCGGTGTCCTGCTTGCCGGCAATGACCGGGGCATGGGCCGAGCATGGCGGTGGCGCTTTTTTCCTCACCTACGACCGCAGCTTTTGGGGTCTCGATACGACGCTGCTGCACGGGCTCGACGTGCTCGATACGACGGTGCGGGTTCTTGACCAGTCACGCATTGGCGCGGTGTTGGTGGGAGAGCCCGACGCGCTGCGCGGCGGCCCTCGCGTCGAGGCCATGCTCATTCAGAACGCCAACTCCGCGACGGTGGCGCCGGACACAAGCAAGGTGTTACGGGGGCTCGGCCGCGACGACTTGTTTCTGGCCGTGCAGGAGCAGTTCATGACGCCGACGGCGCGATTCGCCGACATACTGCTGCCCGCTACCATGTTTGTTGAGCATGACGATCTCTACTATGGGCTCGGTCACACCCATCTCACCTACGGGCCCAAGCTAATAGAGCCACGTGGACAGGCACGCTCCAATAGCTTCCTAGTGCGCGAGTTGGGTCGACGGCTCGGTTCGAGGCATCGCAGCTTCATGATGACTGACGCCGAGCTGCTGGACGACGCCCTGCAGCGGGGCGGCCTGTCACCCCTGACCGAGGTCGCCAAGATCGGCTGGATCGACCGTGCGCAGGCCTTCGAGCGCGCCCACTTCCTCGACGGCTTCCCCCAACCCGACGGCAAGTTCCACTTCAAGCCGGATTGGAAGCGGATCGGGCCGGCCCACGCGCGCATGCCCGCCGTCGTGGACTGGTCGCAAGACTACGAGCAAAGCGATGCCGAGCATCCCTACAAACTGGTTTGCCCGCCAGCGCGAAATTTTCTCAACTCGAGCTTCTCTGAGACGCCGACCTCGATCGCCAAGGAGGGCGGACCGGTGCTGCGTTTGCATCCCGATGCGGCCCATAAGCTAGGCATCCGCGCGGGCGCGCGTGTGCGCATCGGCAACCGCCGCGGCTCGGTCGTTCTGAAGACCGCGTTCGATGCCTGCCAGCACAAGGCGACGCTCATCGTCGAAGGCATTTGGCCGGCGTCCGCCTTCGAGGAAAAGCGGGCCATCAACACACTGATCGGTGACGATCCCGTGCCTCCCAACGGCGGTGCCGCCTTCCACGATACCGCCGTGTGGATGCAACCCATAGTTTGACATACCCTGGGCGTCTGCACGCAAGTAGGCTCCTGTCGCGTTTCCTGCCGATCCCCATCGAGGACCAAATGGCTGCCACAGATCCGATCGCGCTCGAGCTGTTCAAGAACGCCATCTTCTCGATTGCCGACGAGATGGCTCTCACCGTGTTTCGCACCACGTACTCGGCGGTGCTCAAGGACAACATGGACTATTCGACCGGGTTCGCCGATGGCGAGGGCCGCCTCGCGGCGCAGGGGCTTACCCTGCCAGGACACTTGGGCTCGGTGCCAACTGCGATGGAATCCATCATGCGGCACTTCGGCGCCGACATGGCTCCCGGCGATATCTTCATCATGAATGATCCCTTCGACGGCGGCATGCATCTGCCCGATATCTTCATCATCAAACCGCTCTATTGCGGCAGCGAGCGCCTGGCGTTTGCGTGCACCGTGTGTCATCACACCGACGTAGGGGGTCGGGTGGCGGGCTCGAACGCATCCGACTCCAGCGAAATCTATGCCGAAGGGCTGCGCATCGCGCCCATGAAGCTCTACGATGCGGGCAAGCTCAACCAAACCATCATCACATTCCTGGAGAAGAATGTTCGGGTGCCTGTGATGGTGCTGGGCGATCTGCGTGCGCAGCTCGCCGCCTGTCACATCGCCGAGAAGCAGTTCGCCGAAGTCGTGGCGCGCTACGGTGCAGCAATGACCCGGCAGTACCTCGGCGAGATCATCGACTACGCCGAGCGCCTGACGCGGGCGGCGCTGCGCGAGCTGCCCGACGGTGTGTGGAGTTTTGAGGACTGGATCGACGACGACGGCATCGATGTTGGCAAGCCGATTCGCCTGTTCGTCACCATCCGCAAGCAGGGCGATCGCATGGTGGTCGACTGGACCGGCACCAACGCACAAGTGCGCGGCGCCATTAACAACACGCTGTCCTACACCAAATCGGCTTCCTATACCGGCATCCGTTCGGTGCTACCAAACAACATCCCCAACAACGAAGGCGTGTTTCGCGCGATTGAGGTGATTTGCCCACCGGGCACCGTGGGTAACGGCGTGCTGCCTGCGGCATGTGCAGCACGCGGGCTCACTGGCTTTCGCATGGTAGACTGCATGTACGGCGCACTCGCCATGATGCTGCCCGACAAAGTCAAAGCCGCAGGCGACGGCGGCAACAGCGGCATTTCCATTGGCGGCTACGACCCGCAGCGCAAACCCTTCGTGTACGTTGAGTTCACTTGTGGCGCGTGGGGGGCGCGACCTTGGGCCGATGGCCTCAATGGCAACTCGCACATGTTCGCCAACCAGTCGTGCCCGTCGGCCGAGATCATCGAGGCCGAGCAGCCCGTCTCCGTGCTGGCCTACGAGTTCGTGCCCGACAAGGCCGGAGCCGGCAAGTTCCGCGGTGGCGTGCCCTTCAAGCGCGCCTACCGCCTCAACGAAGTCGAAGCGATGCTCTCGGTGCGCTCAGACCGCAAGACGCACCGACCCTTCGGCCTTTACGGCGGCAGCCCCGGTCAACCCTCCGAGAATTATCTGAACCCGCATGCCGAAAATCGGCCACTGCCGTCGAAGGTGACGATGCAGATGCGGCAAGGTGACGTTTTCTGCCACATCCACCCTGGCGGGGGCGGTTGGGGTGATCCGTTGGAACGCGATCCGGCGGCGGTGCTGAAGGACGTGCGCAACGAGTTCCTGTCCCCCGCCAAAGCACAAGCCGATTACGGCGTCGTCATCGACACGAGAGCCTGGACGGTGGATGCGGCGGCCACTGCACGCTTGCGTGCGTCGATCGCGAGCCGTCGGGGATGGTCGAACGTGCCGAAGGTGCAATGGCACGACGTGCAATCCGTGCGCCGAGCCGCGGAGTAGCGCGCATGGCGGCCGAGGGCAACTACCGCGTTGGTGTGGACATCGGCGGCACCTTCACGGACATCGTGCTGTTGAGCACCGACGGCACGGTGCACACTGAGAAAATCTCTTCGAGCGTCGATAACTATGCGCATGCCATCGTCACGGGTCTGGGGCGGGTCCTCAGAGAACGCGGCATAGCGCCGGCGGCCTTGGAAGAAATTCGCCACGGCACAACGGTCGCCTCCAACGCGATCCTCGAGCACAAGGGGGCCAAGGTCGGCCTCATCACCAGCCAGGGCTTCCGCGACGTGCTGGAAATCCGCACTTTGCGCATGCCACGCCTCTACGACATCGCTTGGGAAAAACCACCCCCGCTTGTGGAGCGGTATCTGCGCCGCGTCGTGAATGAGCGCATCGACGCCAAGGGACATATAGAACGCGCCCTCGACGCGGCCGATGCCGAGGCGCAAATCGATGTTCTGCTGGCCGCGAAGGTAGAGGCGATTGCCGTTTGTCTGCTCAACTCTTTCGCCAATCCTGTCCACGAGCTGGCGATAAAGGAGATCGCACGCCGCAAGGCACCCCATCTGCCAGTGTGCATCTCCTATGAAGTGCTGCCGGAGATCAAAGAATACGAACGCACCTCAACGACCGCCATCAACGCCTACGTCATCGGCATCGTCGGCACCTACCTTGCCACGCTGCGCCAGAACCTAGATGCAGCGCACATCGTTGCGCCGCTGCTGCTGATGCAGTCGAATGGCGGCCTCACCACGGACGCTGCCGCGGCCGAGCGGCCGATCAATATCATCGAGTCGGGGCCCGCTGGCGGCGTTATTGGCGCGCAGGCGCTCGCGCGCGCGATGCACCTCGACAAAATCATCACCTTTGACATGGGTGGCACGACGGCCAAGGCATCGATGGTGGAGCACGGCGAGGTCATGCGCACCCAGGAATACGCCGTCGGCGCCGGCATCATGGTGGGCTCACGGCTGCTCACCGGCGCCGGTTACACGCTCAAGGTTCCCGCCATTGATCTCGCCGAGGTCGGTGCCGGCGGCGGATCGCATATCTGGATCGATGCAGGCGGCGCGCTGCAAGTCGGCCCGGAGAGCGCCGGCGCCGTGCCGGGCCCAGTGTGCTACGACGCCGGCGGTAAGGTGGTGACCATCACCGATGCGAACCTGATCTTGGGCTACCTGAACCCCAGACACCTCATCGGCGGTGACCTCAAGCTCAACGCCGACAAGGCGCGGGCCGTGTTCGAGGCCAAGATCGCACGGCCCATGGGACTTGAGTTGGAGGTTGCCGCGTTCGGCGCGCATGAGATCGCCGCGTCGAACATGATCCGGGCCATCAAGGCGGTCTCGACCGAGCGCGGGCGCGACCCGCGCGAGTTCGCCCTCTTCGCCTTCGGCGGCAATGGTCCCCTGTTTGCGTGCGGCATGGCGCGCTCGCTTGGCATCGCCCGCGTCGTTGTGCCGCCGGCGCCCGGTCTCTTTTCCTCATTCGGCCTGCTCTACGCCGACGTGGAGCATCACTACTCGCGCAGCTTCCGCCGTTTGCTGCGAGGTTGTGATTTGGCCGAGATCGACGCCGCATGGGCCGAGCTCTCGGGTCAGGCCTTGGCGCAACTGGCGCTCGAGGGCTTCACGGACGAACGCTCGCGCCTGCGGCGCTCGGGCGCGCTCCACTACAAGGGCCAGAGCTTCGAACTCATCGTGCCAGTCCCGGACGGGCCATTCGACGCGGCTATGGTCGCACACCTGGAGGAGGCGTTCGGCCACGAACACGAACGGACCTACGGCCACCGCGCGGGTCCTGAGGAGCCGGTAGAGCTTGTGTCGATACAAGTGGTGGGCCAGGGCCTGCGCGAGGGGTCGTCCGTCCCTGAACACGTGTTGCAGAGTCGCAGAGAGGCGCAGGGTGGACCGCCGCGCCGGGCGTATTTCGGTACCCAACGCGGTTGGATCGACACCCCGCTTCTCAGCCGCGCCGAGCTCGCGCGCAAACGCGCGGGCCCCATCATTATCGAGGAATATGACGCTACCTGCCTGGTACCGCCCGATGCCTCGGCGATGCTCGATAGCGCCGGCAACATCGTGATCGAGATTGGTTGCGGGTGAGGAGCCTTCCATCGCTGCAGTTGGTCGACGACTGCACGCGCTCAGCCGAAGATGCGCGGCAGGATCTCGGCAAGCATTATGTAGGGAATGGCGGTCGGAACGAAATTGGTGAGTCGTCGACGAGCTCGCAAGTGACGGTGCAGTCGATTGACCTCCAATCGAGCACCGCTTCATCCGCCATGGTCCGTGTCGAAACGTTGCGCATCAAGCCCGAGCAGGCCCCAGGTCCTGCGCATGTGCTCCGGCAGCGGAGCGGTGACATCGATCCGATGCCCGCCCGCCACGGGATGGGGGATGACAAGTCGGCGTGCATGCAGGTGCAGTTTGGGTTCGATGCCGCTGTCGGCCAAGACCTTGTCGCCCTCGTATTTGTTGTCGCCGAGGATGGGGTGGCCGATCAATGCCATATGCGCGCGCAATTGATGCTGGCGACCGGTGACGGGCTTCAGAGACAGCCAAGCCGCCTTGTGGGCGACGCGGTCGATCACCGAATAGTGCGTGGTGGCGTGCATGGCGACCGCCTGCTCGCCGGGCAGCGCCTTGCGCACGCGGTCACCGTCAGGGCCGCTGGCCTTAACGAGGGCGGCATCCACCTTGCCCTGCGGCGGCCGCGGCACGCCCTTCACCAGCGCCCAATAGGTCTTGGCGGCCGAACGCGTCTGGAAGATGCGGCCGAGCCTTGCGGCCGCATCGCGATGCTTGGCAACGAGCAGCACGCCGGTGGTGTCGCGGTCGAGACGGTGCACCAGCCGTGGCCGATCACCGAAGCGGTCGGCCATACCGGCCAGCATGCCGTCGAGGTGGCGCTTGGTCCCAGTGCCACCCTGGACGGCGACACCGTAGGGCTTGTTCAGCACCAGCACGTGGTCATCCTCGTAGAGGATCAACGCCTCGATGAAGTCGCGGTCACCCTTTGACAGGATGAGCGATGCGGCGATGGCAGACTGCGCCTGCGGCGCTTGACGGAGCATGGCCGGGACGCGCACCTGCTGGCCTGCTTCCAACCGAGCGTTGCCCTGTACGCGTTTGGAGTCCAGACGCACCTGACCGGAACGGAGCAGCTTCTGCAGATGGCCGTACGTGACATGGGGAAAGTGCACGCGAAACCAGCGGTCGAGGCGCATACCAGCCTCGTCGCGCACGACCGCAATACTGTCGACAGGCGCACTCACGTGAAGAGCCAGCGTGTCCAGTTGGAGCTGAGCCTGCCTCTCCTTGTGGCGCTGCGCAAGGACCGCGAAGCAATGGCCCACCGGTGGTGACGACGTCCAACCGCGACACCGATCGCACGAGCGTAAGGGCCGAAATTGGCGGGCGCGCGGCCGATCCCGCCAGCCCCCAACCGCCACCCGCTTAGAGGCGCCCGCGGGGGGTGCCCAAGCGCCATCAGGCGTTGCGCCAGCGTCAAGGCTAGTCCGGGTGCCGCCCGGACCGAGCCCGTCGTCCAGCCGATCGGCCCCCTAGCGGGTTTGAGGCTGGCAGGTGCAGGCTGATCCTGGTAGGTAACTTAAGCCTGCTCGGACGACACTTGCTTGCCGGACAACACCTCGTGAGCGCCACCATCAAGCTCTATAAGAACGACCTGCCCGCCGGCCTCGCTTTCACCGGATCAGTCGCCATCGATACCGAGACGCTGGGCCTCAAACCGCATCGCGACCGACTCTGTCTGGTGCAGCTCTCTGCCGGCGACAATGCGGCCCATCTTGTACAACTCGACGGCAAGGATTGGACGGCACCGCGCCTAAAGGCGTTGCTGGTGGATCGCTCGGTGCTCAAGATCTTCCATTTCGGGCGGTTCGATATCGCCATGCTGGCACAGCACTTGGGTGTGTTCGCTGAGCCCGTCTATTGCACCAAGATCGCGTCCAAGCTGGCACGCACCTACACCGATCGCCACGGCCTTAAGGACCTGTGCAGCGAGCTCCTCGGCGTCGACCTTTCCAAGCAACAGCAGAGCTCCGACTGGGGTGCGGACAAGCTGACGGACCAGCAGAAGCACTACGCCGCTTGCGACGTGCTCTACCTGCACTCGCTCAAGACCAAGCTCGACACCATGCTTGCCCGCGAAGGCCGGACAGCTGCGGCGGAGGCCTGCTTTCGCTTTCTCCCCGAAAGAGCCCGCCTCGACCTCGCCGGCTTCGAGGACGAGGACCTTTTCGCGCACTGAGGAGGGCGGGGCCATTGGGGCCTTCGTGAAATACCAGATCGGCTATGGGCACCGCGTCATCGAGGATCGTCATCTGCGGAGCGGGCATGGCCGGGATCGCGGCCGCCTACCATCTGGTCGTCAAGGCAGGCTATTCCAACGTTGTCATCATCGAAGAGGGCAGCCCGCTCTCTCTTACATCGGACAAATCGACCGAAGCCTACCGCAACTGGTGGCCCGGACCCGATCGGGCCATGACCGCATTCATGAACCGCAGTATCGACCTCATCGAGGAGATCGCCCGCGCAACCGACAACCGCATCAACATGAACCGCCGCGGATACCTGTTCGCGACCGCGGAGCCAAGCAAAGCCGCTTGGCTCTACGACCAGGCGCTCGCAGCCCAGGCCCACGGCAGCGGTCCCGTGCGCATGCATGACACGGCCTCAAGCCCGTACACGCCCTCGCCTGAGGCGGGTTTTGACGCGGCGCTGAACGGTGCCGACGTCATTACCGACAGGCGCCTCATTCACCATCACTTTCCCTACCTTTCCGACAAGACCCGAGCCGTCCTCCATGCGCGGCGTGCCGGCTGGATGAGTGCACAGCAGCTCGGAATGGTCATGCTGGAAGCAGCCCGTTCGCTGGGTGCAAGGCTCCTCAAGGGCAAGGTTGTGGGCATCGACGCGCGCGCTGGTCGTGTCCACTCCGTGCAAGTGGAGGCGCAGGGCAAGCGTTTGGCACTCGAGGCCACGCATGTTGTGCTGGCGGCGGGACCGATGCTGCAGCCGGTCGCTCGGCTGATCGGCGTCGAACTGCCCGTTATTGCCGAACGACACCAGAAAATCAGCCTACCCGATCCGCTCGAGGCCGTGCCGCGCAGCGCGCCGATGTCGATCTGGCTTGATGAGCAGTATTTGCCGTGGAGCGAGCAAGAGCATGCCGCGCTCGCCGACGAGGAGGACGCAAGCTGGTTACTCCGAAAGTTCCCCTCGGGCGTGCACGGGCGCCCGGAGGGCGGTGGTGCCAGTACGATGCTGCTGGTGTTGTTCAATTACAACAACAAGCCAACAGATGTGGTCTTCCCGCTGCCGGAGGAGGCCAATTATGCCGAGATCGCACTGCGTGGCATGTCGACCATGGTGCCGGCGCTTCGCGCCTATGTCGCAAGGGGGACCAGGTCCCACGTTGACGGGGGTTACTACATAAAGACCCGCGAGAACCGGCCGCTGATCGGCCCCCTGCCGCTCGAGGGGGCCTTCGTGTCCGGGGCGTACTCGGGATTTGGCGTCATGGCCGGGTGCGCTGGCGGGGAGCTGATCGCCCAGCACGTGGTGGAGGGCCCGCTCCCCGACTATGCGCCGGCATTCCAGCTGTCACGTTATCAGGATCCTCAATACTGCCGCAGGCTCGAAGCATGGGGCGACGGGGGTCAGCTCTGATCCGGCCGGTAGATCGCGTAAGCAAGGCCCGGCCTGGGGATTGAGGTGCGACGGGTTGACCCCTCGCAACGGTGATGGTGAGTTCTTCAGATAGGATGCGCAATGCCCTGGCGATTCTCCTCGCATCTGATTATGAACACGATTCGGGGCTAGAGTTGCGGGCTGGCGTTTGTGGCGGAGGGGTTGGCCAACTCACTGGGTAGGCTCGCTCAAAGAGCCGACTTGCAGAGGCGGGGATCGCCGTAGGGATCCTGCGAGGGATGACGAGGGACAGGTCGAAAAGCCAATCGCTGCTCGTGGCTGGCGTGCTTGTGCTGCTGGCGATGGGCCATGGCGTGGCGCAACAAACCAAGGTCCCGCCCCCCGTATCGGCGACGGGTGGGCCATCGTCAACGGCCGCGGCTGACATCGCCAACTTCTTCAGCCAAGTCGGCAATCGGATCTACGAATACTGCATTTTCGAGCTGTCGGAAGAGCAGCTCGAAGTTCAGCATGCGCTGATCGAAGCCTACATAAAGCAGGGGGCGACCAGCGCGCTCGCCAGGCAGCTTGCCATCAAGCAAATCAGCCCCCCCGAATTGTCCGAGGAATGCAAACAGCTCAAGAACCAGGCGAAAGCACCACCCGCGACCTCAGTGGCGTCGCCTTGGCTGGTGACGACCCGGAAGTCCGAGGTGTCGTTGCCAAAGGTCTCCGCCAAAGAATTTACGCCTGCGGTTCCCCTGTCGGAGAAGCACGTGTTGCCGCAATGGGACTGTGCCCCGGGGGTCAATTACGTGACGATCCAACATCGCGGCTATGAGAGAAAGCTCTCGGATGGCGAGATCTGTAGCCCGTTTGAAGACGTGGTTCGCAATGTTCCTGATACGGTGAGGACCTTCCGTCTCGGTTACACGATCACCACCGGGCGCCTTTTCATCGTGGCCGACGACCCGCAACACAACGGCATGACCATCGCGTGGGCGATCTCCGGAAGAGAGGCATGCAGAAATAATCCAGATCCCGATTGTCTCGCCGCACGCGCGATCGGTCCTCTCCCGCCGGGTGAATATGCCTTCGGGTCGGACAGGGAGAACAGGGTGAGCTGGGGGCCAAAGACCAAGCGCTTGGTCGCCGGCATCTACCTGACGCGCTTGTGGAACAAGGACAAATTTAGCGCCGCTCAGACCGCAGCCATGCTGGCACGAGGCAACATTGCCGTCCACGTGCGCTTGAAGGGCGAAATGTCAGAGGCGTGTTTGGCGCTGGAGCCAAATGGGTGGGCTTATGTCTCGTCCCTGATCAGCGATGGGCGCGCCACGGGAGTGAACGTTTATCTCGATGAGCCCCACCCCCAGCATGCCGAAAAGCCGCCCGTCGTCACGGCATCCGCGTTCTCCCTTTCCGCGCTGTTCAAACAATAGCCGCCGGCACGCTTGAGCCCTTGCGCAGCTTGGACCCTTCCGCGGCCAAGCCGCTCCGCGCTAGAATTGCGCCAACGGTCCAGACGGCGCTGCTAGCTTACATGCCAATTCTCCCCCCCACCGGCTTCGGCCGCATTAAGGCGCGCCCGCCCGATGCCGCCGCCGGCCAGGTCATCGGCCTGCTGGGCGGCTCGTTCAACCCCCCGCACGTCGCCCATCGCATGATCAGCGAGGCTGCGCTAAAGCGGCTCGGGCTCGACAAGGTGTGGTGGCTGGTATCGCCGGGTAACCCGTTGAAGAGGCGGATGGGAACGATGCCGCTGCGCGAACGGATGGCCTTGTGCCGCGAAGTGGCAAAAAATCCTCACATCGTCGTCACAGACTTCGAGAAGGACCTCCAGACGCCCTACACCGCCGCGACGCTGGCATTTCTCAAGGCGCGCAGCCCGCGGGTGCGCTTCGTGTGGATCATGGGCGCCGACAATCTCGCCACCTTTGATCGTTGGCAGCACTGGCGCGAGATCTTCGCCATGGTGCCGATCGTTGTGGTGGATCGACCAGGCTGGCGCATGAAGGCCCTGGCCTCCAAGGCGGCGCGCGCCTTTGCGGCAGCGCGCGTGCCCGAAGCCAATGCCGCAGCCTTGGCGCTCCGGGCCGCGCCGGCCTGGACATTCCTCTCTGGGCCGCTCTCGGACCTCTCCTCGACCACCCTGCGCAACGGGGTAGGCCGGGGTGTGGCCGCCGTTGCCAAAAGGCCACAATCGCGCGAAGGCGGCGGGCGACAACGCGGGTGACACGCCACCCCCTGGGGGGTCTTGAAGGAGCCCGGGGCGAACGTCTATCTTTGCAGGTGCGAATCTCGCCATCGCGGGGTTTGCGCGTCAGCGGACGGGGTCGCCGCCTCATCACTGGGTCGCCGGAGGCCTTGGGTTCGCGTCCACCCACTTGGGTTTGATGACGAAAGGACAATCAGCCCCATATGCCAACCGCACTTGAGGGTGCTCGCAGGAGCACGCCTCCAGCCGAACTCGTGTCCACGCACGACTCGGAAGCCCTCCTCGCTCACATCGCCCTCTGGCTGGATGATGCCAAAGCCGAGAACGTGGTGGTGATCGATATTCGGGGGAAATCTTCCATCGGCGACTACATGGTGATCGCTTCGGGCCGCTCGGATCGGCACGTCGGAGCCATCGCCGAGCAGGTCCAGCGTAAGCTTAAAGAGGCCGGACACGGTCGGGTGCGCATCGAAGGCAGACCCCAGTGCGATTGGGTGTTGCTCGATGCCGGCGATATCATCGTGCACGTCTTCCGCCCCGAGGTACGCGAGTTCTATAACCTCGAGAAGATGTGGTCGGCCGAGCGGCCGAGCGACGCGGCTACGACGCACTAGCCAAAGCCTGCGTACCGGGCTGGCGCGCGGATTGTTGGCTTGGCGCCCACGCGCGATGCGTGGTCGGGCCGAGCCCGCTGCCGGATTGTCGTGCCCGCGCTAGGTGTGATCCCTCCAACGCCAACGGCGCCGTGCGCGATCTGCGCAGCGGCGGGGCAGGTGGAGGTTTGCACCCGCGGGAGCTTCCCAGCAGCGGTGGCTATATCGACCCCCGCTCGCCGCTGTTGGAGGCCCCATGGCTTGACGCGCGGCCGGATGGGTGCAGGAGCTTTGAGCATGCACTTCATCGTTGCTGCGGTGGGCCGGCTGAAGGACGGGGCGGAACGCGAGCTGTTGGGGCGCTATCGCGATCGCTTCGCCGACTTGGGCAAGCGGCTTGGGTTCGGCCCTGTCACTTGGCATGAGCTTCCCGAGAGCCGCGCCAGCGGCCCAGCCAGGCGTCGGGATGAGGAGGCTGCCGCGTTGCTCAAGCGGGCGCGCGATGCCCAACGCATCATCGCGCTCGACGAGCGCGGCGAGGCGCTATCAAGCCGGGCCTTCGCCCAGCTGTTGGCCAAGCTGCGCGACGACGGCACCGGCACGCTGGCAATTCTCATCGGCGGACCCGACGGCCTGGCGCCGGCGGTGCGCGCCGCAGCCCACATGACGCTCTCCTTGGGGGCCATGACGCTGCCGCATGGGTTTGCCCGAATTGTGCTGGCCGAGCAGCTCTATCGGTCGGCTACCATCCTCGCCGGTCACCCCTATCATCGCGGCTGAGGGTCGCCCAGACAATGCGTGCCAAGGGGGTGCGCCGCGCGACCCTCGAGTGCTGGACGCCTGGCGCCTGAGGTTGGCGGATGACGAGAGTGCACGTCGTGTCAGTCCGTGCGGATCATTAAGGTCGATGTAGGCGTCTTCAGGATGTCGCCAACCTCACGGTAGACCAAGCAGGCCACGTTCTTGCCGCGGAAGAAGTCGTTATAGGTGGCGGCCACGCATCCAGGGGTGTTGCGGCAGATCAGTTGGCAGCCAGCGCTCGATTCCGTCGCGCTCATTTTGAGCTGCTCGCCCATGATTGCAACGCCATCGTAGATGTCGAAGCCGCGCTCGTTGCGACTGAGCGGTGCTGCGACCTTGATGGCAGGCCGCTTGGCGTCCGTCGCTCCGGTCACGCCCGGCAGCGTTGCGCCCGCACGCACTGCCGAGCGCCAACTAGCATCCTGTTGGCTGGCATCGATGCGCGAAAAGAGGTGGCACTGTCCGATCACAGGCGAGCGCCGACCGTACTGATAGGCCTGGCAGTGTGCCTCCTTTTCGCAGCTCTCGCGACAGGCAGCGACGGTGGGCTCGCGCAGATCGCTGAATTTCAAGCCGTCGACGCGAACGCCCTCCTGCTCGAGGAAGCTTGGAGCCTGCCTGGGCCTTGCCGGTGCCGCCGGCAGCGCCGCCGTTGTCGCTGGTGCGGGAGGGGCGGCCGCCGCTTGGCGCTGCTTGGCTTCTTCTTCAAGCTTGCGCAGGCGCTCCTGCAGGGCCGCCACGTCGGCGCTGGTACCAGCAGGGGCGGATGCGACAGCACCCGGCGCGGGCGCAGCGGTCCCGGGCGAGAAATAGAAGTCGCCGGTCAGGGCCGAGTGGTCCCACGGCACCTGTGCGCCGTTGGTGGCCGCCACCACCTCCTTGCGCACCTCGATCATGGTGGCGGGCAGGTTGCGGCCAGGATCGGTGATGTGTCTGATGAGCGCCGAGGCGAAGGGTGAATTGCGTCCAGCACCATCGAGCGCCACATTGCCTGGCTGGGTCGAGTAAGCGATGAACGTTCCGAGGCCCGTCGATGTTGCGGCGAGGCCGCGCCCGATCGCTGCCGAGCGCGTGCCCATGGTGCGGGCCAGATTGCGCGTCAACGGATTGTCGCGGCAGGCATCGAGGATCACGATCGATGTCTTGCCTTCGCGCTCGAGCTCCATCTGGCGCAGCACGAAGTCGAGCCTCACCGTCTCAAACTCGAGATCCCGCTCGCGGTCGAGCTTGGCATCGATTGGCACCAGGTAGTTCTGCAGCCCGACCTGCAGGCCGTGTCCGGCATAGTAGAACAGCGCAACGTCGGCGCGAGCGAGCTTGTCCGTGAAGGCGCGCAAGGCGCCGTCGAGCTTGCGCCGGTCGCTGTCCAGCGCCTCGACGACGTCGAAACCCACCGCCTTCAGTGCCGCCGACATGTCGCGGGCGTCGTTGAGCGGGTTGGCGAGCGCGGGTGCATTTTGGTAGGCACTGTTGCCGACAATGAGTGCAACGCGCGTTTCGGCAATTGCCGCGGTATTTGCCAGCGCCAGGCCGCAAGCAACAACGCAGAACGCGATCAACGGACGCATGCCGTCTCTCCCTCGACCCCGCTCAGGATCGTAGCGGACCTGACCTCTAGCAGTCATCCTCGGCCGGAGCGAGGCACGCAGGCAGATAGCGTCGCTTCGACACGTTGATGCACGGGCACCCCCTTGCTAATGCGCATCTGTCGCCTCGCCGACCGCCATCGAACCGACGGCAAAGACGGCCCGGCAAGCGATTGAGGCTCAGTGAGGCGGCATCATAGGAGGGGGAAGGAAGGCCATGCCGGTTGCCATGGCGCTGATGGGCGTGGCGGTCCTGTTGGCCGCGGCGCTGTTGGCGATGGCGCTGCAAGCGCTGCGCGGCGCCAGCCACTTCGTCTATCCCGTTTGTTTCATGGCGTGCACTGTGCTCCTGGGCATCGCCTGCTCTGCGCTGCTGGCAGCAGCGGATCCCGCCCCGACCCTGGTCCTTCCCATCGGGTTGCCGTGGATCGGCGCGCATTTTCGCATCGATACGCTGAGCGCCTTCTTTCTCCTGGTGACCAATCTCGGCGGCGCCGGCGCCAGCCTGTTTGCCATCGGCTATGGGCGGCACGAGACCGCGCCTGGCCGAGTGCTGCCCTTCTACCCGGCATTTCTGGCAGGCATGAATCTCGTCGTGCTGGCCGATGACGCGTTCTCCTTCCTCATCGCCTGGGAGTTCATGTCGCTATCATCGTGGGCGTTGGTGATGTCGCACCACATGGATGCAGAGAACCGGCGCGCGGGCTACATCTACATCGTCATGGCGGGCTTCGGCACGCTCACATTGCTCTTGGCCTTCGGGCTGCTGGCCGGCAGCGGCGGCGGTTATGCGTTCAGCGACATCAGATCGGTTGCCGCCGCCTTGCCGGGCCTCACCCTGACGCTGGTGCTGATCGGCACGGGCTCCAAGGCGGGATTGGTACCGCTGCACGTGTGGCTGCCACTTGCCCATCCGGCGGCACCGAGCCATGTCTCTGCCCTCATGAGCGGCGTGATGACCAAGGTCGCTGTCTATGGCTTCGTGCGCATCGTTTTTGACCTAATGCGACCTGCCGATTGGTGGTGGAGCATGCTGGTGATCGCCGTGGCCGGGGTCACCTGCGTATTGGGCGTGTTGAGCGCGCTTATGCAGCATGACCTGAAGCGCTTGCTCGCCTATCATACCGTGGAGAACATCGGCATCATCTTTATCGGCCTCGGCTTGGCGCTGGCGTTTTCCGCGTACGGCATGCAAGCGCCGGCCGCCCTAGCGCTGACCGCCGCCCTGTTCCACGTCTTCAACCACTGTCTGTTCAAGAGCCTGTTGTTCTTTGGCGCCGGCGCGGTGCTCAATGCCACGGGCGAGCGTGACATGGAACATTTGGGTGGGCTCATCCACAACATGCCGCTGACGGCCTTTGCCTTCCTCACCGGCTGTACCGCCATCTCCGCGCTCCCCCCGCTCAACGGTTTCGTTTCCGAGTGGCTCACGTTTCAAGCCATCCTGCTCAGCCCTGCCCTGCCGTCGTGGGGCCTCAAGCTGCTCGTTCCCGCCGTGGGGTCAATGCTGGCGCTGTCGGCTGCGCTCGCCGCTGCCTGCTTCGTCAAGGCCTTCGGCGTCACATTCCTCGGCCGACCGCGCACTCCCCGCGCCGCCTGCGCGCACGAGACCGATCGGGTGTCGCTTGCCGCCATGCTCGCGTTCGCTCTCTGCTGTCTCCTGTCGGGGGTCCTGCCGGGCCTGTTCATCGACGCCCTGGCGCCGGTGACGCAGGGACTGGTCGGCGCGCACATGCCCGCGCAGACCACGCTGCCCTGGCTCTCAATCGTGCCCATCGCCGAAAGCCGCAGTTCCTACAATGGCCTCCTCGTCTTCGTGTTCATCCTAATTTCGAGCCTGCTTAGCATCGAGGTGATCCACCGCTTTGCCTCGCGTGAAGTCCGCCGCGGACCTGCCTGGGATTGCGGCTTTCCCGACTCAAGCCCGGCCACACAGTACACCGCCGACAGCTTCGCTCAGCCGATCAGGCGCGTGTTCGGTTCGGTGGTGTTTCGCGCAGCCGAGCGCGTGGACATGGCCGCACCGGGCGATGCGCGTGCCTCCCGGCTGACGGTCATCGTGCGCGATCTCATCTGGGAAGCCGTTTATGCACCCCTCGCCGACATCGTGTCCGCACTGGCCGCATGGCTCAACCGGCTGCAGTTCCTCACGATCCGGCAGTACTTGAGCCTCGTTTTCGTCGCCCTCGTCGGCCTGCTGTTGGTGGTGTCGATATGGC
>DATBGH010000036.1:0-96001 GCA_036558085.1 Hyphomicrobiaceae bacterium
CTGAAAGTTCGCCAGGCCGAATTGGAGCGGTTGGCACAAGCCGCAGCGGCAGGCGCCCATCAGGCGACCGATCCGGAGGGAGTACCCCCTGCCAAGGGGCAGTCTGACCCAGGCAATCTCGACCTAAAACAGCAGCGTTGAAATTTGTACTTGTGGCCACAGACTAATTCCGCGCCCCTAGTCAACTCGCCGCAACGCCCTGACTGCCTGCACCCGAACCTGGGCAGTAACAAAAACCGCTCACAATTTGACGCCAGTTGCTTTTCCGTATGTCGTAGCTGATGCCTGATTGGCGCTGGTCTGTGGATGCCCGTGGTGCGTGGGGCGGACCCGTAGGCCTGAGGTGCTTGCAGATGCTCTCTTGGAGAGGGCCGTGCGAATGCACTTCAATTCTGCTGCGGCATAGGGTGCTCCGAAAGCCAAGTCTTGCCCAAGACCTGTTTTGCCATTTCCTTGTCGACGTGCGGCGCGATCAGTTCGCGAAATGCAAACGCGGTCGTGTTATACTCTCGCATGCAACTACCGGCTCTGCCCTTGGGTAGATAACCTTTTTCCACAAAATCCCCGTAACGTGTGGGATCCGACCCATAGGCAGTGCACAAGAGGTTGAAGAAGCGCTGGGCAGGAGCACTGTGGGCGTCGGAAAATGCGGCTAACGGTACCGTCACCTGTGACCCCTGGATGTATTTCCGGTAGGAGTAGGCGGCCCCGGTGATGAGGGCGCGCGATTCCTCGTCGCCAAACCGTAGCATTAGATAGGTGGCGAAATCGTCTGCAGCATCCTCTTCGCGCCCGAAGACCGGAATGCCCAGTACGTCGAACATCGCGTGCCCCATCTCATGGGCAAAAACGTAGAAGAACTGACCAACCATTGCGTCCATTGGGGTAATGCCGGCCGGCGTCGTTTCCGGTGGCACGGATTGCTGGATCTCCGCGAGGTACTCATAGCAAACGTTTACGGAGGGCGGCTCGGATGATCCCGGGCGAGGCTTCCCGTACCACGCGTTCGATACACCGTCGCAGCCCAAAGTCCTTAATTTCAGTTCTACCGGCAGCTGAAATGGACTGAAGATTTCTTGCAGCTTTTCCAGTACGCGTCGCTCCTTGAGCCTTTCGTAGAGAGCCTGGTGGGCTGGATTGGTGGGAGGCACATATTCCACCACCATGCGGTTTGCTTGCGCTTCCGCGGCGATTGTCGCTGTCGGCACAAGCACAATGAACCCAAGCAAGGCAAATCCAAGGAAGGCACACCCAAGGCGGATCGCCGAAAGAAAAGCTGTCCGCGCTCCAGCGTGATTTAGCGCAGGTGCCGCAACCGGGGTCACGGTGCGAAAACTTTGACACTGGTCACCGCACGACCAGAGATGCAGCTGCGCTTTCCTACCCATTGCATTCCTCCGCTCCAATTGCATGCTCCCAACCGACGTGCCACGCGCGACACTCAGCGCTTCACCGGTGTGCATGTAAACAGGAGCGCGGTTAGGCGTCGGCCGCCGCGCATCCTGTCGACCACGCGGGTCGATTATTGAGGTGGCTTGGCGTCGACAATGTAGAGTTTGCTACCAGAGCGGAAGATGATCGCACCGTCGGAGGCCTCGTGCGCATGCAACTTGGCGATCTGCGCGGCGGGGTCGCCCTTAGCGGCACCTTTGGTAATCTTAAAGTCCGTCACGTCGACATAGATCCCGTCATTGCTGCTGAGGGTGCCTAACTCGTTACCGGAGTTCCAATTGTCACCCATACCCCTCATGAGCGGCGAGTCTTGCCATGGACTAAACGCGAAGCTGGATCCGACAATTCCTATTCCGATCCCGGCAACAAGTCCAAGTCCCAGAAACATAGATTTTGACGCAGGCACATTGGCCTCCTTGGTTGAGGTGCGAAGAGAGCAAGTTCCAATCGATTGTTCTTGGGTCAATAACGATGGTCAATAACGATCCGCCATAAGCATAAACACGGATTCCAAAACCGGGTCATGCCGTATAGACGACCGCGGTTTCTCCCGACGCGATCATGAGGAAGTCCGCTGGGTGCTTGTCTAATCGCGCACGATCCTAGACAAATGATACGCGTAAGGAATAACTCGGTGCGCCAAGACGGGTGCGCGCTTCGTATCCGGGGCACCGGTGACGGTGAGGCTGACGAAGAAAATCTCAAGCCACTCGGCTGGTGCCACACAGCCCATTCGGAGGAAGCCTTGATGAAACTCGGCAAGTACGCGCAAGCAATCATTTCCGCAGGCTTGTCCTTGAGCCTGGCTGCGTCGTTCGGGGCCCCAACTCAGGCATCGCCGGCGGGCGATGAGTGCAGAAAAGAAATATGTAATGGCGCAGTCGCAGCCTGCATGCAGGCAAATCTGGCTGTTAATCCGCTTGCCAGTACCCAGAGCGAAAAGAAGACCTACTGCGACCAGTTCTTTGCGGGATGCATGACCCGGAGCATCATGGCTAATTTCGCCTGGTACTCCCCCGAGACCGTCCAACGCTTCATGAATTGTCCGTCGTAAGCAGCATCGGCCAGTGGGTTGGAGATGGAAGCGGGCGCCCCTTTGCTCGTCATTTGCGATAAAATGACCGCAGGCTGCGCATTGGTGCCTACGGTGAGCGGTTGGGAGCTTTAACGCGTTATACTGCTTCCGCCGCCAGACCGGAATCTATGGAGGCGCTAATCATAGTGCTGCCAGCACGCCCCCCCAAACCTCCGGCGGTCGGGAGTTGCGACCGACCCGGGTAGGGCATTCCCTACCAAACATCGGGATTGGTGCTGATGTGCGGGAGGGACGAACTGCGACAGTTTAGTTGGCAATCACCTAGCCTCGCAAAGACGACCAACAGGGGATGCTGGCGCCACGCGAAGAGACCCTTAACAGAACCTCGCCACCGTTAAGGGTCGGTGGTTGATCGGTAGTCAGCGCGGGCTTTCCAGGTCCAGCTGCTTACGCCGCACCAACGGAGATTCGAACCTCGAATCTCGACCAACGGAGCCCCCGCCGTGGCTTCGACGTTCGACGTCCTGGACGCAATCGCTTTTTTGGTGTTTGCCGTACTCATCACGGTGACCATCGTCATTGTCGTGTTCTTGGAGCAGTTACCGGGTCGACTGGCGCGCCAACGGGCTCACCTCCAGGCTGCCGCCGTCAACGTCGCCGGCTGGCTTGGGCTGGCAACGCTTGGGCTGCTTTGGCCGGTCGCGCTCATCTGGGCATTCATTGCACCCAACTCTAGCTCCCCGTTGGGGTCGCGCAGCGACCGACAGGCAGGTGAGATCGAGACTAGCGCAGAGCGACGGCTGCCGATGCATGAACCCGCAACCATCAAGCCGATCCGGCCATGATCGCATTCTTAGTCACGGTCTATGCGGCCGTAGTGCTTATGCTCTTCAAATTGAAACTTTTGAAGCCGCGTCCATATCCGATCGCGATCCTCGTCCTTGCCGGCGTTCTCATGCTTGGTGGAGTGGTGGTGGCCTGGATGCAGTGCGCTCCGATGTCGGGAAGTCTCGTCACCAGCCAATATGTCGTGCAGCTCGTACCATACAACGTCAAGGGCTACGTCAAGAAGGTCTTTGCCAAGGCCAATGAGCCCTTGAAGAAGGGCGACCCACTGCTGGAAATCGACCCAGCCCCCTACCGATACACCGTAGATCAAATCGATGCTCAGCTGATGGCGGCGAAGGCGAATGTAAAGCAATCACGGGCCAACTTGGACGCGGCATATGCAAGTACGCAGAAGGCTGCCGATGCGGTGCAAGCGGCACAGGCCGCCCCGCCAGCCGGAGGTACATGTCTGATGCCTAAACTGAAGCAGTATGTCGGTCTCGACGTGTCGCTCGAGGAAACAACGATCGCCGCGCAGGCTAATGCCGCAAAATGGCGAGCTGCCTACGATTTGGCCAAGACCGAGGAAGCGATGGCCGTCAATCTCCAGAAGGTGGGCATCGGCGCGATCGGCTTGCTAAAGGTCGATGAAGCCAAACAAAAGGCTCGAGAACAGGAGGCTGCCCTTCAACAGGCGCAAGCCGGGGTCGTACAGGCGGAGGCTGCCGATCGACAGGCTATCGCCGCCCTGGCGGAAGCCCGGTCGGGTGTTCTGCAAGCGGAGGCAACAGTGAAGCAAGCTGCCGCCGCTTTGGAGATAGCCGAGAGCAACGTTCCCGGCATTGCAGCTCAACTTGCCGAAGCGCGTTTCAACCTGGCTCAGTGCAAAATGACGGCGCCAAGCGACGGCTACGTCGTAAACTGGCAAGTGCAAGAAGGCACCATGCTCGCGCCGATGCCGACCGCCGCAGCAGGAACATTCATCGACACAACGAGCATTTCGGTGTTGGCCGCTTTTCCGCAGAATTATCTCACGAATGTCCGACCCGGAAATGATGTGGAACTGGTGCTCGATGCGTATCCCGGTCGCGTGTTCAAGGGAACCGTGGATATGATCATACCTGCGTCGGGAGGCGGTCAGTTGACAACGAGTGGCGAGATACCCAGTGCCGCCAAGGCAACATCGAGCGGTATGTTTGCGGTCAAGATAGGCTTCGACAGAGATGCTGACCCGCAGCCCTTTCCATGGGATCGGGGGGAACTGCCGCCATCTACACCGACACGGGCAAGCCGGTGCATATCATTTCTAAGGTAGCCTTGCGCATGAAGAAGTGGCTCCTCTACGTCTTGCCCTCAGCCCAGAAACCTTAGTTTGCACGCCCTGCAGAGTTCCACCCCGGTTCGGGGGTTTGCTCATCAGAGTGCAGCGCCAATCAGGTTGATCTTGTCGAGATGCAGGGGAGGGCAAGCGAATTGTCGGCGCCGATCTTGGCCAAGAACGAGGTCGCCGCTCTGAGGGCTCCTGCCGTACCTAGAACGCGCTCCTTGCGTTGCAACAGCGCGACGCGGCCTTTGGCGGCTATCGGGTCGCTATCAGTTCTCCGCCACGGCCGGGAACGGGAGGATCCATTGTTGAAGGGACGTTTCGTCCAGTTCAGACCGGCGAAGTGACGGCCAGGGCCGGCCCCTCGACCTAGACCAGGCCGTAATGCCCCCTCTCCCCTCGGCGCAGGCCGGCTCAACGGAGAACGCATGTACCCCGGGCAAAGGCTCGCGGCTCCAGTCCGGGACGGCGTCCCTCTCTTAGGGCAACACTGCCAGATTGAACCCTCCCAAGCTTTTGCTCGAGCGCGGGCGACCGCGACCCGCAGGAGCTGAAGCGGGCGCTCAGCAGGCGCAGATCGACGGCAGTCGAGCTGGCCCATCACCGTAGCGTCGATGTTTCGAACCGATGCAATTCAGCAACATGTCCGCTGGGGCACACACCCCCACCGAAATCTCGGCCAATCCTTAACCCGCTGTGGAAAGAGGCTTGCTTTCGTGTATACGGGGTCCATGTTGAGTATTGGCTTTCGGCAACGGTCTGCTCGCGGGGTCGTCATGAGACCGATGCGTTTGATATTGGCAGCGGCGGCGCTCTTTGCGCTGGGCGAGCCGCTATTGGCGTTTCAGGAAAGCGGTGGAAGCCAACCAGAGGCCGAGGCGCCAGCGCCTGAGGCCCCAAAGAGCCTGCCCGCTCCTTCAAAAAGCCTCAATCTCAAGATGCCCGAGATGAGCATCGGCGAGGGAACCGGCACCGAGGTCAAGATCCCGGGGTTCGGGACTGTTGGCGTGTTGCCAAAACTGGACTTCGGGCTGGAGCTGCTGTACGGCGCCACCGATGCCCGTGGCACCAGACCCGATGACAAGTCCGAACCGAGCGACGTCCAGATTCGCGGCACGATCAAGCACCGCTTCTGATCCCAGGGGCTTCGCCTGGGCCCTCTTGGTGCATTGGCATTGCCTGCCCTTCACAGCCGGCGGCTAAAGCAACTGCCGACGAGGCTGCAATGCACATGGCTTGGTCGGCGGCTTTGGTTCACCTCTTTACTGCACTGGGGGCCGTATGCGCGCTCCTAGCCACCCGTGCGGCGCTGTCCGGCGACTGGGAACAGGTGTTTGGCTGGTTGGGAGTCGCCCTCGTTATAGACGGGGTCGACGGAACGCTTGCGCGCCTGGCCGACGTAAAGCGGCGGTTGCCGCGCTTTTCCGGAGACCGGCTCGATCTCGTCATCGACTATGTGGCTTATGTATTTGTGCCGGCGCTCGCTCTGCTTCAGGCTGGCTTTCTGGGCGGTCGAGGCTGGGGAGTGGTGCTCGGAAGCATCATCTTGGTGTCTTCGCTGTTTCATTTTTCCGACACTCAAAGCAAGACCGAGGACCATAGCTTCGTCGGCTTTCCTGCCATCTGGAATATCGTTGCCTTCTATGCATTTGCTTTTGGCACGTCCACCGGGGCAACGGCGCTGCTGGTCGTGACGTGCGCAGCTTTCACCTTCGTCCCGCTGCATTGGGCGCACCCGCTGCGGACGCCGCTGTTGTGGCCCATCACCTTCGCGGTGACGGCAGTGTGGTTGCTGGCAGCCGTTGGCACGATATGGTCCGGCTTTCCCGCCGATAACGTCAGCAAGGGTATCTTTGTCCTCGCCGCGCTTTACGGCGTGGGCCTGGCTCTCTTCTCGCGACGGGCTAGGGGCAGAGCGACCATCCAAGGGCCGCCGGCGGGAAGGCCAGACTGAGCGACCGGCGAACCAAAGCCGCTCGCCATGCGTTATGGTGCGGCGCATGCATGTGCTTTTCAAAAGCTCGTTGGGGGCTCCAGATGTCGTTTGATGGTCCGGAGGCCAAACCCCTCGACCTTGCGGTGATCGGCAACTGCCGAAGCGCGGCCTTGATCGATACCAAAGGACGGATCGCGTGGTGGTGCTTTCCGCGCTTTGATTCTGACCCGGTCCTGTCGCGGCTACTCGCCGGCGATGTGGAGAAGGGCTTTTGCGACGTGGTGCTGGAGGCAGCGGTCGCGTCGGAAAGCGAGTATTTGCGCAATACGGCGATTGTGCAGACCACCATTCGCGACGGCGCTGGCAACGCGGTGCGCATCACCGACTTCATGCCGCGCTTCAAGCGCTTTGAGCGCGTGTTCAATCCGCCGCAGATCTACCGCCGCGTCGAGCCCGCCGCGGGGCTGCCGCGCATCAAGATCAGGGTGCGCCCGACCTTCAATTACGGCGGGCCCTGCACATCGCGCGCCAGTGGTTCCAATCACATCCGCTATTCGGGCGGCGCCGATACCTTGCGCGTGACCACTGATGCAGCGTTGTCCTACATCGTCCACGAGACGCCGTTTGCCCTGATCAAGCCGGTTACTCTGATCCTGGGGCCTGACGAGCCGTTCGAGGCTGCAGTCGATACTGCCTCGCGCGAGTTCCTGGAGCGTACGCGCGACTATTGGCTCGATTGGGTGCGCTCGCTCGCCATCCCGCTCGAATTCCAGACCGAGATCATCCGCGCCGCGATCGCCCTCAAACTCTGCAACTTCGAGGAGACGGGCGCGATCATTGCCGCCCACACCACCTCAATACCGGAAGTACCAGGCACCGAGCGAACCTGGGACTATCGCTACTGTTGGCTGCGTGACGCTTTCTTCGTCATCAAGGCGCTCAACCGGTTGGGCGCAACCCAGACGATGGAAGAGTTCATCCACTACATCACCAACATCGCCGTCGAGGCCGAACGTCCGCTTCGGCCGGTCTACGGCATCGTGCCGGCCGAGCCGCTGGAGGAACGTGTCGCCGCCGAGCTGGCGGGCTTTCAAGGCTGCGGTCCGGTGCGCGTTGGCAATCAGGCCGCCGAGCAGCTGCAGCATGATTCCTACGGCAGCGTCATCCTTGCCGCCTCACAAATGTTCATCGACGAACGGCTGCCGCGCATGGGCGATGCCGATCTCTTCCGTCGTCTGGAACCGCTCGGTGCGCAGGCGCGGCGCTTCGCCCTTGAGCCAGACGCGGGCCCGTGGGAGCATCGCGTGCGGCAACGCGTGCACACGCACTCCGCAACCATGTGCTGGGTGGCATGCGATCGCCTGGCACGCATCGCCTTCCGTCTGGGGCTGGGCGACCGTGCCGCCTATTGGCGTGCGGAAGCCGAATCGCTGCGCCACGAAATACTGAGCCGCGCTTGGAACGAGAGTATCGGGGCGCTGGCGGGCGCGCTCGATACCAACGAGCTCGACGCCACCGTCCTCCTTCTTCCCGATCTTGGACTGCTTGCGGCGAACGATGAGCGGTTTGTGCGCACTTGCAAGCTCATTGGCAAAGAGCTCAGTCGCAATGGTTTCATCATGCGCTACACCGCGCGCGATGACTTCGGCGTCCCTGTCACCGCCTTTCTGGTTTGTCAGTTCTGGTACATCGACGCGCTCATTTCGCTCGGGCGCGTGCAGGAAGCGCGCGAACTGTTCAGCGATCTGTTGAGCCGGCGCAACCGCTTCGGCCTGCTTTCGGAGGACATTCACCCGGTCACCGGCGAGCTCTGGGGAAACCTGCCCCAGACCTATTCAATGGCGGGCATCATCAACACCGGTCGGGTCCTCTCGCGCAGTTGGCAGGAAGCCTGGGTACAGACCTGATCGACCCCACCCAATGCCCCCTGCCCCTGGCCTGCTTCAACCGAGGGCATGCCGGTCGGCGGCGGTTCGGCGGGGCTGCCGCACAATCCCCTGTGGCATTCCCAATTCAGGCGCGCAGAAAACCGACGGCCAGGCGCATTTTTGCAAACACAGGTAGCTGCAAAGAGGTTAGCTTTAGACTGCTAAAACGCGCGCGTCCCGCATCGTGAGCGACGAACACAACAGCCTTGCCCGTCAGCCGACCATCGGCTCCCGCCGCGTGTCCGTATTTGTTGCGGCACCGGTTGTCATCGGGTGCGCCGTTCTCGGATCCGTCATCGGCACCACGCACCCCCTGCAATCGATGTTCTCGGCTGCCCGACCCGACGGGGAGCTCAGTGATCTGAGACTTTCATCCGTAAGATCGGTCGAGCCACCAGCAGTGGCGCCAGGGCCGTCGCCAGGGCCGTCGCGAGGTCCGTCGTCAGGGCCGCATGGGGCGGCACCTGCCCTGCCTCCTGGGCCGGCTGTCACCGGGCCGCAGGATGCTGCCCGCGTGCCCGCACGCCCTGCCACTTCGGTGCTCACCGTGAGCACGGGATCCGTCGATCGGCCGCTGCCGGCCGGTGGAAGTGGGGATGTGGCAGCAACCCAAGCCAACCCTCAGGAACTCGTGCCGCCGGAGGGTGCATCGCGCGCGACGACTCAGAGCCACCGCCAAGCGCGCGCCAAGCGGCTGCGGCGGATGCTGGGGCGCCACACGCGCCCCAAGTCAGCCGGGGCGCAAGTCGACGCGTTCATTTCCTCAATCTTGCCAACGAAATAGCCGCCAATTAGGCCCGTCGACAGGGGCGCTGGGCGACTTGCCGCAGCCGTTTCCAGCGTTTCCCCATTCTGTGGCCAATTTTCTGTGGCCAGATCTGCGATGGGCAGCTCACGGGCCAACCCCTGGGGAACCTTTACACCTTTCAAGGGTTTCCAGCCCGCGGTAAGAGCGATAGTCAGCAGCGCCGACGGGAGGACTGAAGCCAGGCATGCGCCGGGTCGTCTTGGTTTCCAACCGCGTCCTCGATTTGCGCAAGGCCCCACAGGCGGGCGGCGTGGCTGTGGCGCTGGCCGATGTGGTGCGCTACCACAACGGCCTGTGGTTTGGCTGGAATGGCGAAATTACGTCCAATGCCGCCGCCGACGCGGTGGCGCGCGAAGGCCGGCTGGCCACCGTCCCGCTCTCCGAGGCCGATCATCAGGGCTACTATCTAGGCTATGCCAACTCGGTGTTGTGGCCGGTGTTTCACAACCGGCTTGACCTTGCTCAATTCGAGGCTGGCTTTTTCGAGCGCTTTGTCGCGGTCAACAGCCGATTGGCGGCGCTGTTGGAACCTCTGTTGCGCCCCGACGACGTCATCTGGGTGCACGATTATCATCTGATCCCGTTTGCGGCCGAGCTGAGGAAACGGCGAGTGCAGAACCCGATCGGGTTTTATCTGCATATTCCCTTCCCGCCCTGGCAGACATTTATGGCGGTGCCCGAGCACCAGGAGCTGGCGCGGGCCTTGGCCGCCTACGACTTGATCGGACTACAGACCAAGGCAGACGTTGCCAACCTCATCGACTATATGGCCAATGGCGTGTTCGGCAGGATCGTACCCGATGGGCGCATCCGGCTCTTCGATCGTCTGGTCTCGATCGCGAGCTTCCCGATCGGCATCAATGTGGCCGACTTCGCCAAAGCCAAGCGCGCGGGCGGCCTCGTGCAAGGGCGCCCGTCGGTTGCCCGCATCATCGGCGTCGACCGGCTCGATTATACCAAGGGGTTGCCGCACAAGTTCAAGGCCTTCGGCCGCTTCCTGGAGAAGTACCCGCAGTACCAGCGCCAAGTCGTTCTGACCCAGATCGCTCCGCCCACGCGCGCCAGTGTGGAGGCCTACGCCGATATCCGTCAGCAACTGGAGGCGCTCGCCGGTTCGATCAACGGGCGCTTCGGCGAGCTCGACTGGGTGCCGATCCACTATATCCATCGCTCGACGCCGCGCCGGCGGCTGGCCGACATTTACCGCTCCTCTCGGATCGGCATGGTGACACCGCTGCGCGATGGCATGAACCTGGTGGCCAAGGAGTACGTGGCTGCGCAGGATCCAGAGGATCCCGGTGTGCTGGTGCTGTCACAGTTCGCCGGAGCAGCGGAAGAGCTGACGGAAGCCCTGATCGTCAACCCCTACAATATCGAGGAAACCGCCGACGTCATACGTGCCGCCCTGGAAATGCCTCTGACGGAGCGGCGCACGCGCCATGAAGCTCTGATGGCGGCGGTGCGCAAGCACGACGTGGCCAGCTGGTCGCAGTCGTTCCTGTCGCAGCTCGACCGCGTGGCCGCGGTCCAGGATCCAGCGTCCTGGCGCGCCCCCGAGCCGATCCGCACGGCGTTGGCAAAGCTCGAGCAGGTGATGGACCCGCAACCGGGGCCCACAACGCGCAAGTCCAGGGAGTGTCGGGGCTTGCGGACTGAGGGCTCGCAGCGAGGTCGTATGCGAGAAGCAAGTCCGGCCACAAGTTCCGTCAAATGAGCCTAGAGCCGCCGCGTGCGGCTCGTCTCGCCGCGACGAGGAGGGGAAGGGCCTCGGCTAGCCATTTCGTGCTTGGGCAACCAGCAAACACAATCGACCGCGCAAGGAAGGAGATTGTCGAGACATCCAAGATCGGCCAATAACGGAACGCGGCGTGAGTGCCCGGAGGCGATCATCGCCGGCGTGGTGCTCCGGCTGGGCCGGATCCGGCGCTTGCACGAGCTGGCGCCCAGTGCCTCGCAGCAGAGCTAAAGGTCGTTCCGGATGTCTACCGCTATCGCCAATGTCTCAGCCCCGCAGGCCGCGCCGGCGGCGTCTGGCCCTTTTACCCTGGCCGTCGACATCGGGGGAACGAACATCAAGGCCTCTGTTCTGGATGCCGTGGGCCAACTCGCCGCCCAGCAGATCCGCTCCCCCACGCCAAAGCCTGCGACACCCCAGGCGGTCCTCGACCTGATCGGCCAGCTGGCGGCCCAACTGCCCGCGTTCCAGCGCATCTCCGTGGGGTTTCCCGGCGTAGTGCGCGGCGGGCAAATCGTCACCGCCCCCAACCTTGGGACCCCCCATTGGGCGGGATGTCAGCTGATCGATGCACTGGCCGAGCGGTTCGGCACCCCAGCACGGGTTCTCAACGATGCCGCTGTGCAGGGCCTCGGCGTGGTTGAGGGTCTCGGTCTTGAGTGCGTCTTGACGCTCGGGACGGGTGTCGGGTGCGCCCTCTTTCGCAACCGACGTTTGCTGCTCCATGTGGAGCTTGGTCAACATCGCATGCGCAGGGGCAAGACCTACGATCAGTACATCGGGCAAGCGGCGCTGGCCAAGCGCGGCAGCGAGCGCTGGAACAAGCGCGTTCGCAAAGCGATCAGTACCGTGACAAACCTCACCAGCTGCGACGTGCTCTATGTCGGTGGCGGGAACGCGCGCAAGCTCACTCTAAAAGTGCCGGCGCACGTCCGGATCGTCAGCAATACGGCGGGCATCACCGGGGGTATCCGCCTGTGGGAGGCCGAGCTCGACGAGCTGTTCCAGGGCGTCGCCATGGCACAAGTGCGCGAGGCTGCGAGGCAGACATGAAGGCCCTCACCGTCGGCGGCGCCATGATTGATACGATCGCCATCATCGCCAGCGATCGCATCGAGCGCATGCGTATGACCAACGCCGACAACTCATTCCTGCTGCTCGAAGAAGGCCGCAAGACCGAGGCGCTCGAGGTTTCCACGCACGTCGGGGGCGGTGCCGTCAATGCCGCAGTGGCGATGGCGCGGCTGGGGCTCGACGTGGGCGCACTGGTCAAGCTTGGCAAGGATGCGCGCGCCGAGACGCTGCTCGCCCACCTGCTGCAGGAGGGCGTCTCAACCCGCTGGGCCATGCGCGATGGCCGCGCACCGACCGGGGCCTCTGTGCTGCTCTCCTCACATGATAGCAATGCGGCGATCTTCACCTTCCGCGGTGCCAACACCCTGTTGGAAGAGCGCGATTTACGGATGGAAGCGTTTGCCGCCGACGTGGTCTACGTCTCTTCGCTGAGCAACGAGTCGGCGGACGCCTTCCCGGCCATCGTCGAACGGGCCAAGGGCCAAGGTGCGCTGGTGGCGACAAACCCGGGCGTGCGGCAACTGTCCTCGCGCGGAAGTGCCTTCCAGGAGACCCTCAGACACATCGACGTCCTGGGCATCAACCGCTCGGAGGCGGACGCGCTCGTGCCCGGTCTCGTGACCCGGTTCGGTGAAGGCGGCCGTGGGCTGACGGCCAAGCCGGGCGAGGTGCTGCCCCGGTTGGCGGCCCGGGGCTTCATTGGGGGCGGACACGAAATGGGGATGGTTGATTTCTTCGCCGGTCTCAACAAGCTTGGGCCGCGCTATATCGTCGTCACCGATGGGCGGGAGGGGGCGTTCTTGGGTGCTCCGGACGCGATCTCATATTGTCCGGTGCTGGAGACCAAAGTGGCCGGCACGGCGGGTGCGGGGGACGCCTTCAACGCCACGTTTACCGCCTATGTGGCAATGGGCAGGTCTGCCGAGGAGGCGCTGCGAGCAGCCACCCTCAACTCCGGCTCGGTGGTCAAATACGTTGATACGCAGAGGGGATTGCTGTCGATTGGGGAAGTCGACCGGCGCCTCTCTGAAAGCAAGGAGACGCTCAAGGTGCGCCGATGGTCGCACTAGCGCAGATGGTCGCACCAGCAATGAGACCCAACAAATTCCCTATTCTTCCATGACAAGCGCCGTTGCAAGCGAGGGGCTGGCTGTGAGCACATTGGGCAAAGCGGGGGCGGTGCTGGCAGAGCCTGATCGGTGGGCCTTGTTCATCGACATCGACGGTACACTGTTAAGCGTGGCGCCCACACCTGACGCGGTCATGGTCCCCACGGGCCTTGTGCAACTCCTCGATGGGCTTGCCAGCGGGCTCGGGGGTGCAATTGCGATCCTCACCGGCCGCCGGATTGCCGACGCGGACCGGCTATTGGCCCCGCTCAAGCTGGCCGGCTCGGGGGTGCACGGGACGGAGTTGCGCAGCGAGCGCGGCGGCCCAGTCGCGATGTTGGCTCCAGCGATCCCCTCCGACGTGATCGGGGCCATGAACAACATCGCCGGCATCGCCTCCGGCATTCTTGTCGAACAGAAAGGCTGCGGTGTCGCCGTACACTACCGCAACGCGCCAGTGGCACGACGGGCGCTGGAAACGGAGCTCGCGGCGATCATCGGCGCCTCCTCCTATGATCTCGTTCTGCGCAAGGGCCGCAAGGTGCTGGAGGCCGTTCCGAGCGGCTACTCCAAGGGCACGGCCTTGGCTGCACTCCTTGCGCGTCCCCCCTTCAAGGGACGGGTCCCGGTCATGGTCGGGGACGACGTGGGAGATGAATCGGCGTTCATGGCGGCGGAGCGCCTCGGCGGCATGGGACTTCGGGTGGCGGGCGAGCATTTCGACAAGAGGGAAGCCGACTTTGAGGGCGTCGCCGGAGTCCACGCCTGGCTCAAAGCTCTTGCGGGTCGGCTGGCGCTGCAGGCGGCGGCGCGAGGGCAATCCTCCCACGTGGGCTGAGCCCAGGCCCAACTCGCCCAACGCTCCGGCTTAGGCCTTGGGCTTGTCGTTCTTGCCCACGGCCTCGGGAAACACCCACATGGCGAGGACGGCGAAAACGCCAAAGCCGATCACGAACCAGAAGAGGCGGTGGTTGCCGGCGGTGCGCTCCCAATAGGCAAAGCCGATCGCCACCAGAAGTGTGATCAGCGATAAGGCCCCCTTCACGTCGTTCGGCATTCGGCCGTTCCGATGTTGGCTGCCGCGTTCAGTAGTTGCCGAGCGGCTGGGCGGCCGCCATGTCCGGCCGCTGCGGCCGTCCGCGCAGCTTCGATTTCAGATGCCCGTCGTCATAGCCGTTGAAGAGGTGGCCGAAAAGCCCGCGATCCAGGTCCGACGTGCCAAATATCCAGTCGGCAATGGGAAATGTCAGGTTCATATTGGTTTCCATCATCAGTCGGGCGTTATGGTGGGCCGTATGGTGACGCCGCAGGGTGTTGACGAACGGGCAGTGGCGCACGAACCAGTTCTCGTCGACATGGCAGCAGAAGTGCATGAACTCGTAGATCAGGTACATCCCGGTGGTCGTGCACATGAAGAGCCAGCCAACGTTGGCTGAGATCAGGTTGCCCAGCAGCAGTCCGGCCGGCATCGACATCAAAATGAAGACCACCAACGCGTAAGGCGGGAACACAGTGACGCGCCAGTCCTTGTGGTCGCGAAAGCGCATCTCCTCGTCGGTGAAGAACTGGTGGTGATTGAGCGTGTGCCGCTCGTAGATGGCCCGCAGTCCTTTGATATTCACAGGCCGATGCATGACGTAGCGATGCACGGCCCACTCGAACAGGTTGGTGAATAGAAACGTGATCGGGATCGTCAGCCACTCGGCCGCCGTCACGTTATGGATGTGCTGCAGGTAGATGGTAAAGGCCGCCGCGCCCATGGCGTAGATGATGGCGATGTGCAGGTACCCGTCGTACCAACCCATGATGCGCGCGCGGTATTCCTGCCGGAATGCCTTTTGCCGGTCCGTGATCATGGGCCAAGCGTCCTCCCAGGTCGGTCCGTCTGATATATCACGGATACACCAAGCCCACGCGCGCCGTCAATCGCAGGAGAGCTCGGCGCCTGTCCGGCGCCAGCTCATTCCGATCCCGGCCCGGGACGTTGCCGGGGACGTTGATGGTGCAGTGCGCTATTTTTTGGCCGGCGCCGGAGCGGTTGCAGCGGGAGCAGGCTGGGCCTGCTTCTTTTGCTGCTCGGCCAGTTCTTGCTGGCGCTGCGCGATCATCTGCATCAGCGCCCGGCGCCCGGCGGCATACTGCTGGGGATCGGCGGGTTTGCCCGTGTAGGCCTGCTCGAAGCCGGCGAACGCTACGGGAAACGGCGTGGCGAACCCCTCGGAATTGATGGCAAAAACCACCATGCCACCGTACGTCTTGAGGTCGTGGAGGAGCTCTGGCGTGGTCTCCGTCTCGGCCGTGCAACCGCCGCCATGGCAGAGCGTGTACTCAAGGTTCAGGCCCTTGAGCTTGGATTCCTCGACGTTTTCGTTCTTCTGCACCTTTTCCCAGAGGTCCTTGGGGTAGAGTGCGGCTCGCAGGCCCGGCTTGAGCAACATGCCGAGGGGTACCAACACCATGAAGTATTGCTTGCTCTCACCCTCCATTTGCCGAATTGCGGCGGTCACAACGGCGCGACCGGTGTTGCCGTCGATTCGCTCGTGCTGAGTGAGACAGTAGGTGGCATACCTCATCTCCTCCTTGCCGTTGCTATACATGGTGCCAAGGGGCTTTTGCTCGCAGAGTTTGACCCAGGAGTTCTTCGATCCGGTCTGGGCGGCGGCCGCTGGAGGTGGTGTTGCCTTCTTGGCCGGTTTGGCCGGAGCTTGGGCCAGTGCCTGCTGGGCGGCAACGGTTGCAACCGTTCCCGGGATCCCTGCCGACAGGACCAATGCCACGGCGCCCGCGCAGCGAATTCGCCCAATCATCGACACCCACGATTCGTTGCCTAGCATCCGGCAATCCCCCGTTCCCAACCATTGCAACGCCGCACGCGGACGCCCGCGGTTTAAGCCTTGCGCGGCGCCACCGATCGGGGACTAAGAATCGGAATGCGGCAACGGCGTGGCCGCCGCAAGGCTTGGAGCGGACTATGGCCCCTTTTTCACGCTCCCTTTGGCGTGGAGGTCGCGCGTTGGCAGTCGAGGGCAATCCGCCTAGGGTGGTACGTTCGTCAGCAGCTGCGAGGGAAGCCCCCATGGCTACCGCCCACCGCCTCGATGCCGGGGCCCATACCGTGCACTGGGGCTACTTCGATGCCCGCCTAGAGCCGCGCTTGATGGTCGACAGCGGTGATACCGTCATCGTGTCAACGGTGTCCGGCCCACGCGAGGTGATGCCGCTACCACCGCTGGCCATTCCGGCGGCGCTCGCCGAGGTGCAGGCGCGCGTGACGCCGAAGTTCCCGGGGCACATGTGCACCGGGCCAGTGGCGGTTCGGGGCGCCAAGGCCGGCCAAGTGCTCGAGGTGCGCATCAAGGCCATCGATCTCGCCTACGACTGGGGCTACAACTATTCCGGGCCCTTGACCGGAGCCTTACCCGACGACTATCGCACGCGCCACCTCATGCACATTGTGCTCGACCGCGCAAGGATGGTTGGACGGATGCCCTGGGGGCTTGAGCTACCCCTGCGGCCATTTTTTGGAGTGATGGCGGTGGCACCGCCCGCTGCCTGGGGGAGCGTCTCGACCCTGCCACCGCGCAAGAACGGCGGCAATCTTGACAACAAGGAGTTGGTGGCCGGCACCACGCTCTATCTGCCGATCCACGTCGATGAGGCGCTGTTCTCGGTCGGCGATGGCCATGGCGTGCAAGGCGACGGTGAGGTGTGTGTCACGGCCATCGAGACCGGGCTCGTCGGTACCTTCGAGCTCATCGTGCGCAATGATTTGGCACTGGAATGGCCGCGGGCCGAGACGCCCACGCACGTCATGACAATGGCCTTTGATCCCGACCTTGATGATTGTGTGGTCATCGCGCTGCGTCAGATGGTGGACCTCATCGCGCAGGCGGCGGGCATCAAAAGCCAGGAAGCCTACGCGCTCTGCAGCCTTGCCGCCGATGTCCGCATCACCCAGGTGGTCAATGGTTCCAAGGGCGTGCACGTGATGCTCGATAAGCGCTACTTGGCGCGTGCGGCCTGACGGCCCCGCACGCCACTTGGCAGCGGGCCTCGGTTCCCCCAAGGCACTTGCGGCGCGCCGGTATCTTCTGTTTTGGCGAGGCTCAACCCACGATCGGCACGGGACGATCGATAACGATTTCCTCGGGGCTCATGCGGCAGCGCAGTGCCAGCGTTTCCACGCCGGCGGCCACAGCGGTGTCGAAGGCGCTACCATAGGCTGGATCCACATCACGTGCGAGGGCCAGGCGCTTGGCGTCGCCACGCTGGATCAGGAAGACCATGACGGCGCGATGCCCCGCCCGAACCATGTCCGACAGCTCGGCAAGGTGCTTGGCCCCGCGCTCGGTGATCGAATCGGGAAACTCGGCAACCCCGTGCCGGCGGGAGAGGTGTACGTTCTTGATTTCGACGTAGCACAGGCCCTTATCAGCGCACTCCAGCAGCAGATCGATACGGCTGTTGCGGCCGTACTTCACTTCGCGGCGCAAACTTGGATAGCCGGCCAACGCCTTGAGCCGACGCGCTTGGAGGGCTTCGGCCACCAGCTTGTTGGGATGGCCAGTGTTGATGCCGACAAGCGTGGGGCCGGCCCCCAAATCGGCTTCGACGAGCTCCCAGGTGTGGCGGTATTTGCGCGTGGGATTGTCGCTCTGGGAAAGCCACACCACCGCCCCTGGGACGGCAAGGCCCAGCATGGAGCCGGTGTTGGGGCAGGTCGCGGTGACAACCTCGCCGTCGTCGAGGCGCACGTCCGCCAGAAAGCGCTTGTAGCGCTCAATGAGGGTGCCGCGCACAAGTGGGAAGGGCAAGCGCATGAAGCGGAACCTAGGCGCAACATCGGCTCGAGTGCAACCTTGACCAGCCATTCCTTGGCGCTCTCGCGCATGCCTGGACAAGGGTCGTTCCAGCCTCGATGTTGAGTTTCAACACCTTGGCGGGTCGTGACCAGGATCATCTTGCGCTCTTCGGAATTCAAAGTGGGGCTCATCAAGCCAAGCCGACGGGCTGCTCGTAGCCCATGTCGAAGCAGTAGTCGCCACCACTCATGACGCGGTCGGCGCCACCCATGGAGACGACGAACTCCATGATGGGCGTTGAATGGGCGATGGGGTCGCGGGTAAAAGCGGCGCAAGGTAGGTTGCGGCCTGCGAGGCTTCATCTCCTTCCGCCTTGCCATGACGCCCCTGCCTACTCTTACTCCCGGCTACGGGTAACTCGCTCTGGCCGTTCCGTGGCCCGATTGGCTTCCAAGCCCAACGGCAGGGCAAAGGCTTGTTAAGGGAAGGACACTGCGCATAATGCGCGCAAAAAAGGTGACAAAGGCGTGAGGAACTGGCGATGCGGAACCTAGTGCTGGCCCTCTTCCTCCTCGCTGCAGGGTGGAGCCCGCTCGGCGCGCAGGAGTGGCCCTCCCGCACGGTAACCCTCATCGTGCCGTTCATCGCCGGGTCGACGCCCGACAGTCTGGCGCGCATCCTCGCCGAAGGGCTGCAGCAGCGTCTCGGTGTCGCCTTTGTGGTGGAGAACAGGGCTGGTGCCAGCGGCAACACCGGGACTGCGGCGGTGGCCAAGGCGGTGCCCGACGGGCACACGCTGGGGGTGAGCATCGTCGGGCCACTCGTTATTAATGCGCTGCTGTTTCCCAAGATGCCCTATGAGACGGATCGGGACATTGCACCGATTTCGATCCTGGCCGCGCAACCGAGCGTACTGGTGTTGAGCCCCGGGGTCGCTGCCGACAGCGTCGAGAGCCTGCTCGCAGCCATTAAGAGCGCGCCTGACACCTACACGTACGGTTCCATTGGGCGGGGCTCACTGTCGCACCTTGCCATGGCATCTTTGGCCCTCAAGGCCGGCGTCAGCCTGGTGCACCTGCCGTTCCCCGGATCGCCGGCGGCGGTGACCGCCCTGTTGCGCGGGGACGTGCAGATGGCGGTGTTGCCGGCCGCCTCCGTCGCGCCGCTGGCGGCAGAGGGAAAACTCAGATTGCTGGCAGTGACGTCACCGCAGCGCTCGCCTCTACTCCCCAACCTACCGACGCTGCGCGAGGCTGGTGTCGCTGGTGTCGAAGCCGATGCTTGGGTCGGCCTCATCGCTCCGGCCGGAACAAGCGAGCCGGTGATTGCCAAGATCCACCAGCAGGTCGTGCGGGTCCTCGGCAGCGAGCCGGTGGTGGAGAAGCTGAAAGCGCAACTGATGGTGGCGATCGCCAACTCGCCCGCAGCCTTCAAGGCCGTCCTCAGGGAGGAGCACGACCGCTGGGCGCCCATCATCGCTGCCGGGGGCATTAAGGTCGAGTAGGCCAAAGGCTCCATTGGCTACCGCCGTTTGGCTAGGCGAGCGGCCGATGACGTCGTGCCCTAACGCCGGATCCGACTGATCACGTTGCCCTAACGGCGGTCGTAAAACCCGTGGCCCTGGCGGCACGACGTCCGCGTTCGTGCACTTGAGTTGCGCTCGATCGCCGCCCGCAGATTTTTCACGCCAGCGTTTCGTCCTTTCTCCATAACCAGCCGTCGTCGCCGTATTCACCGTCGAAGGGACGAACTTTGAATAGCCGTTGGTAGTACCTCATCATCGCTCTGCGCCGGCGCTTAAATGCGATCTCAAGATCCGAACCCTCCGGAACTTCGCCCTCGTACTCGAGGGGACAGGCCTTCATGACCATGATCGAGTAGTGGGGAGCGACCTTTTCGATGAGAGTACGGGCGGCCAAACGGAACAGATCGCCATTCGCAAACCGCGGCATTATCCAGGCGCGGCGGAAGTCAACGATGGGTCCGGCAATTGTGACCTCACCAATGAGGTTATCAAACTGTCCGCACAGGGCGCCCGAGAGCGTCGCCTCGTAGGCCTCGTCGATGTCCATGACAATCATGAAATCCTCGTTGCTGCCGCAGCAGGTCGGGTCAAATTCGTTCAACTCGAATGCCCCAATGCGCCGCCTTCCAAGCACCAACCAGGCGAAGAGCTCCGTCTTCTGAACCAAGCCCACGTAGCTGTCATCACCAAACTCACCAACGGAGTATGGCTTGGACATCCGGTACCGAAGGCTCGTGCCGGTACCGGGCAGCACGATTGTGTGGGGATATTTTTTGCGACGTTGAGCTTCGCAATCAGCAAACTTCGGCAGTGCGTCGTGACGCCTTATGCGCTTCATGGTGTCCCCCTTACGCGTCGCGGCAGGCCAAGGCCGCCAGCGCGAAAAGCGGCATGCTCGCGCATGGCGTCAAGCTCTGCCAACCGCACTGCTGCAAAATCGTTGGGTTGCGAATTGCTCCCTTCGCTAATGGCTCACGCTGCCTGTGGCGCCGGCTCGATCGGCGGCTTGACATCGGTTGGCAGCGGGCATTCGTAGGGCGTCGCTTCAGTGCGCGCCCGGTGATCCGCCTTGGCGCGCGCCATTAGTGTCGGATCGCTGAGCGCTTCGACGGCCACCGCGGCCATGATCTTGGCGGCATGGACGAGACCCTTCTTTGCTTGGCCCGATTTGCCTTGCGCCGTGATCTGCCAGGAATGCCCAGGCGTGCCGATGGCATGCGTGGCAACACGTGCCTGCACGGTTGGTATGGCCCAGCTAACGTCTCCCACGTCGGTAGAACCCATCATGACTGCTCCCTTGGTGCCCAAGGGAACGATGAAATCGCAAAGCGGGTTGTCCCGGTTGGCCGCTACACCGGCCCGCGCATAGGCCGTGGCGATATCCTCTTGGGTGAGCGTGGCCTGGATCTCGGCCGCGTACTTGCGGTCGGCGGCATCGAATGGCGGCGGTCCCAAACGCTCCATCTGGCGCTGCATGGCTTCCTCCAGCGGCGTGTTGCCAAGCAGGTTGGAGACCGCGCTCACCACTTTTACGTCCACCTGCGTCTCCGTCATCAGTGCGGCGCCACTGGCGATCTTCTTCACCCGTTCGATGAGCGGACGCAGGCCCGGCAGGTCGCGGGCCCGCACCGCATAGCGCACCTTTGCCGTCGCTTGCACGACGTTTGGCGCCACGCCGCCGCCGTCGAGCATGGCGTAGTGGATGCGGGCATCCGAGGGCATATGCTCGCGCATATAGTTGACACCGACATTCATGAGTTCAACCGCGTCGAGCGCGCTGCGGCCCAAGTGTGGCGCGGCTGCGGCATGCGAGGCCCGACCCTTGAAGGTGAAGTCGAGCCGCGTGTTGGCGAGACTGAGGGCATCGTCGACCCGGTTGATGGCGGCTGGATGCCAGGTGATGGCGATATCGACGTCATCAAACAGGCCGGCCCGCACCATGAAGACCTTGGCGGCGCCTCCTTCCTCGGCCGGGCAGCCGTAATAGCGCACCCGGCCCTTGAGGCCCTGCTCGGAGAGCTGGTTCTTGACCGCCGTGGCAGCGAGCAACGCCGCCGAGCCCAGCATGTTGTGACCGCAGCCGTGGCCGTGGCCACCGGGGCTCAGCGGCTTGGGCTCGGCAATGCCTGCAACTTGCGACAATCCGGGAAGGGCATCGTACTCGCCGAGAATGGCGATCACCGGACCGCCCTCGCCTGCTTCTCCCATGATGGCGGTCGGGATGCCGGCAAGATTTTCCGTGATGCGAAAACCCTCCTCCTCCAGCATGGCGCGGTGCTCTGCCACGGACCGGTATTCCGTGTAGCAGATCTCTGGCATCCCCCAGACGCGATCGGAGAGCGCCTCGTAGGCACCTTTGCGGGCATCCACGAGCTGCCAGATTCTTTCGGAGTTCTGCATGTTGGGGCTCCTCAACGGCTCTGCTCGACGCCACAATGGCCAATCCCGGACGTATTAGGCAAGTGAGCTCGCCCGGGGGCGACCGGGCGCGCGCTGGAGGGAGCATGGCCACTTCGGGCTCGATGGTGGACTATTATGAGGCAAGGGCGTCCCAGTTCGAGGCGGTCTACGACAGGCCCGAGCGGCAGGCGGATTTGCACCTCTTACGTAATTGGCTTGCTCAGGAGGTGCGGGGATTGACGCTGCTCGAGGTCGCCTGCGGGAGCGGCTATTGGACGAGGGTGGCGGCCGCCACCGCCAAAGCTATCCTTGCCACCGATCGCAATCTCTCACCGCTCGAGCTCGCCAGGTCGAAAAACCTGGGGTCGCACGTTGCCTTTGTGCGCGCGGATGCCTTCGCGCTGCCAACCCAGGCTTGCCTGTTCGAAGGCGGGATGGCGCATTTTTGGTGGTCGCACGTGTCCTTGGCCGATCAGCAGCGGTTCTTGAGGCACTTCGCCTGCAAACTGCGCAGCCGAGCCAAGCTCCTCATGATGGACAACAACTTTGCGCCGGGCTCGACGCCGATTTCGCGGCGGGATGCTTTGGGCAACACCTATCAGCGGCGGCGGCTCGCAAGCGGCGATGATTACGAAATCCTGAAGAACTTCCCCACCGGGGCGGAGCTGCGCCGTTCGCTGGAAGGCATCTGTGCCAGCGTGGCGGTCTTGCAGCTCAAGCACTACTGGGCGGTGAGTGCGCTCATCAGATGATCGCGCCTAGGAGCGTCACATACCCGGGCCGCGGAACGCACAGATGAGGTACACGGCTCCCGACCGCAGCTGGCGCAGGCACACGTGCAGCCGGCCGTCCGGCGCCTTCCGCCAGTTGCGGTAGTCGGCAGGGATGGCCACCGACATGCCGCGCGAGGTCACCAGATAGCTGCCGTCATCGCGGCGCACCACTGTGTCGGCCGGCGCGCAATCCCGGTCGGCGCAGCACTCGATTGGATACCAGTCGTGAGCAAACGCGTGCAGCGCTGGCATTGCCGCGCCCGCCCAAACGGCGATGAGGGCGATGCAACAGACCCGGGCAGTGCAGCGCAAACGCATCGAGCTCTCCGCCTACGCCAGCATCATCGGCATTGGCTCAATTGTGGCGCGGAGGGGAGCGTGCTGGCAACCTGCTTTGCCTGGGCTTTAACGTTAGTGCGATGGGGTGGACCAAGCCCATCGCTTTGATTGACGACCCAAGGGCGGTGAGGCCACGTTGACCGTTCCAAACAAACCTGTTCTGCTGGCTGCAAATTGGTCGAAGGGCGCGCAATGGCGGGACGGCGACGTCGAGGATCAGCACGAAGGGAGTAGCGAGCATGGACGAGCAGGCGCTGCGAGGTCTGATCGGGGATGTGAAAGTTGGCAAGCTTTCACGCCGTGCCTTCGTGCAGAGGATGGTCGCTCTCGGTCTTGCAGCGCCGATGGCGACCGCGATGCTTGACTGGTGCGGCGTAGCCCGGGCGCAGGCGAAGTTCGAGTACAAACCCACCAAGCGCGGCGGCGGTGGGCCGCTCAAGGTGCTGTGGTGGCAGGGTCCGACCTTGCTCAACCCGCACTTCGCCGTGGGGACCAAGGACCAGGACGGATCGCGCATCTTTTACGAGCCGCTGGCGGCTTGGGACCCGGACGGCGAACTCTTTCCGGTGCTGGCGGCAGAGATTCCAAGCCGCGAAAATGGCGGCATCGCCGCCGACGGCACGTCGGTCACGTGGAAGCTCAAGAAGGACGTGAAATGGCATGACGGCCACGCCTTTACGGCCGACGACGTCGTATTCAACGCAGAGTACGCCTCCGATCCCGCCACGGCGGCGGTCACCATCGGCACCTACAAAGACATCAAAGTTGAAAAGGTCGACGATTACACGGTGATTATGCGCTTCGCCAAGCCGACGCCGTTCTGGGCCGATGCGTTCGTCGCCGCACGCGGCATGATCATCCCCAAGCACCTGTTTGCGGACTACTCAGGTGCCAAATCGCGCGACGCCCCGACCAATCTGAAACCGGTGGGCACCGGCCCCTACAAGTTCGTCGACTTCAAGCCGGGAGACGTGGTGCGGGGCGAGCTCAATGCCAATTACCACCTCCCCAATCGGCCGCACTTCGACACCATCGAGATGAAGGGCGGTGGCGACGCGGTCTCGGCGGCACGTGCCGTCCTCCAGACCGGCGAATATGACTTTGCTTGGAATTTGCAAGTCGAGGACGAGATCCTCCTGCGGCTTGAGAAGGGGGGAAAGGGGCGGGTCCTCATAACGCCCACCGGCAACATCGAGCACATCCAGCTCAACAGCACCGATCCGTGGACGGAGGTGGACGGCGAGCGTTCAAGCCTCAAGACCAAGCATCCGCTGCTGTCCGATCCCGCCGTCAGGCGGGCGCTGGGCATGCTGGTCGATCGCAAGTCGGTGGAGGAACACATCTACGGCCGCACCGGGCTCGCCACCGGCAACTTCCTCAACAACCCGGAACGCTTCCGCTCCAAGGACATGAAGTGGGAGTTCAATGTCGAGAAGGCGAGCCAATTGCTGGAGGAGGCAGGTTGGAAGAAGGGAGGAGATGGCATCCGCGCCAAAGACGGCAAGAAACTAAAGCTCGTCTACCAGACGTCCATCAACACGCCACGGCAAAAGACCCAGGCGATCGTCAAGCAGGCCTGCCAGAAGGCCGGCATCGACGTCGAGCTCAAATCGGTCACCGCCTCGGTGTTTTTCTCCTCGGACGTGGCCAATCCCGACACCTACACGAAGTTCTACTGCGACATCCAGATGTACACGACGACCATGACGCAGCCCGACGCGGAGATCTTCATGAACCAATTCACCTCCTGGGAGGCCGCGACCAAGGAGAACAAGTGGCAGGGGCGCAACATCACGCGCTGGACCAGTGAAGAATACGACAAGACCTTCAGAGCGGCCGAGGGCGAACTCGACCCGGTCAAGCGCGCCGCACTCTTCATTCGCATGAACGATTTGGCGTGCGGCGACGAAGCGGTGATCCCCGTCGTCTACCGGCCAGGTGTTACGGCAGTGGCGAGCAAGCTGAAGGTCGACATCAGTGGCTGGGACAACAATACGGGCAATCTGAAGGATTGGTACCGCGAGGCGTAAGGCAAGCGGACAGACGGCAGGCTCGAACCGGGGATCGCGACCGATGGCGCAATATCTCGTGAAGCGCCTCCTCATTGCCATCCCAAGCCTGCTCGGCATCAGCGTTGTGCTGTTCACCGTGCTGGCGCTGGCGCCCGGCGACCCCTTCGAAGAATTGGCGACCAACCCCAATGTACCGGCCGAGGTGCGCACCGCCTTGCGCGTCAAGTTCGGCCTCGATGATCCCGTAGCGGTGCGCTACGTGCGGTGGCTGTCAGCGATGGTGCACGGCGATTGGGGGTTCTCCTTCGTCAGCCGCGTGGACGTCGATAAGCTCATCTTGCAGCGGGTGCCGACGACGCTCTTCGTCGTCGGGTTATCGCAGATCCTCGCCATCCTGATCGCCCTCCCGGTCGGGGTCTTCGCTGCGACCCGGCCCTATTCCATCTTTGACCAGATCGCCAATACTCTGGCTTTCATTGGTTTCTCGCTGCCGACCTTCTTTACTGGCCTGCTCTTTATTCTGATCTTCAGTATTTATCTCGATTGGCTGCCGTTCGTGTATCGTGCCGACATCAACGCGACCGGATTTGATTGGTACTGGCAACACGTCAAGCAGGCGATCATGCCGATTGCCGTCCTCGGTCTCTTTCAAGCCGCCTCCCTTACGCGTTACGTGCGCTCCGCCGTGCTGGACGTTATCCGCCTCGACTATGTCACGACGGCGCGCGCCAAAGGTTTGGGGGAACGCGTCGTCGTCGTAAAACACGTCGTGCGCAACGCGCTGATCCCCGTCGTAACACTGGTGGCTTTGCAGTTCCCGGCCATCTTCGGAGGCGCCATCGTCACCGAACAGATCTTTCGGATTCCCGGCATTGGCTCGCTGCTCATCAGCTCAATCCTCGCCAACGATACGCCCGTCGTGATGGCCGTGACGTTCGTCTTCGCTTGTCTCGTGGTGCTCTTCAACCTCATCGCCGACATCCTCTATGGCTGGCTCGATCCGCGCATTACCCTCCACTGACATCCGCACCGCCACACGCGCGAGCGGGCGCCGGTTCTCGCCGGGGCTCGAGGCCTGGCGGCGGTTCAGTCGGCACCGTCTGGCGGTCGCAAGCGGCGTCATCCTTGTCGCCATGGTGCTTGCCATCCTGTTTGGGACGACGCTGTGGTCCGTGCCGATCAATGACATCGATTTCTCGGCTCGCCTCGAGGGCCCGTCCTGGCAGCATCCCTTCGGGACCGACGATCTGGGCCAGGATCTCATGGCGCGCATGATCTATGGGGGGCGCATCTCGCTGGCCGTCGGGCTCGCGGCCATGTTCGTGGCGGTGAGCCTGGGAACGGTTGTCGGGGCCATTGCCGGCATGTCGCGCGGTTGGGTGGGTTCGGCCCTGATGTGGCTTGCTGACCTGTTTTTGTCACTGCCACAGCTGCCGCTACTCCTGCTCCTGATTTACCTCTTTCGTGATCACCTGAAGGCGGTGCTCGGACCCGAGGGCGGCGTCTTCGTACTCATCGTCATCGTCATTGCTGGGCAGCGCTGGATGCCCGTCGCTCGGTTGGTGCGGGGCCAATTCCTGTCGCTGCGCGAAAAGGAATTCGTGGAAGCGGCGCGTGCGTTGGGCGCGAGCAAGGTCCGGCAAGTGGTGCGCCACATTCTGCCCAATGCGCTGGGACCGGTGATCGTCGCCGGCACGATCGACGTGGCGGCAGCCATCATCGCCGAATCGACCTTGTCGTTTCTCGGACTTGGTTTTCCACCGGATATCCCCACCTGGGGTCGCATCCTCTTCGATGCCAAGGACTACCTCGACATCGCCCCACATTGGGCCCTCATTCCGGGCGCCGCCATCTTTCTCACGGTGCTCTCAATCAACTTCATCGGCGATGGTCTGCGCGACGCGCTCGACCCTCGCAGGGTCCTGTGATGGGTGCCCCCCTGCTCGAAATCCGCGGGCTCAAGACGCATTTTGCTACCGACGACGGCATGGTGCAGGCGGTGGACGGCGTAGACCTCGTCCTCGATCGCGGCGAGACGCTGGGCGTGGTGGGCGAATCGGGTTGCGGCAAGACCGTCACCGCGCTCTCCGTGCTGAAGCTCATTGCCATGCCGCCGGGACGCATCGTGGACGGCCAGATCCTTTGGCAGGGTCGCGACCTCGTGCCCTTGCGTGGGCGAGAGTTGGATTTGATCCGAGCCAAGGAGATCGCCATCGTCTTCCAGGAGCCGATGACCTCGCTCAATCCGGTCTATACGGTGGGCGAGCAGATCGCCGAGGTGCTGCGGCGGCACGAAGGGCTCGCTCGACGCGCCGCGCACGCCAAGACCGTCGAGATGCTGCGCCTGGTGCAAATCCCCAATGCCGAGCGGCGGGTCAACGACTATCCGCACCAGTTCTCCGGCGGCATGCGCCAACGCGTGATGATTGCCATGGCGCTGTCCTGCAGCCCTAAGCTGCTCATCGCGGATGAACCTACTACCGCACTCGATGTGACAATCCAGGCGCAAATCCTCGAGCTCTTGCAGGATCTCAAATCGCGTCTCGGCATGGCCGTCATGCTGATCACCCACGCCATGGGCGTGGTGGCCGAAACGGCGCAGCGGGTCGTGGTCATGTATGCAGGCAAGATTGTCGAGGAGGCACCGGTGCGGCAGCTGTTCGGCCGGCCGCTGCACCCTTATACGCGCGGGCTCATTCGCTCGATGCCACGGATCGATCGGGCAGCGACGCACAAGACGCGTCTTGAGGCGATCGGCGGGGTGGTGCCGAACCTGTTGGCACCGCCGCCGGGCTGCCGGTTCGCCCCGCGGTGCCGTTTTGCCGCTGCTGTCTGCCGCGAGGAGGTGCCGCCGCTGCGCGAGATCGAGGCCGGACACAGGGTGGCCTGCGTGCTTGCGGAGACGATCCCGCCATGAGCGAGCCGCTGCTGGCCGTCAAAGATCTGGTCAAGCATTTTGCCATCAAGGGTGGGCTATTTTCGCGCCACAGCGATCGCGTCCACGCCGTCGATCACGTGAGCTTCGACATAGCCGCGGGCGAGACACTGGGCTTGGTGGGCGAGTCGGGCTGCGGCAAGTCCACCACCGGGCGCTGTATTTTGCGGCTGATCGAACCCACCGCGGGCGAAATCTGGTTCGAAGGTCGGAACGTGACGACGCTGGATCGGGGAGCGCTGCGATCGCTGTGCCGCGACATGCAGATTATCTTTCAAGACCCCTTTGCCTCGCTCAACCCGCGCATGACGGTCGGCGCCATCATCAGCGAAGCGCTCACGATCCATCGGCTGGCCAAGTCGCGGCGCGAGTTTGCGGACCGGGTGGTGCAACTGCTCGAGACGGTTGGTCTCGATGCCGACCACATGCGCCGCTATCCGCACGAGTTCTCCGGCGGCCAGCGTCAGCGCATTGGGATTGCCCGAGCGCTCGCTGTAGAACCCAAGCTGATCGTCTGCGACGAGCCGGTGTCGGCTCTGGACGTCTCGATCCAGGCGCAGGTCATCAATCTGCTGGAGGACCTGCAGGAAAAGTTCAGCTTGACGTATCTCTTCATCGCCCACGATCTCTCAGTCGTGGAGCACATCAGCACACGCGTGGCGGTGATGTATCTTGGCCGCGTGGTGGAGATTGCCTCCGCACGCGACCTCTACGCCTCACCACTTCATCCTTATACCGAGGCATTGCTTTCGGCGGTGCCCATCCCCGATCCTGAGATCAAACGCCAGCGCATCATGCTGCAAGGTGACGTGCCAAATCCGATCCGGCCACCCTCCGGCTGCCGCTTCCACACGCGCTGCCCGATCCGCAAATTGCCGCTTTGCAGCCAGGAGGTTCCTGAGCTCAAGGAGGGGCCCGCCGGACACTGGGTGGCCTGTCATCTCAGAGGCTAGCGGTAGCTCCCCGACAGCGTCGGCTTGGGCGGGCTGACGTCGGCCTCGGTCGCAAAGCGCTTCTTCAGCGAAATGATCGCCTTGATCACGAAATAGCACAGCGGTGACGATGCGAAAATCGATCGGTGCTTGCAGGAAGGCGCCGTTTCGATGAGCACCGAGGTCTGCCAATGGTGACGGCGAGGTCCCCCGAATTCGACGCCCTTGAGCCGAAAGCCGATGGAGGGAACCGCCGCGCTGGGAGCCAGCACGGGCCGACAGTGGGGGGTCGCGGGAGCCCTCTCCCCTTGGAGCGCCCATGAGGCTGCGTTGGACAGGTCGGGCCGGTTCCAGCACTATAGCGAGCCTACAGCGGGCCGCTCCGAATGGGAGGGCCGCCCCCTGCCAGCCTCAGCGCATCGGCTAGCACGGGGATGCCTGATGATCGCCAGGAAACACAGGCTCGAGCGCCGCACTCGAAGGCACATGATCGAAGATACATGATCGAAGGCCAATGATTGAAGGTTGGAGCGTTGTAACGCTGGCGCTGGGATACGTGAGTGTCCTCTTTGCGCTCGCGTGGTATGCCGACCATAACGGCCGCTTTTCTAAGGCGAGCGCCGGGCGGCCGCTCATCTATGCGCTGTCGCTGGCGGTCTATTGCACCTCGTGGACGTTCTTCGGCAGTGTCGGCCTTGCCGCGGCGACAGGGTACGATTTCATTCCCGTCTACCTTGGGCCGATCCTGTTGTTCGTGTTTGGCTGGCGCTTGCTGGCGCGGATCGTGCGGCTCGCCAAGAGCCAAAACATCACCTCTGTCGCCGACTTCCTGGCCGCCCGCTACGGCAAAAGCCAAGCGGTTGCCGCCATCGTCACCGTCATAGCGGTGGCGGGCACGCTTCCCTACATCGCCCTACAACTCAAGGCTGTGGCGCTGTCGGTAGACACGTTGCTTGGCGGCCGCCCGCTGCAACAACTGAACCTCTACACCGATACGGCCTTGATAATCGCGTTGGCGATGGCCGCCTTCGCCGTCCTGTTTGGCACGCGCCACATCGACGCAACCGAACACCAAGAAGGACTGATTGTTGCGGTTGCCGCCGAGTCGCTCGTCAAGCTGGCCGCGTTCTTGACGGTCGGGCTGTTCGTCACGTTCTCGATGTTTGGCGGCATGAGCGGGCTGTTGGCGCGCACCCTAGAGAGTCCTGAGATTCAGCGCGTCTTTGCCCACGGCCTGCACGGTGGCACCTGGATAACCGTCACCTTCCTGTCCTTGGTGGCGATTGTGCTGCTGCCGCGCCAGTTTCACGTCACGGTGGTTGAGAACAACTCCGAGGTGGAGATCCGTCGCGCCGCGTGGCTGTTTCCCGTCTACCTCGTGCTCATCAACCTGTTCGTGGTGCCGATAGCGGCGGCGGGCCTCCTCAACCTGCCGAAGCACGACGCTGATACCTTCGTGCTGGGTCTGCCCCTGTCGGCGGGGGCTGACGCCTTGACGCTCTTTACGTTTGTCGGTGGCCTTTCGGCCGCGACTGCCATGGTGATCGTCGATTCCGTGGCCCTGGCAATCATGGTCTGCAACGGCTTGGTGCTGCCGCTGCTGCTGCGCCGACGCGCCCACGGCGGCGATGGTCAACAGCCGGACATGGCGCGGCTGCTCCTGGGCATCCGGCGGGTTGCGATCTTTGCCATAGTGCTCTTGGGTTACGGCTTCTATCGCCTGCTTGGCCAAGCCCATGGCCTCGCCTCCATCGGGCTCGTCTCATTTGCGGCCATCGCCCAGTTCGCGCCGGCCTTCTTCGGCGGACTCGTCTGGCGCAGCGCAACGGCACGGGGTGCGATCGCCGGCATTGTCATCGGTTTCGTGGTGTGGGCGTACACTCTGCTGCTGCCGTGGATTGTCGAAGCGGGTTGGCTATCGCGGGCGCTGTTGAGTGATGGACCCTTCGGGTTGCGCTTCTTGGCGCCACAAGCCTTGTTGTACCTGAGGTTTGAGCCGTTGACCCACGGCGTGCTGTGGAGCATCGCCGCCAATGTGCTTGCGTTTGTGTTGGTGTCACTGCTGAAGGCGCCGGAGCCGGTCGAGCGTCTCCAGGCCCATGTATTCGTGCTCGACAGCGAGCTGCAGCCGCCATCCGTGGCACCCGGGTTTCGGCGCTGGCGCACCTCGGTCACGGCCCGCGATCTGCAGCGGACGGTTGCGCGATATCTGGGGGCAGAGCGCGCCCAGCGGTCGTTTGCCGAGTACGCGCAAAGCCGTAATGCTCCGATCGCAGCCGACGCTGAAGCCGACCTCAACTTGCTGCGCTTTACGGAACATCTGCTCGCCAGTGCGATTGGCGCTGCCTCCTCGCGGCTCGTGCTGACGCTGCTGCTGCGCCGGCGCGATGCGGGCAGCCAGTCGGCGCTGCGCCTGCTGGACGACGCCTCCGAGGCGCTGCAGTACAACCGCGATCTGCTGCAATCCGCTCTTGACCAGGTACGCCACGGGCTCAGTGTCTTCGACAAGGACCTGCGCCTCATCTGCTGGAACCGGCAGTTCCGCGAACTGCTCAACCTGCCACCCGAACTGGGTCGGGTTGGGGTGCCGCTGGAGAAGATCCTGCGCACGTGCGCCGAGCGTGGTGACTTCGGTGCTGGCGACATCGACAAGCTGGTCGCGGATCGGCTGAACAAGCTGGCGCTAGCGCACGAAATGTTTCAAGAGCAGTTCGACGGCGGCAAGCGCATTCTCGAGATCCGCACGAGCACCATGCCGCAAGGCGGCATCGTCACCACTTATGCCGATATCACCGAGCGGGTCGCGGCTTCGGGGGCGCTGGCGCGCGCCAACGAAACGTTGGAGCGTCGCGTCGAAGAACGGACCGCGGAGCTGACCAAGGTCAACGAGGCCCTGGGCGTGGCCAAGCGCGAGGCCGATCAGGCCAACCTCGACAAGACCCGCTTCCTGGCGGCCGCGAGCCACGACGTCCTGCAGCCGCTCAACGCCGCGCGCCTCTACGCCACGAGCCTGGTTGAGCGCACGAGCTCAGGTGAGGCGGCGACGTTCGCCCGCAATATCGATGCCTCCCTCGAGGCCGTGGAAGAGATCTTGGGTGTCCTGATCGAAATATCGCGGCTCGATACCGGCAGGCTCGAGCCCGACATCAGCATCTTCCCGCTGCAGGACGTCTTCGAGCGCTTGCAGGTGGAGTTCCAACCCCTGGCACGCGAGAAGCGGCTAGAGCTGCGCATCGTGCCGACACGATTGTGGGTGCGCTCGGACCGACGTCTCTTGCGGCGCATCCTGCAAAACCTGTTATCCAACGCCATCAAATACACCGCCACCGGCAAGGTACTGCTCGGCGTGCGCCGACAAGGCGACCGCCTGGTGGTGCTTGTGTGCGATACGGGCCCCGGCATTCCCGGATCGAAACACGCGCTCATCTTCCAGGAGTTCGAACGACTGCCGCAGACGGCGGGCGCGGTGCGCGGTCTCGGCCTCGGACTTTCCATCGTTGAGCGCATCGGCAAGGTTTTGGACCATCGCGTCGAGCTACGCTCCGTGCTCGACCATGGTTCCACGTTCTCCGTAGAGCTACCGCGTGCAGAGGCGAGAGCGGTTGAGCCGGCGGCGGCGATGACCCCTTCGGTGGGGCGCATCGCCGGCTTGACGGTGCTGTGCATCGACAATGAACCTGCAGGGCTCGCCGGCATGCAGGTGCTGCTCGAGGGCTGGGGCTGCCGAGCGGTTACGGCGAGGACTGCAGCGGAGGCGATGGCGCGGCTGGCGCAGCGCGGTGCACGCCCCGACATCATCTTGGCCGACTATCACCTGGACGGCGGCACTGGGGTCGAAGCGGTGGCGGCGCTGCGCGCGGCGGGCCACGAGCGACCCGTGATCATCATCACCGCCGACCACTCCGCCGAAGTGCAGCGGGAGGTGCGATTGCTCAGCTACCATCTGTTGCGCAAGCCGCTCAAGGCGGCGGCGCTACGCGCACTCATGTATCAGCTTACCTGGCAGCGGGCTGTGGCGGCGGAGTAGATCTCCTTGCACATCGACTATGCGGTGCTTGCCGGGTTCACGCTGCTGTGGCTCGCCATCGTGCCTACGCCCGGGCCAAACTCGCTGCTCATCGTGCATCTGGCCCTGACCGCCCCTTGGCGCGACGTTGCCATCGCCCTCGCCGGCAACCTCTTCGGCGTTAGCATCTATGCGCTGGGCACCATGTTCGGCTTGGCGCTGCTGCTCGTGAGGGAACCCTCCCTGCACTTGGCAGTCTACATGCTGGGGGGCGCCTATCTGGTGTGGAGCGGCATACGACTGGTCCGGGCCGGTCTGGGGTGGCGACGATCACCGACGGCGCCGGCAGGGGCCTTGGCGCATGGATCCCACCAAGCCCCGGTGCGCAACCCGTTCCTGCAGGGGGTGCTGACGGCGCTGGCGAACGTGGCGGCGCTGTTCTTCCTGGCGAGCATTCTCGCTGGTGCGGGGATCCTGGTCGCCACTCCGGCCACGCAACTGGCGGCGTTGGCGGTCATCGTGACCGGTAACGGGCTCTACTTGTCCCTGCTCGCGTGGTTGCTGCAGCGCGAGCGCCCGCGGGCTTTCTATGCCCGCAACCGGGGCGGCATGCAGTTGGGCTTTGGCGTCCTCTTTGTGGTGTTCGGGCTGCGCCTCCTCCTGCGCGAGCTCCTCACGTGGCTTTAGCCTCGTGGGCTTTTGCTCGACATGAGTGGCCTCGCGCCGACCCACAAAGTGCGGGCGGCTTGCAAAACGCAGGGGTTGAAAGGGGCTGCCCACGACAAGGGCGGGGTGAGCCGCAGCGGTCCCGCAGGTCTTGGCGTCCGCGCAGCGGCAGTCGCTTGCCGGCGTCATGTCTGCGCCGACGGGGGCCTGCGGCCCTCACCGGCCCTCAGCCCAAGCTCTCCGGCGCCACCGAGCGTGGTAGGAGAGCTGGTTGCGTGGTGCAAGCTGCCACCGCTGATCAACACGGCTGGGTTGGCGCCCCTGTCGGGGGGCTCAACCGCGCTCCCTGCGGCGCGGGCGATCGCCGTGCTCGCGCCGGGGGGGGCGACCCTCGAACCGGTCCTCAGGTTCGCCCTCTGCGCGCGGGATTTCTTTGCCGGTTGCTTGATCCACCACCTTCATGGAAAGGCGCACCTTGCCGCGGTCGTCGAAGCCGAGGAGCTTGACGTGGACCTCTTGGCCCTCCTTGACCACATCCTCCACACGCTCCGGGCGGCCGGGAGCAAGTTGGGATACGTGCACGAGGCCATCCTTGGCGCCGAAAAAGTTCACGAAGGCGCCGAATTCCATGATCTTCACCACCTTGCCCTTGTAGATTTGGCCCACCTCCGGCTCCGACGTGATGGCGCGGATACGCGACAGAGCCGCCTCAATTGCCTCGCGCTTGGCGGCAGCGATCTTGATCGTGCCGTCGTCCTCGATATCAATCTTGGCACCGGACTGGGCGACGATCTCGCGGATCACGGAGCCACCCGAGCCGATGACCTCGCGGATCTTGTCAACCGGGATCTTGATGGTCTCGATACGTGGAGCGTGCTCGCCGAGCTCGGTGCGAGCGCTGTTGAGGGCTTTGGCCATTTCGCCCAAAATGTGCATGCGCCCCGCGTTCGCCTGCTCCAGCGCCTGGCGCATGATCTCTTCGGTGATGCCAGCGATCTTGATGTCCATCTGCAGGGAAGTGACGCCCTTTTCGGTGCCGGCCACCTTGAAGTCCATGTCGCCCAGATGGTCCTCATCGCCAAGGATGTCAGAGAGCACCGCAAAGCTGTTGCCCTCCTTGATGAGGCCCATGGCGATGCCGGCAACGGGACGCTTCAGCGGCACGCCCGCATCCATCAGCGCGAGGGAAGCGCCACATACGCTCGCCATCGAGGACGACCCGTTAGATTCCGTAATCTCCGAGACCACGCGCACCGTGTAGGGAAACTCCTCTGCGGCGGGCATCAATGGATGCACAGCGCGCCAGGCGAGCTTGCCATGGCCGATCTCGCGGCGGCCGGGTGAGCCCATGCGGCCGGTCTCGCCCACCGAATAGGGGGGAAAGTTATAGTGCAGCAAGAAGCGCTCCTTGCGCGTGCCCTCGAGCGCGTCGACGAACTGCTCGTCCTCGCCGGTGCCAAGCGTGGCAACGACGAGGGCTTGCGTCTCCCCGCGCGTGAAGAGGGCGGAACCGTGCGTGCGCGGCAGCACGTGCACCTCGCTGCGAATGGGTCGCACGGTCGTAAGGTCGCGACCGTCGATGCGCTTGCCCGAGCGGATGATGTCGCCGCGCACCACCTCCTGCTCGAGGCGTTTGAACACCGTGTCGAGCAACACCTGCTCGTTGGCATCCGCGTCGGCGGTGAGCAGCTCCTTCTTGACCTTGGTGCTGGCGGCTGCAACGAGCTCATGGCGCTTCTGTTTTTCCGGTGTCGCAAAGGCCTTGCGCACGTCCGCCTCGGCCAGGGCTTTGACCTTGTCGGCGTACTTGGACGCATCCGGCGGCTGGAAGTCCCATGGCTCCTTGGCCGCCTTCTCGGCAAGCCTGATGATGGCCTCAATCACCGGTTGGAAGCCGCGGTGGCCGAACATGACGGCCTCCAGCATCTGCTTCTCGGACAATTCCTTGGCCTCGGACTCCACCATCATCACGGCATCGGCGGTGCCAGCCACCACGAGGTCGAGGGCCGTTTCGGCCATCTCGTCGATCATGGGATTGAGCACGTACTCGCCGCCGATGACGCCGACGCGCGCAGCGCCGATGGGTCCTACGAACGGCAGGCCCGACAGCGTCAGGGCGGCCGAGGCGGCGACCATGGAAACGATGTCGGGGTCGTTCTCCATGTCGTGGGAGAGGACCGTGATGATGAGTTGCGTCTCGTTCTTGAACCCCTCCACGAACAGAGGCCGGATCGGTCGGTCGATGAGGCGCGAAGTCAGCGTCTCTTTTTCAGTGGGGCGGCCCTCACGCTTGAAATAGCCGCCAGGGATTTTGCCGGCGGCGAAGGTCTTTTCTTGATAGTTGACGGTGAGCGGGAAAAAGTCGATGCCAGGTCGCGCTTCCTTCTCGGCGACCACTGTCGCCAGCACGCTCGTCTCGCCATACTGGGCCCATACCGCCGCGTCCGACTGGCGCGCCAGGCGGCCGGTCTCGAGGCTCAGCTTGCGGCCCGCCCACTCGATTTCCACGCGTTGTGTTTCGAACATCTCTTTCGTCTCGTTGCTAACTGTTTCGTCGTTTTCATAGCCTCACGCGTTGGCAACTCCCGCGAAGGCAGCCGGCCCACATGTCCATGTCTGTAAGGCAACGTGAGCTTGCTGCCGCGCCGGACAAGGGTGTCCGCTAGCGGCGAATTCCCAAACGCTCGATGATCTTCTGGTAACGCCCCTCGTCCTTGTCCTTGATGTGGTCGAGCAGGCGCCGGCGCAGGCTTACCATCTTGAGGAGGCCGCGCCGGGAATGATTGTCGTTCTTGTGTAGCTTGAAATGCTCCGTGAGGCCATTGATGCGCTCGGTAAGGAGCGCGATCTGCACCTCCGGCGACCCCGTGTCGCCTTGTTTGGTTGCGTATTGTCTAACGACCTGCTGCTTGCGTTCGGCGCTGAGCGACATCGGAAAACCTTTCCAACTGTTGGGAGGATCGAAAGCGGCGGCGGCCAGGATGTCGTCCAGCCGGGTCGCACAAAGCTCGCCCGCAATCCGTTTGCCGGTCGAGCGAGATGGGTTGCCTTATACACCAATTCGCAGCCATTGCGAGGGAGAAATTCGCAAGCCCCGACAAGCCACTATCCCTGCCTCATGGGGCCTCATGACGGCGAGGAAAAATTGAACACACGCAGCGGATGCAACTCGCCCTTTTCGATCCGGCCAACGGCGATCAGTTGGCCCCTGCAGGTCGCATAGGTCGGACCAGTGTCTGTTGCCGCATCCCGACCGCGGATCAGCACGGGCTGCCCACGCAACAACCGGGCCGCATCATTGGGAGCGACGCTGAGTTCTACTAGATCGCGCAAGGCGGCCTCGATGGGTAGCAGCAGCCCTTTGAGCGCGGCGTCACCTTGCTTGGCCGCCGCCTCGAGCCGGGCTGGGTCCACCGCTTGAACCTCGTCAAAGGGAGCAACGCGGGTCCGCCGAAGCGCGATCAGGTGTCCGTAGCAACCGAGCATGGCGCCCATGTCGCGAGCGAGCGCGCGCACATAAGTGCCCTTGCCGCAGCGCGCTTCGAAGGTGGCTGTGTCGCGATCGGGCAACTCGAGCAGGGTGAGCCAATCGATTGTGACCCGCCGTGCTTGGAGCGCCACGGCTTCGCCCGAGCGCGCCAGGTCGTAGGCGCGATTACCATCGACCTTGATGGCGGAGAAGACCGGCGGCACCTGCAGGATGTCGCCGGTGAAGCGTGGCAGCAAGGCCGCGATGGCGGGCTGTGAGGGGCGCAGTTCGCTCTCACTGGTGATCTCGCCTTCGGCATCATCGGTGTTGGTGGACGCGCCCCAGCGCACCGTGAAGCGGTAGTGCTTGGCACCATCTACGGCATAGGGGACGGTCTTGGTGGCTTCGCCGAACGCGATGGGGAGCACGCCGGTCGCGAGCGGATCGAGAGTGCCGGCATGGCCGGCCTTGCGCGCATCGAACAGCCGGCGCGCTGCACCGACCGCTTGCGTCGACGTCATGCCCGCTGGCTTGTCCAGCACCAACCAGCCATGGATGGCTCTGCCCTTCTTGCGGCGTGCCATTTGAGGACCTGCGCGTTGCGGGAATGAGCTGCGGCGGATGCAACGAGAACGCCCAGCCCTATTGCCGGAACGGGTCAAGGAAGGAGCCCTCGCTGTGGGTGGGCAGCGAAGGGCCGCGCTGACCCCAGCATAGCCAAACTCTTGGGGTGCATCCAGCCTTACCGTCCCCGCAGAGGGCAACCCGTTGCCGAGGCCTTGCCGATTAGTCCTTGTCCAGGTCGCGTCGCACCTTCGCGCTCGTCAGCAAGCGGTGAATGCGGTCGGCCTCCTCAAAGGTCTCATCGGCAAGAAAGCGGAGGTCGGGGGCAAATTTGAGATTGACCGCGTGTGCGACCTCGCGGCGGATGTAGCGCTTATGGCGCTCGAGCGCCGCCAGCACTGGCCCGACCTCCTTTCCGCCCAGCGGCATGACGTAGGCGGTGGCGAGCCGCAGGTCTGGCGACATGCGCACCTCGGGTATGGTGATTGCGTGTGCCGCCAGCACCTCGTCGTGGACCAAACCCCGGGTCAGCATCTCGGCCAACGCATGGCGGATTAGCTCACCCACGCGCAGTTGGCGCTGGGTTGGGCCGCTGATCTTGTGAGCGCGACGGTGGGCCATGCAGCGATCAGGGTCGGATCGGACCAAATAGGGCCAGGCGAGCGATCCTCGCCCGACACCCTTCTTGGAGCACGATAGCCAACCCGGCGGGTCAGAGGGAGCGGGCAATGGTCTCGACGTTGAAGCACTCCACGACGTCGCCGGCGCGGATATCTTGGTAGTTGGCAAATGCCATGCCGCACTCCTGTCCGGCCGGCACCTCGCGCACCTCGTCCTTGAAGCGCTTCAAAGTGGACAAGGTACCCTCGTGGATCACCACGTTGTCGCGGATCAGGCGCACCTTGGCGCCGCGCTCGACCTTGCCGTTGGTGACGCGGCAACCCGCGATTTTGCCGACCTTGGAAATGTTGAACACCTCCAAAATCTCAGCATTGCCGAGGAACATCTCGCGCACGGTGGGCGCCAGCAACCCGGACATGGCCTTCTTCACGTCGTCGACCAGGTCGTAGATGATGTTGTAGTAGCGGATCTCGACGCCGGTTTGGTCGGCGGCGAGCTTCGCCTGTGCGTTGGCACGCACATTGAAGCCCACCACCACGGCGTGCGAGGTGCTGGCGAGCGACACATCCGATTCGGTGATGCCGCCGACACCTGAGTGCACGATCCGCGCCTCGACCTCGTCGTTACCAAGCTTGCGCAGGGCACCGCCGATGGCCTCGACCGATCCTTGCACATCGCCCTTGACGACGAGCGGAAACTCCTTGCGGCCAGCCTCTTTCAGCTGCTGCATCATTTGCTCAAGCGTGCGCGCCGTGCCGGCCGAGCCCAGCGTTTGGCGGCGCTTGCGCAGGCGATAGTCGGTGAGCTCGCGCGCACGGCCCTCGCTCTCAACGACAGCGAAGGGGTCGCCGGCCTCGGGTGCCGAATCAAACCCTAAGATCTCCACCGGCACCGACGGCCCGGCCTCCGCGACCGTCTCACCGCGATCGTCGATGAGCGCGCGCACGCGGCCCCAAGCCGCGCCGGCGACGACAATGTCGCCGACCTTGAGGGTGCCGCGCTGCACGAGCACGGTGCCGACCGGTCCGCGTCCGCGCTCGAGCTTGGCCTCGATGACAACGCCATCCGCGGAGCGCTCCGGGTTGGCGCGCAGGTCTAACAGCTCTGCCTGCAGGTTGATGGCCTCAAGAAGCTTGTCGAGGCCGGTTCGCTTGAGAGCCGACACCTCGACCTCAAGCGTTTCGCCCGACATGCTTTCAACGACGATCTCGTGCTGCAGGAGGGCGGTGCGCACGCGCGTGGGATCGGCACCCGGCTTGTCAATCTTGTTGATGGCAACAATGAGAGGCACGCCGGCGGCCTTGGCATGGTTGATGGCCTCGACCGTCTGCGGCATCACGCCATCGTCAGCGGCGACGACCAGCACCACGATGTCCGTCACCTTGGCGCCGCGTTGGCGCATGGCGGTGAAGGCTTCGTGACCGGGCGTGTCGATGAAGGTGATCTTTTGACCGCTGGGTGTCATCACCTGATAGGCACCGATGTGCTGCGTGATTCCGCCAGCCTCGCCAGCGGCCACGTCGGTGTGGCGAATGGCGTCGAGCAGCGACGTCTTGCCGTGATCGACGTGACCCATGATGGTGACCACCGGCGCCCGCGGTTGTTGGGTTTCCTCAGTGTCGGTCTGGCCGATGAAGCCTTCCTCTACGTCGGCCTCCGAAACGCGCTTGGGTGTGTGGCCGAATTCGCGGACAATGATCTCTGCCGTATCCGCGTCGATCACGTCGTTGATCTTGTGCATCGCGCCCTGCGTCATCAGCAACTTGATGACGTCGACAGAGCGCTCGGTCATGCGGTTGGCGAGCTCTTGGATGGTGATCACCTCTGGGATGATTACCTCGCGCATGACTTTATCACGCGGTTGTACGACCCCGGCCTGGCGCAACTTCTCGCGCTCGCGCCGCCGTTTCAGTGACGCCAGCGAGCGCTCGCGCTGCGCTTCGTCGAAGGCATTGTTGATGGTGAGCTTGATGCGCTCGCGGCGCTCATCGCCGATTTTGACAGGGCTTTTAATCGGCTTGGCGCCCTTCTTCTTGGCGCGCGTGTCCTCCTCGGCTTCAGGCTCAAGCTCAAGCGCGCGGGCGCCGCGCTTGGCCACCTGCTCGACGCGCTTGGGCGCCTCGGCGACCTTGGGCTTCTCGCCCGGCGGTTCCTTGGCCTCAACGGCTGGTGCTTTGTCGGCCTCTTGCGGCACTGCCGGCGTCTCGACGACTTCCGGCTCGGATACCGGCGCAGCTGGGGGCACCTCCTCCACAAGTTCGGGCTTAGGACGCAGGGCCTCCAAGCGTTGGCGCTCGTGCTCCTCGGCCTCGGCGCGTTCCTTGGCCGCTTCAAGCGCGCGGCGACGCGCGTCAAGCTCGTCGGGCCGCAGGGCACCGGGCTTCTGGATCACCTCGGCCAGCAAACGATCGGCTTCAGACTGCGGCGGGGTTGCTTCATCGGTCTCCGTGCCGCCTGGACCGGAGATCGTGCGCTTCTTCTTCTTCTCCACGACCACCGACTTTGAGCGACCGTGGCTGAAGTTCTGGCGCACGTGGCCCGACTCCACCGTGCGCTTCAAGCTCAACGGTTTGCGCGGGACCGCCCCACGCAGGGTCTTGTCTGTGGTCTCTTTCGTCTCGGTCATGCACGTCCTGTATTCAGTTGGCATCTTTCAGATTGGCTGGCGCCGGCGCGCGACCGCTGGCTTGGCCCAGCCGGTAGCGCCTCAGACGCCGTGCCTCTTCGATGAGCCGACGGGTCGCGCCACCCTCGGCCGCTGCAGCATGTATCACATTTGGCCGGCCCATGGCCAAGCTCATTTCGGCGCCGCTCAAATCGCGAATTGAGACCACCGTGGCATCGTTGCCTTTGGTTAAGGCATTGAATTTCCCATCAAGTTTTGCCACACCAGCGGCCGCGGCATCCGCTGCGTGGATGAGCACGACGGGCCGCTTGCGTGCCATTAGCGCCTCAATCTTGGAAAACCCGGTGACGACGAGGCCCGCCTTATTGGCGAGGCTCAGCGCTTCGCTCAGCCGGCGTGCCATCAGCCGCTCAACGCGAGCCGGCAGGTCCACCGGCACGGACACGGGCCGCTGCAAGCCTCGCGCGAAGGCCTTCTGGCGCACGGCTGCAGCGACGGCAGCGTAGGTCGCATCGACCCAAACACCGCGTCCAGGCAAGTGGCGTGCGAGGTCGGGGACGACGGCTCCTTCGGGACCTGCCACGAAGCGGATGAGCTCCTCAGGCGACTTCTTGGCGCGCGTGACGGCGCATTGGCGAAGCGGCCCGCTGTTGGCTTCGCCCCGGCAGTCTGTTTCCTTTGCCCCTGCGCCCATGGCTTGTGCTGCCGCTCCGTGCCATGACCACTCACACCTTGACCGCCGCGGCCGCCTGCTCGGCTGCCTTGGCCGCCTCGGCCGCCGCCACGGCGGCGGCCTGCTCCGCGCGCATCTTGTCCAAGTCTTCCTGGGTGACCCAGCCGGCGGCAATGCGCGCGGCCATGATCATGTCCTCGATATCCTTACGCGAGACCTCGAAGCCCTCAAGCACGCCCTTGTGCCGAACAGGCTCGGCATCCTTCTCCTTCTTGCGCTCCGTCCAGCCAGCCAAGTCATCGGTCTCTGCGCCGGCAAGATCCTCAAGGCTCTTGATGGCGTTCTCACCGAACGCGACCAGCATCGCCGATGTCACGCCGTGGATCTTGGCCAGATCGTCGGAAACGCCCAGCTCCTTGCGCTTTGCCTCGCGCTCGGCTTCCTGCCGTTCCAGATACTCGCGCGCCCGAGATTGGATCTCCTTGGCGGTTTCCTCATCGAAGCCCTCGATGTGCGCGATTTCGTTGGCATCGACGTAGGCGACCTCCTGAACTGTTTCGAACCCTTCGGTGGCGAGCAGCTGAGCGATGACCTCGTCGACATCCAGGGCGTCCATGAAGCGCTGAGTGCGCTCGGTGAACTCCTTTTGCCGCCGCTCCGATTCCTCCTGTTCGGTCAGGATGTCGATGTCCCAGCCGGTTAGCTGCGAGGCCAGCCGAACGTTCTGGCCGCGGCGGCCAATAGCAAGCGAAAGCTGGCTTTCGGGCACGACGACCTCGATGCGATTGGAATCCTCGTCGAGCACCACCTTGGTGACCTCGGCCGGCGCCAGCGCGTTGACGATGAATGTCGCTGCGTCCGGGTTCCATTGGATGATGTCGACCTTTTCGCCTTGCAGCTCGCCGACCACCGCCTGCACGCGCTGACCGCGCATGCCCACACAGGCACCCACCGGATCGATGGAGCTGTCCTTGGAGATGACGGCAATCTTGGCGCGGGACCCTGGATCGCGGGCCACGGATTTGATCTGTACGATGCCGTCGTAGATCTCGGGCACCTCTTGGGCGAACAGTTTGGACATGAACTCGGGCCGCGCCCGAGACAGGAAGATCTGCGGTCCTCGCTGCTCGCGGCGCACGTCGTAAATGTAGGCGCGGATGCGATCTCCCAGGCGCACGTTCTCGCGTGGGATCATTTCGTCGCGGCGGATGATGCCCTCGGCACGGCCAAGATCGACGATCACGTTGCCATACTCGACGCGCTTCACCGTGCCATTGCCGATCTCGCCCATGCGGTCCTTGTATTCGTTGAACTGGCGCTCGCGCTCGGCTTCGCGCACCTTTTGGACGATGACCTGCTTGGCGTTCTGCGCCGAAACCCGGCCGAAATCGAGCGGGGGAAGCTGTTCGGCGATGAGATCGCCCACCTTGGCTTCGGCCTTGCGCCGCTGGGCTTCGGCCAGCGTGACCTGAGTAGATTCATTCTCCACGGTATCGACTACCTGAACCACGCGAGTGAGCTTGGTCTCGCCGGTCTTGGCGTCGATCTCACAACGGATGTCGTTCTCGCTGCCATAGCGCGCCTTGGCGGCCTTTTGGATTGCATCCTCCATCGCCGAGATGACGATCTTGCGGTCGATCGATTTCTCGCGCGCCACGGCGTCGGCGATTTGCAACAGCTCCAGCCTATTTGCGCTGATCCCTGCCTGCGCCATGCCTCTCAAGCCTCCACTTCGTCTGATCCATCATGAACGTTGGCCGGCGAAACCCGGTTGCTGACACTGCTCTTGGCAGCCTGTTTGGTGCGCCGCAAGGTCTCGCGAATGAGGGCATCGCTCAGCAGGAGACGCGCCTCGGCGACGAGATGGATCGGCAAGCCGACGACCTGGCGACCCTGCTGGTCGGTCTCGACCTCGATGTAAACCTCCTCTCCCTCCAGCCCCGCAAGCGTGCCACGAAACCTTTTGCGTCCTGCGAGCAGATCCTTGAGCTCGATCTTGGCCTCATACCCGGCCCAATCCGCAAAATCGGAGCGTCGCACCAGGGGTCGGTCGATGCCGGGGGAAGACACCTCCAGATTGTATTGACCCTCGATGGGGTCATGCGCGTCGAACACCGGGGAGAGGCGACGAGAGATTTCCGCGCATTCTTCCACCGTGAGCATCCCATCCGGGCGCTCGGCCATGATCTGCACCGTCGATCCGTTGCGCCCCGACAGCACCACCCGTACCAGTCGAAAACCCAGCTCACTGAGTACCGGCTCGACAATGGCCGCAATTTGCGCGGCCACGCCGGTCTCACCAATGAAGCGCGCGTCGTTGGCTGCGCCGCTCACCGTTTCTGGGTCTTCCAAGGCTCGAGTTGGGTGCGTTTGCGAGGCTCCGGCGACCGCCCAAAACAAAAAGAGCGGACCCCAAGGGCCCACTCTCAGAGTTGAGATGATCATGAGCGCCTGGATCGTAGGCAGATTTTGCGCGCTTTGCAAGCGCGAAGTGTGAAAATTGTCGCACCGGGCCCGGTCAGGTGCGCTGGAAGCGAAAATAGCTGCAGCGGCGGCCCGCGAGCAGCGCCTTTTGCTCGTAGCGCGTCGGCGGCCAGTCGACCCCCCGCTCCCGCCAATCGTCCGGGCCGGCGGCCGTCCAGCGGAAGCTTTGCTGTTGGTTCACCACCCAGAGGATGGCTCGGGCGTAGTCGGCAACGTCGGTGGCGATGCGCAACTCCGCGCCGCGGCGCATCACGCGTGCCAGCTCTGCCAAGGTGGCTTGTGAGACGAGCCGGCGCTTGTGGTGGCGTTTCTTGGGCCACGGGTCGGGAAAGAGGATGAAGGTGCGGGCAAGGCTGGCGGCCGGGAGCCACCGCAGAAGCGGGCGGGCGTCGTCGGCATGGATGCGCACGTTGCTGAGGTTGGCCCCCTCGATCGCACTCAGCGCCTTGACAACCCCGTCGGCGAAAGGCTCGCAACCGATCAGCCCGACGCGTGGGTTGGCGCGCGCCTGCCAGAGAAGGTGCTCAGCGCCGCCAAAGCCGATCTCCAGCCAAACCTCTGCCACCGGCGGCGCAAACAGGCGATCGAGCGCGACCGGCGAAGGTTGCGACAGGCTGATCGCCAAAGGCGGCAGCCCATGCTCGAGCAGAGCTGCCTGCCGCGGGCTCAGCCTGCGGCCCCGCCGGCGTCCAAAACTCCTCAGATCGGGCTCGCTTTCGGCTGGCGGCATCCTTGCGGCTCGTGCGTGGGGCCAGTCGTCCTTCCTTCGCCTCGTCACTCTATCGCCAGGCGCAGTCAATAGCCGTTGACCCTTCACCAGCGCCACCTGGGAGAAGAACCCCGGCCCTTGGTCCCTGGAGCCGGGAGGCGAGCCGCCATCATCGACCACGTTTGGGACGCGGATCGTTGGCTGGCTGTCGGCGCAGGCTCTCTCTGAGCGCCGCCTTCAACGTAACGGGTCGGCCATGCTTCTTGAGCAGATCGCCGAACGCCTCATCGGCCAGCTCCTGGAGCGACTTCATGCTGTCTCCGGACAACAGGCGCAGCGCGTGCCAGGTTTCGGCGTCGAACTCGATGAGCTTGCGGACTTGGGTCGCGCGTCGGTTGGGGTCAGGTCGATGTTGCGGGCGCTTTGCCACCGTCAACACCTCGTTGACAGAACCGTTGGCACCGGCCCCGCTGCGGCACGCAGCTCGGGCCGGCCGTACTCGGGCTAAGCCATCGCCGATTTCAGCTTATCGGCGAGATCGGTCCTCTCCCAGGAAAAGCCGCCCTCCTGGTCTGGCTCGCGCCCGAAATGCCCATAGGCTGACGTGCGCGCATAGATGGGCTTGTTCAACTGGAGATGCTTGCGGATACCGCGCGGCGTCAAGTCCATGAGCTCGCCCAGAACTGCTTCCAGCTTGGCGATGTCGAGCTTGTTGGGGTTCTCCCCAAGATCGACGTAGATCGATAGCGGCTTGGCCACGCCAATCGCATAGGAAAGCTGAATGGTGCAGTGATCGGCCAGACCCGCGGCCACGACGTTCTTGGCGAGATAGCGCGCGGCGTAGGCGGCAGAGCGGTCAACTTTGGTGGGATCCTTACCCGAAAAGGCACCCCCTCCATGCGGGGCCGCCCCACCATAGGTGTCGACGATGATCTTGCGGCCCGTGAGCCCGCAATCCCCATCGGGTCCACCGATGAAAAACTTGCCCGTGGGATTGATGTGCCACACGGTCTCCTGACCGATCCAGCCCGCGGGCAGCGCCTTCTTGACGTAGGGTTCGACCAACTCCCGCACCTGGGCCGACGTCATGGTTTCGACCAAATGCTGGTGCGAGACGACGATTTGTGTGACGGCCGCGGGCCTGCCGTTCTCATAGCGCACGGTGACTTGGCTCTTGGAGTCGGGGCCCAGCACGGCCTCCTTGCCTGCATGACGCGCTTCGGAGATCAGGCGAAGGATCTTGTGGCTGTAATGGATGGGCGCCGGCATTAGCTCGGGCGTGTCGCGACAGGCGTAGCCAAACATGATGCCCTGGTCGCCGGCACCCTCCTCGCGATTGCCGCCGCTGTCCACGCCCTGGGCGATGTCCGCCGACTGGGGATGCAGGAGAACCTTGATGTCGGCCTTCTCCCAGTGGAAGCCCGTCTGCTCGTAGCCGATCTCCTTGATCGCCAGGCGGGCGACGTGGCGGATCCAATCCTTGGTGATGGTGTTGGGTCCTCGCGTCTCGCCGGCAATGACCACCTGGTTCGTTGTCGCCATGGTCTCGCAGGCCACGCGCAGCTGCCAGGGATCGACGCCCGCCTTCGGTCCTTCACGAAAGAACAGGTCGACGACCTCGTCGGAAATGCGGTCGCAGACCTTGTCGGGATGCCCTTCAGAGACCGACTCGCTGGTGAACAGGTAGGACTTGCGCGACACAGTGCTCCCCATTGCTCAATGGCGTGCCGACAACGCCGGACACTGCTGGAAACCGCCGGACTTGAAATGCCGGACTGGGACTGCCGGATTTACCACACCCGGCTTGAAACGCGCGACTTGTTGCAGTGTTTGCGCCAAGGGTCAAGCCGACGGCGGCCGCGGTGCGGGCGTGGGTGTGCGGGCCGAACCGAGGGGCAGAGCCTGCGCAGAACGGGTGTTTGCGGTTCTAAAGTGCTACGCCGGAGCCTTCAACGAACCGCGTTCTCGTTGGTGTCGTCGTTGGCCAAACTGCGCACGAGGTCGACGATGGCGCGCCGCGCCTTGGCATCGGAAATGCGCACAAACGCCTTGTTGAGCTCCAGGCCGTCGCGGCTGCGCAAAAACTGCACGATCGCGTTCTCGGCGGGCGTCTCGGAAAAACCGTCGGGAACCACCGGCGGGGGGTCGCTGGCCGGAGCCTCTTCATAGAAGAACTGCACCGGCACGCCCAACACCTGGGCCAGATCGAACAGCCGGCTGGCGCCGATGCGATTGATTCCCTTTTCGTATTTTTGGACCTGCTGAAACGTGAGGCCCAACTTCTCGCCGAGCTTCTCTTGGCTCATGCCGAGCAGCATGCGGCGGAAGCGGACACGACCCCCCACATGCACATCAATCGGGTTCGCCCGCCGCGAACCCTTCTCGTCGCCCTCCAGATCGTCGACGAAACCGGGTGGTCTCGACATGGCAGCCCCGTACGCTTAACTCTCGACCCCACAATTGGTAGGTGCAGTTGTGCACGGCGTCAACCTCAGGGCGCCGTGCGCGATCGAGAGGCGGCACGTTCTATCGCATCCAGGCGAGCTGTAGGGAGGTTGCCGCCACGGCCCCGACAAGCCAAAGTCCCAGGAACACAAGGTCGCCCAGCCGGGCGTAGGGCGGTGGCGCCAGGGCCACCGGAAGCGCCGCGTCGATGGTCCCACGCGCATCGAGATCCAGCCGCGCGAGGAAGCGCCCGTAGGGGTCGACGGCCGCCGAGATGCCATTGTTGGCGGCACGCATGAGCGGGAGCCCCTCCTCCACGGCGCGCACGCGCGCTTGATGCAGATGCTGTCGCGGCCCGGTGGTGTCGCCGAACCAGCCGTCATTGGTGACATTGAGGAGCAGCCCCGGCCGTTGGCTACCCTCAACCACGGCCGCGGCAAAGATGACCTCGTAACAAATGAGGGGAGCGGCAGGCGGAAGGCCGGGAACGTTGAGCAGCGGGCGCGGGGTCGGGCCAACATCGAAACCGCCGCGCAGGCGCGTGAGCTGCCGGAGCCCGATCACTTCCAGCAGTGGCTGCAGCGGCAGGTACTCGCCGAAGGGCACAAGGTGGATCTTGTCGTAGCTTGCCACCAGCGCGCCCTCCGCGCCAAACACCAGAATGCTGTTGAAGACGCGCCGGGGCCGTGGCGCTCCGGGGGGTGCGGGTTCTGCGCGCAGCGCGCCGGTAATGAGGAAGGTGCCCTGTGGCAAGGCTCGACCGATGCTGGCGCGCGCCTCTGGATGGTCGAGCGGTAGAAACGGCATGGCGGCTTCGGGCCAAACGACATGCGTCACGCCGGCAAGACCATCGATGTTCCCGGATGGATCGGTGGCTGAAAGCGCCAGGTGATCAAAGAAGATGCGCTGTTGGTTCTCGGGTCGCCACTTCTCTCGCTGGGACACGCTCGGCTGGACGATGCGAAGCTTGATGCCGGGCACGGTCGCCTGAGACGCCAGTGCGAGACGGATTTGCCCCGCCAGGCCCAACACCGCGATCGGCACGAGAGCCAGCGCCAGTGCCAATGCCGTGCGGCGCCGCGGAGCTGTGGCGGCGGTCGGTTCGCTCCACAACACGGGCGGCAGCGCAAAGATCAAGATGGCGATGAGCGTGAGGCCGTAGATGCCGAGAACGGCAGCGCTCTGCATCAGGGCGAGCGGATAGGTAAGCGCATAGCCCAGCGTGTTCCAAGGAAAACCGCTGAGCGCGTGGCCGCGCGCCCATTCCGCCGCCGACAAGATCAAAGATAGCCAGAGGACACGCTGTGGACCACGGCTCCACAGGCAGGCGGCGAGCCCTGCGGCAGCACCCCAATAGAGAGCGAGATAGGCGGGGAGCAAGGTGACGGCGAACGGCAACAGCAGGCCGAACGTCTCGGCCTCGACCAGGAACGCCTCTCCCACCCAGAAGAGGCCCGGCACGAAGTAGCCGAACCCAAACCACCAGCCGATCTCCGCGGCGGCGATCGGGGGATGGTCACACCAGCGTCGCAGCCCGCTGTGCGGGCGCGCTCGATCCAGATCGGAACGGTCGCTCAATGCAGGTGTCGCGCCTGGTGGCACCGACGGCTCGCCATGCCATGACACCCCGTCGATCAACCACACCAGCACGGGTAGCGTAATCCACAGCACGGGCCAGGCAAAGCATGGCGGCATGGCGAGTACCGAGGCGGCGCCGGCGGCGAAGGCCACCCCGCGTCTGCGCCACCCGCGCAGCCGGCGCACGCGCTCGGCGAGCAGCTTCATCGAAAGTTTGGCCCGCATGGGTTCCCTGACGCGTCAATTCGGCTGGGGCTTGTGGGCGCAGCCCCGCTGCACATCCCCCAATTCCTAGGCTTCACTCTGGGGCCTGAACTGGGCCCGAACTCTGGCGCCTCAAACTGTGGGGTTTCAACTCTGGGGCTTTAACTCCGGGACTTTAACACTGGGGCTGACATTGGCGCCTCGACTCTTTGGTCAATTCTGGGGCGTCGTCGGGGGAGCCTTGGCGGCTGGTGCGAGGCGCGGCGGATGGATGCGCAGCTTCTTGACGCGTCGCGGATCGGCATCGAGGACCTCAAATTCGAGGCCGGCGGGATGTCGGATGAGTTCACCGCGTGCCGGCACCCTGCCCAGCAAGGCGAACACGAGGCCGCCCAGGGTGTCGATGTCCTCTGCCTCTTCGGGCTTGAGCAGTTTGAGGCCGAGGTGGTCTTCGAGCTCGCGCACGGGCGTGCGCGCCGCCGTGACGAGGCCCAGCTTGGGATCTTCCACGATATGCGCGGCCTCGGCCTCGTCGTGTTCGTCCTCGATTTCGCCCACAATCTGTTCAACGAGATCCTCGATGGTGACGAGGCCGTCGGTTCCCCCGTACTCGTCAACCACCAGGGCCATGTGAATGTGTGTCGACTGCATGCGGATGAGAAGATTGGCGGCCGGCATTGACGGGGGTACGAAAATCATGGGTCGGCGCAGCCTGGCCGAAGCAATGGGCTTTGACAGGTTGGCGCGCCCCAGATCCGGCACCGCCGCAGCAATCTCGGCGGCGGCGCGGCTCGCCCGATCTGCCGGTCCGCGTCCCTGAGCCGACTGCACGTGACCCTCACTTGCCGGCCGCCCAAGAGCCTCGCCGATCAGCCAGCGCATGACGTCCTTGATGTGGACCATGCCGCGCGGGTCGTCGAGCGTTTCACGGAACAACGGCAGTCGGGAGACGCCCGCCGTGTCGAACGTCCTGAGCAGCTCCCAGAGGGATTCATTTTCGTCCACGGCGATGATGTCGGCGCGCGGCACCATGACGTCGACGACACGCAGGCCGCCAAAGCGCAGGATGCGCAGCAGCATCTCCCGCTCCTCGGCCGCGAATTCGTGACCATCGCCAGCACCCTTGAGTGCGTCCTCCAGCATGGCGCGCAGGGTGGGCGCACCAGGCAGGCCGAGCTTGGCGCGCAGCGCGGCAAGCCAACTATGCGGCTGCTCGGGTGCCGGCTCAGCCGCGCCCGACAGGGCGGCCTCTCCGCCATCGCTCATGGGTTTGATGCTTCTGACGCTCATGGCTCACTCGCGACGCGCTGCGCTCTCGAACCCTTCCGAAGCGGTTTCAGGCCGCCGTGGAGCCGTAGGGGTCGCCAACTCCGATCTTTGCCAGGATCGCCGTCTCCAGGTGCTCCATCTGCTCAGCAGCGGCGCCGGTGTCATGGTCGTAGCCAAGCAGGTGAAGCAGTCCGTGCACGACGAGATGCTGGAGGTGGTGCGCCGGTTCGATTGCCTGCACGTCGGCTTCGCGCAGGACGGTTTCAGCCGCCAGGACGACGTCCCCCAAATATGCCTCGGCCCAGGGTGGTCCGCCGGGGGGCCGCTGAAATGGGAAGGCGAGGACGTTGGTGGCAGTGTCCTTGCCGCGGTAGCTGGCATTGAGCCGACGCACCAGGGCATCGTTGCCCAAGACCACGCAAGCCTCGGCACCATCGGGGATGGCGACCTCGGGCGCGTTGGCAAGCGCAACACCAGCGCGCTCGATGATCGCTGCGATGGCACCGAAACGGCTCCAGTCGCCGTCCTCGGCAACGAGCGTGAGGGATAGCCGCTGTGGAGGCTCCGCCTCCAGCGCATCGGGGGGCGACACGGCCGGGTTCGCGCGCGAACGGATAGACGGGCGTGCTTCAGACGGCATGGTCGTAGGCATCAACGATGCGAGCCACCAGGTCGCGGCGCACCACGTCGGCGGAAGAGAAGCGGATCGCCTCGATGCCACGGATACCGCTCAACAGACCGACCGCCTCCTCAAGACCCGAGCGCTGACCATGCGGCAGGTCGACCTGGCTCGGATCGCCGGTCACCGCCATCTTGGAGCCCTCGCCCAGGCGCGTGAGAAACATCTTCATTTGCATGCTGGTCGTGTTCTGCGCCTCGTCGAGGATGACGAAGGAGTGCGCCAGGGTGCGCCCGCGCATGAAGGCGAGCGGCGCGATCTCGATGATCCCGGTGTCCAGGTCGCGCTCGACCTTGGCTTGCGGCAGCACGTCGTAGAGCGCGTCATAGAGCGGGCGCAGATAGGGATCGACCTTCTCGCGCATGTCGCCGGGCAGAAAGCCAAGTCGCTCGCCGGCCTCCACCGCAGGCCGCGACAGGACGATGCGGTCGACGAGCCCGCGCTCGAGGCACTGTGCCGCGTAGGCGACGGCGAGATAGGTTTTGCCGGTGCCGGCCGGACCGACGCCGAACACCAAATCGACGCGTTGCAGGGCCTGGATGTAGGTACTCTGAACCGGCGAGCGTGCCGTGACGATGCGACGTCGGGTGCGAATCTGCGCCAAGCCGTCGGTCGGCGCGGCGTCGTTGCCGGCGTGGCGCAAGAGGCCGTCCAGGTCGCCCGGTCCGATATCCTCGCCCTGGCGAATACGGGCGTAGAGCTTCTCGAGCACGTCGCGGGCGGTTTCGCACGCTGCGGTGGGACCGGTGAGGGTAACCATGTTGCCGTGTGCCTGCGCCTCGATTCCGAGCCGCTCCTCAAGCAGCGCAAGATGTCCGTCGTATTCGCCGAGTAGCCGGTTGAGATGCCGGTTGTCCTCGAAGGGCACCACCAAACGTGCCTCCACGGCTCTGAGCTGTTTGCCCAAGCCCGTCGCCGCCGGCCCTCGAATGCCAGTCAAGTAGCTGGCCTCCTTGAGAAGTCGTTATCGAACGCGTCTGTTGTCGCCAGCCTAGCACAAATGCCCGCACACAACATCAGCCCTTTGGCCCTTCCGCAGATTTCAACATTCCACTCAAACTGTTGCGTCCAGCGCCAACGATGGCAACCTCGCCAATGGCCCCAATCCAAGATGAATCTGCTGTGGCGTGAACGGCTTGCAGATAGGGAGAGCGGCCGACCAGCTGACCGGGATGGCGTCCCTCGCCGGTGAACAACACCGGGAGGGTTCGGCCAACGCAGGCCGCATTGAACGCTGTTTGTTGTCGTCCGAGCAGATCTTGCAGGCGCTGCAAGCGATCAATCTTAGCGCTGTCCTCGACCTGATCGCGCAGCGTGGCCGCAGGCGTGCCGGGGCGCGGGCTAAACTTGAAGGCGTAGGCTTGGGCAAAGCCCACCTGCGCGACAACGGCGAGGGTGGCTGCAAAATCGGCCTCGGTCTCTCCGGGAAAGCCAACGATGATATCGGTGGAGAGCGCCAAATCCGGGCGCGCCGCCCGGATGCGCGCGACCAGGCTCAAGTAATCGGCGGCCGTGTGCTTGCGGTTCATGGCGGCGAGAATGCGGTCAGCGCCTGCCTGAAATGGCAGGTGCAAATAGGGCATCAGCTTGGCCTCGTGGCGATGCGCGCCGATCAAATCCTCCGTCATGTCCTGAGGATGAGACGTGGTGTAGCGGATGCGCTTGAGGTCGGACAGCCCGGCCAGCCGCGCAATGAGCCGGGCCAATGACCACGGACGACCGTCGGGCCCCAGCCCATGGTAGGCATTGACGTTCTGGCCGAGGAGGGTGATCTCGCGTACCCCGTGCTCGCTGAGGCGGCGAGCTTCGGCTTCAAGGTTGCTCACCTTGCGGGAGAACTCGGCGCCGCGCGTATAGGGCACCACGCAGAAGCTGCAGAACTTGTCGCAACCCTCTTGCACGCTCAAGAACGCCGTCACGGCTCGCGGCGGCGAGCGCTGTGGCAGGTGTGCAAACTTGTCCTCTTCGGGAAAGCCCGTGTCTATTATGCCGCGACGCTCCGATTTGGCTCGGGCAAGCAAATCGCCCAGTCGATGGTAGCTCTGCGGCCCTACGACCAAATCGACAAAGGGCGCGCGCCGCAGCACCTCGTCGCCCTCGGCCTGGGCGACGCAGCCCGCGACCGCGATCAGCGTTTGGCGCCCAGCCTCGGCCCGGGCCGCCTTGATCTGACGGATGCGACCCAGGTCTGAATAGACTTTCTCCGCAGCCTTCTCGCGAATGTGGCAGGTGTTGAGCACGATGAGGTCGGCTTCCTCCAGTGCCGCCGTCTGGGCAAACCCATGCCTGCCGAGCAGTTCCGCCATACGCTCGCTGTCGTAGACGTTCATCTGGCAGCCGAACGTTCTTACGTAGACTTTAGCCGCGGCCGTCATGCTGCTACTTCGTCCACTTGCGCGTGCGCTTGTTTGGCACACCGTAGAGTTCAAGTTTGTGACCGACGAGGCTGAAGCCCAAATCGCGCGCCACGCGCTTCTGCAGGCGCTCGATCTCCTCGTTGCGAAACTCGATCACCTGGCCGCTTTCGATATCGATCAGATGGTCATGGTGGCGGCGCGCCGTCTCCTCGTAGCGACCGCGGCCAGCCCCAAAGTTGTGCCGCTCCAAAAAGCCATTGGCCGCGAAGAGCTTAATGGTGCGGTAGACGGTCGAAAGCGAGATGCGGGCATCCACGCTACTCGACCGGCGATAGACCTCTTCCACGTCCGGATGATCCCTGGCGGCGGAGAGGACCTTGGCGATGACCCGGCGCTGCCCCGTCAGCCGCAGCCCTTTTTGCGCGCACAATAGCTCTATGCGTGTGGGCGACGGATCTGGCGAGACGGCCATGGACGCCAATTTTGCGCGAATCTCTTGCTCGGAGCCAAGGTCGTTATAGGTGAGGCATTGGGCGGCCGCAATGCGGGGTGGGCTGCAGCCGCACTCAGAGCGCCAGCGCCAGCACCAATGCATCCTCGCCGCGTTGCCCGGCGTGCTCGTAATAGTCTTGGCGCAGGCCAACCTGACGAAAGCCCAGCCCCCAGTAGAGGGCCACTGCGGCGGCGTTGTTGCGGCCCACCTCGAGGAAGAGACGCTTCGCCCCGGCCCCCTTGGTAGCGTGCGCGAGCGCGGCCACGAGCCGACGGGCAATGCCTCGCCGGCGATGGCCTTGATTGACGCCGAGCGTGAGAAGCTCCGCCTCATCGGCCACCAGTCGCCCCACGATGAGGCCGACGCTCTGCCGCTGGAGCGCGACGCGCGCCAAGAACGCGGCCGACCCGGGGTGCGCCAGCAGGCGCTCAAAGCTTGCTTCATCCCAGGCCTGGGCAAAGACACGGGCGTGCAGCTCGGCAAGCTCCCGGGCGTGCCCCGAGGACGCTTGCAGGAGCGACAGGTCGCTGTCACCAAGCGCCGCGATCACGAGCAAACTCGAACCAGGGCGGGGTCGGCGGACGGCTTGGCGTCGGGCGGCTTGAGGTAGAGGGGCCGTACGGGACGCGTGGGTGCCAGCTCGGTTGCCAACGAGGCGAGCGCACGCGCCGAAGGCAACAAGTCAAGCAGCATCGTTTCGGCCTCTTTGCCGCATGCGGCCAGCGCCTGCGCAACCAGCACCGCGCCGGAACCGACGATGACAACGGGCGTGTCACCGATGAGCTCAGCTGCAGCAGGCGCGGTTATCAACTGGGGTGGGTCCATGGGATGGTGCCCGCACGGGAAGAGCTGCAGGTAGACGCTGCCACGGCCGGCATCGAGTGCCACCGCCAGCACGCGGCCGCGCCGCCCGGTCCCGAGCACTTCGCTGCTTTGATGCGCCATGACGGTGAGGCTGCTGGCGGCGACAGTTGGCACACCCGTCGCCAGCGCAAGTGCGCGCGCCGCAGCCACGCCAACCCGCACGCCGGTGAAGCCGCCGGGGCCGTTGGTCACCGCGATGCGGTCGAGTTCGTGGAAGGCCAGGCCCGCTTCGCCCATGCGCTCGAAGATCATGGGCATGAGCCGCTCGGCGTGGCCGCGCACGCGAACCTCGTGGGCCTCCCGCAGCCGCCAAACGCCATCGCCGCGGCGCCAGCGCACGGCGACGGAGAGGGCGCCGAGCGAGCTATCGAAGGCCAAGATGTTCATCGATCGCCGGGCATCCCCTACAGGATCTGCGCCGCCTCCTCGAAGGCGAAGCGGGGCCCGCGCGGGCGCAGCGCGGACTGATCGCCGTATCCCACATTGCACAAGAAATTCGATCGAACACTGGTGCCCGCGAAAAATGCCCCGTCCACACCGGTGTTGTTGAAGCCCGACATGGGTCCTGCATCGAGACCGAGTGCGCGCGCGGCCATGATGAGATAGGCGCCTTGCAGCGAACCATTGCGCGCGCAGTAGATGCGCGCTGCATCTGGTTTGTCGGTGAACCCTGCCAACTCACCCTGACCCTGGGGAGGGTGTGCATAAAACTCCAGATCGTAGCCGATGATGGCGGTCGCCGGCGCCTTCATGGTCTTGTCTCGATTGCCCTCGCTCAGGTGCGGCAACAGGCGCTCCTTTGCGGCCTTCGATTTCACCCAGATAAAGCGGGCCGGCAGGCCGTTGTTGGCGGTTGGGCCCAGTTGGGCGAGGCTGACCAGTTCTCTCAGGGTCGTGTCTGGCACCTCGCGCGGCAACCACGCCCGGTGTGTGCGCGCGGCAAGAAACAGCTGCTCCAGCGCTGCATCGTGCAATCGCATCCCCCACTCCTTCTCGCGTTGACGGCGTTTTCCCCACAACAGGAACCCCGCGCGTTGCCGGGCGGGGTTGGCGAAGCGAACCGGGCGGCGGCCCCACAGAGGCTCACACGGGCCGTACCTCCTGCACGTCCGGGCAGAAGTGCCGGAGCAGATTTTCGATGCCATGGCGCAGTGTCGCCGTGGAGCTCGGGCAGCCCGAACAGGCGCCACGCATGTGCAGGAACACCACACCGTCCTTGAAGCCGTGGAAGACAATATCGCCCCCGTCGTTGGCGACGGCCGGGCGCACGCGCGTATCCAGGAGCTCCTTGATGGTCCTCACCGTGTCCTCGTCGGCCGGATCGTAGTGCTCGTGCACGTCCTCCCCCGGCCCCTCGCCGTCGGTGATTACGGGCGCCCCCGACATGTAGTGCTCCATGATGGCACCGAGGATGGCGGGTTTGATGTGCTGCCACTCATCGGCCTGGCTTTTGGTGACCGAGATGAAGTCGGAACCCAGGAACACACCGGTGACGCCGTCGACGCCAAAGAGCCGCTGAGCCAGCGGTGAGGCAACGGCTTCCGCTTTATCGCGAAAGTCCAAGGTCCCATCCCCCAGGACGGTCTTGCCGGGGATGAACTTGAGCGTAGCGGGATTGGGGGTTGGCTCGGTCTGGATGAACATGGGGGCTGTGCGCCTTGTCGCGGGTCCGAGGTCAGCTTGGAATCATTCTAGTAGATGGGGTGGCATGGGTCAAAACTCCAGCACGCGCGGGGCCATTGCACCACCCAGGCATCAGGCCAGCGCCTTGATGTCCTCCACTGCCAGTTCGCCCGGCACGATGGTGATGGGGATCGGGAACTTGCCAGCGTTGGCACCGGTAGCGAGGGAGGAGACGAGCGGTCCGGGACCAGCTGCTTCCTTGGAGGCACCAAGGACGAGGACGGCGATATCCTCATCCTCGTCGATCTGCTTCATGATCTCGTCGATTTTCTTGCCTTCGCGGATCACCTCCTCCGTCGGCACCGCATCGTAGCCATCGTTGTTGAGCTTGCGGCGAAACAGGCGGAAAACGGCACGCGCCTTGTTGGTTTCTTCCTCGAGCTGCACCTGGCGCACGCCTTCCCAGAACTGGGCTTCCGGCTCGATCACATAGAGCAACAGGATGGTTCCGCCCGCGTGGAGCACGCGACCCGCCGCGTAGAAGAGCGCGCCTTCCACTTCGGGTGTCTCGTCCACGATCACCATCAATTTGCGACCGTGGCCCTCTTCGAAGATGCGTCGTTTCTTGGCCATGCCGCATGCTGCCACGGGACGCTTCCGCCAACAATAGAGCGCTGCCGGTACCTGAGCCCGGCAGCCAACATTACTGTTTGAGGCGCAGAGGCTAGGCTGACGCTAACGCACGCGGTGGCGACCTAGGAGCGCAGGAAGCCCACCATGTCCTTGACGCACGTCACGATCGGAGCGGCAATGGCCCGTGCCTTGCGCGCCCCCGCTGCCAAGATGCGATCGATCTCAGCAGGATCGGCGAGCAGCCGGTTCATCTCGGCATTGACGGGGGCCAGGCGTGCGACCGCGAGCTCGCTCAGCGCCGCCTTGAAGGTGGAGAACTGGCCACCGCCGAACTTGGCCAACACGGCAGCCTTGCTCGTGTCGGCCAGCGCCGCATAGATGCCCACAAGGTTGTCTGCTTCGGGCCGAGCTTCCAGCTCCGCCTCGCCTTCTGGCAGCGGATGCGGGTCGGTCTTGGCCCGCCCGATCTTCCTGGCGATGGTGTCGGCGTCGTCCGTCAGGTTGATGCGCGACATGTCGGAGGGTTCCGACTTGGACATTTTCTTGGTGCCATCGCGCAAGCTCATGACGCGCGTGGCCGGGCCGATAATGACAGGTTCGGGCAGGGGAAAGAAGGTGCCGTCCTTAAACCCGGCTGCGCGGATCGAAGCGGAGAAGTCGTTGTTGAATTTCTGGGCGATGTCGCGGCAGAGCTCGAGGTGCTGCTTTTGGTCCTCGCCGACCGGTACGTGCGTGGCGCGATAGGCCAGGATATCTGCGGCCATCAGCACGGGGTAGGCGTAGAGGCCGACCGAGGCGTTCTCGCGGTCTTTGCCGGCCTTCTCCTTGAATTGGGTCATGCGATTGAGCCAGCCGAGCCGCGCCACGCAGTTGAGGATCCATGCCAGCTCGGCGTGCTCGTACACCTGGCTTTGGTTGAAAAGGATGCTCTTGTCCGGATCAAGCCCCGCGGCGATGTAGGCGGCGGTAACGGCGCGGATCGCCTGCTTCAACTCGCGGGGATCCTGCCATAGCGTGATGGCATGCATATCGACCACGCAATAGATGCACTCGTGGCTGTTTTGCATCTCCACCCACCGCACCATGGCTCCGAGATAGTTGCCAAGATGGAGGTTGCCCGTCGGCTGCATGCCGGAGAAGACGCGCGGAGTGGGCTGTTGCGGGAGCTGCATGGGATGTCCTTGGATGTGGGCGCGTTATGGCGTGGTGGCCGCGCAGTGGCAAGGGGCAGCGGATCCGGGGCAGAATTGCCGCCGTGGGCAGATCAAGCCGGATCGGCAGATCCCCGCCGCCGCAGCAGGGTGCGCATCTGGCGCCGGTCGATAACGCCGAGCGCCAAGATGGCTAGCCCATACACAAGCAAGCCTCCTCCGACCAGGGCACCCAACGCGCCGAAACGCACCCCGGTGCGACTCGGCAGATCGAGCCACGGCTCTAGCCGTTGAGCCATCGCCCACACTGCCGCTGCCATGACGAGGGTGGCAAGCCCGATGCGCGGCAATGCACGCCATAGCCGCTTATCGCCCACAAACTCGCCGCGCCGCGCCAGCGTGGCATAGAGCAGCCCGGCATTGAGCCAGCCGCCCAGCGTCGTTGCCACGGCGATCCCCAGATGCGGCATCAGGCCCACTGTGCGGAACAGAAAGAAGAGGCCGATCGAGCCCAGCGTGTTGGCCGCGAGGCTGATGCTGGCGTACCGCATCGGTGTCGCCGTATCTTCGCGCGCGAAGTAAGCGGGTGAGAACACCTTGATCAAAACGAAGGATGGCAGGCCAAGGGCGAAGATGGCCAGCGCGTAGGCCGTAGGCGGCGTGTCGTTGGCAGTGAAGGCCCCCCGCTCAAACAGCACTGTGACGATCTCGGTCGGGGTAGTGGCGAGCGCGGCCGCCGCCGGGACGGTGAGCAGCATTGCAAACTCGAGCGATCGGTTCTGGCTGTCTAAAACGGCCGCACGGTTGCCGGCGCGCAATTGGCGCGACACGTCGGGTAGGAGCACAACGCCGACGGCGATGCCGACGATGGCAAGCGGCAATTCGTAGACGCGATCGGCGTAATAGAGGTGGGAGACGGCACCGTCTTGCAGCGAGGCGATGACCGTGCCGATGACGATATTGAGCTGGGTAACACCGCCGGCGACAATGCCGGGAATGCCGAGCGCAACAAGGCGGCGGATCCCCTCGCTCAGGCGCGGCCACCTCAGTCTCAGGCTCAGGCCGTTGCGGTGCGCGCCGTCGACCAGCAGCCACAGCTGCAAGATCCCAGCTGCGAATACGCCCCAGGCCTGTACAATTCCCGCGAGCGGCTCGTCGCGCAGGCCGAGCGCCAGCGCCAGCAGCGTGGCAGCCATCATGGTGAGGTTGAGCACGATGGAAACAGCCGAACTTTCGACGAACTTGCCGACCGAATTGAGCACTCCGGAGAGCAGCGCCACGAGCGCCATGCACAACAGGTACGGCATGGTGATGCGGGTGAGCAGCACGGCAAGATCGAATTTGTCCGGGTTGGCGTTGAACCCAGGCGCGAGGCCAAGCATCAGGAACGGCATCGCAATCTCGGCGACGACGGTGAGCGCCAAGATGACGAACACAAGCCCGGCCAGCGCTTCTTCGGCAAAGGCGCGCGCCGCTTCCTTGCCTTCGCCCTCGAGCTTCTTGGCGAACAGCGGCACGAAGGCGGAGTTGAAGGCGCCCTCGGCGAACAGGCGCCGGAACAAATTAGGAAACCGGAAAGCCACGAAGAAAGCGTCAGCCACCGCACCCGAGCCCAGCGTCGCCGCGATCAGAATGTCGCGGAGGAAGCCGAACACGCGGCTGATCATGGTGAGGCCGCCGACGGTGGCGAAGGCGCGGTAGAGTTTCATCGGGGTGCAGGGGTAGCGGAGAGGCTGGGCTAGGGCAAGGCGCGGTCGCCTTGTCTCCAGGGCGAGTGGAATGGGATCGATGCTGGTCCAGATCTATGAAATATCGAGTGCACAGGAGGCAGCCGCTCTTGTTCGCATGGGCGTCGAGCACATCGGCGTGTTGGTCGGCGATGGCAGCTTTCCCCGAGAGCTCTCCGTAGCATCAGCATTGGAGATCGGCGCCTCGGTTGGGCCGCCCTCTAGGCTCTGCGCCCTCTTCTTGTCTTCGGACATCGCTCTCGTCGCCGAGGCCGTCCGCCAGCTCCGGCCGGCCATTGTCCATTTAGGTGCGGGCCCAGACTTGCTAGGACCAAACGAGGTACTGGCGCTCAAGCGTGCGATTGGCAACCTGCCGATCATGCGCAGCGTGCCGGTGACAGGATTGGAGAGCTTGGGCATTGCGCGAAGCTATCAGGACATTGTCGATTTCGTGCTGCTGGACAGCTACAGCGCCAACGACCGACAGATCGGGGCGCTCGGGGTCACGCATGACTGGAATATCAGCCGGCAAATCGTGCGCGCCCTCGCCACACCGGTCTTTCTTGCAGGGGGGCTCGGCCCGGACAACGTCGCCGAAGCCATCCGCGTGGTGCGGCCCGCTGGCGTTGACGCCAAGACAAGAACCGACCAGCTAGGCACACACGTCAAGGACTTGGAGAAGGTGAGGGCGTTCGTGGCGGCGGCGAGGTCGGCCGCTCTCTAGATCCCAAAGCGCTCAGCATTGTCTTGTTGGCGAGAAAATTGCCGGCTCTAGGGACAAGCATTTGTGGCAGATAGCGCTCAACCCCCGGCAAGGCCGCAAGCCCTTGGTCTGGCGGGGGTCTTGGTCAACGCTTCCTCGCCTGCTCGCCCGCGCTTAGGCCACTGCACCAAAGCCGATGCGGCCGAGGCCCGGCAGCTTCAGGGCGGGACGGCGCAGATCGATGCCAGCGACCAGGCCCAGCAAATTGACCTCTACGCCTTCGACCCAGCCCACCGTGACGCCGAAAAGCCCGTTCACCGACAATTGGATCCCCGTACGACTGGGGGTCAAGCCGAGGAGGCTCCTGTCGATGCGCCAGTCCTTGCCGATGGCGGTCGGTGGCAGCGCAATGTGGGCCTCGGGAACGGCGCCAAGGACGTACGCGGTAAACGAGTTGGAGTTGGGGCCGGGCCATACCGAATAGTCACCATAGTGGCCATAGGGATAGCGGGCGACGGCGGCGCGGATCTTGGGGATCAGCGTCTCGGCGGCGGCGCCCTCGACGGCGCCGATGAGGATGGGGCGGTGGCCGTACCAGCACGCATCGGGCGCCCAGTTGTTGGTCTTGATCGGCACGCCCCAGGCAACCTTGTCGTAGCGCGTGTAGGCGCCGTCCCTGTCCTTGACCACGATCCAAGTGTGGTGGGCGAAGATGCCCTTCCAGCGGCCCGTGCGTGCCGCGTAGATGTGCACCAATGCCTCGGGTTTGGCGCGGGCCGGTGGGAGCAGGTGTGCGCTCGACCAATCGGCCTGGCTCCAGGCGAGCGCTGCATCGGTCGAAAGCCACCATGCCGCGTGCAGACCGAGCGGGGCCGCGAAGAGGGCAAGCAACGAGACGGCGGCGTGGCGCAGGGCGGGCATGGTGGGCATGAGATGGCCCGTCGTGGCGCCCTGGTCAAGGCGCGTGGGTCAACGGGCGGGCTCGCTCATCCCCACCTGATGGTCCATCGCAATGCGCGGGAGAAATCGGCCACCCTAGGTGCCACCGAGCACGGCGATCAGGCGATCTTGAATGGCCTTTTGGCGCTGAGGGCTTGAGATCTTTTTGTTGGTGAGATCCGTAACATAAAACACGTCGACGGCCTTCTCGCCGAAGGTGGTGATGTGTGCCGAAGTGATGTCGAGATTGAGATCGGAAAGCGTGTTGGTGAGCTCAAACAGCAGTCCGGGCCGGTCGAGGCCCGACACCTCTATCACCGTGAATTGGTTGGAAAGCGCATTATCGACCAGCGCTTCGGGTGCCACTGTGAAGGCGCTGAGCCGGCCGCGGCGTTCGCGCTTGACCATCAGGGAGCTCAACCGGACTTCCCCCTTGAGCAGCATCTCTATGGTCTCGGCGATGCGGCGCGCCCGACGCAGCTCGTCCTCGTCGCACTCGAACTCGCGCGCCAGCAAGAACGTGTCGAGCGCAAATCCATCTCGCGTCGTGGCAATGTGCGCGCCCGAAATATTGGCGCCTGCTGCCGCGCACGCTCCTGCAAACAGCGCCAGCAGGCGGGGATGGTTGGGCGCAAACAGCGACAGCTCGGTGATCGCGGTGAAGGCGTCGGTGGTATAGACGCTGGCAAGCTTGCGGCCCTCGCGGTCGGCGGCAGCTACCAGTTTGAAGTGCGCGACGACCTTGCGGGTATCGGTGCGCAGCCAATAGTCGGGGTAGTGCCGGCCAACGAAGTGCTCCACCTCCTGGGCCGGCCGATCTGCCACCGCGGCGCGGAACGCGGCCTGGGCAGCAGCGATACGGTCGCGCGCAGCAAGCAGGGTATGTCCACCGGCAACCACCGGCTCCGTCTCGAAGTAGAGCTCGCGCAGGAGCTGGCCCTTCCAGCCGTTCCAGGCGCTAGGACCCACGGCACGGATGTCGGCCACGGTCAACACCAACAGGAGCTTCAGCCGCTCGGGGCTCTGCACGGTCTGGGCGAAGGCGCGGATCGTGCTCGGATCGGAGATATCGCGGCTAAAGGCGATGCTGCTCATGAGCAGATGATGCTCAACGAGCCAGGCGACGGTTTCCGTCTCGGCGGCGCTCATGCCGAAGCGGGGTGAAAGCGTATGGGCGATGCGCGCGCCCAAGAGGGAATGATCCTCGGTGCGGCCCTTGGCAATGTCGTGCAGGAACGCAGCAACGTAGAGGGAGCGGCGATGCTGAATCGACTTGATGATTGAGGTGGAGAGCGGGTGCGGCTCCGCGGCCGCGCCATGCTCGATGTCCGCCAGCACGCCGACGGTGCGGATCAGATGCTCGTCCACCGTGTAGTGATGGTACATGTTGAACTGCATCATGGATACGACCTTGCCAAAGTCTGGCACGAAACGGCCAAGCACGCCCGCCTCGTTCATGCGCCGCAGGGTCGGCTCAGGGTTTTTGTCCGAGCACAGCATTGCCAGGAAGATGCGGTTGGCTTCGGGGTCATTGCGCAGCTTGTCGTCGATGAGACGCAGCGAGCGGCGCAACAGGCGCACCGCATTGGGGTGATAGAAGGCCCCCGTCTGCTCGGCTCTGGCGAAGAAGCGGATGAGGTTGACGGGATCGCGTTTGAACACCTCCGCATCGGCAACATTGAGACGACCGTTGTCGATGCGAAAGTCGCCGCTGGCTCGGATGCGTCGGCGCGTGCGCCAGGTGAGCGGGTTGAGAAGTTGGGAGATCCCCGGCGAGGCCTTGACCTGCTCGATCTCAAGGGCCGAGCACAGGATTGTCGTAAGGTCGCCCACGTCCTTGGCGACCAGAAAATAATGCTTCATAAAGCGCTCGACCGCGCGCAGTCCGCGACGTTCGACATAGCCGAGCCGCTCGGCCATCGCCGTCTGCACGTCGAAGGTTAGCCGCTCTTCTGCCCGGCCGGCGAGGAAGTGCAGATTGCAACGGACCGACCAGAGGAAATCCACGCACCGGCGGAAGGTGATGTACTCCTCCGCCGTGAACACTTGGGCCTCCACCGTTGCCGGGTTGACGCCGTCACCGTAGAGGTACTTGGCAAGCCAATGCAGCGTGTGAAGGTCGCGCAGGCCGCCCTTGCCATCCTTGATGTTGGGCTCCACGCGATAGCGCGATTCGCCCGCGCGACGGTGCCGTTCGTCGCGTTCGGCGAGCTTTGCCTCGACGAATTGACGCGCCGTCCCGCTCACGACCTCGCGCCGGAACCGCTGGGTGAGCTCCTCAAACAGGGTTCGGTCGCCCAGGATCAGGCGCGAATCGAGCAGCGCCGTACGGATGGTGACGTCCGCGCGTGCCAGCTTCAAACACTGGTCAACCGTGCGAGTGGCGTGACCGACCTTCAGCCCGAGGTCCCACATTAGGTAAAGCAGATACTCAACCACGCTCTCGCCCCAGGGCGTCTGCTTGTAGGGCAACAGAAACAATAGATCGACGTCGGAGAACGGTGCGAGCAGGCCGCGGCCGTAGCCGCCGGTGGCGATAATGGCCATGCGCTCGGCCTTGGAGGGATTGGTCGCGCGGTAAACGTTGGCGACCGTATAGCCGTAAACGAGACGGATGAGTTCGTCCTGGAACGCAGACAGGCCCTCAGCACAGCGCCGGCCGTTGCCGTCGACGGCAAGCTGTCGTGCCACTTGCGTTCGCGCGGTGCGCAGCAGCTCCTTGAGCTTGTCGAGCACCGCCGGTCGGGCATCGAGCGCGGCGCCGTTGTGACGCGTGACAAAACTCGTGAGCTCCCGGCCGAGATCGCCGGCGGCAAAAAAAGCGGGAGCGTTGCTCGGCGTATCCATGAAAGCCAAATTTCTGGGCAGTGCTACGCCGCGCCGCCTATACCATGATTGCGCAAGCGGCGGCCATCCCTGCTGGCCCCTACAACCTGGCAGCGCCGGAGAGGGAACGGCGCCGCCGGCAAGGATGGTCCCAACTATTTGTTGTTACCCGCCAGCTCTTTCAACCGATAGAGCGCTTCGAGGGCGGCCTTGGGCGTCAGCTCGTCGGGGCTGATGGTGGCCAGCGCTTCCTCGACGAGCGATGCCGGCCGCGCGGCAGGCAGCGGCGATGCCGGCCGCGCGGCCGCGAACAGCGGCAGGTCCGCCAGCAGCGCCTCCCCGTCCGGGGCCTTGCCTTGGGTCTTCTCCAAAAGTGCCAGCACCTCTGCAGCACGCATCGTCACGGCCTTGGGCAGACCAGCGAGCTTGCCGACTTGGATCCCGTAGCTTCGGTCCGCCGCGCCCCTCTTCACCCGGTGCAGGAAGACGATCTCGTCACGCCATTCGCGCACGTCCATGGTCACGTTGGCCACCTCCGCCAGCCGATCGGCGAGGGCGGTGAGCTCGTGATAATGCGTAGCAAACAGCGCACGGCAGCGGTTCACCTCGTAAAGATGCTCCACCACTGCCCAGGCAATCGAGAGGCCGTCGAAGGTGGCTGTGCCGCGGCCGATCTCGTCGAGGATGACGAGCGAGCGGTCGGTCGCCTGGTTTAAGATGGCGGCGGTCTCCACCATCTCGACCATAAACGTCGAACGTCCGCGGGCAAGATCGTCAGCGGCACCGACGCGCGAGAACAGCCGGTCGACGATGCCGATGGTGGCGGAGCGCGCTGGCACGAACGAGCCCATCTGCGCCAACACGGCGATGAGCGCGTTCTGGCGCAGGAAGGTGGATTTGCCGGCCATGTTGGGTCCGGTGACGAGCCAAAGGCGGGCTCGGCTCACCTCGTCGAACGCCTTGGGCGGCTGCGGCTCGAGTGCGGCCAGTACGCAGTCGTTGGCGATGAACGCGCCAGACCTGGCCGCCTGCAAGGCCTGCTCGACCACCGCATGACGCCCACCACGGATGTCGAAGGTTGGACCGTCATCGAGCACGGGACGTACGTAGCCCTGCTCCGCGGCGAGCTCGGCAAGACCTGCCTCGCAGTCGAGCTCGCCCAACGCTGCAGCCAGTTCGCCTAGGGCCTGTCCATGGATGGCCACGGCGCCAGCCAGCTCGGCAAACACCTCCTGCTCGAGAGCCAAGGCCCGGTCGGCGGACGTAACGATGCGGCTCTCGGTGGTGATCAACTCCTCGGTCGCGAAGCGCAGCGCACCGGCCATGGTTTGGCGATGCCGGAAGGTGAGCGCCAACGGTCCGCCCAGCAACGGCTTGGCCTGGGCGGCCGGTACTTCGACGTAAAATCCCAGGATATTGTTGTGGCGCACTTTGAGCGATTTGATCCCGGTCTCCTCCAGGTACTTGGCCTCCAGCTCCGCCATCAGCTTGCGGCTGTCATCGCGCAGCGTGCGCGCCGCATCGAGATCGGGGCGAAAGTCCGACCGCACGAAGCCGCCGTCACGACGATGGTGGCCAGGATCATCGACCAGCGCCCGGCTCAAAAGATCGGCCAGTTCGCCGTTCAATTGAGCCAGGCGCCTTTGGAGCCTGACGAGGCTATCCGGCAGACCCATGCCGCCAGCGCCGTCACGGAGCAGCCGCGCACACTGGCTGGCGATGGCCAGGCCGTCTCGCACGGCCGCAAGGTCGCGCGGACCCCCGCGCTGCAAGGCCAGCCGCGACCGCGCCCGGGCCACGTCAGGGGCAGCCCGCAAGGCGCCGCGCAAATCGCCGCGCAGCGCCTCGTTGTCGAAGAGGAACCCGACTGCCTCGAGGCGGGCGGCGATGGCGGCGGGATCGCGCAGAGGCGCCGAGAGTCTTGCGGCCAGCTCGCGTGCCCCAGCCCCAGTCACGGTGCGGTCGATGGCGTGGAGCAAGCTCCCCTCTCGGTCGCCCGACAGGGAACGCAGCAACTCTAAGCTGGCGCGGCTCGCCGCGTCGATGACGAGACGGTTGGCCGGCGTGGCGCGGCGCGGCGGTCTGAGGCACGGCGCCTTGCCGATTTGCGTGAGCTCGACATACTTGAGGAGCGCGCCGATGGCAGCAAGTTCGCCCCGTGAAAAGGCACCAAACGCCTGCAAGTCGCCGACGCCCAGCCGCGCCTTTAGCAGGCGTTGACCGGCCAAGCTGTCGAAGGATGGGGCCGCGACTGGCGTCCCCGTAGCTCCCGCGCTTGCGATCCATTGGCGCACGCCGGCGTTCCCCAGCAGCCGATCGGCTGCGATCACTTCGCTCGGCGCCAGCCGCATGATCTCGCCGGGCAGGTCCGCGGCCGACACCTCCCCGACCTCGAATTCGCCGGTGGAGATGTCGAGCGAAGCCAGTGCCAGCTGCTGGCATTGACCGGCGGCCGAAGTCGGGCCGTCGAAAATGGCCGTGAGGTAATTGCGCGCCTTGGCATCGAGCAGGCTGTCCTCGGTAAGTGTGCCGGGGGTGACAAGGCGCACCACGTCACGGTGGACCACCGCCTTGGAGCCGCGCTTGCGCGCCGCCAGCGGGTCCTCAAGCTGCTCGCATACGGCGACCCGGAAGCCATGGCGGATCAGGCGCTGCAGATACTCGTCGGCACGGTGGACCGGTACCCCACACATCGGGATGTCGTTGCCCAGGTGCTTGCCCCGCTTGGTGAGCACGATGCCGAGCGCCTGCGCGGCAGCGATGGCGTCGTCGAAAAAGAGTTCGTAGAAGTCGCCCATCCGATAAAAGAGGAGGCAGTCGGGATGTGCTGCCTTGATCTCGAGGAACTGCGCCATGGAGGGCGTGACGCTTGCGGGCGCGGCGAGGGCAGAGGCAACGGCGGGCTCGTCATCGCCGTGGGGTAATGCCCCGGCGTCGGACTGGGCGGCCTCACGCCTTTGGGCAGGTTGCCCGTGCTTGCCAAGGTCTCGTGCCATTGCCCCCAATGCCGTGCGGATGAACCCGGGACTGCATAGCGCTTCCGCGATCGGGGTGGAACTGCACGGGGCGGCGAGCGCGCAATTTTCGCGTTGATCAGCCCCGTGGTCGGGAGTGGACCACGGGCTGCCGGAAGGGCGATCCGATCGATTTCGCCTGCGCGGGGACCGGCAGGGCCAGAACGCGGTGGACCGGTTGCCGGAACTTATGCTGTGCGGGGGCGTTCGTGAGCAACGTTTCGCGGAGTTTGGCCATGGCGAAATCGCATTTGGCGCTGCTGACGGCGCTGGCGGTGTTCCTGGCGGTGCTCGTTGTCACGCCGGCGGCGTCTGGTCCCAAGACGTCTGGTCCCAAGGCGTCTGGCCCCAGCCTGGCCCAGCCGGCAAACCTTGAGGGTTCCTGGAGCGGCGGCGGCGTGGTGTCGTTTGCCTCGGGGGCGACAGAGCGGGCGCGCTGTCGGGCCCATTACAGCCGCCGATCGCCCACGACCTACGCGCTGACAGCAACGTGCGCGACGCCATCGGGCCGAGCGACACAAAGCGCGAGCGTGCGCCAGGTAAGCGGCAACAGCTATCAGGGCAGCTTTTATAACAGTGAGTACAATCTGTCCGGGACGATCCACGTCGTCGTGCGCGGCAACAGCCAGAACGTGCATTTGAGCAGCGGCGCCGGCTCTGCGTCCTTGCATCTCAGCCGGTAACATCGCCGACGCAGGAGGGGCGCCAGATGCACAGAGCTTTGCTTTGGATTGGCTTTCTGCTCTGCGCCACCGGCATTGCCGTGATCGTGATGAGCGCGGTGATGAGCTACATGGGGTTGAACCCGAGCTACAATCTGGGCGATCCGGCCAAATTCGAATTCATTCCTGTCTCATTCTGGCAGGTCGGCCTCGTTGTCGCTGGCATTGGGGCCGTCTGCGTGTTGGCGTCCCGCAAGACCCCAAGCGCTACTTGACGCCTGCGCCTCCGGCCGAAGCGTCACTTGACGGGCACGAACTCATCGCTGAGGCAGACTTTGGCGGGGATATGCTTGGGCCTTTGTTGGAAACGCCTGTTGTAGGTTTCTTCGATCTGTGGATGCATGATTTGAGCCTTCCACGCCGTCCTTGGCGATAGGGCATAGACGCCCCCCTGGCGGCAGATCCCGGGGCTTGCCGTGATGGGCGGGCCTGAGTGGGCAATCGGCGAGTTGTGCGCTCCCGGCGGGGGCCCTATCGTGGCCTTCTCGTCACGCCATGCCCGGGGGAAGCCGAACCATCCATGGCCATCAAGTTCGCTGCTGCGCGCTTCACCGAACAGGAGGCGCTGCTCTTTCATAGCCAGGGCAAGCCCGGCAAGCTCGAGATCAACGCCACCAAGCCGCTCACCACGCAGCGCGATCTCTCACTCGCCTATTCGCCGGGTGTGGCGGTGCCGGTGTTGGCCATCGCCAAGGATGCTCGGCTCGCCTACGACTATACCAACAAGGCCAACCTGGTGGCGGTGGTCTCCAACGGAACGGCCATCCTGGGGCTCGGCAACCTCGGCGCGCAGGCGGCCAAGCCGGTGATGGAAGGCAAGGGCGCGCTGTTCAAGCGCTTTGCCGACATCGATGGCATCGACATTCTCGTCGACACGCCGGACGTCGATGCCGTCATCAACTGTGTGCGCTATTTGGGGCCCAGCTTCGGCGGCATCAACCTTGAGGACATCAAGGCACCGGATTGCTTTATCATCGAGGAGAGGCTCAAGGAGCTGCTCGACATCCCTGTCTTTCACGACGACCAGCACGGCACGGCCATCATTGCCGCCGCCGGCCTGCTCAACGCTCTGGAACTCACCGGGCGCGACATCGAGACGTTCAGGCTCGTGGTCAACGGCGCAGGCGCGGCGGGCATCGCCTGCCTGGAGCTGCTGACCGCGATGGGGATGCCGAAGAAGAACGTGGTGTTCTGCGACACCAAGGGTGTGATCTATCAGGGGCGCACCGAGGGTATGAACCAATGGAAGTCGGCCTATGCCGTCAAGACCAGAGCGCGCTCGCTCGCCGACGCCCTTGAGGGCTGCGATGCGTTCTTCGGTCTATCCGCTGCCGGGGTGGTGACCAAGGCAATGGTGAGATCCATGGCCGACAAGCCCATCATCTTCGCCATGGCCAATCCCGATCCGGAGATCACGCCTGAGGAAGTGGCCGAGGTGCGCTCGGACGCCATTGTTGCCACCGGGCGTTCCGACTACCCGAACCAGATCAACAACGTGTTGGGTTTCCCCTTCATCTTCCGCGGTGCCCTGGATGTGCAGGCCTCGACCATCAACGAGGCGATGAAGATTGCGGCGGCAAAAGCCTTGGCCGAGCTTGCGCGCGCCGACGTGCCAGATCAGGTGGCTGCCGCCTTCCTTGGCCGGCAGGTGACCTATGGGCCCGACTACATCATTCCCGCGCCATTCGATCCACGCCTCATCACCCACGTCCCACCGGCGGTGGCTAAGGCGGCAATGGAAACGGGCGTTGCACGCCGGCCCATCGTCGACATGGAGCGCTACGTTGCCCAACTCTCGGGGCGGCTTGACCCGGTCGCTGGCTGGTTGCACAGCATCTTTGCGCAGGTGCGCAACGCGCCCAAACGCATCGTGTTTGCCGAGGGCGAGCAGGCACAGATCGCGCGCGCCGCCAACGCCTTTCACAACGCTGGACTAGGCCGACCCATTCTGATCGGCCGCCACGCCCCGATCCGGGAGGCCTTCGCCACGGCCGGCATCGGTCTCACCGACGTGATCGAGATGCACGACACCAGTCTTGCCGACCGGCGCCACGAGTACGCCGAGTACCTCTACAAGCGTCTGCAGCGCAAAGGTTTCCTGCTGCGCGACTGCCAGCGCCTCGTCAACAATGACCGCAACGTGTTCGCTGCCTGCATGGTGGCCTTAGGGCACGCCGATGGTATGGTGACGGGCGTCACGCGCAATTGGACCACGGCTTATGAGGACGTGCGCAAGGTCCTCGATGCCAGGCCGCGCCGACGCGTCATCGGCGTGTCGATCGCGTTAAGCCGCGGCCGTGCCGTGCTCGTGGCCGATGTGGCCGTGCACGACATGCCCGATGCGATGCAACTCGCCGACATCGCCGAGGAGGCTGTGCGGGTCGCTCGCCGGCTCGGCATGGAGCCCCGCGTCGCCTTCCTCGCCTACTCGACGTTTGGGCATCCCCGCGGCGAGCGTTCCGATCGCGTCCGCGAGGCGGTCTCCATTCTCGACCGGCGACAGGTCGATTTCGAGTACGATGGCGACATGGCGGCCGACGTGGCGCTCAACCGGGACGCCATGAAGCCCTACCCGTTCTGTCGGCTGTCGGATACGGCAAACGTGCTCATCATGCCGGCGTTCCACTCCGCCTCGATCTCGACCAAGATGCTCAAGGAGTTGGGTGGCGCCACGCTGATTGGACCGATGCTGGTAGGGCTAACGCACTCGGTGCAGATCTGCCCGCTCGGCGCCAAAGACAGCGACGTCGTCAACATGGCGGCGCTCGCCGCCTATGACGTGAACGGCTGAGGCCTCATCGGAGCGCGCGCAAACCCCGGCGTCGGCGGCGGTCAGGCCGGCTCGAGCTGGTGCGTGGGCGTGCTCGCCGTGGCGAGCGGCAACGCAAGCACGAGGGCGATTTCTGGCCACGGGACCTTGGCTTCACATCCCAGACACACCTGGCTAGTATGTCGCCGCTCAACTAGGTGCGAGGTTGATTCGGTTAGGGAAAAGTGTACGGGACCGCGACCCCTTGAACGCCTACGCAGCCACGCCAGAAGCCTTCCCGGCGCTTGTCCTGAACGCCGACTTCCGTCCTTTGAGCTACTACCCACTGTCGCTTTGGAGCTGGCAGGAATCGGTGAAGGCCGTGTTCTTGGAGCGCGTCAATATCGTTTCCGAATACGACCGTTTCGTGCGCAGCCCCTCCTTCGAGATGCGACTACCTTCGGTCGTTTCGCTCAAGACCTACGTCAAACCGGCGCTCTATCCCGCCTTCACTCGGTTCAATGTCTTTCTGCGCGACCGTTTCGTGTGCCAGTACTGCGGCTCCAGGGACGATTTGACGTTCGACCATCTCATTCCGCGCTCGCGAGGGGGACAGACGCGCTGGGATAACGTCGTCACCGCCTGCGCGCCGTGCAATCTCAGCAAGGGCGGGCATCTGCCCCACCACGCCGGCATGCAACCGCGCCAGCTGCCCTACCGGCCCACGGTGTTTGAATTGCACCGCAACGGCCGATTGTTTCCGCCCAATTATTTGCACGACAGCTGGCTCGACTATCTCTACTGGGATACCGAGCTCGAGCCATAAACCGGCGCTGCGCGCCGCCAGTTTGGCCCCTGTCCGTTCGACCCTTGCCCCGTGTGGTCCCTGCCCCGTGTGAGCCTTGCCCGTTTGACCTTTGCCCGTTTGACCTTTGCCCGTTTGACCTTTGGAAGTGCGGTGCCTCTGGCGATGCGGTGTCAAACGCATCGGCCGGGACCTGTCGTCGCCATGCCGCCAAGATGGTGCCCTCAAGCTCCCACAATCCTCACCTAAACCGTCAGCATGGGGACGATATGGTGTGCGGGGCGCGCGGGACAGCTCGTCCAACCAGATCCGAGCCGAACTGGATCGGGCCCGGCGGGGGCCCACGGGGCGTTAACGCTCTCTTAACCCGTTAAGCGTTAATGCACAGTGGGAGTACGAGGTGTGCCCAATGGTTAGTAGCAAGCGTGCGTACGCCCCCCTCGCACGGGACGCGGTGGCGTCGGGGTTGGCGATCGTTGTGGCGGTCTTGGTCGGCGGCTGCAGCGCCGACGTGACACGGTTCGACTTCCCGGTGTTTGGTCTCACCGCCAAGGGCAGCGAGACTGGCTCGTTGCCCACGCCGCCGGAAGCCATGGCTCGGGGTGGCTACGAGGATCCTTCAAGTCCGCGCGGCGCCGGGCTCGGTGAAGCCGGGCGCGGGGCTGTGTCCTATGCAAGCCCCGGACCCTATGCAAGCCCCGGACCCTATGCGAGCCCAGCGCCCTACGCCAGCCCGCCGCCCACCGGCTCCGGTGAGCGCTTTGCCAGCGTGCGCGACTATCCGCCCTCACCGGCTGGTGAACCCGCTCCCACGATGGAGCGCTACTCCGGTCGACCTTTGGAGCGCTCGCGGGCTGCAGCGCGCGGCGAAACCATCCAGGTGCAGGACGGCGATACTCTCTACAGCATTGCCAAACGCTACGGCGTGTCGCTCACGGCGCTCATCGAGACGAATGGCCTCGCCCACGGTTCGGCGATCAAGCCCGGCCAGCACCTCGTGTTGCCGACCGGTGCTGCATCGGCAAGAGCTGTGGCCGAACCCGCGCCCGCCGGGCGAGCACCCTTAGCCCGGGGGCCGAACGCGCCGCTAGCGGCGGCCGCGCCGGTCCCGACCGCCGGATGGGAGGCACGCCACACGCTGAAGCCCGGTGAGTCGCTTTACGGCATCGCGCGCCAGCACGGCGTTACATTGGCCGAGCTACAACGCGTCAATGGCATCAGTGAGCCGACCCGGGTACGCGCCGGGACGGTGCTGTCTGTGCCGGGGCCGTCTGTGCCGGGCTCGGTACCCGCAGCCGATCTTGCGCCATCGCACGCTCAAGCGGGCGCGCCGCCGGCAAGTGCCGGTCAGCCCCGAATTCTCAATACGCCTGCGGCGCCCAATCAACCTGCCGCGCGCAAGACGGCCGCACTTGCTGAGCCCAGCAACGATGCGACGGAGGTAGCCGCGGAGCCGACCACCGCCTCCAGCCGTTTTCGCTGGCCCGCGCGTGGCCGCCTCATTGCGTCCTTCGGCAAGCGGCCCGACGGCACCCACAATGACGGGATCAATATCGCCGTGCCGCAGGGCACCGAGATACACGCTGCCGAGAGCGGACGGGTGGCTTACGCCGGCGACGAACTCAAGGGCTACGGAAATCTGGTGCTGATCCGGCACAGCAACGGCTGGGTGTCGGCTTACGCGCACGCCGACCAGATCCTCGTCAAGCGCGATGACGTGGTGCGGCGGGGCCAAGTCATCGCCAAGGCGGGTAAGACCGGCACGGTCGACCAGCCGCAACTGCATTTCGAGCTGCGCCAAGGTGCCAAGCCGGTCGATCCTCTGGCGCACCTTGAGAAATAAGCGGCGGGATGGCGATTGGAGACGGCGCTGCGGCTATCCCGGCCGTTGCACTTGGCCGCGTGATCGATGGGACTGGCGGCATGCCCGTCCAAGCTTGCCGGCCGCGGCCCACAGCTTGACCTTTACAATCGCTGCCCCAGCTGTCCCGCTAGATCTTGAATGTATTGCCAGGCAACGCGCCCCGATCTGGCGCCGCGGGTCATCGACCATTCCAGGGCACCACGGGTGAGCTCGCCGCCCTCAATCTTGAGTTTGTGGTGGCTCGCGTAGCTCTTGACCATGTCCAAATATTCATCCTGCGTGGCGTTGTGGAACCCGAGCCAAAGGCCGAACCGATCGGACAGGGACACTTTCTCTTCTATTGCCTCGGAGGGATTGATAGCGGTGGAGCGCTCGTTTTCCATCATGTCGCGCGGCATCAAGTGCCGGCGATTGGAAGTGGCATAGAAGAGCACGTTCTCCGGCCGGCCCTCAATGCCGCCTTCGAGCACCGCCTTAAGCGACTTGTAGGAGGTGTCGTCCTTATCGAAGGAAAGATCGTCGCAGAATACGATGAAGCGCTCCTCGGCGGGGCGAAGGTGGCCCAGGCAGGCAGGCAACGAGGCGATATCCTCCCGGTGGATCTCAACCAGCTTCAAGTCGGGCACACCCTTGCCCCGCGCAAGCTCGTGGCGCACCTCGGCGTGGGCCGCCTTGACGAGCGAGGACTTGCCCATGCCGCGCGCGCCCCACAGGAGGGCGTTGTTGGCGGGCAGGCCGCGGGCGAAGCGGCGCGTATTGTCCAATAGCTGTTGGGCGGCCCGATCGATGCCCTTGAGCAATGCAAGGGGTTGGCGATTGACATGGGTGACGGGCAAAAAACCCTCAGGGGAGGCCTGCCACACGAACGCCTCCGCGCCGGCGAAATCGGCTTTGGCCGGCAACGGAGGAGCCAGCCGGTCGAGCGCCGCGGCAAGGCGTTCCAAATGCTCTCGAATGGCTTTATCCCCGCTCATCGCCGGTGCAACCCCTCAAGTGGGGAGGTGTCAAACTCGGCCGTTCTATAGACGAGGTCGGCCTGTCCGTCACTGCACTGCAGGGCTTGATGGTTGCAAACGGGGGCCGGAACACTATAGTCCGCGCCAAGTTGGCAGGCGCCACCCGCGGCGGGGTCGGCTGCGACAAGGCCGCTCCCCTCGAGGCACGACCCGTTCAGGAACCGCTGATGTTCATCTCACCGGCCTACGCCCAGACCTCAGGAGGTGGGGATTTCCTCATCCAGCTCGTTCCTATTTTGCTGATGTTTGTCATCTTTTACCTTCTGCTCCTGCGTCCCCAGCAGCAGAAGGTAAAGCACCACCGTGAGATGGTCGCCAACTTGCGCCGCGGAGACACCGTCGTTACTGCCGGTGGCATCGTCGGCAAGGTGACCAAGGTGCGCGACGACCAGGAGATCGAGGTGGAAATTGCCGACAACACCCGGGTGCGCGTGGTGCGGGGAACCGTCGCGGAGGTGCGGGCCAGAGGCGAACCGGTCAAGGAGAGCGCCTGAGGTTGCTGCCTCGGCCTCACTGGATCGTTGCGCTTAGCCCGAAGCAAGAGCTGTGAGCCATGCTGCATTTCTCCCGCTGGAAACAGATCGCCATCGTGTTGAGCGTGGTGCTGGGCGTCATCTTGGCCATCCCCAGCTTCTTCGCCAAGGAGACCGTGGCGAGCTGGCCATGGTTCGTTCCCAGAGCACAAATCAATCTCGGCCTTGACCTGCGCGGTGGCGCCCATCTGCTGCTGTCCATGGAGACGGCGGAGGTGCGCAAGGACTGGCTCGACACCTTGCGGGAGGATGCGCGCAAGCGCCTGCGCGATGCCAAGATCGTCGTTGCCGGCATCGGCATCACCAACAACGCACTGCAGGTGCGCGTTGCCAATCCTGAGGACGCGGATGCTGCCCTCAAGGAGCTCAAAGGCCTCGCGCAGCCGACCGGCAATCTCATTCGCGGTTTCTCCGGCACCGACCTTGAGGTGCGCAAGGCAGAGGGCGGAGTGATCATCATCACCCCGACCGAGGCGGGTCTGCAGCACCGCATCACCGACGCCATCAGCGCCGCGATCGAGACGGTGCGCCGGCGCGTGGATTTTACCGGTACGACGGAAGCACAGATCGTGCGCCAGGGTAGCGATCGCATCCTGGTGCAAGTGCCGGGCCTATTGGAAACGGCGCCCCTCAAGGAGCTGATCGGCAAGACGGCGCGGCTCACCTTCCACGAGGTGCACCCCACGATTTCGGCTGAGGAGGCAAAGAGGACCCGACCGCCCGCGGGCTACCGCATTTATCCCGGGTCAGATCGAGAAGAAGGCGACCAATTGTTGCGCGAGACGCCCGTCGTGCGCGGTGACGAGCTCAAGAGCGCGCAAGCAGCCTTCGATTCCCAGACGCACGAACCCATCATCGCCTTCACCTTCAATGGGTCCGGCGCCCGCAAATTCGGCGAATTCACCAAAACGCACGTTGGTCGCCCGTTCGCCATCGTGCTCGACGACAAGGTGATCTCCGCACCTGTCATTCGCGACGCCATCCTCGGTGGCTCCGGCCAAATTAGCGGGAATTTCACGGTCGAGACGGCCAATCAGCTCGCGATCCAATTGCGATCCGGTGCCCTGCCGGCCAAATTGACCGTGATCGAGGAGCGCGTGGTCGGTGCGAGCCTCGGGCAGGACTCCATCGAAGCCGGCAAGGTGTCGGCGGCGATCGGCGGCATAGCGGTCGCCTCCTTCATGATCTTCGCCTATGGCCTGCTCGGCGTATTCGCCGTCGTGGGTGCGACAATTCACATCATCTTTGTGTTGGCAATCATGGCGGTGATCGGTTCGACCATGACGTTGCCAGGTATCGCCGGCATCGTGCTCACCATCGGCATGGCGGTGGACGCCAACGTGCTCATCAACGAACGCATACGCGAGGAATTGCGGGGCGGCCGCACGCCGATCTCGGCGATCGAGACGGGGTTCACCCGAGCCTATGGTACGATCATCGATAGCCAGCTCACCACCTTCATCGCCGGTCTGGTGATGTTTTGGTTGGGTTCCGGCCCCATCCGCGGCTTTGCCGTAACGCTCACGCTGGGGATCATGACCACGGTTTATACGGCCTTCACCATTGCCCGCCTGCTGGTGGTATGGTGGCTGGAGGCGCAGAGGACGCGCAAGGTAGAGCCGCCACTCGCCTTTAAGCCGTCTACATCCTTGAAGTCGGGCAGTGTACGCCCATGAGGTTCCTGTTCAAAGGCGTCGACTTTTTCCCGCACGACACGCGCTGGAAGATCATCGAGCGGCGCTACATTTTCATCGGCCTGTCGTGGGTGCTCGCCGTGCTGTCGGCGGTGCTGTTGATGACGCGCGGCCTCAACTACGGCGTCGATTTCAAGGGTGGCTCCCTCATTGAGGTGCAGGCCAAGTCGGGGGGCATCGACATCGGCGAGTTGCGCGTGCGGCTCGACAAGCTCGGCATCGGCGACGTGCAGGTCCAGGCCGTGGGCACCGGCAACGAGGCGCTGATCCGCGTTGCCCAGCAAGCGCCCACCAAGGACCTCAACGAGGAGAAGGTCCAAGCGGCCGCGAACGAGAAGGTCAAGGGCGCACTTGGCGAAAACATCGATGTGCGGCGCATTGAAGTGGTGGGCCCGACCGTGTCGGCTGAGCTTAAGCGGACCGGTGTAGTCGCCGTCATCGCCTCCATGTTTGGCATTCTGCTCTACGTGTGGTTCCGCTTTGAATGGCAGTTTGCCGTTGCCGCGATCCTGGCGCTCTCGCACGACGTGTTCATCACCGTCGGCATGTTCTCGCTGCTCTGGTATGAGTTCGATCTCTCGGTGGTGGCCGCCATCCTCACCTTGGCCGGCTACTCCATCAACGACACCGTGGTGGTATTTGATCGCATCCGCGAAAATCTCCGCCGCTACAAACGCATGCCGCTCATCGAGCTGCTGAACCTGTCTATCAACGAGACCTTGTCGCGAACCGTTTTGACTTCCGTCACCACAGCGCTGGCCGTGCTTGCCCTTTACATCTTCGGCACGGCCGTCATCCACGGCTTCTCCTTCGCGATGCTGTTCGGCATCGTCATTGGCACCTATTCCTCAATCTTCGTGGCCGCCCCCTTCCTGTTGCTGTTCGGCGTCAAGCGCGATTGGAGCGGCTCGGCCGTCAAGTCGCCCTCCAAGTCGGACGCGCCCGGCAAAGGACGGCGCGAGAACGTGGCCTCGAAATGACTAATGCGCCACCCCGCTATCCCGGGCGGGCGCCGGTCGATGCTTACGGCAACGGTGGTTTTCGCTTCGCCCAGATGAGCCATCGTGGATCAATCCTGTGCCTGCCTAGCGGCATCTATGCTTGGCCTGCCTCGAGCCCGAGCGAGATCGGCACCGCCTCGCTCGCACCGGCGCTGGCCGAAAAAAACGCCCTTGGTCTCTTCCTGTTGGGGACCGGGCGACGGCAGCACATGCCGGAGCTCGATGTGCGCCGCGCCTTTGCTGCCGCCAGCATCGGGCTCGAAGCAATGGATACGGGAGCCGCCTGCCGTACATACAACGTGCTGTTGGCCGAGGGCCGCCCCGTAGGTGCGGCGCTGCTCGCCATCGACTGAGTGCAGCGGAGGGAAGATGCAGTCCATCAGCGATAGTCCGCGCGCCACCTTGGCTGTCAGCGCCGCCATCGCGGCCGCCATCCTCGTCATCTGGTTGATCGTCGCGGGAGCCGACGGCTTGGCGCTCACCGCCTTCCTGGTGCGCCTCGGGCATGTGGTCGCGGCCATGGTCTGGATCGGCCTCATCGTTTTCGTCAACTTCGTCCTATTGGTGGCGCTCGGCTCGGCGGATGAGGTGCAGCGCTCGTTCGTGCACAAGGCCGTGGTGCCGAGGGTCGCATGGTGGTTCCGACACGCCTCCACCATGGCGGTCGTCACAGGCGTTTTGCTGTTGCTATTGAGCGGCTACCTGCTGCCGACGATGATATACGGCGCCGGCGTCTTTATGCCGCCGGCGCGTGTGTTGCTGTTGTGGGGCGGCGTCGTTGCCGCGCTCGCCATGTGGATGTTCGTGCACATGTACATTTGGCCGAATATGCAAGTGGTGCTGGGACTGCGTGCCGGCGACGACATCGCCAAGGCGGCCGCGCGCGCCCGCGTCATCCTCTTTGCCAGGCTCAACCTCCTGTTGTCGCTGCCTGTCGTCTTAGCCATGGTGGCGGCAGCGCATCTCTACTGACGTGGACGAGGCGCTAAGCGCCGCGGAGAGGGACGCCATCGCCGCCTCGGCACGCGCGGGCGAACCCGACCGCTATCTTGCCGCTCTGCTCGCTCCGCCGTTCGCGCGCCCGCATCTGCTGGCGCTCGCCGCCTTCTTAAGTGAGCTGGCGCGCGTGCCCGCGCGCACGACCCGCGAGCCGGCCATGGGCCAGATCCGGCTGCAGTGGTGGCGTGATGCGATCGCGGCACCCCAAGGAGAGCGCACGGGCAATCCCGTTGCCGACGGCCTCCGCGCCAGCATCAGGGCGTGCGATTTGCCCGTCGGGGTGCTGGTCGAGGCGATTGACGCGCGCGAGCTAGATCTCGCTCGGCACGGCTTGGCTGATGAGGCTGCGCTTGCGGCCTATCTGTGGCGGAACGAAGGGGCACCATTTGCCTTGGCGGCCGGCATTTTGGCCCGCAGCCGCGAGGTGGACCCGCGGCCGGCTGCAGTCGCAGGCGGAGAGGCCTATGGTCTGGCGCGCCTCCTCATGGGGCTTCCCAACGCGCTGGCACGGGGTCGGGTGCCGCTGCCACAATCCCGCCTCGATGCCTTTGATGTGAGCAGCGCCGAGCTGTTGTCCGGTTCGGACGGTGGCAAGATGGCCCCGCTTCTGGCGAGACTGTGTGAAGAGGCTCGTGAGGCCCTGGCCAGAAGCCGCGCGGAGGTGGCGAATTTGCCACGTGCAACGTGGCCGGCTTTCCTTCCTTTGGCCTTGGTCGGGACGTATCTGCGGGCGCTCGAAGGCGGCGCCCGGACGATCCTGCGGTCGCCGCCGCAAGTGACGCCGCTGAAGCGCGTTGCCAAGATTGCAATGGCGCATTGGCTCGGCCGCTTCTGACCCGTTGGTGAGTTCGCAGCGCGGCACGCCGAAACCGGGAGGGAAACATCGATGCGGGTCGGTGCGGCTGTAAGCTTATGCCTTGCCCTCGTCACTTTGGTCGGGTGGGAGGGGCCTGCGGCGGCGGAGCCACATATTGTGTGGCGCGTCGAGAACCCATTTCGCTTCTTTCTCGATCCGGCCGACACGGAGGTGCATCGCGCCACGTGGCAGAGCCTGTCCGAGACCGAGCGCCGCCATCCCGTTCAATCGGCAGAGCGGGCGCTCAGCGAACGCCACCCCGATGGCTGGAGCTCCTCCACGTTCGAGAAGACCTGTTGGGATTGGACGCGTAACCGTTATGCCTGCCGCGAGCGGTCCGACTACCTCAATCCCAAGAGCCATACGGTTCTGGTGCGGCTTGAAGGGCTTGAGGATGCTCAAACCGTCGATTGCAGCTGGTTAACCGCCCCGCAGGAGGCGGTCGGTGGGCCGCGCAAAAAAGTTGTGACGCTCCCCTGCGACACGCCGGTGCAGCTCGAGGTGCCCTATCCCAACGGAGCTTGGATCAGTGCCGAGATCGGCGGCAGTCAGGTTGCGGAGACGGCCGCACGCATCACCGATCTCTTCATCATCGGCATGGGCGACAGCTTCGCCTCTGGCGAGGGCAACCCGGACGTGCCGGTGCGCTTCTCACCCGAGCGGACGACCAACTACGGTTTTGGCTCCCACAACACTGCGCTCACCGGCTATCCCGCCCGCATCGGCGATTGGAAGGAGATCGGGGATCGCAAGTTCATCGAGGAGAATGCACGCTGGCAAGACCAGGCCTGCCACCGGTCGCTCTACTCCCACCAGCTGCGAGCAGCCTTGCAACTCGCCATCGAGGACCGGCACCGCGCCGTGACGTTCGTCGGCCTGGCCTGTTCGGGTGCGGAGACGACGTTTGGTCTGTTTTTGGAATACAAGGGCAACGAATGGGTGCCCACTCCCCCCGATCTGCCGCAGATCTCGGCCGCGGCCGAGGCGCAATGCGCAGGCAAGGGGGCGCCCTCCTACGACCTGCCCGAGGCCTATCATATCGGTGGTAGGATCCCCGAGCTGCAAGGCGGTCTGGTGCTCAAGAAGTGTGATGCTGAGCGCGCGCGCAAGATCGATCTGCTATTTCTTTCGATCGGCGGCAACGATGTGGGCTTTTCCAGGCTTGTCGCCAATGCGGTGCTGGCGGACAGCTCGGTACTGCGCAAGCTCGGCGGCTGGTTCGGTCAGGTGTACGGCTTCGCCGAAGCCAACCGTCAGCTCGATCGGCTTGATGACCGTCTGAAGTCGGTCAATCGGGCCCTGCACAACCTTTTACATGTGCCCTGGCCTGAATCTGACCGCATCATCTTCACTGGCTATCCACCAATGGCGCTCCTGGACGATGGCAAATCGGTTTGTCCCGACGGCCAGGCCGGCATGACCGTCATGTCGGAGTTTTCCTTGAGCGCGGCCAAGGCCGCCGAGGGCAGCGTGGTGGCCGAGCGGCTCAACGACATCATGCGCGAGAGCGCGCGTCAGCACTTCTGGACCTTCGTGGAGGCGCACCGTGCCACCTTCCGCGGGCGGGGACTGTGCGCAGGTTACAGCGACGCGCCTTGGACCATGGCGGACGAGCTGCGCATCCCGCGCAAGGTGAATGGGGTTTGGGATCCCTTCAATCCCTCACAATGGCGGGCCTACGCGCCGCGCCAGCGCCTGTTTCGCACGCCCAACGACGCCTACATGACCGGCAATTTTCACGTCGCCCAATCGCTGATGCAAAACGTGCTCAACAAGCAGGGTTACGGCTGGGTGCAGCTGCTGCTGGCGAGCGTCTACTCCGGTGCGTTTCATCCCTCGGCCGAGGGCCAGGCGGCGATGGCCGATGCCGTCGTCGCCCAAGCCCGCGGTGTGCTCGCCAAATACGAAAAGCTTGCGGGGCGCACACCGGCGCGTGTTAATCTTGGGCTGTTTGAGGAACCTGACGGGCGCTGAAGGGCTCGCAAGGTGCCAAGGCGTTCCCGTCACTGCGCGCCGAGAACTCGGCGATCCCGCGGAATTGGCCCTCGAATCGAGCCAACGCGGTTCAGGCAACGCAATGGGCACGGCAATGCGACGAACGATCCCGCAAGGCCCAGGCCAATCCAGGAAAAACCCGTTAAGAACCCGGTCGGCAACCCAGTTGACGGCTGGGCGCGTGCATGCAACGGCCAATTCGTGCTAACCGGTCGGATCTCGACCACGTTTGTTATGACCCTGGGCTCGAGCGATGTACAACTGCAAGAAGTGTCCAGGCTACTGCTGCTCCTATCCGCTCATCGCTCTCACCAAGCGCGATGTTGAACGGCTGGCGAAACATTTTCGCCTCACGTTTCGCCAAGCCAAGGCGAAGTTCACGGTGGCGCGGTGGGGTGCAAAGTATTCGATGCGCCGCAAGAAGGACCATATCTTCGGTGGCGTGTGCCGCTTCTTTGACACGGAAAGGCGCTGCTGCACCGTTTACGAGGCACGCCCGTCGCTGTGCCGGAGCTTCCCAGGCGGGCGATGCGGCTATTATGATTTTCTGGCCTTCGAGCGGCGCGCGCAGGAGGACCCGGAGTTCATTGCCACCACCAACAATAAGTGACCGGGCGCCGACACCAAAATGCCAGGGGTGATGGCGGCCTGAACTGCTCGAGGCTGTTCAGGTATTTGTTGTCGCGCAAGGCTGCGGGTGGCTCAGATGTCAAAGCACGATGCGGTCGGGTCGCTTCGGCCTGCCTGACTCCTCCTGCCATCTGCGCATGGGCCTGCCTTTCGCAGCCTGTGTGAGGCGCCGCGGCTCGCATTGCCGGTCGGAAGCGTTTGCGTTAGACCGAGGCTCATGAGCAAGCCCAGCAAGCCTGCCGTGCCAGAAGCGCACAGGACGATCCACGTTCGAGGCGCGCGCGAGCACAACCTCAAGAACGTCGATCTTGCAATCCCGCGCGACGCGCTCATCGTGTTCACGGGGTTGTCGGGATCGGGCAAGTCTTCGCTGGCATTCGATACGATTTATGCGGAGGGACAGCGGCGCTACGTCGAGAGCCTGTCCGCCTATGCGCGCCAGTTTCTGGAGATGATGCAGAAGCCAGACGTTGACCACATCGACGGGCTGTCTCCGGCCATCTCCATCGAGCAAAAGACCACCTCCAAAAATCCTCGCTCCACGGTGGGGACGGTGACCGAGATCTACGACTATCTGCGTTTGCTGTTCGCGCGCGTCGGAGTGCCTTACTCGCCGGCGACCGGCCTGCCGATCGAGAGCCAAACCGTGACGCAGATGGTCGACCGGGTCCTGGCGCTGCCGGAGGGTACGCGCCTTTATCTCTTGAGCCCGATCGTGCGCGGGCGCAAGGGCGAGTACCGCAAAGACCTGGCCGAGCTGCAGAAAAAGGGCTTCCAGCGCGTCAAGATCAACGGCGCCTTCTACGAGATCGCCGAGGCGCCCAAGCTCGACAAAAAATACAAGCACGACATCGACGTCGTGGTGGACCGCATCGTGGTGCGCAAAGACATCGCCACGCGGCTGGCCGACAGCTTTGAGACGGCGCTCGAACTGGCCGATGGGATTGCCATTGTCGAGTTTGCGGATCGGCCCCTAAAGACGGCCGGCCCCTCACAGCGCGCGTCGAGCGCGCCGCGCGGCGAAGGCCAACACCGCGCCGAGCTGCACCCCAAGACCCCTTCGCTAAGCGCAGAGAAAGAGCACAAGGAGGTGCTGCGCAACAAGAACGAGACGCACGAGCGCATTACGTTCTCGGCGCGATTTGCCTGCCCTATTTCCGGCTTCAGCATCGATGAGATCGAGCCGCGGCTGTTCTCGTTCAATGCCCCGGCCGGCGCTTGCCCCAAGTGTGACGGGCTCGGCACGGAACTGCGCTTTGAGGCCGACCTCGTCGTCCCGGACCACTCTCTCAGCCTGAAACAGGGGGCTGTCTATCCGTGGGCCAAGACAGGGAGCAGTTCGCCCTATTACGAGCAAACGCTGGCGGCCTTGGCCCGCCATTTCAAGGTGTCCATGTCCGCCCCTTGGGAGAAGCTGCCCAAGAAGGTGCAAGAAGCGATCCTCTATGGCACCGGCGAGGAAGAGGTCGAGTTCGTCTACGAGGACGGCGTGCGGCGTTACACCAACTGCAAGCCGTTTGAGGGTGTCATCGGCAACATTGAGCGCCGGTTCCGCGAGACGGAATCAGATTGGGTGCGCGAGGAGCTTTCGCGCTACCAAGGCTCGCACCCCTGCGATGCGTGCGGCGGCTATCGCCTGAAGCCACAGGCGCTGGCGGTGAAGATCGGTGGCAGGCACATCGGCGAGGTCTGCGACCTCTCGATCCGCACCGCCAATCAATGGTTTGCCGAGTTGCCCGGCACCTTCAGCAAGAAGCAGGTCGAGATAGCCACGCGTATCCTGAAGGAAATCCGCGAACGCCTGCAGTTTCTGGTGGACGTGGGACTCGACTATCTCACTTTGTCGCGCTCCTCGGGCACCCTGTCGGGCGGAGAGAGCCAGCGCATCAGGCTCGCCTCCCAGATCGGCTCCGGCCTCACCGGGGTGCTCTATGTGCTCGATGAGCCGTCCATTGGTCTGCACCAGCGCGACAATGCCCGGCTGTTGGAGACGCTCAAGCACCTGCGCGACATCGGCAACACGGTGATCGTCGTGGAACACGACGAGGATGCAATCCTCTCGGCCGACCATGTGGTCGATATCGGACCCGGCGCCGGCGTGCATGGCGGCCATATCGTGGCGCAAGGAACGCCCGATGAAATCATGGCCAGCGCGGAGAGCATCACGGGACAATACCTCACCGGCGTGCGCCAGATCCCGATACCGAAAGTGCGCCGCGCGCGCGACAAGGACAAACAGCTATCCGTGATCGGCGCACGCGCCAACAACCTCAAGAATGTCACGGCGGCAATCCCGCTCGGCCTGCTCACCTGCATCACTGGCGTCTCTGGCGGCGGCAAGTCCACGCTGCTCATCGATACGCTCTACAAGGCGGTGGCGCGCCGGCTCAACAGCGCGCGCGAGCACCCGGGTGAGCATGACCGCATCGAAGGCCTGGAGCACCTCGACAAGGTGATCGACATCGATCAATCGCCGATCGGGCGCACGCCGCGGTCGAACCCGGCAACGTACACGGGTGCCTTCACGCCGATCCGCGAGTGGTTTGCGGGCCTGCCCGAGGCCAAGGCGCGCGGCTACCAACCCGGCCGCTTCTCCTTCAATGTCAGGGGTGGGCGCTGCGAGGCCTGTCAGGGCGACGGCGTCATCAAGATCGAGATGCACTTCCTGCCCGACGTCTACGTCACGTGTGATCAATGCAAGGGCAAGCGCTACAACCGTGAGACGCTCGAGGTGAAGTTCAAAGACAAGTCCATCGCCGATGTGCTCGACATGACGGTGGAGGAGGGGGCCGAATTCTTCAGGGCGGTTCCCTCGATCCGCGACAAACTGGAGACGCTGGCGCGGGTGGGCCTTGGCTACATCCATATCGGCCAGCAGGCCACGACGCTGTCGGGTGGGGAGGCGCAGCGCATCAAGCTCGCCAAGGAGCTGTCGCGGCGAGCTACCGGGCGCACCCTATACATCTTGGACGAGCCGACCACGGGCCTGCACTTTCACGATGTAGCGAAGCTGCTCGAAGTGCTGCACGAGCTGGCGGACGCCGGCAATACCGTGGTGGTGATCGAGCACAACCTGGAAGTTATCAAGACTGCCGACTGGATCATCGACATGGGCCCGGAGGGTGGTGACGCGGGCGGCCGGATCGTGGCGAACGGCGCGCCAGAGGACGTGGCCAAGGTGAAGGAAAGCTATACCGGAGACTACCTCAAGGAGTTGCTGGGGCGCCGGGCAAGCCGGGGAAAACGAGAGGCAGCCGAGTAGGCGAGGCCATCCTGGTTCCCCCTGCACATCCCCATGTTCGTCTGCGGACGTCTTATCTGACGACGGGGACGGGTCGATGGTCCCAACCCCGAAAGGCACCCATGCCCAAAGTTGACCTCACCTCGATCCACCCCGGCCTCCTCGGCAATGCCAGTCTCATCGTTGGGCCGGAGCACACGGCGCCTCGCATCGGGTCCGGTCGGATCCCAGTGCTCGCCACCCCGGTGATGATCAGCCTGATCGAGGCCGCTGCATTAGCAGCGGCAGAACCGCTTCTGCCCGCGGGGCATCAAAGCCTCGGGATCCGGCTCGACGTTCGCCATTTTGCGGCGACACCGGTGGGCCTCAGGGTCATCGCGACGGCACAGGTTGTCAAAGTCGAGGGGCGCACCATCAGCTTCCGCGTCGAGGCCTGCGATGAGCGCGAGCCGATCGGCGAGGGCGCCCACGAGCGTGTGGTCGTCAACGTGGCGCGCTTTGACGACCGTGTGCAGCGCAAGGCCCGCGCACTTGCGCCCTAGCGGGCATCGGCAAGTGGTTGGCCAGATCGGCTACCTTTGGTCGCGTGAGGTGGATGGCTCAGTCCCCGGCAGCGGGAGTTGCGGGCGTTGGCGCCAAGGCTTACCCGCCATCATTACTGAGTGCGCCCTGGCATGTTCGGACCACGAAGGCCTAGGCTCGGGAGCGCAATTGCCAAGATGCGGGGCGCCTTGTATGGAGGCACGCATGCAGTGAAAGGACGGCTGTCCTGCGACCTCTGGTGCTTGGGATGCGGCGCGATTATCTCTTGAGCGCAGCGGTGGATGGGCAGCCCGTCGCTACGTGTCAACAGCCCGGATAGGATGCGATGCGAGGGTATAAGGACTACGACGTAAAGGAGCGGCTCGCCAGGGCCGCCGAGGCGCGGCAGAAGGCGCTCGAGAGATTCAAGGCACGACCGGGGCCGGATGATCCTGAGGTGATCCGGCGACGGCAAGAGCGAGAGGCCATCGCCGCTGCGCGCGAGGTACGAGAGGCGGAGCGGGCCGAGCGCAGAGCCAAGGAGGCCGCGGAGCGCGCCGCGCGTGAGGCCAAGGAGAAGGCGGAGCGCGAGGCGCGCGAGAAGCGCGAGGCGATCGAGAAGGTGATCCGCGATGCCGCCGACGCGGCGGAGCGCAAGGCTGAGCGTGACCGGCGCTACGCGGCACGCAAGGCGCGGCAGGCCAAGAGGTAACGTCGCGTGGTGACGCCGGCGATCCTCATCAACATCGATGTTGACGACCTGGACCGCGCGCTTGCTTTCTACACGCGGCTCCTCGGGGTAAAGGTCGGTCGCAGGTTTGGTGAGTTGGGGATCGAATTGATAGGTGGGTCGGCGCCGATCTATCTGCTCGCCAAGGCGGCGGGGTCGCCCGCAAGCCCGTCGGCCGCCGACCGGCGCCGCTACGACCGGCATTGGACGCCTATCCACCTCGACTTCGCTGTGGCCAATCTGGAGCAGGCTGTCGCCGCAGCGCTGGCTGGTGGGGCCACCCAGGAAGGGGCCGCCGCAACCCAGCGCTGGGGCAAGATCGCCCGCTTGGCCGACCCCTTCGGGCACGGCTTCTGTCTCATCGAGTTCACGGGTCGCGGCTACGATGAGGTGGCAACCCAAGGCAGCAAGCCCTGATCGCTGGCCGAGCGCGGCCCATAGTTTCGCGACGACTTCGGGGTAGGCCCGCCTCAGGTTTCCTGTTGGGCTTGCAGCGTCTTATCCTTTGCGGTCGCGCGCTGCAGCGCGGGTCGCCCGTTGAGGCGCGACAGGTAGGCGCTGAACTCTGGCCGTTCTGGAACGAGCTTGAACATCGTCCCCCAGCGCAGGCCAGAGCCGATGACCACGTCGGCGGCGGTGAACTCTTCGCCCAGCAAGTAGGGCTTGGCGGATCCGGCAGCCTTTGCCAGCACAGTCATGACCGTGTCGAAGTCACCAAAGCCCAGCGCGGCACGGGGGGGCGCCTCCTTGCGCGGGTAGGCGCGTTCGGTGATCGCCGGCTCCAAGCAGCTCGGGCCGAAGAACAGCCATTTGAGATAAGTGCCGCGGCGCCTATCACCGATGGGCACGTTGAGCTTGGCTTGCGGGAACGCATCGGCGAGGTAGGTGCAGATGGCGGCCGCTTCGGTGATGACGGTATCGCCGTGCCTGAGCGCCGGCACCTTGCCCATGGGGTTGACGGCCAAATACTCGGGCGTCAGGTTCTCACCCTTCTTGAAACTGACAAGGTGGATTTCGTAAGGCTCGCCGACCTCCTCCAGCATCCAATGCACGATCGAGGAGCGCGACGGCGCGGCGTGATAGAGGGTGAGTTTGGACATCGTGGCCTTTCGCTATCCGGGCGTTTATGGGCTCCTAACGCAGGAATATGGCGGCGCAGCGCCGCCGGCGGTCACGGGGCACCGATCACGATCGGGCTCACTGGCCGCGCCGCACACCGTCCCACCAGGCACACGTACCCGCGCCCACTTCGTAGTTGCCCTCAAGCACCTGCACGGGCTGGCGCTGGCCCTCGGCGGCGGCCTTGGCGCGCAGGGCGCGAGAGGCCGCAAGCTGGTCGGCTGGCAGCCAGGTGCGATCGTGGCCCCACAGGCTTGGGCCGTAGGTCATCTCGACCGACTGCCAAGTCTTGGGATCAATGGAGCGCCCTCCCCAACCGTACTCGAGCATGAACTCGTTGGGCGTGCGGGCGTAAAACGAAGTCATGTAATCGTTGGTGTGGCGGCCGAGGGTGGTGGCGATGCGCCCCGGCTCGGCAGTGGCGATATCGTAGGCTTGGCCGACGTCGTCGAGGCTCATGAGCTCCAGCATGATGTGGTGGATGCCGCTGCGACCGGTTTCGATCATGGCCAGGCTGTGATGCCGCGGGTTGACGTGGAAGAAGTACGCCTTGAAGGGTCGCAGGATGTAATCGCTGAGGCCGAAGCCAAGCACATCCTGGTAGAACCAGACGAGGTCCTCTACGCTCCCGACGTTGAGGACGACGTGGCCCATGCCGAGCGTGCCGGTGCGGAACCCGGAGATCGGCCGGCCTGGCACGAACGGCGCGGCTGTTGTTTCAGGGCCGTGGAAAGCCTCAAGCCGCGTGCCCGCCGGATCGGCAAAGGCGATGCCGGCGCGCACACCACGCACGTGTGCCGCCGCCGGAGGGATCCGTTCGACGGCTACCTTGGCCGCCTCGAGCCGACCGGCTAGCGCATCGAGCGCGGCCGCGTCGGCCACTTCCCAACCGAACACATTCTGGCTCCCCGCGTCTGCGGACACCACGATCCGCTGCTTGCGGTCATCCATGCGAAACGTGAGCGCGCTGTGCGTGCGCTCAACGAGCTGGAGCCCCAGGAATTTGGGAGCATACTCGGCCCAATCGTCCAATTTGTCCGAGTGCAGGCCGACGTATCCAAAAGCGTCGACAGACATGGGTGCGTCCTCCTGCTGGGGAGCGAGCGGTGGGCATCTTGCCGCCGCCGGCCAGCGGACGCAATCGCGGGCTTCGGCCCGACAGGACCCAGGGCGCAGGATCTGCTCAGGTCACGGCATGCGGTAGGGGACCACGCACTTACAAGCCGCGCACGGTGACCTTCACCGTCTGCGGCCTGCCCGAGGTGGCCCCGGTATGATCGGCGACGACGACATCGAAGCTCGCGGTGGGCGCCCGGCTACCATCGTGTGTGAAACTGACCTTGCCGGCTTCGAGGTCCGCCTGCGTGAACTTGGCGGCCGGTCGTCCCGGGGCCGTGGCCAGGGTGACGAAGCCGTTGCGAGGGTTGGAGACCGAGAATACGAGATCCTTGGCCTCGTCGTCGGGGTCCACCGCATGCAGGTCCTCCAGAGTGATGAGGACGGAGCGGCCCTTGGTGACGGTCAGATCAAGGTCGCCTGCGACCTTGGGCGGCACGTTGCGCACCTCGGCGCTAAGGCTGCCGCCGACCTCCATGGCGAGCGCCCCATACTGCACGTTCCCGCTGACGGAGCCAGTATCGCGGATTTTGATCAGGTGCTTGACGACGACGTCGCCCTGCAGGGTGCCGCGAACTTCGGCGTTTTCCGTCTTTACCGTGCCATAGCATTGACCGTTGGGGTGAATGAGCAGCGAACCGGCGGCAACGTTGCCTTCAACGTAGCCGTAGACCTCCATCTGCTGGCAGTTGCGAATTTCACCCTTGATGATGGTGTCTTCTCGGACGACCAGTATGCCTTGATTATCAGCCACCGACGTGCCCCTGTTCCCCGTGGAGTTGTGTGCCTTGCGAGCAGGTTCCGGCAGAAATGCGCCGGCTTCTGGGCCGGATCCTCAGATAGCCTACGCCAAGGCGGACGTTGCCTGCAATGACATCAGGAGGCGCAATGGCCAAGCGTAGCGCGGGCATTCTCATCTTCCGGCGCACGGCGATGGGCATCGAGGTCTTCCTGGTGCACCCAGGCGGACCTTATTGGGCCAAGAAGGATGCAGGTGCCTGGAGTGTGCCGAAGGGAGAGTGCGAACCGGGCGAGGATGGGTTGGCGGCGGCACGGCGCGAGCTCGCCGAGGAGACGGGCCTGGCGCCGCAGGGAGATTTCCTGCAGTTGGGCAGCTTTCGTCAATCGAGCGCCAAGACGGTGGAGGTCTGGGCCGTGGAAGGTGAAGCCGATCCGGCGCGGCTCCAGGGCAACAGCTTCACCATGGAGTGGCCCCCGCGATCCGGGCAGATCAAGGCTTTCCCCGAGGTCGACCGTGCGGGATGGTTCACCCTGGCCGAGGCGACGCGCAAGCTCGTGAAGGGGCAGGCGCCGATCTTGTCGGCGCTGTCTGCGCTCGCTGCCGGTGCGCGCGACTGCCGGCGTGGGTGATGCGCATTTGGGTTTGCCTGTGCCAAGCAAGGCACTGGCCAATCTGCGGAAATCTGTCGTAGCATGCCGCAGACTGGGGGTGGGGGCGAGGCGTTAGCGTCAGGGCGTCCGTTGCGCGTGCTCGGGGGATGGATCGCACATAGCGTTTGGCTTTGCAGCGTGGCCCTTGGCTGCGCGCTTGCCGGCTGCGCGAGCGTTCCGGAGCGCATAGCGGTGCCTGCGGTCCTGTCCGCCGACGCAGTTGTGCCCGGCCTGACGGACGTGCGCGTGTGGGGGGACGCCCACTTCTCGCACGCGCTGCTCCACGCCGAGTTGCCCCGGCTCAAGGCCAAATATGAAACCCGCGATACGGCGCAACAAAAGGGTGCATCGCAGCCGCCTGTCTCCAACCTGCTCGCCATTTCCGGCGGTGCCGATGACGGGGCCTTCGGGGCTGGGGTGCTGGTCGGCTGGAGTGCGCAGGGAAGCCGGCCAGAGTTCGATCTCGTCACGGGCATCAGCGCCGGTGCCCTCATTGCTCCCTTCGCATTCCTCGGTCGCGACCATGACCGGGAACTCGCCGGACTCTTTACGAGCTACGGCGCCGACCAGATCTATCAGGCCAACGTCCTGTCGGGGCTCTTTGGCGGCAATGCGCTCGCTGACAGCGCACCGCTGGCGCGGCTCATCGAGCAATATGTCGACGGCCGTTTCCTGCGCTCCATCGCCGCGGAGCGCGCCAAGGGACGCTTCCTGCTTGTTGGCACCACCAATCTGGATGCGCAGCGCCCCGTCTATTGGGACATGGGCAAGATCGCCCAGAAAGGTAACTCCCAGGCCCTCGATCTCTTTCGCAGGGTGCTGTTGGCATCCGCGTCGATCCCCGGCGTCTTTCCGCCGGTGCTCGTGGAGGTGCAGGCCGGCGGGCACCTCTATCAAGAGATGCACGTGGACGGCGGCGCGACGCGCGAAGTGTTCTTTACGATCGCCGATTTTCGCTTCGATGAAATCGACCAAGCCATCGGCCGCAAGATTGCGCGGCGACTGTGGATCATTCGCAACGGCAAGATCGATCCAGAATACAAAGCCATGCCGGAGGCGACGCTGGCCATTGCCCAGCGCTCGTTGGAAACCCTGACCAAGAGCCGCGGCATCGGCGACCTGGCGCGCATGTACGCCCGCGCGAGGTCCGATCACATCGACTACAATCTAGCGGCGATCCCCTCCGACTTTAATGCGCCCCATCCCAACCCGTTCGACCGCGCCTACATGCAGGCACTTTACGAGCGTGGACTGGCGATGGCCCGTGCCGGCTACCCATGGGCGAAGGCGCCGCCCGAGACCATCATCGAAGCCAGGCGGTAGAGACAAAGTCCATCGGCGTCTGCGCGGGAGGCGCGGGGCCGAGCCCATCGCCGGCCACGCGGATGGCTCCTTAGACCTGGGCTCACGCGCCGTCGCGATGACCAAGGCAATGGCCCCCGCCACGGGGCCAGGCCGCCCTGGTGGCCTCCGGGAGAGGGCGTGGCACCGAGCGGCAGGGCAGCGTCTCGCGTCAGGGAGTTGGGGGGTCGGCCGGCTTTGGTGCGGGGGCGGTCGCTGGGCCCCTTGTAAATCGCGCTGGCAGACATTAAACACCGCCCATCCCACACGCGAGACCTGCGCTTGGCGGATCGAAAGCCCCGCTTGGCGCTCCGGTGGGTCGACAGGCCCTAGCGGCGTAGAACCGCGGCATGGGCATGGCCGATCTCCTCTCAGGTCGCGCGGAGGCTCAACCGGAAAAGGACACACAGCCATGGCGCTACCCGCCTTTAATATGCGTCAGCTGCTTGAAGCTGGCTGCCATTTCGGCCACCAGAGCCATCGCTGGAATCCGAAGATGGCTGCCTACATCTTCGGGGCCCGCAACAACATCCACATCATCGACCTGGCCCAGACAGTGCCCATGCTGCATCAAGCGCTGGTCAAGGTGAGTGACATCGTCGCCGGTGGCGGTCGCGTGCTCTATGTCGGCACCAAGCGGCAGGCCTCGGAAGGCATCGCCGATGCCGCCAAGCGCTCGGCACAGTATTTTATCAACCACCGCTGGCTCGGCGGTACGCTCACCAATTGGAAGACCATCTCGCAATCGATCCGCCGGCTCAAGCAACTGGACGACCTTTTGGGCGGCGACACCAGAGGTCGCACCAAGAAGGAGGTCTTGCAACTCACGCGCGACCGCGACAGCCTCAACAAATCGCTGGGTGGCATCAAGGAGATGGGCGGCTTGCCGGATCTGCTCTTCGTTATCGACACCAACAAGGAGCAGATTGCCATCGCCGAAGCCAAGAAGCTGGGCATTCCCATTGTCGCCGTGGTGGACACCAATTGCGACCCCGACGGCATCGACTTCGTGATCCCAGGAAATGACGACGCGGGGCGCGCCATCACCCTTTACTGCGATCTGGTGGCGCGTGCCGCCATCGACGGCATCGAGCGTGGCCAGGCGCAGGCTGGCATCGACGTTGGGGCCGCGGACAGGCCGCCAGCCGAGGAGCTGCCAACGGCGGCGGATAAGGCAGCGTTTAAGGGCATCGACGCGCCGCGCGGCGAGGCAGACGACCTCAAGCGTCTGCCGGGCATCAATGTCAAGCTCGAGCAGCGGCTCAACGACATCGGCGTCTACCACTTCTGGCAGATCGCCGATCTTGATCCAGAAGCCTTGGAGGCGCTCGACCGCACGCTCAACCTCAGGGGACGCATTGCCCGCGACAACTGGATTGCCGCGGCCAAGCAACTGACAGAGGGGCAGGCGGCTTGACAGTGGCCAGTCGGGATTGGGTGGGAGTGGTTGGAGCGGGCCTAGGAACGGGCCCGTGCGCGGGTGTTTGCGACCGACCCGGCCCTAATCTTCCCTCCCCAGATCCGGAATTAGACCAAAGGACCGATCCATGACGACGATAACGGCGAGCCTAGTCAAGGAGCTGCGCGACAAGACCGGCGCCGGTATGATGGACTGCAAGCTGGCGCTGACCGAGGTCAAAGGCGACATCGAAAGCGCCATCGATTGGCTGCGCAAGAAGGGTTTGTCGAAGGCGGCAAACAAGGCAGGCCGCGTTGCAGCGGAAGGGCTCATCGGCGTTGCCGCCAACGAGCAGGCAGGCGCCATGGTGGAGGTCAACTCGGAGACCGACTTCGTCGCCCGCAACGAGCAGTTCCAGGACATGGTGCGCACCATCACAACGCTGGCGCACAAGGCCGGGGGCGACGTTGAGAAGCTGCTCGCCCTCACCTATCCGGGCAAGTCGGTCGCCGTGGGCGATCATGTCAAGGCCATGGTGGCAACCATCGGTGAGAACATGAGCGTGCGTCGCACGGTCGCCATGTCGGTCGGCGAGGGGCACGTTGCCTCCTATGTGCACAACAAGGCCGCCGACGGGCTCGGCAAGATCGGCGTGCTGGTGGCCCTCGAGAGCAAGGGGAGCAAGACGGAGCTCGCCAACTTCGGGCGGCAGCTGGCGATGCACATCGCTGCGGCGTCACCGGCGGCCATCACGGGCGAGGACCTGGACCCCGCGCTCATCGAGCGCGAGCGTGCGGTCTACCGGGAACAGGCCAAGGCCTCCGGCAAGTCCGCCGACATCGCCGCTAAGATGGTCGAAGGGCGCTTGCGCAAGGAGTTTTACCAACAGGTGGTCTTGCTCGAACAGACATTCCTGGGCGCAGGGGGGGATGGCAAGGCAACGGTGGCGCAGGTCATCAAGGCGGCCGAGACGTCGGCAGGTGCGCCCATCAAGGTGAGAAAGTTCGCACGCTATGCCTTGGGCGAGGGCATCGACAAGAGGGATGGCGATTTCGCTGCCGAGGTGGCGAAGGCCGCCGGCCAGCGGTGACTGGCGCGGCTTCGAATCAGGCTAAGGTCCGGCCCGGTGCGATGCACCGGGCCGGCGACACCGGAGGCTCTGGCGAGACCTAGCGAGGACCAGACCAAGCCTGGGCAAGGCCGCGGCCAAAGCGCACGGGCGTCGGTCTTGGATGGGGACTTGGAGGCGGGTCTGGGAATTGGGTCTGGACGTTGATTGGGCTCGCGTGAGGCTCTGCGGTTAAGCGATCTTGGCCGTGTGGGCATTGGCTCCACAGCGGTTGGTTGAGCCTGTGCGGGGGTCGGCCGCGGGTCGCGAACTGCGGGGGCAGCGAGCGGTGGTGCAGGCGAGCAACAGCAAGGTTGCGACCATGGGCTCCTCATCGGGATTGCGCTACCGACGCTTGCTCCTGAAGCTTTCCGGTGAGGCGCTGATGGGCGGGTCCGGGTACGGCATTGCCGTGCCGGTGGTGCAGCGTCTCTCAGGCGAAATCAGAGATGCCATGGCGGCCGGCGCGGAAATCGCGGTCGTGGTTGGCGGCGGCAACATCTTTCGCGGCCTGGCAGGCGCCGCCAGCGGCATGGATCGGGCCACCGCGGACTACATGGGCATGCTGGCCACGGTCATGAACTCTTTGGCATTGCACAATGCGCTGGAGCAACAGGGGGTGCCGGCGCGCGTCCTCTCGGCCATTCCAATGCCCACCATCTGCGAGGCCTTTGTCCGCTCTAAAGCGTTGCACCACTTGGAGTGCAAGCGGGCCGTCATCTTTGCCGCCGGGACCGGCAACCCCTTCTTTACGACGGATACGACGGCTGCACTGCGGGCCGTGGAAATGAACTGCGAGGCGCTGGCAAAGGCGACACAAGTGGATGGGGTCTATTCGGCCGACCCCAAGCAGGTGGCCCATGCGGTGCGCTACGACAGACTGACCTATTCGGAGGTCCTCTCCCGCGACCTCAAGGTCATGGATGGGGCCGCCATCGCCCTTGCTCGCGACAATAGACTTCCGGTAATTGTCTTCTCAATTGAGGAGCACGGCAACCTTTTGAAGGTGCTGCGCGGCGAGGCATCGGCCACGGTGATCTCAGGATAACGCGGCTCGCCGGGTGCGGCGTCGAGACGGGACCAAAGTGCGACGGCGAGCTTGGCGGGGACGCGGGGGAGGCCGTCGGAGCAATTTCGGGGGCGCTAGCGGATCGGAGGTAAGGTGTCATGGCCGCCGACAAGTTCGATATCAAGGAGCTTGAGCGCCGGATGCGCGGCGCCATGGATACGCTCAAGAAAGAATTCGCAGGCCTGCGCACGGGACGCGCCAGCACCCACCTGCTCGATCCCGTCGTGGTCAACGTGTATGGTCAGCGTTTGCCGATCAACCAGGTGGCTACGGTGTCGACGCCCGATGCGCGCACCATCTCGGTGCAAGTTTGGGATCGCGGCCAAGTGACGGCCGTCGAGAAGGCCATCCGCGAGGCCAACCTCGGGCTCAACCCGGTGACCGAGGGTGCCTTGATCCGCTTGCCGATCCCGGCCCTCAACGCCGAGCGGCGCCAAGAGCTGGTCAAGGTCGCTCACAAGTACGCCGAGCATGCGCGGGTGGCGGTGCGCAATGTGCGCCGCGACGGCATGGACCTGTTGAAGCGGCTCGAGCGCGATGGTCACATCAGCGAGGATGAGCATCATCAAAAGAACGATGAGGTTCAGAAGATGACCGACGCGACCATCACCGAGATCGACGAGGCGCTGCATCACAAGGATGGCGAGATCATGCAGGTGTGATCTAGCCGTCGAGCCATGATGTTGTTAGGTCTGTTTTGGCTGGCAGCATCATGCGCCAAGCGGGACGGGAGAATATGAACATCGATCCGACGCCAGGGGGTGCTCCACGTCATGTGGCGATCATCATGGATGGCAATGGTCGTTGGGCCCGTCAGCGGTCGCTTCCC
>DATBGH010000037.1:0-4201 GCA_036558085.1 Hyphomicrobiaceae bacterium
AGGCATCCGACGCCCGCACCACGCTCGTCACCTCGACGGCCACGGCCTCGCGCCCCACCTTCGTGAAGGGGTCGTTATCCCTCGCGTACTCGTTGAGCGTCACCGCGGCGCGTTCGGTGACGAAGTCGTAGGCCTTGAGCCAGTTCTGGCGCACGACCACCGGATCGATCGACAGCGAGCGCACGTTGTCGACGAAGCGCGCCAGATGAAACGCAATCTGCGCGTCGCTCGGCTTATAGGCCTCGGCGGGCGGTCCCACGGCACGAGCCCCGCCTCTCGGATCGACCTCGACAATGTAGGGCGTGGTCGATCCCGAGCGCCCCATCCACAGCAGGATGGCCGCCAGGATCAGCGACAGCATCAGGCTGCCCAATGCCATGAGCCGCCAGTTGTGGGCCTGCACACGGGCCGAGCCGATGCGCTCGTCCCAGACCTGCGCCGCCTTCTGGTAGGGGGTCACGGGCTCGGGCGTCTCGCCGTAACGCAGGGTCGATCGTTTGAACGTCATTATTGCTCGTCCCTCTCGCTCTTAGTCCTTGAGGTCCGGACCGCTGCCCGCGACCGGACGATCGCCCTCCCGCAGCGCCCCTGCTGCCATCAAGCCGGCCTGGGTCAACCGCTGCCGGCGCGCCAAATTGCGCGCCCAGTCCGGCGGTTCGGCCAATGAACTTGAGCTCCCTGAATTTGAACCCCCCAGAGCATCCGCACCGCGGCCGGGATCGCTCGGGTCCGATGTCTCGGCATCGCGATAGCCTTGCGCGGCACCGCGCCGGTAGGCATCGCGCACGGGCGCCGTGCCCGCCGCGATCAGGCGTGTTGCTGGCGCCGTGATCGCCGTGCGCGCAACGCCTCCGGCTCCGCCCGCCTCATAGGCCGCACCCACCCGTCCCGTGAGGGCCGCGGCAGACTTGAGGCTCCCACCGGCCCCACGCCCCGTCAGCCGCGAAGCGCCGCTCGCCAACATCGCCCCGGCAACGGCCGTCCCGCCGAGGGCTGCGCCCGTCGCAACCACCGCGCCCGCACCCAACTGTGGGCCACCCGAAATCAAACCCGCAGCGATCCCCGGCACGAACACGGCCAACCCAAACACCGCGATCGCCGCGAGAATGGTGGAAGCCGCCTGCGTCAGCGTGATCTCGCCGCTGGGTCGAATGAGCGATCCAAACAGCGTGGCGCCGATGCCCACCACGACAGCCAGCACCATCAACTTGATGCCGGCCGAGATCACGTTGCCCAGCACCCGCTCGGCTAGGAACGCCGTTCGCCCGAAGAGTGCAAACGGCACCAGCACGAAGCCCGCCAGCACCGTGAGCTTGAATTCGACGATGGTGATGAAGAGCTGGACGCTCAATATAAAGAACGCCAGCAGCACGATGAGCCACGCCAGCATCAGCACCACGATCGTCACGAAGTTCGTGAAAAATGACGTGATGCCGAAGAGCTCGCCCGCCTTCTCCAACAGCGGGCGCGAGGCCGTGAACCCCGTCGAGGCCACGAACCCCGGCCGCATGAGATCCGCCGCTGTCAGTGACGCACCCGACGCCTTCAACCCCAGCCCAGCGAACGACTGAAAGACAACGTCCGCCAGGCCCTTGAAGTTGCTGAGCAGCAGCGCAAAGAAACCGACGTACAACACCTTCCGGATCAGCTGCGCTGGTAGGTTGTCCTCCCCCACCATGGCCCAGAACAAACCCGCGAGCGTGATATCGAGCGCCACCAGCACGCTCGTCAGGAACGCGACGTCCCCCGCCAGCAAGCCAAAGCCGCTGTCGATGTAGCGCGTGAAGGTCTCCGTAAACCGGTCGATGATCGCTAGGTCGTCCATTGGCTTCTCAGTCTCAGGCAAGGCTCCGCCGTCGGCGGCGACGCGTGTCACCGCAGTCGTGTTCAGCGAGCGAGGTTCAGAAAGCGGTCAGCTGTCGCGATTTTGGTCGCTGCGCGAGCGGGGCGGCTCCGCACCCCGCGCGTCATGCCGAAGGCGTGCCTTTGACGGGAGGACACCTCCCGGACCCATCGCGTTTTGAAAATTCAAAAAGGGAGGGGGCGCGGGGGACACGTCCCCCGAGCGGGTGCGGGCGGCATGCGGGAAGCATGTCTTCGACATCACCCGCTCGCGTCGCGAAAATACCATCAAAGCGTTCATCGTCATTCCCTCCTGCCGTTTGTTATCGAGTTGCCGTGTAAGCGGTTCCTGCACCGATGAAGGTTTTGAAGCGTTGGCGCCCTTCATCTTCGGTGGCGAGGTCGCGCGCCCGGGTGACGGTGAGGGCGCGATGTTGGGCGGCGAGCAGGCCTTCAAGGGCGAGCGCTTGTTTGACGCCGAGGCCCGCCAGTTCATTGCCGGCCTGGGCGGCTTCGAGCCCACCGGCTGCGTTGCGGGAGCGGACCATGGCGTCGGCGAGGAGCCGCGTGTCGGTCTCGATGCCGTCGGCGATTTGGCCTTGAAGGAGCCCCGCGCGGCGGACGGCGGCGTATTCCTCGTTCCATCGGTTCTGAGCGTTGCGCAGCGCATCGTCCGTGGAGAGGCTGCTCGAGGCCTGACGTGGGAAAAGCTGGTCGTAGCCGCTCTGTGTTGCCTGCAGGCGAAGCGCAATCCCGTCCCCGGCGCGGAGTTGGGTCTGGATGTCGGCCAGGGTGCGCTGCACGTCGGGCGAGATCGTCGAGCTCAAGCGCACGAGGTTCTGATCCATGCGCTGGAGCATGAGGAGTTGGTTCTGCAACTGCCGCACCTGATTGGTGATCTGCTCCAGCGCACGGGCGGCGGTCGTCACGTTTTGGCTGTAGTTGGCGGGGTCGAATACGGTGAGCTGGGCAAGCGCAGGGGCAGCATGCACGCTCAAGACCAGCATTACGGAAACAAGGTATCTCGATCGGCGTCTCATCCCCTGATCCTCCTCTGTCGAGCCGGCGAGGCCACGCGGAAGGGCGACAGGCGCTCCGAGAGAGGAGGTCCTCCAGGGAGACCTGGTGCCAGACCGGTTGCGAGACCTGGCAGCGGCGCCGCGTCGTTGCGGGGTGGAGAGTGCGGCGCCGCTGCCGTCGGCGCAGGTGCACTACCGTTTGGAGAGGCGGTGGGGACGCCTTGTGCACCTTTGGCCGAAGCGATGGGGGGAGCGGATTGAGGAAGCGCTGGGGCATGCAGCGCCGGCCGCGGCCAGCGCGACAACAGCTCGCCGGCCCAGCCAAGGCCCTTTGCTGTCAGGAACCGCGCCGCGAAGCTGGCGCCGCTGCTCTCGACAAGACAACGGTCGATAAGGCGTTGGTCGTCGGGAGAGGAGGCCGCGGTGAACGCCAGAGCAACGGGCCCCAAGCCCAGCTCGAACAGGCGATTGCCGCGCGCGGTTTGGGCGTAGTAGTCGCGCTTGGCCGTCGCGGAACTGAGGATCTCGACCTGGCGGGCATTGAGGCCGAAGCGCTCGTATACACTGCGGGCCTGCGGCTCGAGCGCGCGATCGTTCGGCAAGAAGATGCGGGTGGGGCAGCTCTCGATCAGCGCCGACGCGATGGTGGAGCGCTCAATGTCGGCCAGCGACTGTGTCGCGAATACCACGGATACGTTCTTCTTGCGCAGGGTCTTCAACCACTCGCGGATTCGCGCCGCAAACAGCGCATCGTCGAGGAAGGTCCAGGCCTCGTCGAGGATCATGAGCGTCGGGCGGCCGTCGAAGCGTGCCTCCAACCGGTGGAACAGATAGGTGAGCACCGGCGCGATCAGCGCCTTGTGCGCCATGAGCTGCTCCATCTCGACGTGCAGTACTTGGGTCTCGGCCAGCTGCTCCGCTGCGCCGTCGAGCAAGCGGCCATAGGCGCCTTCCAGGGTATAGGGCTCCAGCGCTGCCACCAGGGCGCTCGATTGGATGAGCACGGCAAGGCCGGTGAGGGTGCGTTCGTCCTTGGGCGCAGAGGCGAGACTCTGGAGCGCGGTCCAGACCGCATCTTTGACATCGGGCGTCACGCGCACGCCCTCGTTGGTGAGAAGCGCCGTGATCCACTGCAGGGCAAAAGCGATTTCCCCAGGTTCATCGATGCGGGCAAGCGGCTGCAGGGAGAGCGTGCCTTCGAGCCCGAGCTCGATGCTCTCACCGTTCATGGCGAGGGTTGCCGCTCTGGCCGATCGGCCGCGATCGAACAGGATCACCTGTGCCCCGATGAAGCGACGAAACTGCAGGGCCAGCAAGGAGAGCAGGACGGATTTGCCGGC
>DATBGH010000038.1:0-7744 GCA_036558085.1 Hyphomicrobiaceae bacterium
ATTGGGGGCCAGCTCGTTGAGGTGCGGCACGTGGTCGGTGGTAAGTGCCACGTAACCCGCCCAGCGATACTCGATGCGCGGCTCGCCCAAAATTGGGAATGCCGACGTGAGGCGGTCTACCACGGCACCGAAGGCACGCGGGTCCTCGGTCTCGTGCTGGTGCGCACGCCCCCCAAACACGAGCCGCCCCTTTCCATCCACGCTGAACCAGTTGAGAACACGGCGCGTCTCCGACACGCCCTCACGTCCCGGCAAGATGACCTTGTGCAGATTGTCGGAGAGGGGCTCCGTCGCCACCACCGAAGAGAGGACGGGGATTACGGTCTCGGCGAGGCCCGGCCACAGCCAATCGGTATAGCCGTTCGTGCAGAGGACGGCATGGGACGCGATCACCGCTCCTTCTGGTGTGCTGACCTTCCAAGTTTGGCCAATCCGCTCCAGAGCGACGGCCGGGCTGTCACCGTGGATACGGGCGCCCGCGGCCGCCGCCGCTCGTGCCAGGCCGCGAGCGTAAGACAGTGGCTGGACGGTGCCGCCGCGCCGATCAAGAAAGGCACCGACGTAAGCCTTGGAGCCGGTGCGCGCCTCGACCTCACCGCGCTCAAGGGCGGCGACGTCGGCGCCCTCCGCCAACCACTCCGCGGCGCGTTGGTGCACTTGCGCAAGGCCCTTGGGACCCGGTGCGCCTTGAATCCAACCGCTGCGGCGCCCATCACAGTCGATGCGGTGACGCGCGATGAGGTCGAACACCAAGTCGGCCGTCGCCCCAACGGTCTTCGTCAACCGGCGCCCACGTTCTTGCCCATACTTGGCGCGCAGCTCGGAAGGGTCGAGCTTCAGCCCCGGGATGACCTGCCCTCCGTTGCGGCCCGAGGCTCCCCAGCCCGGCTCGTTGGCCTCCACCAGCACCGCATCGATGCCACGTTCGGCCAGATGCAGCGCCGTCGATAGGCCGGTGAACCCGCCACCGACGATCACGCAGTCGGCCTTCACTTCGCCGCGGAGCGGCGGATGGGAGACGGGAGGCGTTGCTGTTGCGGCCCACAGCGATTTGGGAAGTGCCCTCATGGGTCTCCTGCTCTCATGTCAAGCATTGCAGCGGCATTGCTCAGGTTTTCGAATGATGACGCGTCTGGACCGGGACAAGCAAGGGCGTGTCCTGCCATACTCGGCGAGAACCAGGGAGTGGGTCATGAGCACGGCACGTCAGCAAATCTTGGACTGGATCGATCGCGACCGCGCGGACCTCGTGAGCTTCTTGCAGGCCTTTGTACGGCACAAGAGCCCCAATCCCCCCGGGGATACCCGGGAAGTCGCCGAATTCGTGAAAAAGTTCCTGGATTTGCGCGGGTTGCCCTACCGCGTGATCGCGGCGCACCCCGACATGCCCAACATCGTCGGCAGCTTCGATTGCGGACGCCCCGGCCGCCATCTCGTGCTCAATGGCCACATCGACGTATTTCCGGTAGCCGACGACGGCGCGGGATGGTCGCGCGATCCGTGGGGCGGGGAGATTGTCGACGGCAAGATCTACGGCCGCGGCGTCGCCGACATGAAGGCCGGCACGACGGCGTCGATCTTTACGTACGCCTACCTCCATCGTCTCAAGGATCAGCTCGGCGGCAAGCTCACGCTGACCGCCGTTTCGGATGAGGAGACCTTTGGGCCCTACGGTGCGCGCTACCTCATGGAGCATCACCCGGAAGTTCACGGCGACGCCCTTCTCAACGGCGAGCCGTCGAGCCCCTTTAGTGTGCGCTTCGGCGAAAAGGGGCCGCTCTGGCTCGAGATCACCGTGCGCACGCCGGGTGCGCACGGCGCCTACACCCATGCCAGCAAGAGCGCCACGAAGACGGCCATGGCGATCGCCGCCGCGCTGGAAGAGCTGGGGGCCATCAAGCCGCAGATCTCCGACAATGTGCGCACTGCCATCGACGCCGGGCGGGCCACCATGGATCGCGCCATGGGGCCGGGGGCCGGCGCGATCGTTGACAAGGTCACGCTCAACATCGGGACCATCAAGGGTGGCGTCAAGGTCAACATGGTGCCGTCGAGCGCCACGTTTGAGGCGGACATCCGGCTGCCGCTGGGTGTTGGCAGGGAACAGGTGATGACTGCCGTCGGCAAGATCCTGCAGGCGTTCCCAGATGCCACGGTCAAGGAGACCAACTGCAATCTGCCCTCATGGGTGGACCCTGACTGCGAAATTATCCGCACCGTCCAGAAAAACGTCGAGGAGCTGCGCGGCTTCCGGCCACAGCCGATCGTGAGCCTGGGCGGCACCGATGCGCGGCTCTGGCGCTATCGCAACATCCAGGCCTGCGTCTACGGCCCCTTCCCACATGGCATGGGCTCCTTCGATGAGCACGTCGACATCGAGGAATTCCTGCACATCGTACGCACGCACGCGCTGTCGGCCTGCGATTTCCTATCGGTCTGAACGAGAGCAAAAAAGCCCTCTCACGTTGTCACGATGTAGGCAGGCTCGATCCGGCTGAGGATTTCCGCACCGGTCGCCGTCACCAAAATGGTGTGCCCGAGCGACATCGCGAGGTTCTGGGCCGCATCGATCAAGATGGCGTGCAGGAAGAGCACCATGCCCGCTGCCGCCGGGAGCGGATTGCCGGAATAAAGCATGGGCGGCACGTCCATCCATGTGGGGCGGTAGAGGGCACCCAGCGAATAGCCGCAGGCTGCCATGCGCGATCCCCCAAACCCCGCCCGATCGTAGACGTGGCGATGTGCATCGTCGATTTGCCCGAGGGGTCGTCCGGGTTTTGCGGCATCGGTCATCGCTGCCAGCGCCTCGCGTGTCACCTCGAACATGGTTTTCTGCGCGGGCCTCGCTGCGCCCACGGCGATGGTGCGCATCAGGCAGGCGCAGTAGTGGCGATAGCTGGCGGCAAACTCCATGGTCAGCTGATCGACGGCATCCAGGTGACGAAAGCCCGTGGCGCTGCGCACCAGCAGTGCGCGGTCGCCGGATCCGAGCACTGGGCCCGAGGGCGGTGGATCACCGCCGCCCGCCAGGATCGGCACGGCGCCGGCCGCAGCGATGTCGCCTTCGAAGGCCCCGGGTTTCGCCGCCGCGACCATGGCCTCGAGCGACCGGTCGGCGAGTTCCGCCGCCCTCCGTACGTAGAGGATCTCGGCCGGGGATTTGACGAGCCGCAGCGCGCGCACGAGATGGCTGGCGTCAACGAGCTCACACCAGCCCTCGAGGCGCCGGCGGACGGCTTCGTACTTGTCCGCCGTCAGACCGAAGGTGCGAAGCTCGATGCCGATGCGCGCTCGCGCGAGCTTCTTCTCTTCCAAGATGGCCTTGAGTTCGACCGAGGGGTCGGCGCCCTCGCGGTCATACCACAGCCGCACGTCCATGATGGTCGAGGTCCGTCGTGCCTGCTCAAGATCGGGTCGCCGTGTCAAGAGCACGATCGGATCCGAGCCCGCCGTTAGGAGGGCGCATTGGAAGAAGACAAACCCCGATGTGTCAAAACCCGTCAGGTAATAGAGGCTCTCTTGTGCGAACAGGAGAATGGCATCGAGCCTGTCACGAACTAGCGCCTCACGCGCACGGGCCACGCGCGCGTCGAACTCGCTCGCCTCAAAATGCAGGGCCACGGCACTCCCCCTTGTCACGTGATGGTGCAACGCGAGCTTGCTCTGAACCTCCTCGGCAGATCAAGCCGCGGAGCGACCCATTTGTATTGCGCTTAAGCAAATTGGCGGCTTTCCCAGCCATCCCGACGCCAGGCCTTTTGATGTTCTTGACTTGGGCTGAGCCAAGCTGTGAACTTTGCTTTACCAGGACCGACTTGGTGTCCGTGTCCATCGCGTGCAGGGGAAGCCTCATGAAAGCTTTGATCGTCCGATCCATGGTTGCGGGCGCGGGCGCGTTCGCTGCCGTCGCGATGGCTTGTCCTGGTCCAAGCCTGGCGCAGCAGAGCATCACCATTTCGTCCTGGGGCGGCGCCTTCCAGAAGGCGCAGCGGGAGGCGTGGTTCAACGTCGTCGAGAAAGAGCTCGGCATCACCATCAAAGAGGATACCACCTCTGGGATCGCCGACATCCGCGCCCAGGTCGCCTCCGGTCGGCCTACCTGGGACCTTTCCACCCAGGGCAACCATACCTGCGGCATCCTCGAAAAGGAGGGCAAACTTGAGAAGCTCGATCCCGCCATCATCAAGGATGCGGGCGTGCCCAAGGAGTTAAAGTCCGAGTACTGGATCTCCCAGATTGTTTATTCCGTGGCCATCGGCTGGCGCACCAAGGCCTTCGGCGACAAGAAGCCAACGGGCTGGGCGGCCTTCTGGGACACCAAGACCTTCCCGGGCCAGCGCTCCATGCGCCGGCATCCCATCTACAGTCTGGAGGCCGCACTGATCGCCGACGGCGTGCCGACGGACAAGCTCTATCCCCTCGACGTCGATCGCGCCTTCAAGAAGCTTCAGGAGCTCAAGCCGCACGTGCTCGTGTGGTGGAATTCTGGCGCCCAGTCGGCACAGATCCTCCAAGATGGCGAAGTCGACATGGTCGGTGCATGGAACGGCCGCATTCAGGCCGCCATGAAAGAAAAGGACAGCAAAGGCGGCCCACTCGCCATCACCTTCGACCAGCAGATGCTGGTTTCCGACTGCTGGCTGGTGCCGAAGGGTGCGCCCAACAAAGACCTCGCCATGAAGGCCATCGCCATCATGATGCGTCCCGAGGTGCAGGCGCGCCTGCCCCAATACATCAACTACGCGCCAGCCAACCTCGCCGCCTTCGAGACCGGCCTCATCTCCAAGGAGCTCGCCGAACAGCTCCCCAACTCGCCGCAGAACATCGGCAAGGGCTTCTTCATGAACCTGGATTGGTGGGTCAAGAACAACGACGAGATGGTCAAGCGCTTCGATGCCTTCGTGCAGAATTAGCGCCTTGACGGAGTTTCCAAGCGACCGGACGGGACGCCGTCCGGTCGTTCGTTGTCCTCGGGCCGGTTGACCCACGCGGCCCGACGACATGGATCGTTGCCCCAGATGAAGAGCGCAGCGAGCATCGCTCTGCCGATCTCGATCCGAGACGTCACCAAGACGTATGGACGGACGAAAGCGCTCGACAGCGTCAGCCTCGATATCGCCAGCGGTGAGTTCATTACGCTGCTTGGGCCGTCGGGATCGGGCAAGACCACGCTGTTGATGGTGCTCGCCGGTTTCATCCGTCCTGATTGCGGCGAGCTCTGGTTCGGCGACCGCGACATCTCGCTGGCGCCGCCGCACAAGCGCGACGTCGGTATGGTGTTCCAGAACTATGCCCTCTTTCCCCACATGACCGTGGCGGGCAATCTCGCCTATCCGTTGAAGCTGCGCCGTCTCTCCCGCGCCGAGATCGAAGAGCGCGTGCGCCGCACCCTCGACATGGTGCAGCTCGCCGGGCTCGGCGATCGCCAGGTCCACCAACTTTCGGGCGGCCAAAGGCAGCGCGTGGCCCTGGCGCGCGCCATCATCTTTGAGCCGCGCATTCTACTGATGGACGAGCCGCTCTCGGCGCTTGACAAGAAACTGCGCGAGCAGATGCAGATCGAGGTGCGCCACCTGCATCAGCGCCTCGGCATGACAACGGTCTATGTTACGCACGACCAGCGCGAGGCCCTTACGCTCTCGGATCGCATCGCCGTCATCCACCAGGGGCGCTTTCGCCAGATCGATCGACCGCAAGATCTCTACGAGCGCCCGGTCGACCGCTTCATTGCCGAGTTCGTCGGGGAATCGCATTTTCTTCCCGTCGAGATCCGCGATGGTGCGGCCTATCTGGGAGAACGGCCCATTCACCTGGCTGAGCCACCGCGCCATTCCGCTTCCGCTCAGTACCTGGTCGTCCGGCCTGAAAAGCTAAAAGTGGTCGATGCGGCGGAGGGTGCTCATCTCAACGTGTTCGCCGGCCAGGTCAAGGAGTGCGTCTACCAGGGGGAAAGCTCCCTTCTTTATGTGTCGCTGGCCGACGGCCTGCCGATCGCTATCCGTCAGCCCGCCGGCAGCACGCGACGCCCACTGCCGCCGCCGGGCGCGCCGATCACGCTTGGCCTTGCTCCGGCCGACAGCATCGCCGTACCCGCAAACGAGACGTGACGGCGATGGCGACGGCAACGCATGCGGCGCCAGGCACGGGTGTCTCGGGGGAGATGAGGCCAAATGCGGCCGCGTTCGCGGCACAGGCGCGCGCCGAACAGTGGAGGCTTGGAAGTCTCGCCCTACCGGGCCTCCTGCTGATCGGCGTCGTTGCGCTGGCCCCTATCACCTGGTTGTTCTGGCTATCGTTTCGCGACGCCGACGGGGCGACCTTGGTGCATTACCGTCGATTGCTGCATCCGAGCTACTTAATCTCGCTGCAGAGCACCTTCGCGCTCTCCTTCCTCGTGACCGCCGTCTGCGTGGCTCTTGGATATCCGCTGGCTTATGTCATCGCCCAAGCGCGGGCCCGCATGGCCGCGCTCCTGCTGCTGCTGGTGCTGTTCCCGATCTGGACCTCGCTCCTGGTGCGCTGCTACGCGTGGCTCGTCCTTTTGCAGCGGCGAGGTCTCATCAACACTTGGCTCGCGGGCTTGGGCCTCATCGATGGTCCACTGCCCCTCATGCACAATTTCACGGGCACCGCCATCGGCATGGTGCACATCATGCTGCCCTTCATGGTGCTGCCCCTCTATGCCTCGATGCGTGCCATCGATCCCGACTACGTGCGTGCCGCAGCCAATCTCGGCGCTTCGCCGGTGAAGGCTTTCTGGCAGGTCTACGTGCCACTGTCGGTGCCGGGCCTGATCGCCGGCATCGTCATCGTATTCGTGCTGTGCCTGGGCTTTTACGTGACCCCGGCCTTGTTGGGCGGCGGCCGCGTCATGATGTGGTCGATGCAGATCGAGCGCAACGTTTCCTACTATGGCGATTGGGGTGCTGCCAGTGCGCTCGGCGTCGTGCTGCTGGTGCTGACGCTGAGCATCTTGTGGTTGCTCGGTCGCGTGGTGGGCTTCGACAAGCTCGTCGGAGGGCGTTGAATGCTGGGCTCTACGGCGACCGAGACCCAAATCACCCACCGTCGGCGGCTGTGGCTTTACGCCGGCGTTGGCCTGATCGTCCTCTTTTTGATTGCGCCGAGCCTGCTCGTCGTTCCCTTGAGCTTCTCCGATTCGCGCTATCTGGCCTTCCCGCCGCCGGCCTGGTCGCTGCGCTGGTATGTGGCCTATTTCAGTGCGGTTGAGTGGCGGGAGGCCACGTACGTCTCGTTTGCGGCGGCCATCCTGACCATGCTGCTATCGACCGTGTTCGGTACGCTGGCTGCCTACGGTTTGCATGGCCTCCGTAACCGCTGGTCGGCGCTCGCGCAAGGTATCTTCATTCTACCGCTGGTCATTCATGCCATCCTCACCGCCATCGGCGTCTTTCTGTTCTATGCCCAAGTCGGGCTCAACAATACGCTGACCGGCATCGTGCTGGCACACTCGGCGCTTGCTATTCCGCTGGTCGTCATCACGGTTGCGTCGAGGCTCAAGAGCTACGACATGAACCAGGAGATGGTCGCGCGCAGCCTGGGCGCCAGCCGGCCGCGCGCGTTCTTGACGGTCACGCTGCCTCAGATCCGCATTGCCGTCATTTCCGGAGCGCTGCTCGCCTTCATTTCCTCGCTCGACGAGGTGGTTATCGCGCTCTTCATCGCCGGGGGTGACAAAGCAACCCTGACACGGCGCATGTTCAATGCGCTGCGCGACGAGATC